>DATMEX010000017.1:0-64003 GCA_035556455.1 Pseudolabrys sp.
GCGCGGCCCGTGCCGTAACGACACCGCGATGGAGCGCCGCGGGGCGCATGTGTCCTCCGTTCGAGGGCACAGCGCACCGCAAGGTGCGATCTCCACAAAGGGCGCCTCGCGGCGCTCCATCCCCTCGGCGTTTCCGAGGGACGGAAAAGGGAATACAGGCCGCCCCGGGCCTTCGACAACAGGGGCGATCAAGCGCGGCCCACGCAGTTTCTGTGTCCGGCCTGCAACACTTAAGGAACAATCAAGCTCTGGCGGCCAATGATGGCTCGCCACGCCGCGATTTGGCCATACCCTTCAACCACATCGAAGGCCTCCAAATTGCGGCACAAACCGTTGCGGGGGTTCTGGATTTCCTTGCCGCCGGATGTTCCGTTCAGGGAACGCCGGGGTCGAAATCAGGAGGCCTTGCGCCAGTGTCGACAATGCCGGCCGGAACGCAACCGGCGGCGCGGAATGGGGCGGGGGCCCGAAAAGTACGATGGACGCGAAGACCAACATCAAGAACCGACTTCCTTCCCGGCACGTGACTGAAGGTCCGGCGCGGGCGCCGCATCGCTCGTATTATTACGCGATGGGGCTGACCAAGGAGCAGATCCACCAGCCGTTCGTCGGCGTGGCCTCCTGCTGGAACGAAGCCGCGCCCTGCAACATTTCGCTGATGCGCCAGGCCCAGGCTGCCAAGAAGGGCGTGGCCTCCGCCGGCGGTACGCCGCGCGAATTCTGCACCATTACCGTGACCGATGGCATCGCGATGGGGCATGCCGGGATGTACGCTTCACTTCCATCGCGCGACCTGATCGCCGACTCGGTCGAACTGACCATGCGCGGCCACGGCTATGACGCGCTGATCGGACTGGCCGGCTGCGACAAGTCGTTGCCCGGTATGATGATGGCGATGGTGCGCATGAACGTGCCCTCGATCTTCATCTATGGCGGTTCGATCCTGCCCGGCTCTTGGAAGGGCCAGCCGATCACCGTGCAGGACATGTTCGAAGCCGTCGGCAGGAATTCGGTGGGCTCGCTGTCGGACGAAGATCTCGAGGCCATGGAGCAGGTGGCCTGTCCCTCGGCCGGCGCCTGCGGCGCCCAGTTCACCGCCAACACCATGGCGACCGTGTCGGAAGCCATCGGTCTTGCGCTGCCCTATTCGGCCGGCGCGCCGGCGCCGTACGAAGTCCGCGATCAGTTCTGTACGCTCGCCGGCGAGAAGATCATGGAGCTGCTGCAGCTCAACCTGCGGCCGCGCGATATCGTTACCCGCAAGGCGCTGGAGAACGCGGCTGCCGTGGTGGCGGCGAGCGGCGGCTCGACCAATGCTGCACTGCATCTGCCGGCCATCGCCCATGAATGCGGTATCGAATTCACGCTTTTTGATGTCGCCGAAATCTTCAAAAAGACACCATATATCGCGGATTTGAAACCAGGTGGCCGTTATGTCGCCAAAGACATGTTCGAGGTTGGCGGCATTCCGTTGTTGATGAAAACGCTTCTCGACAACGGTTATTTGCACGGCGACTGCATGACTGTGACCGGGCGTACCATTGCCGAGAACCTGAAGTCGGTGAAGTGGAATCCGAACCAGGACGTCGTGCGTCCGGCGGACAAGCCGATCACCGTCACCGGCGGCGTCGTCGGCCTCAAGGGCAACCTCGCGCCAGAAGGCGCGATCGTGAAGGTCGCCGGTATGAGCGAACTCAAGTTCACCGGTCCGGCGCGTTGCTTCGACGGCGAGGAAGCCTGCTTCGAAGCCGTCAAGAACAAGACTTACAAAGAGGGCGAAGTCCTCGTCATCCGCTACGAAGGTCCGCGCGGCGGCCCGGGCATGCGTGAGATGCTGTCGACCACGGCGGCGCTCTACGGCCAGGGCATGGGCGGCAAGGTGGCGCTGATCACCGACGGCCGTTTCTCCGGTGCCACGCGCGGTTTCTGCATCGGCCATGTCGGTCCGGAAGCGGCGGTCGGCGGCCCGATCGCGCTGGTCAAGGACGGCGACATCATCACCATCGACGCCGTCAACGGCACCATCGATGTGAAGCTGTCGGACGACGAACTCGCCGCGCGCAAGAAAGACTGGAAGCCGCGCGAGAGCCATTTCGGCTCCGGCTATCTCTGGAAATATGCGCAGCAAGTCGGTCCGGCTGTCGATGGCGCCGTGACCCATCCGGGCGGGGCGGCGGAGAAGGAGTGCTATGCGGACAGCTGACGCAACTTTGCGTTTGGCAACGCTGGGCGCCGGCCTGATCCTTGCGATCATGGCTCCCCTGGTCTTGGCCGGGCCCGCGCTCGCGCTCGACGGTACGCGGTCCGACGACGTTGTCGCGGGCGGGCCGCCGGCGCTGAAGTCGATGAACGACGCGTTCCGCTCCGGCGCCAAGTGGCTCAAGAGCGGTGACACCGAAAAGGCGGTCAATTCGCTCGAATATGCCGCCGAGCGTGGCCATGCGGTGGCGCAGTGGAAGCTCGGCCGCATGTATCAGTCGGGCGACGGTGTCGCCCAGGATGATCTCAAGGCCTTCGAATATTTCCGCTCGATCGCGGCCAACCATGCCGACGACAGTCCGGACGGGCCGCAATCCCGTTTCGTCGCGTCGGCCTTCGTTGCGCTCGGCCACTATTATCTCGAGGGCATTCCCAAGACCACGATCAAGGCCGAGCCCGAGCGGGCACGGCAGATGTTCGACTACGCGGCTTCGTATTTCCGCGATGCCGAGGCCCAATACTATCTGGCGCGGCTTTATCTCAACGGCACCGGTGCGCCGCACGATCCGCGCACGGCCGCGCGCTGGTTTGGCCTGTCGGCGCAGAAAGGCCTGTGCCAGTCCCAGGCCATGCTCGGGGCCATGTTGTTTGCCGGGGATCACGTGCCGCGGCAGGCGGCGCGCGGTCTGATGTGGCTGACATTGGCGCGCGATGCGTGCCGATCCGGCCCGGATGAGGCCTGGGTTGCGCAGCTTTATGACGGCGCCTACCGGCAATCGATCGAGGACGAACGCGCGCTGGCGCTGGTCTACCTCAAGCGCTGGATGGAATCGCGGCGCGAGTAGCGCCGCGTCCGGCCCGATTGTTTGCTCAGCGTCCGTCGATGGCGAGATCGGCCCAGACCGGCACATGGTCCGACGGCTTGTCCCAGGAGCGCACGTGCTTGTCGATGCCGGCGTCGGTCAGCTTGTCGGCCGCCTGCGGCGACAGCAACAGATGGTCGATGCGGATGCCGTCGTTCTTCTGCCAGGCGCCGGCCTGATAATCCCAGAATGAATAGACGCCACTGTCGTCGGTCACGGCGCGGATCGCGTCGGTGAAGCCGAGATTGGTCAGCGCCCGGAACCGCTCGCGCGTTGGCGGCAGGAACAGCGCGTCGTTCACCCAGACCTCGGGACGCTTGGCGTCGATCGGCTGGGGAATGACATTGTAGTCGCCGGCAAGCACCAAGGGCTCCTCCAGCTTCAGGCGGTCCGCGGCGAAGGCGTGCAGCCGGTCCATCCAGCGCAGCTTGTAGTCGTATTTGTCCCCGGGCGCCGGATTGCCGTTGGGCAGATACAGGCTGACCACCCGCACGACGCCGCCCGGCGTCGATACCAGCGCCTCCAGAAACCGGGCCTGGACGTCGGCCTCGTCACCGATCAGGCCGGGTGCGACCTCGTCGAACGGCAGCTTGGACAACAGGGCCACGCCGTTGAATGTCTTCTGGCCGTGGACTGCGACATTATAGCCGAGGGCCTCCAGCGGCTCGCGCGGGAAGGCATCGTCCTGGCATTTGATCTCCTGCAGACAGACGATGTCCGGTGCCCGCTCCTTGAGCCAGGCCTGCAAGCTATCGAGGCGCTGGCGGATGGAGTTGACGTTCCAGGTGGCAATACGCATGGGCGAAGTCCGTAGGGCGGGGCGCCGGCGGCGCCCATAAACAAAAATTTATGCGCCAGAATCGGGCGAAACAGCGTGTGTTCGGAGTGTTTAGCAGACCGGCGCAGGTAAGTGCAGTTTGGCCCGTTATATGCTAAGTACCGCTTTTATCAGGCCGCCGTTGCGGTCGACCCGGCCGACCGGCCGGAAACCGCGAAAAGGAGCGTCCGGGTAATGGGGGGCCCACGGACCCGGACCGTCTGCAGACGATGAAAAGTCGAAAGTTGCTGCTTCTGGTTCTCGTGCTGGCCGTGGCCGGCACCGTTTATTTCGCACGTGGTTATTTCACGGGCGAGCCTGTGGCCGTGCGGGCGCAACAAGGCGGCGGCGAACGCGTCGTGCCCGTTGAGGTCGCCAAGGTCGAAACGAAGAAGGTTCCCGTCAATCTCGATGCGCTGGGGACCGTGACGCCCATCGCCAACGTGGCCCTCAAGGCACGACTGGAGACTACCATCACGGCGGTTCATTTCCGCGACGGCGCCCATGTCGAGAAGGGCGAACTCCTGTTCACGCTGGACTGCCGGCAGATCGAAGCCGACATGAAGCGGGTGCAGGCCGTGATCGACGGTGCGCAGGCCTCGCTGGAACAGGCGCAGCGCGATGTGTCGCGCTATTCGGATCTGGTCGATCGCAACGCCACGCCGATCGTCACGCTCAACAATGCGCAGACCGCCGTGAACGTGTCGCGCGCCACCGCGGAATCGAACCGCGCGCAGCTTGAAAATCTGAAGGTGCAGCTTGGCTATTGTTCGATCCGCGCGCCGATCGACGGCCGCATCAGCATGGCCAACGTCAAGGTCGGCAACTTCGTGCGTCCGGCCGACACGGCGCCGATGGCGACCATCATCCAGACCGCGCCGATCTATGTGAGCTTCCCGGTGCCGCAGAAGAATCTGCCGGCGATCCGCGAGGCGATCGCCGCGGAGACGGCGACGGTCCAAGCCGGCATCCCGGGCGATGCCAAGCGGGCCGAAGGCGCCGTGACCATGATCGAAAACTCGGTCGACGCGTCCACCGGCACCGCCATGATCCGGGCCACCATGCCGAACAAGGATGAACTGTTGTGGCCGGGCACGCTCGTCAATGCGCGCATGACCTTGCGCGTCGAGGATGCGGTGACGGTGCCGGCGAACGCGGTGTCCGTGAGCCAGACCGGGAATTTCGTGTTTGTCGTGGAGGACGGAAAGGCTCGCGTGCAGCCGATCGTCGTCGAACGGCAGGTCGGCGACGAGTCGATCATTTCGTCCGGTCTCAAAGGCGGCGAGACCGTGGTGACCGACGGGCAGTCCTTCCTGGCGAACGGCACGCGCGTGCGGGTGCAGGGCGCTGGCCGCCCGGCTCCGGCCGGCAAGCCGGCGGGTACGTGAGATCGCGAAAGTTTAACCGGCGAGGCGGGGGCGCCGGATAACTGGCGTCGTTTCGGGCTGAAAAGGGGCGGGTCGAGGTCGATGAATATTTCTGAGGTCTGCATCCGCCGTCCGGTCCTGACGACGCTATTGATGGCGTCGATCGTCGTGCTCGGCATTTTCGGCTACCGCCTGCTTCCGGTCGCGGCATTGCCGGCGGTCGACTTCCCCACCATCCGCATCTCCGCGACGCTGCCAGGCGCGTCTCCTGAGACCATGGCGGCCTCGGTGGCCTCGCCGATCGAGCGCCAGCTCTCCACCATCGCCGGCATCACCTCGTTGACGTCGTCGTCGTCGCTCGGCAACACCGACATTACCGTCCAGTTCGACCTCGGCCGCAACATCGACGGCGCCTCGCTCGACGTGCAGACCGCGCTATCGATTGCGCAGCGGCGTCTGCCGATCGAAATGACGACGCCGCCGTCGTTCCGTAAGGTCAATCCGGGCGACTTCCCGGTCATCTTCTTCTCGATGCGCTCGGCGACCATGCCGCTCTCGGAAATCAACGATTTCGCCGAGACCGTGCTGTCGCCGCAACTCTCGCAACTGCCCGGTGTCGCGCAGGTCGCGGTCTATGGCGCGCAGCGTTATGCCGTCCGTGTCCAGGTCGATCCGGTTGCCGCTGCCGCCCGCAACGTCTCGCTGGACGAAATCCGTACCGTGGTGTCGCGCGCCAACTCGGCGGCGCCGGTCGGCAATCTCGACGGCAACAAGCAGTCGCTGACCCTGGTTGCGACCTCGTCGATGAAACGCGCGGCCGATTATGCCGACGTTATCGTGAAATACGTCAACGGCGCACCGATCAAGCTCAGCGAAGTCGCGCGCGTCATCGACAGTGTCGAGAATGACAAGGTGGCAACGTGGTTCAATGACGACCGCGCCATCGTGCTCGCCATCCAGCGCCAGCCCGACGCCAATACGGTTGAGGTGGTGGACGCCGCTCTAAACCTCATCCCGCGTATGCGCGCGCAGATTCCGGCCGCGATCGAACTGACGCCGCTGTTCGACCGCTCCACGTCGATCCGAGATGCCGTCCATGACGTGAAGGAAACCCTGGCGATCGCCGTGGTGCTGGTGATCCTGGTCATCTTCCTGTTCTTGCGGAAGATCTCGGCAACCGTGATTCCGTCGCTCGCGGTGCCGATGTCGCTGGTCGGCACCTTTGCCGCCATGTACATGTTCGGTTTCTCGATCAACAACATGACGCTGCTGGCGCTGACCTTGTCGGTCGGCTTCGTGGTCGACGATGCCATCGTCATGCTCGAGAACATTGTGCGCCATGTCGAGGGCGGCATGCGGCCCTACGAGGCGGCGCTCAAGGGTTCGCGCGAAATCGGCTTCACGATCGTATCGATCACCTTCTCGCTGATCGCCGTGTTCATCCCGGTGCTGCTGATGGGTGGCATGGTCGGCCGCGTGTTCCGCGAATTCGCGGTGACGGTGGCAGTGGCGATCGTCGTGTCCGGCTTCGTGGCGCTGACGCTGACGCCGATGCTGTGCGCCCGCGTGCTCAAGGGCCATCATCCGGGCGAGGAGGAGAAGCAGAACGTCGTGCTGCGCGGCTTCGAATGGGCGTTCTCG
This sequence comes from Pseudolabrys sp., assembly GCA_035556455.1. Classification (GTDB taxonomy): domain Bacteria; phylum Pseudomonadota; class Alphaproteobacteria; order Rhizobiales; family Xanthobacteraceae; genus Pseudolabrys. The sequence continues at coordinate 6,888 of DATMEX010000017.1, forward strand.
CGGCTGCTCGGGGGCTATGAATGGGCGCTCGATCGCGTCATCGCTTTCAAGCCGGTAATGCTGGGCGTGACCTTGCTCACGCTGGTCGGCACGATCTGGCTCTATGCCGTGGCGCCCAAGGGCTTTTTCCCGACCGAGGACACCGGCTTTCTGACCGGCATTACCGAGGCCAAGACCGACATCTCCTATTCGGCGATGGTCGAGCATCAGCGCAAGCTCGCCGATATCGTGCGCGCCGACCCGGCGGTCGCTTATGTGAACTCCACCGTCGGCATCGGCGGTCCGAATTCGATCGTCAGCAGCGGCCGCATGCTGGTGGCGCTGAAGCCGAAAAAGGAACGTGACGAACTGCGCACCGTGGTCGACAGGCTGCGGCGCACGGCCAACGCGGTGCCGGGCATCCGCATCTTTTTCCAGCCGATCCAGAACATCAATCTGGGCGGACGGCCGTCGAAGAGCCAGTACCAGTACACGATGCAGTCGAACGACACCGAGGCGCTGTATCGTCTGGCGCCCGAGATGCGCGAAAAGATCTCGCAGCTGCCGGGATTGCTGGATGTCACCACCGACCTTTACGTCACCAATCCGCAGGTGTCGGTCGAGGTCGACCGGCAGAAGGCGTCGGTGTACGGCGTCACCATCGATCAGGTGCGGCAGGAACTCTACAACGCCTTCGGCACGCGTCAGGTCGCGACGATCTATACGCCGTCGAACGACTATCAGGTGATCCTGCAGGCGCTGCCGGAGGTCCAGAAGATGGGGCCCGACGCGCTCAACAACATCTATCTGAAGACGGCGAGCGGCACCTCGGTGCCGTTGTCGGCGGTGACACGCTTCGAGCGCACCGTCGGGCCGCTGCAGGTCAACCACCAGGGCCAGCAGCCTTCGGTGACCATCTCGTTCAACCTGGCGCAGGGCACCTCGCTCGGTCAGGCGACCGACGCGATCCGCAGGCTGGAGCGCGACGAGCGCCTGCCGGCGAGCATTACCGCGACGTTCCAGGGCACCACGCAAGTGTTCGAGGAGGCGCAGAAGGGGCAGGGCATCCTGATCCTGGCCGCCATCTTCGCCGCCTATATCGTGCTCGGGATTCTCTACGAGAGCTTCATTCACCCGATCACGATCATTTCCGGTCTGCCGTCGGCGGGCATCGGCGCCATCCTGACGCTGATGCTGTTCAAGATGGACCTGTCGGTGATCGCGATGATCGGCATCGTCATGCTGGTCGGCATCGTCAAGAAGAACGCCATCATGATGATCGACTTCGCGCTCGAGCGCCGCCGCATCGGCCTCTCGGCGGAGGCGGCGATCCGCGAGGCGGCGCTGCTGCGCTTCCGTCCGATCATGATGACCACCTTCGCAGCGATCTTCGGCGTCTTGCCGATCGCGCTCGGCGCCGGTGCCGGCGCCGAACTGCGCCAGCCGCTGGGCATCGCCGTGGTCGGCGGCCTGTGCGTGTCGCAGTTCCTGACGCTGTTCATCACGCCGGTGATCTACCTCTATCTCGACCGCTTCGATCGCATGCTCAAGCGTCGCCTCGAGCCGCAGCTCGAGGAGGTCAAGGACGCCCCGGCGCAGGTGGCGGCCGAGTAGAGCCGTTCCGGATCGCGTAACCACGTTATCCTCATCAATGGCCGGGCCGCTGCCCGGCCATTGCCGTGTCACGTTTGATGCTATGATGACCGATGCGTCGTCAGGCCGAACGGGAGGCAACATGGAATCGCTGGTATTTCTGATCGCACTGGTGGTGCTCGCGCTCGCGGTGGTCGCCGCCGGCGTCAAAACCGTGCCGCAGGGCTATCAATGGACCGTGGAGCGCTTCGGCCGCTACCGCACCACTTTGATGCCGGGCCTCAACCTGATCGTGCCGTTCATCGACCGCATCGGCCACAAGATCAACGTCCAGGAAGCCGTGCTCGAAATTCCGAGCCAGGACGTCATCACCAAGGACAACGCCTCGGTGACGGTGGACGGCATCGTGTTCTTCCAGGTGCTGCAGGCGGCGCGGGCGGCCTACGAGGTGCAGGACCTGCGCCTTGCCGTGATCAACATGGCGATGACCAATATCCGCACCGCGATCGGCGCGCTCGATCTCGACGAGACCTTGTCCAAGCGCGACGAGATCAACGACCGGCTGTTGCATGTGCTCGACAATGCGACGCAGCCATGGGGCACCAAGATCACCCGCGTCGAACTCAAGGACATCAGCCCGCCGGAAAGCGTGGTGAGGTCGATGGCGCTGCAGCTCACCGCCGAGCGCGAGCGCCGCGCCGCCATTCTCGCCGCCGAGGGCGTCAAGCAGGCCGCCATTCTCAAGGCCGAGGGCGAGAAGCAGTCGCAGATCCTCGCCGCCGAAGGGCGTCTGGCCGCCGCCAACCGCGACGCCGAAGCGCGCGAGCGGCTGGCCAATGCCGAAGCCGAGGCGACGCGCGCCGTCTCCAAGGCGGTCGATGACGGCAATGTGCAGGCGCTCAATTATTTCGTGGCGCAGAAATATGTCGATGCGCTGGGGCAGATCGGGCAGGCTGACAATGCCAAGCTGCTGCTGATGCCGATGGAGATGAGCGGCATTGTCGGCGCCGTGTCGGGCATCGCCGAACTGACGCGCAATGCCAAGCTCGGTGAGGTCAAATGACGGGCACCATCTCGCCGTGGTTCTGGGCGGTCGCGGCGGCCGTTATCGCGCTGTGCGAACTGCCGATGCCGGGCAACTATGTGATCTGGATCGCCGCCGCCGCGGGGCTGACGGCGCTGGTCGGCTTCGCCATCGACTGGTCGCTGAACGCCCAGCTCACATTCTTCGCGATCGCTTGTCTGGGCTGCTGCATCGCGGGCTATTTCGTCTATCGCCGGCTGGCCTCGCGCGGGTCTGACACCGACGCCGTCAACCGCCGCGATCTCGATCTGGTCGGGCAGACGGGTCTGGCCGGCGAAGCCTTCGTCAACGGCCATGGCCGCATCCGGCTCAATGACACGTTGTGGCTGGCGGAGGGCGACGAGGATTTCGCCGCCGGCACGGCGCTGACCATCATCGGCGTGCACGGCACGTCGCTGGTGGTGCGGCGGAAGTAGCCGATGCCGCAAGAACGCAGCGCAGCCTTGTATACAGTGGCATGGGCTTTGCTTTGCTGTGCGCCAGTCCGATTGACTGGAGAACGCCAATGCGCCGCCTTGCCTTTTCCGCCGCCGTTCTGCTGGCGATCGCTTTCAATGTTCCTTCGCCGGGCCATGCGGCCGACTGGCCCGAACGGCCGGTGCGTGTCGTTATCCCGTTCGGTGCCGGCAGCGCCACCGATGTGATCCCGCGCATCGTGTTCGATCAGGTCAGCCGCGAACTCGGCCAGCAGGTTGTCGTCGAGAATCGCGGCGGCGCTGGCGGTACCATCGGCGAGGGCTCGGTCGCGAAAGCTGAGCCGGATGGCTATACGTTTCTCACCACATCGTCGGCGCACACGATCGCGCCAGCGCTTTATTCCAAGCTCAGCTATTCGCCCACCGATGACTTCGCGACGGTTGCGGCGATCGGCAGCGTGCCGAATGTGCTCATTATCGCGCCGTCGCGCGGCATCAAGACCGTGGCGGATTTCGTCAAGGAGGGGAAGGCCAATCCGGGCAAGCTCACCTTTGCATCTCTCGGCGTTGGCTCCGCCGTGCATATGAGCGCCGAGCGTTTCCGCTTCAGCGCCGGCTACGACGCCCTGCATATTCCGTTCAAGGGCGGCGCCGAGGCGCTGAACGAAGTCATCGCCGGCCGCGTCGATTACTATTTCTGTCCAATCGCCACGGCGCTGCCGCACATTCAGGCTGGCAAGCTGCTGGCGCTGGCGGTGTCGAGCCCGACGCGCGCGCCGCAATTGCCCGACGTGCCGACGACGCTGGAGGCCGGCTTTGCCAACAGCGACTACACGTTCTGGATCGGCACCTTCGCGCCCGCCAAGACCGACAAGGCCGTGATCGAAAAATTCCGCGCCGCGATCGCCAAGGCGCTGGGCGATCCGGCGGTGAAAGCCAAGCTCGAAGCCATCGGTGCGCAGCCGGCAGCGCTTTCGGGTGACGCTTTCGACCAACAGGTCAAGGGTGAGTTCGGCACCTACGCCGACTTTGCCGCGAAGACCGGGATGAAGATCAATTAGGCGCGGACAGGCCTACAGCGCGAAGCTGGTGCCGCAGCCGCAGGCCGCGGTGGCGTTCGGGTTCTTGATCTTGAACGAGGCGCCGATCAGGTCGTCGACGAAGTCGATCTCGGAGCCGGCCATGTAGTTCACCGACACCTGGTCGATGAGCACGGTGGCGCCGTCGCGGCTGATGACGAGGTCGTCGTCGGCGCGGTCGCGGTCCATGTCGAACTTGTACTGGAAGCCCGAGCAGCCGCCGCCTTCGACCGAGACGCGCAACATGGTGCCGGCGGGCTCGGTTTTCAGGATTTCGCCGATCCGCCGGGCGGCGCGTTCGCTGACCGTGACCGGGGTGGCGCTATCGGTGACCGCGTCCATTTCAGTTCCCAAATCGGTTCCTCTATGGCGTTGCCATAGGCTATTTCCGATAGTTAAGTGCGCCGGGCCGCTCCGTCAATGCAGCCCGATTCGCCGGAAAAATGCCCCATGGCCATCGATAGCGGCCGCCCTCGCGCCCCTTATGCCGCCGATCCACGCCAAAGCCGCGGCCGGCTGGTGGCCGAGCCTTCGAGCCCGACCCGCAACGATTTCCGCCGCGACTGCGACCGCATCATCCATTCGGCCGCGTTCCGGCGGCTCGCCTACAAGACGCAGGTCTTCGTCTTCCACGAGGGCGATCACTATCGCACGCGGCTGACCCATACCCTGGAAGTCGCCCAGATTGCCCGCTCGCTGGCGCGGGCGCTGGGCTGTGATGAGGATTTGGCGGAGGTGGTGGCGCTGAGCCACGATCTCGGCCACACGCCATTCGGCCATGCCGGCGAGCGCGCGGTGGACCGCATCCTGCGCCATGTCGGCGGCTTCGATCACAACGCGCAGGCGCTGCGCATCGTCACCGATCTGGAGCGCCGCTATGCCGAGTTCGACGGCCTCAATCTGACCTGGGAAACGCTCGAGGGCCTGGTCAAGCACAACGGCCCGCTGATGGCGCGCGATGGCGCGCCGACCGCGCGCTATGCCGAGCATGGCGTGCCGAAACCGATCCTCGCCTATAACCGGCGCCACGATCTCGAACTGTGGTCGCAGGCTTCCGCCGAGGCGCAGATCGCGGCGGTGGCCGATGACATCGCCTACGACGCCCACGATATCGATGACGGCCTGCGCGCCGACCTGTTCACCCTTGGCGACCTGTCGAGCGTGCCGTTTCTTGGCGGCATCGTGCGGGAGATCGAGGACCGCTATCGCAGCCTCGAGCCGACGCGCCGCGTCCATGAGGTGACGCGCCGCGTCATCACGCGGATGATCGAGGATGTCATCGCCGAGAGCGAGCGCCGCATCGCGGCGCTGGGGCCTCAAAGCGTCGCCGATATCCGTAACGCGCCGGGGCCAGTGGTCGGCTTCTCAAAGGACATGACCGCGGTCGATGAAGCGATCAAGGGCTTCCTCTATCCGCGCATGTACCGCCATAACCGCGTCATGCGGGTCATGCGCGACGCCGAAGGCGTGGTCGCCGATCTGTTCATGCACTTCAGCGCCACGCCGGGCGATCTGCCGGAGGAGTGGTGCGAGGGCTTTGCCGCGCTCGACAGCGTCGGCAAGGAGCGTCGCATCGCCGACTTCATCGCCGGCATGACCGATCGTTACGCGCTCGCCGAGCATGCGCGCTTCTTCAAGACGACGCCGGAGCTGCGTTAGCTCCGCGCGGGCCTTGGCTGCACCGATAAGGCCGCCGGCACGATCTCTCCGGCTTTCTGCGGCGCCGCTTCGCCGGCGGCGGCCAGCGCCGCATAGGCGACGGCGCAGATATGCGAGTGGATGCGACGCAGGTCGCGCAGCACGTCGAGATGCAGCGACGTCGTCTCGATGGTTTCCGGGCGGCCCTCGCGCAGCCGCGACATGTGGCGGTCGGCGGCGGTAAGTTCGGCGCGCTTGAGGTCGGCCTTGCCGGCGATCAGCGCCCGCGCGGCGTCGAGATCGCCGGACATGAACACCGCGAAGGCGGTCTTGAAGGCGTCGAGCACGCGGCCATGGAAGGCCACCAGTTCGGCGGCGCCTTCCGGTGAGAAGGCGAGGCCGCGCTTGATCTTCTTGGTGGCGAGCTCGGCCAGGTTCTTGTCGACGATGTCGCCGATGTGCTCGAGATTGATGGTGAAGGATACGATCTCCATCGCGCGCGCCGCCTCACGGTCGTCGAGGTTTCCGCGCGTCAGCTTGGTGATGTAGAGCTTCACCGCCTCATCGAGCCGGTCCACCGTATCGTCCATGCGCGAGACCTGGGCCGCGATCGCGGCGTCGTTGGTCATCAACGCCTGCATGACCTTGCGCAGCATGTCTTCGACCGTGTCGCCCATGCGCAGTGCCTCGCGCGCGGCGTCGCTCAGGGCCAGCGATGGCGTGTCGAGCGCGGCTTCGTCGAGATAGCGCGGCGCGGAATCGTCGGCCGCCGCGGGCCGCGCGGGGAAGAGGCGGACGAGAAGTGCCGCCAGCGGGTCGAGCAGGCCGATGAACAGCACCGCCGTGACGACGTTGAAGGCGATGTGGAACAGCGCCGTCATCTGCGCCGCGTTCGGCTCGATGGCCGCAAACCAGCCCGCCAGTGCCGGCAGGAACGGCAGCAATAAGGTGATGCCAACGGCGCGGTTGATCAGGTTGCCGACGGGCAGGCGATAGCTTGCCGGATCGCCGCGCCGGACGCCCTCCAGCACCGGGTTGATGGCGCTGCCGAGATTGGCGCCGAGCACCAGCGCCAGCGCCGCTTCCGCCGTGATGAAGTGCGAATAGGCCAGCGACATAAACAGCAGCACGGTGGCGACGCTCGAATGCGCGGCCCAGGTCAGCGCCGCCGCGATCAGCACGCACAGCACCGGATCGCCCGTCAGCGCGTTGAACAGCGCCCGCATGGTCGGCGCGCTTTCGGCCGGCGTCAGCGTGTTGAGCAGGATATGCAGCGCCAGCAGCATCAGGCCGAGGCCGATCGAGACGCGACCGAGATCCTTGAGCCGGCTGCGCCCGCCGCTGCGGAAGGAGACGAGGCCGATGACGAACAGCACCGGCGCCACCGCGGCGATGTTGAACGACAGCAATTTGACGATGAGCGTGGTGCCGACATTGGCGCCGAGCATGATCGCGAGCGCCGGCACCAGCGCGATGGTGCCTTCGGCGCTGAACGAGGCGGTCATCAGGCCGGTGGCGGTGCTGCTTTGCAGGAGCGCGGTGAGGCCGAGGCCGCCGGCAAAGGCCGAGAAGCGGTTGCCCAGCGCTTTACCGAGGACGCGTCGAAGGTCGGAGCCGAAAGCGCGCAGGATGCCGCTCTGGACCATGTGCAGGCCCCAGAGCAGCAGGGCGACACCGCCGAGCAGGTCCAGCAATACAAGCGTGCCCATGATCCCCGTCTCCCGTTCGACGGCAAGTTCCGACGCCCAGTGTAGTCCCGATGCGGCGGAGGTCTAGACCTTGAAGCCGATGCGGAAACCGCCCCAGTGCCGCCCGTTGACGGTGATCGGTGCCGACACGTCCTTCATCAGCACGAACTCGCCGCCGCCCATGTCGCGGCGATAGGTCTGCAGCAGGAAAGAGCGCTTGCTGCGGCCGGCGGAGAGGCCGGTGCGGTCGTTGAAAATGCGGCGGTTGCGGCAGTTGGCGGCGTTCCACGCCGGATCGTCACCCTGCGGCTGCGAATATTTGAGGTTATGCGTCGGCAGGAAGCCATTGCGATCGATGGCCGCGCAGAACACGATGCGCGGATCGGCCTCCAGCAGCGGCTCCTGAAACTCGGGCAGTATCTTATCGGTGAAGGCGACGAACTTGGTCATCATCTGCTGCGGGTCGGTGCGGGGCACCGGCACGTAGCGCTCGTCGAACAGCGCGTCCGCCGTGATCGCGCCCTTGGCAATGGCGCGCTCGAAGGCCGAGGCAATCTGCGCCGCCGTTCTCTGGCACAAGGTAACGATCGGCGTATCGGGCGTCTTGATGCCGCTCTCGGCGATGAACAGCAGGAAGTCTTCGCTGATGGTCAGGATCGAGTCGGTGCGCGCTTTCGCCTGTGCCAGTTTGCCGGAGCCGGCTTCGACCGCGCCGACCAACCCGGTGAGTTCGTCCTGGAGACTGTCGAAGCATTCGTTGTTGCTGTCGACCTGCGCCGCCATGGTGCCGATCTCGTGCGTCATGCCCTGCACGGTTTCGACGAGCGCTTCCAGTTCGCTGATCGAGGCCTGGGCGCCTTTGGACTCCGCCTTGGCGGCGATGGCGGTCTGGGTGTTGATGTCGGCGCGGCTCACCAGTTCGTTGAGGGTGACTGTCAGCGTCTCGAGATGCGCCTGCGCGTCCTTGGTCGATTGGCGCGATTGTTCGGCGAGCCGCTTCACGGCGCCGGCGATGACGGCAAAGCCGGCGCCGGCGGTGCCGGCATGGGCGGCCTCGATGGTGGCGTTGAGCGCCAGAAGCTCGGTCTCGTCGGCAATGCGTCGCACCGCGGCGCTGGTTTCCTGGACGCGCTGGATGGTCGCCGATACCTTCTCGATTGCCTCCTTCAAGGCGATGGCGCCGTCGCCAAGCGCCTCGATCTTCTCGATCGAATTGGTCAGCGCGGTGGAAACGTGGCTCGAACTCTCGCGCAGTGTTTCTTCCGCGGCATCGGCGGAGGCGCGTGCGGCGGTCATGGCCGACGACAGCACGGCATTGGTTTCGGCCATCTGCCGGGCGGCGGCCATGGCGCCCTGGGCGCGCTCGCTTTGCGTCTTGCCGAGAGCGGTCAGATCGCCGATCAGGCCGGCGGCGTCGGCGATCTCGACGCTCAAACGCCCGGCGCGGTCGCCGATGTCCGAAAACGACGACGCGCGGCTATCCCTCCGCAGGGGTATTCGCAGGAGTCGTGCGGCCATGCGTCTCGCCCGGTTTTTAAGTCTTATCGCGGCGCACGCTACTAAAATACAGTTAAGACATGTTTATCGGCCGGTAACCGGACACAGTCAGTTTGTCGCAGACCCGGGGATTTCAGATTTCGGGGGAGCAGACCACGCATCGCGACGGCATGGCGTCCCGACGGCATGGCGTGGTGGCAGCGGCGATGATGGAAGCGATGGCCGCACGCCGCCCGTACGACGATCGTCGGCCGCTTTCAGGCGGCGGTGCCGGTCAGGAGCGCTGCACGATATCGGCGATGATCCGGCCGACCTCCATATGGATGCCATCGAGTTCTTCTGCCGGGGCCACTGAGCCCGTCAGATACACCGAGGCGAACAAGGTCGCCTTGTTCGCCGGACGGATGATGGCGATGACATTGGCGCTGCCATTGGCGCCGGTGCCGGTCTTGTCGCCGACCACCCAGCCGCCCGGCAGTCCGGCGCGGACCCGCTTCAGCCCGGTCTTCGACGCCACCATCCAGTTTTCAAGCATCTGCTGCGAGGCCGCCCCCAGCGCATTGCCGGAGAGCAGCCGCGACATGTCTTCGCCGATGGCCTGCGGCGTCGTGGTGTCGCGCGGGTCGCCGGGAATGGCGGAGTTCAGGTCCGGTTCGTTGCGGTCGAGCCGCGTGTCCTGATCGCCGATCGAGCGTGCGAAGGCGGTGACCGCCTGCGGGCCGCCGATATTGCGCAGGATGACATTGGCCGCGGTGTTGTCGCTGACCGTCACAATGGCGGCGCACAGATCGCCGAGCGGCAGGCCGCCTTTGGCGACATTGGCTTTGGCGACCGGGGCATAGCTCAGGAGATCGGCTTCGCCGAAGGAGAGCACCTGGTCGAGGGACATCTGGCCCTGATCGACACGCCGCAGCGCCGCCGCGGCGAGCAGAAACTTGAACGTGCTGCACATAGGAAAACGCTCGTCGGCGCGGTGCGCCACCAGCACCCGGCCGGTGATGTCGCGCAGATAGACGCCGACACGGCCGCCGATTTTTTTCTCCAGCGAAGCGACCCGCAGCGCCGGCGGATCGATCGCCAGGGCCGGGGTGGGGAGGCTCAGGAGAGGGAGTGAGGAAAGGCCGACAACCGCCTGTCGGCGGGAAAGACGAGAAAAGCCGTCGGTCATGGCAGGGCATTCCAGAAATGGGGACGGAACGAGCGAATCTCCGATAATCTATAAGCTGAAGCCTATATCATGACTTCGCTTTGACTTGCCCGTCGAAATCCCTTACCCGCAGCGACCACCATGGCCAAAAAAAAATCCAGCAAATCCAAAGTCGCGGCCTCGTCGCGGTCCAAAGCAAAACGTCCTGCGGCGCGGGCCAAAAAGGCGCGCGGAGCCGGTGTGAAAAAGGCTTCAAAGGCCGCGAAGCGGAATTCCGCGGTCAAGACGAAGGCTAAAACCAAGTCTAAGACCAAGGCCAATACGAAGGCGAAGGTCAGGGTCAAGAGCAAAGCCCGGGCGGGCGCCAAACGTGCCGTGGCTGCGAACAAATCGGTGCGTCGAGGCGGCGCGAAGACCGCGCGCAAGGCAGTTGCGGGCAAAACCCCAAAGAGCGCTGTGAAGACCGCCGCCCCCCTTGCGGCCAAATTGTCGGCGAAGAAGCCCGCGGCCGTCGCGAAGCCGATCAAGGCTGCCAAGGCCGTTGCGAAGCCTGTTGCCAAGCCTGTTGCCAAGCCTGCCGTTGCTGAAACCACTGTGACGTCGGGAGCGGCGAATGTGCTGACCGCTGTCGTCGAGCGCGTGCGCGCCGTTGCGGAGGCCGTTCTGCGACCGTCAGCGCCAGAACCTCATCTGTTCGCCGACATGCTCACGCGTGTTCATGCTGCCGCCGCCGCGGTGCTCGGGCCGCAGGCGGATCTGTCGCGCATCGTTGTCGAGCCGCCGCGCGATGCCTCGCATGGCGACATGGCGACCAATGCCGCGATGGTGCTGGCCAAGGATGCCGGACAGAAGCCGCGCGATCTGGCCGAAGCCATTGCCGAGAAGCTGCGCGCCGACGCCAAGATCGACAAGGTCGATATCGCCGGTCCCGGCTTCATCAATCTGACCTTGAAGGGCGAGGTCTGGCCCGAAGCGCTGCGTGCGGTGCTGGAGCAGGGCAAGAGCTATGGCCGCAGCGCCATCGGTGCCGGCAAGAAGGTCAATGTCGAATACGTCTCGGCCAATCCGACCGGACCGCTGCATGTCGGGCATGGCCGCGGCGCGGTGTTCGGCGACGCGCTGTCGAGCCTGCTGGTGGCCGCCGGCTACAGCGTGACGCGCGAGTATTACATCAACGATGCCGGCGCCCAGGTCGAGGTGCTCGCGCGCTCGGCTTTCCTGCGCTACCGCGAGGCGCTGGGCGAGGATATCGGCGACATCCCGGAAGGCCTCTATCCGGGCGATTATCTCAAGGAATGCGGGCAGGAGCTCGCGGCCGATTACGGCGACAAGCTCAAGAACATGCCGGAAGCCGAGTGGCTGCCGATCGTGCGCCTGCGCGCGACCGACATGATGATGGCCGAAATCCGCAACGATCTGGCGCGCCTGCGTATCGTGCCCGAGGTGTTTTTCTCGGAGCGGTCGTTGATCGAGGGCGAGTTGCCCGATCCGTTTTCCAAGGAGCCGCCGAAGCCGCCTGTCAATGTGGTGGCTGAAACCATTACGGCGCTGCGCGAGGCGGGGCACATCTACGACGGCCGTCTGCCGCCGCCCAAGAGCGGCAATCTCGAGGACTGGGAAGACCGCGAGCAGACCTTGTTCCGTTCGACCGAGTTCGGCGACGACGTCGATCGCCCGCTGATGAAATCGGACGGCAGCTACACCTACTTCGCCACCGACATTGCTTATCACAAATCGAAGTTCGATCGCGGCTTTGCCGACATGATCGACGTGTGGGGAGCCGATCACGGCGGCTACGTCAAGCGCATGCAGGCGGCGGTGAAGGCCGTCAGCGGCGGCAAGGCGACCCTGGACATCAAGCTGGTGCAGCTTGTCCGCCTTTTGCGTAACGGCGAGCCCGTCAAGATGTCGAAACGCGCCGGTGACTACATCACCTTGCGCGAGGTGGTCGACGAAGTCGGCAAGGACGCCGTGCGCTTCGACATGCTCTATCGCAAGAACGACGCCGTGCTCGACTTCGATCTGGCCAAGGTGATCGAGCAGTCGAAGGACAATCCGGTCTTCTACGTCCAGTACGGGCATGCCCGCGGCAAGTCGATCTTCCGCACCGCGGCCGAGCAGGGCGTGCTGCCCGCGGATCCGGCGGCGCTGAAGCAGGCCGACCTCGCCCGCCTGACCGACTCCGGGGAACTATCGATTATTCGCAAGCTGGCGCTCTATCCGCGCATGCTGGAGGCGGCGGCGCTGGCCCACGAGCCGCACCGCATCGCCTTCTATCTCTATGAATTGGCGAGCGAATTCCATGCCCAATGGACCCGCGGAGGCAAGGAATCGCCGCATTTACGGTTCATTATCCAGGATGATCCACAAACGACGGTGGCGCGGCTTGCCCTGGTGCAGGGCATCGTGACCGTGCTGGCGTCCGGCCTCGATCTGCTCGGGGTCGAAGCGCCTGACGAAATGCGGTAGGCTCGACGCCGCCGGTGCGCATGACGCGTCCCTCTGAATTGGGGAAGGGACGCGCGGGGGTCTTGCGCGATTTGTAAACTCGGTACCGGGGACGCTATGGCGGACGACCACAATCAGCGGGCCTATCGCGGAGGAGACTTGTCCTCGCGCGCTGCCGCGGGCGGCAGCAGCGCCGGAAACGATCCGTTGGCGGAACTTGCTCGCCTGATCGGTCAGACCGATCCCTTTGCCGAATACGGCCGCAACACCGCGCAGCGCGCGCCGACCGTGCCGGGCCAGCCTTCGCCGGCGGCGACTTGGCCCGAAGATGCCAATCCTTATCCCCCTGAGCAGCAGTTCGCGCCCGACTCGCAGAACGCCTATGCCGATCAGCATTACACCAACGGCGGCTTTGGCCGGCAGGCCTATGGCAGCGCGCCGCTGTCGGCCGATTCTGCGGAGCTTTATCCGGTCGATGCCCACGCGCCGGGCTATGCCGCGCAAGGCTATCAGGCCGACCCTTACGCCAATGGCGCGTCGGCCGGCTATGACCAGGCGTTTCCGCCGTCGCAAGAGCCGCTGCATGACGTGCATCAGCAATTCGGTCCGGCGCCGACCGACGACTATTATGACGACGTCGCCCCGAGCCGGCGCCGGATCAGCGTACTGGCGATCGCGGGCGTGTTCGCGCTGGCCGTTCTTGGCACCGCGGGGGCGCTGGGTTATCGCGCGGTCTTCGGGCCGTCATCGGTGCCGGCGACGCCGCCGGTGATCAAGGCCGATGCCACGCCGAGCAAGGTCGTGCCGGCAGCGACCAACAAGGAACCGGGCAAGGTCACCGACCGCGTTGGGGCCAACGGCCAGATCGAGCGTCTGCTGTCGCGCGAGGAGCAGCCGGTGCCGGTGGTGACGACACCTGGCCAGCCTCCCGCGAACAACGCGCTGGCCACCAATGGCGCGCCGGCCATGGGCAGCGGCGTCGTCGGTGAGCCGCGGAAAATCCGCACCATTCCGATCCGTCCGGATCAGAATGGCGATATCGCTGCTGCGGCGCCTGCCGCGGCCGCCGCTCCGGAGCCGTCGGCTGCGCAACCACCCGTTCGCGTCGTCAATGCCGCGCCTGTCGCGGAGCCCCCGCGCCCGGTGGCCCAGCCGGCTCCGCCGCCGCGTAACGTCACGCCGCAGGCTGCTGCGCCCGCTCAGCCGGCTCCGCCGCCGGCTGCGCAGCCATCACATGCGCCGTTGTCGCTCAATCCGAATGCCCAGCCGGCCCGGCCTGCCGCGCCGGCCCGCGTGGCCGCACAAACGCCGGCGCCGCAGGCGACCGCCCCCGCGAGCGGTGGCTACGCCGTGCAGGTCTCAGCCCAGCGCAGCGAGGCCGAGGCCCAGGCGGCCTTCCAGTCGCTGCAGGGCAAATATCCAGGCCAGCTCGGTGGCCGTCAGCCCACGATCCGGCGTGTCGATCTGGGCGACAAGGGCATCTACTACCGCGCCATGGTCGTGGTCGGCTCCAACGGCGAGGCCGGCGAGCTCTGCTCCAGCCTAAAGGCGGCCGGCGGCTCCTGCATCATCCAGCGCAACTAGGCCTGGTCGGCCGCGTCTGAACGGCTGTCGCGGCGGTTTTCAGCCATCAACAGGGGTGGTTGCTCCGTCCGGCAGTTGCGGGTTAAGCCGCAAACATGACCCTCCGTCATGTCCGCGCCTTCATCACCGGCCTGTCCGGCCCCACGATTACGCCGCTGGAGCGCGCCTTTTTGCGCGAGGCGCGGCCGTGGGGCCTCATCATCTTCAAGAGGAACATCAGCGATCCGGGGCAGGTCGCTGATCTTGTTCGTGACTTTCGCGACACGGTCGGCTGGGAGGCACCCGTCCTGGTCGATCAGGAAGGCGGCCGCGTGCAGCGGCTTGGGCCGCCGCATTGGCCGAAGTACCCGCCGGGTGCCGTCTTCAGCGCGCTCTACGACCGCAATCCGGCCTCCGGGCTGGCTGCCGCCCGCATGGGCGCGCACCTGATCGCCGCCGACCTCAAGGCGCTGGGCATCGACGTCGACTGCCTGCCGCTGGCGGACGTCCCGGTGTCCGAGGCCGATCCCATCATCGGTGACCGCGCTTACGGCACCGAGCCGGCCAAGGTCGCGGCTCTGGCCGGCGCGGTGGCGGAAGGCCTGCTGGCCGGCGGCGTCCTGCCGGTGCTCAAGCACCTGCCGGGTCATGGCCGGGCGCGCGCCGACAGCCACAAGGAACTTCCGGTGGTCGACACCGATCGCGCCACCCTGGAGCGCACTGACTTCGCCGCGTTCCAGCCGCTCAAGGACCTGCCGCTCGGAATGACCGCGCATGTTGTGTTCAGCGCCATCGATGCCCATGCCCCGGCCACAACTTCCGTCACAATGGTGCGTGAAGTGATTCGCGGCTTCATCGGCTTCTCCGGCTTGTTGATGAGCGACGATGTGTCAATGGGTGCTTTGTCGGGGACAATTGCCGAGCGCAGTCAGGCGGCGCTCGCGGCCGGCTGCGATGTCGTGCTTCATTGCAACGGCGATCTCGCCGAGATGAGCGAAGTGGCTGGCGTCGCGCCCGAATTGACCGGCATCGCGGCGACGCGGGCCAACGCCGCGCTCTCGATGCGGTCGCAGGGCGAGGCGTTCGACGTCGCGGAAGCGCGACGGATTTTCAATGCGATGGTGGCGTAAGCTGACATCGCGAGCGAAGGACTGGCAGGCTCATGGCGCCTGAGGATTTCGACAACAAGCTCGTATCGGCGATGGAAGAGGATCGCGGCGTTACCGATCCGGCGATGATCGTCGACGTCGAGGGCTTCGAAGGTCCGCTCGATCTGCTGCTCACTTTGGCGCGGCAGCAGAAGGTCGATCTGCACAAGATCTCGATCCTCGCGCTCGCCGATCAGTATCTCATCTTCATCGAGCAGGCGCGCAAGGTGCGCCTCGAACTCGCCGCCGATTATCTCGTGATGGCGGCGTGGCTCGCTTACCTCAAATCGCGCCTGCTGCTGCCGGAAGCGGCGCCGGGCGAGGGGCCGTCCGCCGAAGACATGGCGCTGGCACTCGCCAACCGGCTGCGCCGCCTCGAGGCGTTGCGCGAATTTGCCTCGAAGATGATGGACCGCCCGCAACTCGGCCGCGACGTGTTCGGCCGCGGCCTGCCGGAGCCGATCGCCGAGATCAAGAAGCCGGAATATACGGCGACCTT
This sequence comes from Pseudolabrys sp., assembly GCA_035556455.1. Classification (GTDB taxonomy): domain Bacteria; phylum Pseudomonadota; class Alphaproteobacteria; order Rhizobiales; family Xanthobacteraceae; genus Pseudolabrys. The sequence continues at coordinate 22,667 of DATMEX010000017.1, forward strand.
GTACGATTTGTTGTCGGCCTATGCCGTGCAGCGCCAGCGCACGACCTTGTCGCGCGTGCGCTTCAAGAAGCGCACAGTGTGGTCGCTCGCCGAGGCGCGCGAGACGCTGGAGCGCATGATCGGTCAGTCGACCGACTGGTCGCGCATCGACGCCTTCCTCATCCAGTACGTGGTCGAGCCGGCGCTGGCCGCCACCGTCTTCGCGTCGTCCTTTGCCTCGGCGCTCGAACTGGTGCGCGATGGCCGCGCCGAAATTCATCAGAAGGATGCGTTCTCGCCGATCTACATGCGCAAGCGTGTGAGCGCGAATGTGTTTGCATCGTCGCATGACGCACAAGAAACCGCATAAGGAGACCGAGTCCATGTCCAGCGCGGCCAAGAAGCTCGTGATCGTGTCGAACGACGAGCCGGCAACCGCTGCCGTTCAGTTTGAGCAGAGCGTGGAAGAGACGATCATCGTCGAAGCCGAGGCGGCCGAGCCGGTGCAGCGCGCCGACGAACTGCGTCTCCTCGAGGCGCTGCTGTTCGCCGCCTCCGAGCCGCTCGACGAGCCGACGCTCGTGCGCGCGCTGCCCGATGGCGTCGACGTCAAGGCGGCGCTCGCCTCGCTGCAGGCCGAATACGCAACCCGCGGCGTCAATCTCGTGCGCATCGGCAAGAAGTGGACCTTCCGCACGGCCTCCGATCTGTCATGGCTCCTGACCAAGGAAACCGTCGAGCAGCGCAAGCTGTCGCGCGCCGCCATCGAGACGCTGGCGATCATCGCCTATCACCAGCCGGTGACCCGCGCCGAGATCGAGGAAATCCGCGGCGTCGCCACCGCCGCCGGCACGCTCGACGTGCTGCTCAAGACCGGCTGGATCCGCCCGCGCGGCCGTCGCAAGGTGCCGGGCCGTCCGATCACCTACGGCACCAACGAGGCGTTCCTGTCGCATTTCGGCCTCGAGGAGGTCAGCGATCTGCCGGGTCTCGACGAGCTGAAGGGCGCCGGTCTGCTCGAGGGCTCGATGCCGGCCGGCTTCTCGGTGCCGATGCCGTCGGACGACACAACTTTGCGTGACGACGAGGACCCGCTCGAGCCGGGCGATCTCGACCTCGGGCTGGCGCCCGCGGCGGAAGCGGAGACCGAAGCCGAGGCGGAAGGTTCCGCCGAAGCGGTGACCGAAGCGCCGGCCGAGCCTGAAGCGTCAGGTGAGGGCGAGAGCGAGAGCGAGAAGTAGCGCGCGCCCGCGGCGCCAACCCCGCTCATTCCCGCGAAAGCGGGAATCCAGCCCGGTGTGGGCTTGCGGCACTGGGTCCCCGCTTTCGCGGGGACGAGCGGAATTCATGTTGTCCGGCTGCAGACAGCGCGCGCTGCCGCCCGCGCCAATTGGCCCTTAACCAATCGCCGTTAACTCCTTGTTTTTGCCGCCTCCGCGGCCTAGTTTCTGATCGAAACACGAGGCGGGACGAGGGGGCTTGGGCCCGTCGCCGCGGAGGGAATTGTTATGGGTACGTTTAGCGTCTGGCACTGGCTCATCGTCGCCGTCGTCGTGCTGCTGCTGTTCGGCGGCCGCGGCAAGATTTCCGGCCTGATGGGCGACTTCGCCCAGGGCATCAAGGCCTTCAAGAAGGGCATGGCCGAGGACGACAAGGCCGACGCCAAGCCGGCCGAGCCGGTCAAGACCCTCGAGGCCGGCCAGAAGACCGAGGCCGAGCGCCGCGCCGAGGGCGTACGCTCCTGAGCGCTTTTGCCGGACGGCAAGTCTGACTAGAACGCGGGTCGCACTAGAACGCAGGTCGCGCTAGAAGACAGGCCGCTCCGGGCATATCGCCGGGGCGAATTCGGGACGCCTTAGTCATGTTCAATTTCGGTTGGGGCGAGATCGTCCTCATCGGCATCGTCGCGTTGATCGCGATCGGGCCGAAGGAGCTGCCCACCGTGCTGCGCTCGGTCGGCCAGATGATGGCCAAGGTCCGGCGCATGGCCGCCGAATTCCAGGGCCAGTTCCAGGAAGCCCTGCGCGAGGCGGAAATCGCCGACCTCAAGAAGCAGGCCGAGGACCTGACCTCGACGGTCAAGGACAAGGTCACCGACTTCACCAAGTTCGATCCGCTCGCCGAGACCAAGAGCGACATCGAGAAGGCCTTCGACGAGCCGGCCGGCGCGCCGACCTCGACCGCATCCGACTACAAGCCCGACGCCGCGCCGCTGCTGCCGGTGGTCTCCGGTGAGGCCCTGCCGGCACCGCAAGCGCACGAGGCGCTGCCGGCGCCCGCCGAGCAGACGGCTGATCTCGCCAAAATCGACGTGCCGCTGCCCGAGGCGGTGCCGCCGCCGACGACCGAGGACTTCCTGCCGAAGGAAGGCATCAAGACCGCGCAGGCCGAGGCGCCTTCCGACGACAAGAAGGCCGGAGGCGCCGCGTGAGCCACGACGACATCGAAGCCTCCAAGGCGCCGTTGATGGATCACCTGATCGAGCTGCGTTCGCGGCTCATCAAGGCGATGGTCGCGTTCGGCGTGATGTTCGCGCTGTGCTTCGTGTTCGCGAAAGACATCTACAACGTCCTGGTCTGGCCCTTCGTCTGGGTCGCCGGCGTCGAGAATTCCAAGTTCATCTACACGGCGCTGCTTGAATACTTCCTGACGCAGCTCAAGCTCGCCATGTTCGGCGCCGCCTTCCTGTCGTTTCCGATTGTCGCCGGGCAGATTTACATGTTCGTCGCGCCGGGCCTCTACAAGCACGAGCGCAACGCCTTCCTGCCTTATCTGATCGCGACGCCGTTCTTCTTCGCGCTGGGGACGGCGGTTGTCTATTTCCTGGTGCTGCCGATGCTGGTGCGTTTCTCGCTCGGCATGCAACAGGCGGGGCCGGGCGAAGCCTCGATCTCGCTGCTGCCCAAGGTCGGCGAATATCTGTCGCTGATGATGACCCTGGTGCTCGCCTTCGGCGCGGCGTTCCAGTTGCCGGTGATCCTGACCTTGCTCGGCCGCATCGGCGTTCTGACGTCGCAGACGCTCAAGGAGAAGCGGCGCTATTTCATTGTCGCCGCCTTTGTTCTCGCCGCGGTGCTCACGCCGCCCGACGTGATCAGCCAGCTCTCGCTGGCGATCCCGCTGCTCATCCTCTACGAGGGCTCGATTTGGTCGGTGCGGATCGTCGAGAAGAAGGCGGCCGCCGAGGCTGCGGCCAAGGAAAAGGCCGAGGCCGAAGCTGACGCCGAAGCCGCCGCCAAGGTCGGCGCCGCCGGCCCGGATTGAGCTCTTATCCCTCCCCCGTAGGGGGAGGGCGGCTTCGCGCGACGAGCGCGGAGCCGGGTGGGGTTTCTGTCGTGAATGTTGCTCCCCACCCCCGGCGCTTCGCGCCGGACCCTCCCCGAAGTCGGGGAGGGATAAGCGCGTCTTTCCCGGCCCCGAAAATCCGACTAGAACGCCCGCCATGTATGACATTCGATGGATTCGCGAGAACCCCGAGGCTTTCGACCGCGGCCTGACCCGGCGCGGGCTGGAGCCTCTTTCGGCCAAACTGCTGGCGCTCGACGAGAAGCGCCGCGCCGCCATTGCCGCCTCCGAGCAGGCGCAGGCGCGGCGCAACGCCGCCTCCAAGGAAATCGGTCAGGCCAAGGCGAAAAAGGACGAGGCCGCCGCGCAAGCGCTGATGGCCGAGGTCGCGACGCTGAAAGAAACCATGCCGGCGCTCGAAGCTGACGCGAAGAAATTCGCCGACGCGCTCGACAAGGAGCTGGCGCAGATCCCGAACGCGCCGGCCGACGACGTGCCGGAAGGCGCCGACGAACACGGCAATGTCGAGAAATCGAAGAGCGGCGAGAAGCGCAGCTATTCATTCACGCCGAAGCAGCATTTCGAACTCGGCGAAGATTTGAAGCAGATGGATTTCGAAACCGCCGCTAAATTGTCCGGCGCGCGCTTCGTCGTGCTGCAGAAGGGCCTCGCGCGGCTCGAGCGCGCGCTCGGCCAGTTCTTTCTCGACACCCATGTCGACGAGCACGGCTACACCGAGGTCAACCCGCCGCTGCTGGTCAAAGACGATGTGATGTACGGCACCGCGCAGTTGCCGAAGTTTCGTGATGATCAGTTTCTTGCCGTTAATGAAGCAAAAGTAAGGGCTGCTGCTAAAGAGCTGCAACTCTTGGAAGCGAATTCGACTCGAGGTCAAACGTCGATTTACTCTGAATTGGAAGCTGAAGCTCTTCAAGTTGAAGGGCGCTGGCTCATCCCCACCGCCGAAGTCCCGCTGACCAACCTCGTGCGCGAAGCCATCGTCGCCGAGGACGAACTGCCGATGCGGCTGACCGCCTGCACGCCGTGCTTCCGCGCCGAAGCCGGCGCCGCCGGGCGCGACACGCGCGGCATGATCCGCCAGCATCAGTTCACCAAGGTCGAAATGGTGTCGATCACGACGCCGGAGAAATCGCGCGAGGAGCATGAGCGCATGCTCGCCTGCGCCGAAGCGGTGCTCAAGAAGCTCGATCTGCATTACCGCGTCGTCACGCTGTGCACCGGCGACATGGGCTTTGCCTCGCAGAAGACCTACGACATCGAAGTCTGGCTGCCGGGCCAGAACATGTATCGCGAGATTTCGTCGTGCTCGGTGTGCGGCGATTTCCAGGCGCGGCGCATGAATGCGCGCTTCCGCGACAAGGACAACAAGGTCCGCCACGTCCACACGCTCAACGGCTCGGGCGTCGCGGTGGGCCGCGCGCTCATCGCGGTGATGGAGACGTATCAGCAGGACGGCGGCGCGATCGCCGTGCCGGACGTGCTGAAGAAGTACATGGGCGGCGTGAACGTGATCGAGAAGAAGTGATGCACGTTCACGTGCGACACTCGCTTTCTTGTCCCTCCCCTGAAGGGGGAGGGTGGCTTCTCGCGAAGCGAGAAGCCGGGTGGGGGCTGCATCTGCGACAAACCCCACCCGTCCGCTCGCTGCCGCTCGCGTCCACCCTCCCCGAAGACGGGGAGGGATAAGGAAGAACAATGCGTATCCTCATCACCAATGACGACGGCGTTCACGCTCCCGGCCTGGTCGCCTGCGAGAAGATCGCGCGCGCGATTTCCGACGATGTGTGGATCGTCGCGCCGGAGACCGACCAGTCCGGCGTGTCGCATTCTTTGTCGCTGAACGATCCGCTGCGGCTGCGCGAAGTCGGCGAACGCCACTTCGCGGTCAAGGGCACGCCGACCGATTGCGTCATCATGGGCGTGCGCCACATCATGCCGGAGCGGCCGGACCTCGTGATCTCCGGCGTCAATCGCGGCCGCAACGTCGCCGAGGACGTTCTCTATTCCGGCACGGTGGCCGGCGCCAAGGAAGCGACCGTGCTCGGCATTCCGTCATTCGCGCTGTCGCAGGCTTACGCGTTCTCGACCAAGCATCTGCCGTACTGGCAGACCGGCATCGCGCACGGTCCGGCGCTGATCCAGAAGATCTTCAAGCAGGGCCTGCCGAAAGATGTGATGGTCAACATCAACTTCCCCGACTGCCTGCCCGAGGAAGTCGAGGGCGTGGCGGTGTCGACGCAGGGCAAGCGCGACGCGGAGTTTCTCAAGATCGATGCGCGCCACGACGGCCGCGGCAACCCGTATTACTGGATCGCCATCGCGCGCGGCCTCAAGCCGACGGCGCCTCCGGGCAGCGATCTTGCCGCGCTCGACAACAAGAAGATTGCGGTGACGCCGCTGCGGCTCGATCTCACCGACGAGCCCTTCATGACCAGGCTGGCGCAGTTGCTGGCGTAAGCATGTCCCGGGGCGCGATGTCCGGTGCGCGATCTCATTCCGTCATCGCCCGCGAAGGCGGGCGATCCAGCGCTTCACAGGTTGTTCAAAGGGCTGGGTCCTCCGCCTTCGCGGAGGACGACGCATCAAGCAGCCCGCTCACGCGCCCTGCAGCAGCTCCTTGAGCGCCGCCTCGAGTTGCACGCCCTGGAACGGCTTCTGCAGCGTCGGCCGGTCGCGGAAGGGCTCGGGCAGGGCGGCGTGGCCGTAGCCGCTGGCAAAGACGAAGGGCAGGTTGCGCGATGCGAGAATCTCGGCGACCGGGAAGACCTCCTGGCCCTCGAGATTGACGTCGAGAATGGCGGCATCGAAACTTTCGCTGGCGGCAAGCTGCTTGGCGGCCTCGACCGAGGCGGCGGTGGCGACAACCTTGTGGCCGAGATCCTCCAGCATGTCCTCGAGCAGCATGCGGATCAGGGACTCATCTTCGACAATCAAAATACGCGCGGATGCTGTCTTTTGCTCGGCCATACGGATCGAGTTCCTCTTCGCCACCGGTCCCCGGCATGCTTGACGTACATCAAGACAACACTGCCGCCGGCTCGTGCTAATCTTACCATGGGAACCGTACCATGACAGATGAAACCGGCACACAGAGCGACATCGACCGCGTCAATTTCCAACTGACGTTGCGCCGGCGCGGCATTTCGGATCAGGCCGTGCTGCGCGCCATGGGCGAGGTGCCGCGCACGGTGTTCGTGACGGCGGATCTCGCCGCCAGCGCCTATGCCGATCAGGCGCTGCCGATCGACTGCGGGCAGACCATCAGCCAGCCTTATGTGGTCGGCTACATGACCGAGCAACTGGGCCTGAAGCCGCACCACCGCGTGCTCGAAATCGGCACCGGCTCCGGCTACCAGGCGGCGGTGCTGTCGAAGCTGGCGGCCGAGGTGGTCAGCATCGAACGTTATCGCACGCTCGCCGATCAGGCGCGCCGGCGGCTGAACGCGGCCGGCTGCACCAATGTCGAGGTGATTGTCGGCGACGGCTTCGAGGGCTGTCCGGACCGGGCGCCGTTCGACCGCATCATCGTCACCGCGGCGGCGGAAGAGGTGCCTTCCGCGCTGACGGAGCAACTGGCAGACGGCGGTGTGATGATTTTGCCACTGGGGCCACAAAACGGGCCGCAGCACCTCATCAAGCTTACCAAATTGCAAACGCCGGAAGGCGAGAAGCTCGTCGAGGACAAGCTCATCCCGGTGCGCTTCGTGCCAATGCTGCGCGGCAAGGCCCGAGAATTATAGGCCGGCGCAGCACTCGCAGACATTCGATGCAAGCGACGTTGCAAAAGCCGCATTACCCGCACACGCGGCGTTAAGGTGTATAGACCTTAAAGCCTTATTTACTCGGTGATGCTTTATTTACAACTCAAGCAAGTTTGTGCCTGAGTGAGTAACCTTATGACACGTGTTGCCGCGTCATCTTCATCGCGCACCAAGCTGCGCGTTGCCTCCGTCGCCGCGCTGGGTATCGCGCTGGCCGGTTGCTCCAACTCCAGCCGTTTCGACAGCCCGTATCCGACGGCGTCGCGTCAGAATACCACGCCGCCGCGCGGCGAGGTGACGGGTTCCATCGCCCGTCCCGCCGCGCCGACGTCGCGCGTTACCTCGCAGCCGCTGCCGACGCCGCCGCAGACTGTCGCATCCGGCGGCTATTCTTCGCAGAGCACCTATCAGCAGCCGACGCAGCGCTACGGCGACGTCACCGGCAGCGTGTCGCAGCAGCCGGCCGGTCACTGGACCTGGGATGGCGGCCATCCGGTCACCGTCGGCAACGGCGAAACCGTCGACATGATCGCGCGCCGTCAGGGCGTGCCGGTGTCGGCCATTCTGCAGACCAACGGCATCACCAATCCCTCGCAGGTCCGTCCGGGCCAGCGTCTCGTCATTCCGCGCTATGTGGCCGGCGCTGCGCCGTCGCAAGCTGCGCCGCAAATGGCGGCTCCGTCCTACACGCCGGCTCCGGCTCCCGCGCCGGTGGCGCAGTCCGCTCCCGCCGGCGGCGGCAATGTTCACGTCGTCGCGCCGGGTGAAACCCTGATCAGCCTGTCGCGCCGTTACGGCACGACGCTCAGCGCGCTGGCGCGTGACAATGGTCTCTCGCCCTATACGCGGGTGAATGTCGGCGACCGCATCAAGGTGCCGGGCAGCAGCCGCCAGGCCGTCGCCCAGCAGCCGCGTCAGGCCGCGCCGCAGATGCAAGCTCAGGCGCCGCAGCCGCAGATGCAGCCGCCGCAGCGTTACGCCGCTGCGGCCCCGGCGCCGGCCCCGCAGGTGACGCGTCCGCAGACCACCGCCGCGCAATCGAGCTGGCCGAACAATGCGCCGAGCCAGCCGCGCACCATTCCGATCGACCGCGCCCCCGCCGCCGAGCCGACGCAGAGCGTGCGCATGGCCAGCCAGGAAACTCCGAAGGCCGAGCCGGCGCCCGAGAAGGCCGCCGAGCCCGCCGGCAGCCTGCAATCCTTCCGCTGGCCGGTGCATGGCCGCGTCATCGCCGGCTTCGGCTCCAAGCCGAACGGCACGCAGAACGACGGCATCAACATCGCCGTGCCGGAAGGCACGCAGATCAAGGCCGCCGACGATGGCGTCGTCGCTTACTCGGGCAATGAGCTCAAGGGCTACGGCAATCTCGTGCTGGTGCGTCACGCCAACGGCTACGTATCGGCTTACGCCAATGCCAGCGAACTGCTGGTCAAGCGCGGCGACACCATCCGCCGCGGGCAGGTGATCGCGCTGTCCGGCCAGACCGGCAACGTGACCTCGCCGCAGCTGCACTTCGAGATCCGCAAGGGCTCGACGCCGGTCGATCCGACCAAGTATCTCGCCAGCAACTGAGAGATGCTTTAGGCGGCCGCGTAGTAAGCCAGTAGCTTTTGCGCATCCGGGGCGAGCCAATCGGCGACGCCGGCCATGTAGCCGGCAATGCGCGCCGATGGCGTGATGAGATAAGTCAGCGGCATCCCATAGATCGGAAGCGGCGCCGTACCCTTGGCGGCATTGCCGGCGAGCTTGCCCTCCGGATCGAGATAGACCGGAAGCGCGCGGATCGACAGCTTGTCCAGATATGATTTCACATGCCGCCGGTCGTCGGTGTCGATCGACACGGCAACGACGGCGGCTTGATGGCTGGCGGTCTTGTGAAAGCGCTCGAGTAAGGGCAGATCGGTACGACACGCGTCGCACCAGCTTGCCCAGATATTGACGAGCAGCACCTTGCCGGGAACGGGCGCGACCTGCGCCGGGCGGCCGCTCATGTCGATAAGCGATACAGCCGGCAACTGTTTCGAGGGCCGGACGACGACGAACTGGTGTTTTGCCGTCTGGAAGACCGGAGGACGGTCATCGCCTTGAGCGCGGGCACGCCCGCCGATCAGGGGAAGGGCGGCCGTACCGAGAACCGCCGCCAGAGCCGCGCGGCGGGACACCCGCACGTTATTCGCCGTCCTTCAATTGCACGCCCTGACGGCCGGCGATTTCCTGGATGAACTGCCAGGCGACACGGCCCGAGCGCGAGCCGCGCGTCGTCGCCCATTCCAGAGCCTCGCGGCGCAATTCGTCTTCCGGCAGCTTGAGGCCGTAGTGGCTGACATAGCCCTGCACCATGGCGAGGAACTCGTCCTGGCTGCAGCGGTGGAAGCCGAGCCACAGGCCGAAGCGATCCGACAGCGACACCTTCTCCTCGACCGCTTCGCCGGGGTTGATGCCGGTCGAGCGCTCGTTCTCGATCATGTCGCGTGACAAGAGGTGTCGGCGGTTCGACGTCGCGTAGAAGATCACGTTCTCGGGGCGGCCTTCGATGCCGCCGTCGAGCACCGCCTTGAGCGACTTGTAGCTGGTGTCGTCGGCGTCGAACGACAGGTCGTCGCAGAACAGCACGAAGCGGTAAGGCGAGGCGCGCGTGATCGCCATCAGGTTCGGCAGCGTCTCGATATCCTCGCGATGAATCTCGACCAGCTTCAAGGGCCGCTTGCCGTCCTTGGCGAGCGCGGCATTGACGGTCGCCTGCGCCGCCTTGACCAGCGACGACTTGCCCATGCCGCGCGCGCCCCAGAGCAGCGCATTGTTGGCCGGCAGGCCCTTGGCAAAACGTTCGGTGTTTTCGATCAGCGTGTCGCGCACCCGGTCGATGCCCTTGAGGAGCGACATACCGACGCGGTTGACGTGCGGCACCGGCGAGAGCGTGCCGTCCGGCTGCCAGACGAAGGCGTCGGCGGCCTCGAGGTTGATTGGCGGCTTGGCGGGCGGGGCGAGGCGCTCCAGCGCGTCGGCAATCCGGGCCAGCACGGCCGGATCGGCCTTGTGCGGGGCGGCGGAGGGCTTGCGCGCGGGCGTCTTCGCCTTTGGCGCGCTGCGCCGGGAAGTGCTTTTGGAAGTACTCTTGGAGGTCTTCTTCTTGGCCATGGCGGTGCTTTCGGAACTGACGGGCTGCTCCTTAGCGGGCGTGCGCTTGTCCGGCAACCCGAACCGCCGCGAAATGGCTGAAAACGGCCAAGAAAACGCCTCTGAATCCGGGGTCTGGCAGCGTTGCAATTGAGCGGGCTGCCGCTATAGTCCGCGCCGAATTCAAGCGATTTGAGCCGGGTTCAGCGGGGGCGAGACGCCCGGCGCGACCGATAGCCAGCCAGGGGTCTAAAACGATGTTCAGCACGTCCGCATTTGCGCAAGGGGCCCCCGGCTTGGGAGGCGACGGCGGCATCCTGATGTCGCTGCTGCCGTTCATCCTGATTTTCGTGATCATGTATTTCCTGATCCTGCGCCCGCAGCAGAAGCGCGTGAAGGCGCATCAGGAGATGGTCAAGGCCGTGCGCCGCGGCGACACCGTCGTGACCAGCGGCGGCCTGGTGGGCAAGGTCACCAAGGTCTCCGATACGGACGACCACATCGAAGTCGAAATCGCCGACGGCGTGCGCGTGCGTCAGATGCGCGGCATGATCAGCGACGTGCGCGCCAAGGGCGAGCCGGTCAAGGACGAAGCCACCGCCGGCTAAGGGCGCAGGTTTCCTTTAAGTCGGCCAATCAAGCCAGGATCTCATGCTTTATTTTTCGCGGTGGAAGGCGGCGGCGACCATTCTCACGGCGCTCGTCATCTGCCTGTGTGCTGTCCCTAATTTCTTTTCGCCGGAAGTCGTCGCCGGCTGGCCGAAATGGGCGCAACGTCATCTCGTGCTCGGCCTCGATCTGCAGGGTGGTTCGCACATCCTGCTCGAGGTCGATGCCAATGCCGTGCGCAAAGAGAAGGTCGAGACCACCCGCGATGACGTGCGCCGCGTATTGCGCGACGCCCGCATCGGCTACACGGGGCTTGCCGTTCGCGGCAACACCGTCGAGGTCCGTGTTCGCGATGACGCCAATGCCGGCCAGGCGCTGACCAAGCTGCGCGAACTGTCGGTGCCGCTCGGCGGCCTTCTTGGCGGCAGCGGCCAGCGCAATCTCGACATTTCGTCCGATGGCAATCTCGTCCGTCTGACCGTGACCGACGCCGCGATGCTCGAGCGCATCCGCCAGTCGGTCGAGCAGTCGATCCAGATCATCGAGCGCCGCGTCAACGAACTCGGCACCGTCGAGCCGCTGATCCAGCGTCAGGGCGCCGACCGCATTCTCGTGCAGGTGCCGGGTCTGCAGGATCCGGCACGCCTCAAGGAACTGCTGGGCAAGACCGCCAAGCTCGACTTCCGCATGGTGGATTCCAACACCCCGGTCGAGCAGGCGCTGCAGGGCCGCGTGCCGCCCGAGGACGATCTGCTGTACAGCGCGTCCTCGCCGAAGACGCCTTATCTCATCGAGAAGCGCGTTCTGGTCTCCGGCGGCGACCTGACCGATGCCCAGCCGGGCTTCGACCAGCGCACCTCCGAGCCGATCGTCTCGTTCCGTTTCAACACCTCCGGCGCCCGCAAATTCGCGCAGGCGACGCAGGAGAATGTCGGCCGTCCCTTCGCTATCGTCCTCGACAACGAAGTGATCTCGGCCCCGGTGATCCGCGAGCCGATCCTTGGCGGTTCGGGCCAGATCTCGGGCTCGTTCACGGTGCAGAGCGCCAACGACCTCGCCATCCTGCTGCGCGCCGGCGCGCTGCCGGCGCCGCTGACCATCATCGAAGAGCGCACCGTCGGCCCGGGCCTCGGCGCCGACTCCATCGAAAAGGGCAAGATCTCGTCGTATGTCGGTGCCGGTCTCGTCGTGCTGTTCATGCTCGTGACCTACGGCCTGTTCGGCCTGTTCGCCAACATCGCGGTGGCGATCAACGTCGCCATGATCTTCGGCGTGCTGTCGATGCTGAACGCGACGCTGACATTGCCGGGCATTGCCGGCATCGTGCTGACCGTCGGCATCGCGGTGGACAGCAACGTGCTGATCTATGAGCGAATCCGCGAAGAGCTGCGGGCAGGGCGGTCAGCCATCAACGCCATCGACGCAGGCTTCTCGCGCGCGCTGGCGACCATCCTCGACTCGAATATCACGACCTTCATCGCCGCCGCCGTGCTGTTCTACATCGGCACCGGTCCGGTCCGCGGCTTCGCCGTGACCTTCGGCATCGGCATCATCACGACGGTCTTCACGGCCTTCACGGTTACCCGTCTTATCGTCGCGACGTGGGTGCGCTGGCGCCGCCCGCAGCGGCTGACGATCTGACAGGGGGAGATTGAACCATGCGTCTTCTCCGCCTTGTGCCGGACAATACCAAATTCGACTTCATGCGGTTCCGGCACATCAGCTTTCCGCTGTCGGCGCTGCTGTCCATCCTAGCGATCGTTCTGTACTTCTCGCACGGCCTGAACTTCGGCATCGACTTCCGCGGCGGCACGTTGATGGAAATCCGCGAACCCGCGGGCACCGCCGATATCGCCAAGATGCGCGAGACCCTGAGCGGGCTCAATCTCGGCGAAGTGCAGCTTCAGCAGTTCGGCAGCGCCGGCGAGGTGTTGATCCGTCTCGCCCAGCAGCCCGGCGGCGAAACCGCGCAGCAGGAAGCGGTGCAGAAGGTGCGCGCCGCGCTCGGGGACCAGATCGAATACCGCCGCGTCGAGGTGGTCGGTCCGCGCGTGTCGGGCGAACTCCTGTCTTACGGCATCATCGGCCTCGGCCTCGCCATTCTCGGCATCCTCGTTTACCTGTGGTTCCGCTTCGAGTGGCAGTTCGCGCTCGGCGCCATGATCGCCAACGTGCACGATCTCGTGCTCACCATCGGCTTCATGTCGATCGCGCAGATCGACTTCGATCTGACCAGTATCGCGGCGCTGCTGACCATTCTCGGCTACTCGCTCAACGATACCGTCGTCATCTACGACCGTATTCGCGAAATCCTGCGCCGCTACAAGAAGCTGCCGATGCCGGAAATCCTGAACGCGTCGGTCAACCAGACCTTGTCGCGTTCGGTCATCACCCACATCACCGTAACGCTGGCGCTGCTGGCGCTGCTGCTGTTCGGCGGGCCGGCGATCCATTCCTTCACGGCGACCATGATGTTCGGCGTCGTGCTGGTCGGCACCTACACCTCGATCTTCATCGCCGCGCCGATGTTGATCTATCTGGGCGTCGGCGTCGGCCGTGACTCCATCTCGGCCGAGCCGGAGCCCGAGATCATCAACCCGAACGCCATTCCGGCGCGCTTCGTCGAGGACACCGGCGCCGACGAGATCGCCGACAAGCCGGCCGCGCGGCCCGGCGCCAAGTCCTCGATCACCAACAAGCCTGCGCCGAAGTCGAAGCCCAAGGGCCGCCGGTAGCGATGGCCGGCGGCTTCGGCAACGACACGCCGCATCTGCCGACGCCCGCGCCGATCGATGTCTATGGCAATGGCGGCTTTCGCTTCGGCGGCCAGTCCGGTGGCCTGTCGCATCGCGGCTCGATCATCTGCTTTCCGGACGGCGTGTGGGCCTGGCCGGTGGCATCGGTCCGCGACCTCAACGCTGATACGCTGGCGCAGGCCTTTGCGCGCGGCGAGACGCTCGACGTGTTCCTGATCGGCGCCGGCCGCGATCCGGCGCTTCTGCCGGCGGCGCTACGCTCGATGTTCCACGATCTGTCGATTTCGGTCGATGTGATGACCACGGGCGCGGCCGTGCGCACCTATAATGTGCTGCTGGCGGAAAACCGCCGCGCCGGCGCCGGGTTGATCGCGGTGGATTGAGAGGGGCTACGACATTCTCCGCTCGTCCCCGCGAAGGCGGGGACCCAGACTGGATTCCCGCTTGCGCGGGAATGAGCGGAGTGGGAGGCATCGCTTAGCAAAGCGTTTAAACCACTTATGTCCGATACTTCCGCCTATTGTTCTGATCTCGTCCGCGAGGCCGACCGCGACCGCTGGCTCGCGACCTTGTTCGCGCCGGCCGACAGGCGCCCGGCGCTGTTCGCGCTCTATGCCTTCGCCATCGAGCTAGGCCGCGTGCGCGATGTGGCGCGCGAGCCGATGCCCGGCGAAATTCGCCTGCAGTGGTGGCGCGAAGTGCTGGAGGGCCAGCGGGAGGGCGAGGCGGCGGCGCATCCGGTCGCCGCGGCGCTCATGGCGGGCCTGAAGCGCCATGGCGTCAAACCGGAGCGCCTTACCGGGATCGTCGATGCGCATCAGTTCGACCTTTACGACGACCCGATGGGCACGCTCGACGATCTCGATAATTACGGCGTGATGACGCAATCGGCACTGCTCGACGTCGCCATCGAGATATTGGGCGGCGGTGGCGGATCAAACGCGATGATGTTGATGCGCGCCGCGGGAATCGCCGCAACGATCACGGCCATTCTCGTCAACCTCGCAAAGCAGGTGTCGCGGCGGCAGATGTTCATCCCGCTGGAGGTGCTGGAGCGCCACAAGGTCGATATCAATGAGGTCTATGCCGGCAAGACCACCGACGAGTTGAAGAACGCGCTCGCCGAACTGCGCCGCCATGCGCGGCGGCAGATGATCGCGGCGCGGGGCGAAGGCGGGCAGGTGCCGCTGACGATCCTGCCGGCGCTGCTGCCGCTGACGCTGATCGGCCCGACGCTCAAGCCGATGGACCGGCGTGGCTACGAGCCGTTCGATGTTACGCCGCTGTCGCGGTTGCGGCGCCAATGGCTGATCTGGCGCGCGTCGCGCAGGCCGGAGCGGATATTCGAGGGCTGATTATTCCGGCGCCGCATCCACAAACTCCGTTCATTCCCGCGCAAGCTCTACACTCCGTTCATCCCCGCGAAAGCGGGGATCCAGATGTTCTATCGTCCTGGGTCCCCGCTTGCGCGGGGACGAGCGGTGGTTCGAGCTCTGGATCCTCCGCCTTCGCGGAGGATGACGGTGCTACTCCGCCGCGTCCGCCTTCGCGCCATCCATCCAGACCTGTAGATCGGCGAGCGCGCGGGCGCTGAGCGCGCCCTTGCGCGCGACGTTCTTGGCCGAGCCGCGGCCGTATTTGCGGCCGTTCTTGTCGTACTCGACGGCTTCGGTGATCGGCGGA
The DNA here is from genome assembly GCA_035556455.1 of Pseudolabrys sp. Lineage (GTDB taxonomy): Bacteria > Pseudomonadota > Alphaproteobacteria > Rhizobiales > Xanthobacteraceae > Pseudolabrys. Next base: position 37,878 of record DATMEX010000017.1, read on the forward strand.
AACAGGCCGAAGTTCACGTTCATCGGCTGGAAGGACGACGCGCCGGCGTCGATGGTTTCGATATGGCCGCCGGTGATATGCGCCAGCAGTGCGCCATGGGCGGTGGTCGGCGGCGGAGGTGACAGCGTTTCGCCGCGGCGCTCGGCGGCGGCAAAGCGCGCCGCCATCAGGCCGACCGAAGCGCTCTCGACATAACCTTCGCAGCCGGTGATCTGGCCGGCAAAGCGCCAGGCCGGATTGGCCTTGAGCCGCAATGTCTCATCGAGCAGCTTGGGCGAATTGAGGAACGTGTTGCGATGCAGGCCGCCGAGGCGCGCGAACTCCGCGTTCTCGAGGCCGGGAATGGTGCGGAAGATGCGCACCTGCTCGCCGTGCTTCAGCTTGGTCTGGAAGCCGACCATGTTGAACAGGGTGCCGAGCTTGTTGTCCTGCCGAAGCTGCACGACGGCGTAGGACTTCACATCGGGCGAGCGCGGGTTGGTGAGGCCCATCGGCTTCATGGGGCCGTGGCGCAAGGTCTCGGGCCCGCGCTCGGCCATCACTTCGATCGGCAGGCAGCCGTTGAAGTAGGGCGTGTTGGCTTCCCACTCCTTGAACGACGTTTTGTCTCCGGTCATCAGCGCGTCGATGAAGGCGTAATACTGCTCGCGGTTCATCGGGCAATTGATGTAGTCGGCGCCGGAGCCGCCGGGGCCGGTCTTGTCATAGCGCGACTGGAACCAGGCGGTTTCCATGTCGATGGAGTCGCGGTGCACGATTGGCGCGATGGCGTCGAAGAAGGCGAGCTGCGTCTCGCCGGTCTTTTGCGCGATGGCGGCGGCGAGATCGGGCGAAGTGAGCGGGCCGGTGGCGATGATGACGCTGTCCCAGTCGGCCGGCGGCACCGTGACTTCGCCGCGCTCGAGCGTGATCAGCGGTTCGGCCTTGAGCGCGGCGCTGACGGCGTCGGAGAAGCCGTCGCGATCGACGGCCAGCGCGCCGCCGGCGGGAACCTGATTGGCGTCGGCCGCGCGCATGATCAGCGAGCCGAGGCGGCGCATTTCCGCATGCAGCAGACCGACCGCGTTGGCGGCCGCGTCATCGGAGCGGAAAGAGTTGGAACAGACGAGTTCCGCGTAGCCGTCGGTTTTATGCGCCGCGGTCTCGCGAAGGGGCCGCATTTCGTGCAGGATCACCGGTACGCCGGCCTTGGCAAGTTGCCAGGCGGCTTCGGAACCTGCCAGCCCGCCTCCGATGATGTGGATGGGGGCGAATTTTGCCGTGGTCATGGTCTTCGTGGTCATGGCGTGATCATTAGGCGGTGCCGGGCGGAGCGGCAATGGTCGAGAGTTGTGCGATGCGATTGGGTCGAAATGTGCTGCTGGCGCTGCTGATGGTCCCGGTTCTGGCCGCGCCGGCCTTCGCCGACCGCGCCGCGGTCGAGCGGGCGGCCTATGCCGACCTGTCCCTGTCGGCGCCGAGCGCCTCATTCATGACCGTGTGTCATGGTTTCGGCTGTCAGTACCGGGTGGAACTAGCCTTCACCTCCGCCGATCATGCGACCTTGCGGCGGTTGATGACAGCGGGCAAGGGCTCGGCCGCCAACGAGCGCAAGGCGGTGGCCGCCGCGGGGGCATGGTTCGACAAGCGTGTCGGGCCGCTCACCGGCACCACCGGGCACGTCGCGCGCGCCAATCGCGACTACATGTTCGACAAGGGCCAGTTCGACTGCATCGATACCAGCCGCAACATCACCAGCCTCCTGCTGGTGCTGGATGAGCTGGGGCTGCTCAAATACCACCGCGTCGCCGAGCCGGAGGCGCGCGGCCATCTCATCGACTTCACGGCGCCGCACGCGACCGCGGTGCTGGTGGAGAAGGACAGCGGCCTCAAATGGTCCGTGGACGCCTGGACGCGGGCCTATGGCCAGGCCCCGGAAATTATGCTCCTCAGCCAGTGGAAGAGCATGGACTGAACCGCCCCCGCCGCGGCCCTGAAGAACGAGGCCCCCCTGAATCAAAACGCCCGCAAGAACTGCGGGCGTTTGGGACCGTCGACGTTTTGAGGCGTCTTAGCGGGTCTGAGCGGCGCTCCAGGCGGCGCGCTCGATGTCCGAGCGGTTCAGGCCGATATCGGCCAGTTCGCGATCGTCCAGACGGGACAGTTCACGGACGCTACGGCTGTAACGCTTCCATTCCTGGATGAAGCGGACGAGGGCGGCAAACATGGGATTCTCTCTCGGGTATCTGTTTTCAATTTCTTGACCGGAAGACTGGTCCCCGATCCATCTGCGCAGAACATACTCACGCCTGCTCATATGAAAAGCATTTATGTTGCGACGCAGCTAAGCAAAAATGCATGGCTTAAGTAGTTGATATATGTAGAGAAAATCAAACTTTTTGCAAAGATTGTGCGTTAGGCAGGGTACGGCTCTGCCTTTTCGTTGTGCATGTGCGAAGAACTGCAGACGACGCGATCGGAAATGCGCTGTTTCTCTCAGGCAGGGAGGAATATCGGACCGAATCAGCGCTCAAATCTGCTTGGTCACAAATTCGACCTATGCGTTAAGTGCATATGAAGATTTTGCGACCGGCCTTCTGATCAATCGGGAGCATCCACTCGTTTGCGCGGCGGTATCCTGCGAACCCGTCTCGGTGTAAGTCTTGCGCCGCCCCGCCGAGGATATCGACATGCCGCCAACCTTTCTCTCCGCGCCGCTCATCGCTGCCGCCTTGTGGATTGCCGCGACGCCGTCCGCCGCAGCCGCGGAGCTGAAGGTTCTCTCGGCCGGGGCCTTCAAGGCGGTCGTGCTGGCGCTGGCGCCGGATTTCGAGAAGGCGACCGGCCACAAGCTTGTCATCGACAACGACACCGCGGGCGGCCTCAAGAAACGCATCGACGGGGGCGAGGCTTTCGACGTCGCCATCATCACGCCGGCGATCGTCGATGAACTCATCGCCAGCGGTGCGGTCGCAAACGGCAGCCGTGTCAACGTCGCGACCGTCGGCGTCGGCATCGTCGTGAAAGAGGGCGCGGCCAGGCCGGACGTCTCGACCGTCGATTCCTTCAAGCAGGCGCTGCTGGCGGCCAAAAGCGTCGCCTATATCGATCCGGCCAGTGGCGGCTCCAGCGGCATCTACATCGACAAGCTGCTCGAGCGTCTCGGCATTGCCCGCGAGGTCCGCGCCAAGGCGAATCTGAAGCAGGGCGGCTACGTCGCTGATCTGATCGTCAGCGGCGAAGCCGAGCTTGGCCTGCACCAGATCAGCGAGATCGTGCCGGTGAAGGGCGCGGTGCTGGTCGGCCCGCTGCCGAAGGCAATCCAGAACACGACGACTTATGCGGCCGGTGTCGGCGCACGCTCGGCCAACAAGGATGCCGCAACGGCGTTGATAAAAGCATTCACCGGCGAGCCTGCCGCCGCCGTGTTGCGAGCCAAGGGCATGGATCCGGTTATTTAGAGGCGCGCATTTTGACTACGGCCAGTGCCGAGTCCGGTCGCGACCGCCGTCTAGTCGTCAGCGCATTTGGCGTGGCGCAGATCCTGGGCTGGGGCACGTCGTTCTATTTCCCGGCCGTCTTTGCCCCGCCGATCGTTGCCGACACCGGCTGGTCGCTCGGCCTCGTCGTCTCCGGTACGTCGATCGGGCTGCTCGTCGGTGGGCTGATCTCTCCTAAGGTCGGGGAGATCATCGGCCGTCACGGCGGCCGTCCCGTGCTGTGCGCGAGTTCGCTGCTGTTCGCGGCGGGTCTCTCCGCCATCGCCTTGGCGCCGAACATCGCGATCTATCTTCTGGCCTGGGCCGTGATCGGCCTCGGCATGGGCACCGGCCTGTACGATGCGGCGTTTGCCGCGCTGGGTCAGCGCTATGGCCGCGAGGCGCGCGGACCGATCACGATGCTGACCCTGTTCGGCGGCTTCGCCAGCACCATCTGCTGGCCGCTGAGCGCCTTTCTGATCGAGCATGCCGGCTGGCGGAATGCCTGTCTTATCTATGCGGCGCTGCATGTCATGCTGGCTTTGCCGCTGTTGTTCGCCGTCACCGCCCAGCGCAAGGCCGCCGCCGAGACGGCGAGGCCGCAAGCCGAGGAGGCGTGTGCGGCGGCGCCACTACCGAACGAGCGCCGCATCTTCATTCTGCTGGCCGCGATCCTGTCGATTGCCGCCGGCGTCGGTTCGGTGGTGATCGTTCACTTCCTGATCTTTCTTCAGTCACGCGGTGTCGCCGAAACCGCTGCCGTGGCGCTCGGCACCTTGTTCGGGCCGGCACAGGTTGGCGCCCGCGTCATCGAGCAACTGTTCGGCTCGCGCTACCACCCGATCTGGACAATGGTCGGCTGCTGCGCGCTGATGGCGCTGGGGCTCGTCCTGATCCTCTGCTATTTCCCTTTTCTGGTCCTCGCCATCCTGCTCTATGGCGCGGGCTACGGCATTTCCTGGATCGGGCGTGGGACGCTGCCGCTGGTGCTGTTCGGGCCGGCGCGGTTTCCGACCCTCATGGGACGGATTGCCTTTCCGAGCCTGATCGTTCAGGCATTGGCGCCATCGGCCGGCGCGCTGATGATCGAACGCTTCGGCGTCGATTCGACCATCGGACTATTGACCGCGCTGGCTTTGATCAATGTGGTGCTGATCGCTCTGTTGTGGGCGATGTGCCGGGCTCAACTGCAAACGGAAACCTGAACGATGCTGACGCTGCAAACGCTGTATTTCGAGGATCTCTCTGTCGGCCAGAGCGAAAAGCTCTCGAAAAAGGTCAGCGCATCGGACGTGGTCGGCTTTGCCGAAATCTCAGGCGACCGCAATCCGATCCATTTGTCCGAGCATTTCGCGGCGCAGACGCCGTTCGGCACCCGCATCGCGCACGGTCTCTACACGGCGAGCCTGATCTCGGCCGTGCTCGGCACAAGGCTGCCGGGACCTGGCGCTATTTATATATCGCAGACGCTGAACTTCCGCGCGCCGGTGAAGATCGACGACACGGTTGAGGTGACGGTCGAGGTCGCCGAGCTGATGCCGGAGAAAACGCGGGCACGCCTGTCTTGCGTCTGCCGCGTCGACGGCGACGTCGTCCTCGATGGCGAAGCCTGGGTGAAGGTGCCGTCGAAGGAGCAGGGCGGCCGGCCGCTGCCGCGCGTTTGAATTCTCTCACATTCCGCTCACGCAGGCTTTAGGATGCCGTGACGGGCTGCCGTGATATGCGTCGTCCGGCGAAATCGGCCTGCGGCGAGGGCATTGAATGGCGGCTTACGAACTCTGGCGGGACCGGCGCGGCCGCCTTTCGGCGTTGCGCATTATTGCGCTGGCCTTGCTGTTATTCCCGGTCGCCAAGGCGCTCGTCGACGCTGGCGCGATTACCGGCGGCGCACGGCCGCTGAACGATGTCATTCATCGCACCGGCTTTTGGACGCTGGTGTTCCTCGGTGTGACTTTGGCGATTACGCCGCTGCGCCGCATCGGCCGCTACGGCAACCTTATCGACGTGCGCCGCATGATCGGCGTCGGCACATTCTGTTACGCGCTCGCGCATGTCCTGCTTTACGTCGCCGACCAGAGCTACGATCTGGTCAAGGTGTTCCAGGAGATCACGCGCCGCGTCTATCTCATCATTGGTATGGTGGCGTTCATCGGTCTCGCGGCGCTGGCGATCACCTCGAACGACGGCATGATTAAGCGGATGGGCGGCAAGAGCTGGCGCCGCCTGCATCAGGCCATTTATGTCATCGCGCTGCTCGCGCTTATTCACTACTTCCAGCAGACCAAGGCCGATGTCACCGTGCCCGTCTTCGTCGCCGGCCTGTTCGGCTGGCTGGCGGTCTACCGCGTCTGGGCTCGGTGGCAGGACAAGACCGAGCTCTCGACCCTGAGCCTACTGGCGCTCAGCGTCATCGTGGCGGCGCTGACTTTCGCAGGCGAGGCGATCGGCATCGGCCTCCAGTTCGGCGTGTCGCCCATGCGGGTGCTGGCCACCGCCTTCGATTTCGACGCCGGCATTCGCCCCGGCTGGCAGGTGCTGGCGGCAGGGCTTGCCGTTGTCGCGCTTGATTTCGTGCGGGCGCGATGGAATAGCCGGACGGCACGGCCACGAGCGGTGGCGGCGGGATAGCGCGGAAGAGGAGGTCGGGGCATGACATACTGTGTCGTCGCGCATGGCGCGTGGAGTTCGGCCTGGGCCTGGAAGAAGATGTATCCGCTGCTGGAGCCGCGCGGCATTTATCTCGTTATTCCAACCTTGACCGGCCTCGGCCAGCGCAGCCATCTGGCCCATCCGGGCATCGATCTCGACACGCATATCGCCGATGTCATGGCCTGTCTGTTCTATAACGATCTGCGCGATGTGTGCCTGATCGGGCACTCCTATGGAGGAATGGTCGCGACCGGCGTTGCCGACCGCGCGCGCGACCGTATCGGCAAGCTGATCTATGTCGATGCCTTCGTGCCGCGCGACGGTGAGAGCGCCTTCGACGTCATGCCGGAGTCGACGCGCGAGCAGCGCCAGTCGGCGGCAGCCGACGGCCCCGATAATTGGCGCATTCCGCCGGGCCCGATGCCGGCAGATACCTCGCCGGAGGATCAGGCGTGGTGCGCGCCGCGGCGCGTGCCGCAGCCGCTCAAGACCTTCGAGCAGAAGCTTGCCTTCCAGAACGGCGATCTGACCCTGCCGCGGCATTACATCTATTGCACGCGGCATACGCCGGAGGATCGCTTCCGGCCATTCTACGAACGGGCGAAGACCGAAGCGGGCTGGCAATCCTATGGGATCGACGCCAGCCACAACCCGCACATCACGGCGCCGCAGGCTCTGGCCGATCTGCTGACGCTGATTGCAGGTTAGCCCGGCGGCGGCGGCTTTCCTGGTCGCTGACCAGCCAGTAGACGCCGCCCAGCGCGAGCATGGACGCGGCCAGCGCGAACAGTTGCAGCGCTTCGGTGTGCGAAAGATCGAGGATGATCAGCTTCCGGACGACAGCGAGCAGCGCGATCAGTACCACGGCACGGACCTGTACGATGCTGTCGCGCCGTTCGGCTACTACCAGCAGGGACCGCTTGAACTCGAGCGCAATGATGACCGTGAAGATCATGCCGAACACGGTCTGAAAGACCGCATAGTCGGTCGGATCGAATGTATTGTTGATCACCGCCGACAGGACGTTGATCCCGAGATGCCAGAGGGCAAAGACGATGACGATGGCGATCAACGTCGTGAGCGCCATGACACAGACTTGTTCGAATTTCTGGTAGAAAGTCAGCAACCCGAATTGTTGCCGCATCTGCTTCAATTCGTTTGCCAGGCGCATTGCCGACTCTCCGGTGTTGGAAAAGCTGAATTCTAGTCGTCGTCTTTGCGTCAGGTCAAAGCCGGCATTGCCCGGATTGTTAGCCTGATGGCCCAATCGGGGGCATTGTTATGGCGAAGATCGCGATCATTGTCGGTACGCCGCTGAAGGACAGCTATTGCGAGGCGCTCGGTCGCGCCTATCAGCGCGGCGCCGACAGCGGCGGGCATCAGGCCACGCTCTTCGTGCTGGGTGCGATGCAGTTCGACGCCGTGTTGCGCGAAGGCTATCGCCGCGACCAGCCGCTGGAACCCGATCTCATTGCGGCGCGCGACGCCTTCAAGACCGCCGACCATCTGGTGTTCGTGTTTCCGCTATGGTGCGGCGACATGCCGGCAATTATGAAGGGCTTTATTGAACGCATCCTGCAACCGGATCTGCTGGCCTTTCAGAAGAGCGGCGGTGGCGCGGCCTGGAAGGTCTATGCCGGAAAATCGGCACGCATCATCATGACCATGGGCATGCCGGGCTGGTTTTATCGCTGGTACTACGGCGCCCATGCTCTCAAGCTGATGAAGCGCAACATCCTCGGTTTCGTCGGCATCAAGCCGGTGCGCTCGACCATTTTCGGCATGATCGAGGCGGCCGGCGACGACAAGCGCCATGTCTGGCTGCGCGAAGTCGAGGCGATGGGCCACGCCGCGGAATGATGATCAGGTTTGCTCGCGGGCGGCCGGGACAGGCGTTTCGGACTTCTTCGGGAGCAGCGGCTTGAGGTGCCCGGCCGCGTTGATGAACGGGTTGACAAACTCGCCTTTGACCGTGTGGGCGTCCGCGTCGCCCGGAAAGCCGAAGGTGAGAGTCTCGCGCTTCTTCGATGGTATGTAGAGCGTGCCGAACATCCAGTCCCACAGCGCCAGGCAGCTGCCGAAGTTCTTGTCGAAATGCTTCGGGTCGGCCGAGTGATGCACCTGATGGTGCGCCGGCGAGATGAAGATGCGGCCCAGCAGCCCCTGGAACGAGATCCACATGTGCGAGTGCTGCAGGTGCACGTAGGTGTGGATGAACAGCACCAGGATCAAGTTGGTGTCGGTGAGCGCATATTGCGGCACCGTCTGGCCGAACATGACGTGGCCTAGGCCGTTGGCGATTGCCGCCGAGCAGGCGAGGATATTGGCGAAAACCCACGCATAGACCGGGTGGACGCGAAAATTGGTCAGCGGTGTGAGAACCTCGGCGCTGTGATGCACCTTATGAAATTCCCACAGCAGCGGCACTTTGTGGCTGAGCCAGTGGTTGAACCAGTAGCCGAGCTCGTAGGCGAGGAACAACATGGCCGTGATGACGACACGCGGCACCCAGCCAGGCAGTGTCGTGGGCTCGAGCGGGCCAAGCAGCGCCGTCGCGCCGGACATGATGCCGTGCGAAATCCACTGATATGAGAGCACGGCCCAGCCGAACGCCATGCCGTAGACGAAGACGTTGAAGAACAGATAGCCGATATCGGCTTCGTTGGATTTCGAGGCGACGATGCGTCGGGGAAACAGCGCGCGCCATAAGGTACGCCAGTGCAGACGACGTCCGCGCTTGAGGCGTTGGGCGATGAAGAAGACGATGGCGATCAGGAGGGCGGCACAGAGCGACGTCAGCGAGAAGGGAGAACCGAGCGAGAACAGTAATTTCTCGCACCGGTCGAGGAAAAATTGCACGCCGAAACTGAAATCCACGAGAGGCTCCCTGCAAAAACCGTCGCAGGCGCCCAATGTCTTACTGAAACGTAAAGATTGCGTTAGGTCGGCAGCCGACAAACGGCCCGATCAGACCACCAGATCGGCGTACTCCGGATGCTTGCCGATATAGGCCTTCACGAAGGGGCACAGCGGCTTCACCTTGAGGCCCTCGGCACGGATCAATTCCAGCAGGCCGTGGGCCAGCGCCGTGCCGATGCCGCGACCGCCCAGTTCCTTCGGCACTTCCGTATGCAGGATCGTAATGGTGCCGCCGGCGCGTTCGTAAGTCGAAAAAGCAACGTAGCCGTCCGCTTCGAGCTCGAAGCGGTGCCGGTCTTTGGCGTCGCGGACTTGATGCTGCATGGGTGAGGCGTCCTTGCGAGGGGGCAGGGCCGCCCTCGCGGCGCCTTCAAAACAATGTAGCGGGCAGCGGCGCGAGTGTCACGCCGGACGACCCGCTCGTGTCGTTGCAATCGTTGATCCGTGATGTTGCGCTCTTGCGCAGGTCGTCAACGAGGTTGAGGTAGTAGGCCATCACGAACTGGCGCACAGCCGAGGAAAAGTTCGTGCTGCCGCGCTTCAGATCGATCTGCACCAGCAGGGCCGCGGCCGAGGTACGCTGCTCGGCGGCGATGTCCTTGAGTGCATGCCAGAACATATCCTCAAGACTGATGCTGGTCTTGCGCCCCTTGATCAGCACCGAGCGCTTGGTGATCCCCGAATTCATCTGTCGAATCTCCGTCCGCTCCCGTCGTGAGAGCGCGCGGACCATCATGCTTTCGCCATCATGAAACCAGCCGTCAAAAAATGCAGGCAAGAAGGAATTGTGACGGTGGCGACGTCTGCAGGCGCATTTTTGCCGACGGCGGTGGCTTGTTTTACCGCATGGCGCGCTGATCGATGACAAATGGATGCGCCGTGGTGCGCAAGTCCCATCAAACGAGCGAAATCGGCCGGTTGTCCTGCGTCAGGCGGAAGCTTTTTTAGCTTCCTCTCGCTTGCCGACCACCTTCAGCCGCGAGCCTTTGTGCGCAGGATAAACACCGGCTTCACCGGTCGGCAGCACGAAAAAATCGACGCCAGCGGCAGAGAGCGCATCTTTAATCAAAAGCAGTGTCGCCGACGCAGCTTTGTTATAACCGTCGTGCGCCTCGATCCGGCGCAAGGTTCCGGTCGACAAGCCGGTGCGGTCGGCGAGGTGACGCACCGACCAGTTCAGAATGCCGCGGGCCGCGCGAATTTGGGCGCCGGTGATGGTCCCGGCGGCAGATTCTGCCGTTGTCTGGTCGGCATTGACCAGCAGCGACAGGCCGACCCATTCGCGCACGCTGCCGTCCTCGTTGGGCATTGGCGAGCAATACTGCCGGCGCCAGTGATAGTTGCCGTCGTCGCCGCGGATGCGCAGATCGAGCGTGAAACTTCTTTTGCGCTCGGCCGCCTCGGCCCAGGCGGCGCGCGCAATGCCGACGTCATCGGGATGGACGCGGGTGAGCCAGGCAAACCCAAGCCAGTTGCTGGCGACGGCGGTGCTCGAGCGGCCGCGCAGCAGGAGGTCGGTGCGGAAGCCGTCGGAACGGGCGGTCCACAGCCGGCCGTCGATGGCCGCCATGATGGCGCGGACGCGCTCGGAGTCGACCTGCGAAGCGCGCACGCTCTCGACATGGGTGGTAACATCCATCAGCGCGCCGATCGCGCGCGACTTGCGGCCGGAGGCGTCGACCACGACCTCGCCGTGTATCGCCATGGCGCGCACCCGGCCGTTGGGGTGGATGACCCTGAACTGGCGTTCGAACGGCAGGCCTTCGGCAAGAATGTGCTGGATCTCCGCCAGCACCGGGAGGTCGTCCGGGTGTGTCACCTTCTCGAAAGTGCTGAAAGTGATGTCGTCGACCGCGTCCAGTGCGCCCTCCGGCACCTTGAGACCGATGAGGCGGTACAGGTTGGACGACAAACTCATCCGTCCGGATGCCAGATCCACCTGCCAAAGCCCGTAGCGGGCCACTTCCTCGGCGAACCGGACGGTCTCCTCGATAGAATTATCACCGGAAAATAAGTGCAGCATCGCCCGCCCATCGCCGCAGAATGGTAGAACGTTACAGAAATTGCCGAAGACGGCAAACGTAATCGATAAAATTGCTTACATGGCTCGGGCGGACCACTTAAATTGCTCCGCATTGCAACAGGGCGTCAAAAATTGCGCGGCAGTGCACAATGACCGATGCGCGCGTCAGTGGCCGAACCGAGCGGCAAACCCCGACTGATTAGCGCGGCTACCTAGACTTCGCGCGCAGGCTCATGCGCCAGCGGCGATTGCCGGGCAATGAGGCCGGAATGCCAGTCGCGGGGTAGGGCCTTCCCGACTGCCCAAGCTAAAGGAAGTCCTCCGATCAGGCCCAGCGCCATAATGGCGGCGATGACCAGCCCGGCATAGGGCAGCAGCGGCGGGAACAGCGTGCCGGCATAGGTCGCAGCCGCGAACATGGCGATGTTGAAGGTCGTATAGAACAGCAGCGCGATCTGCACCCGCGCTGCGGACTTCATGCCGGACTTCATGGCTCGTTTCCCCGAGGCAACGCCGGGCAGGGCCCGGCGCGACGCATTGTTGATTGCGCATATGATGGAAACAAACCGCCGACCGCGCAACCGGGAAAGCCCGGTATCGGAGTACGCTTCCTACATCGTCAGCACGACGCGGCCGTCAATCGTGCCCTGTTTCATCGCATCGAACACCGCGTTGATTTCGTCCAGCCGCCGTGTCGTCGTGGTGGACTTCACCTTGCCCTCGGCGGCAAAGGCGATGGCCTCGCTCAGGTCCTTGCGCGTACCAACGATGGAGCCGCGCACGGTGATGCGCTTGAGCACGACATCGAAAATCGGCGCCGGGAAGTCGCCGGGCGGCAGACCGACCAGCGCCACGGTGCCGTGCTTGCGCGCCATGCCGATGGCCTGGCCGAAGGCAGCGTTGGACACCGCGGTGACGAGAACGCCATGGGCGCCGCCGCCGGTCTCCTTGATCACCTTGGCAACCGCATCCTCGGTCGCGGCATTGGCGGTGACATCCGCGCCCAGTTTGCGCGCCAGCGCCAGCTTGTCCTCGCCGACGTCAACGGCGGCGACATGCAGGCCCATCGCCTTGGCGTATTGCACGGCGACATGGCCGAGCCCGCCAATGCCCGAAATGACGACCCATTCTCCGGGCTTTGCCTCGGTTTCCTTGAGGCCCTTGTAGGTGGTGACACCGGCGCAGAGGATTGGCGCCATGTTCACGAGATCGGCGCCCTTGGGGATACGGCCGACATAAGCGGCGTTCGCCAACACATACTCGGCAAAACCGCCGTTGACGCTGTAGCCGGTGTTGTGCTGCTCGCCGCACAAGGTCTCCCAGCCGCTGGTGCAATATTCACAGCCGCCGCAGGCGTCATGCAGCCACGGCACGCCAACGATGTCGCCCTCGCGCAAACCGAATGCGCCATGGCCATTGGCATTCTTGCCGATGGCGACGATAGCGCCGACCGCCTCGTGGCCCGGAATGAAGGGCGGCGTCGGCTTCACCGGCCAATCGCCGCTCGCGGCATGCAGATCGGTGTGACAGACGCCGCTGGCGGTGACCTTGACCAGAACCTCGCCGGGACCGGGCACGGGCACCGGCACATCCTCGATGACCAGCGGCGCCTTGAATTTCCGCACCACCGCGGCTTTCATCATGTTGGCCATCGCGCACTTCCTTTCAGGTCCATTGCCATTGGCTGCAGCACACACCACGGGCGCGGAGACGGCCTTGCGCTGGATCAACGCCCGCGCGATGAAGCGGGGCCGGAACCGTGACATGCTGCCGCAAGGTCGTGTCATCGCACCGGCACGCCAGGCGGGGGCCGTATGATCGGGCTGAATGCGTTGAAGTCGCGATCGTCGCTGGCGCTGCTCGGCGTCAACATCGCCGTGATCGGGCTGGCCGTCACGCAGGACTGGTCGCTGCCGACCATCCTCGCCAGCTACTGGCTGCAGAGCGTGATCATCGGCCTGTTCCAGGCGCTGAAGATGGCCGAGCTGACAGTGTTCTCGACCGACGGCGTGAAGATGAACGATCAGCCGGTGGCGCCGACGCGCGCCACACAGCGCAGCATGGTGGCGTTTTTCATCGTGCATTACGGCCTGTTTCACGCCGCTTACGCCTTCTTCATCATCGACAGCGGGCCGGTCGCCTGGGGCGACGTCGCGATCTCCGGCATCGCCTTCTTCGCCAATCACCTGTTCTCGTACATCGAGAGCCGCGGCCGGCCACAAAAGGCGCCGCCGAACATCGGCGCCATGATGGCCTTTCCCTATATCCGCATCCTGCCGATGCACGGCTTCATTCTCGGCGGCGCGCTGCTGGCGCCGAGCGGCGGCTGGGCGATCGCCTTCTTCATGGTGCTGAAGACAATCGCCGACGAGGCGATGCACGCGATCGAGCATCGCGAGTGAGGAGGGCCGGTAGGCTACGGGCGCCCGTTCGGCCGAAGTCAGGGCATCAGGGGTGCCAGGAACGGCGTTGCGCTTCACCGTTCGACGTAGTACTTTATTGCCATGATCAGGTCGTGGCGGAATTCCGTGACGCGTAAGGTCTGGGAAGGCGAGCGGCCCAATGCTCTGCGTGGTCTCGATTTCGAAACGGCAATTGATCTGCTGCTAGCACTTAATGCGGCCAAGTCGTTGAACGATCTCAGTGCGTTGAAGAGCGTTGGGCTGCACAAGCTCAAGGGCGATCGCAAAGGCCAGTGGGCGATGACCGTCAATCAGCGCTGGCGAATATGTTTTGAGTTTCGCAAGGGCGACTCACACGAGGTCGAGATCGTCGATTACCATAGAGGCTAGACATGGCACCTGTTTCCCATCCCGGCCGTTTGCTCAAGCGTGAGTTGGCAACCCGCAAGCTGTCCGCCAACCGTTTGGCGCTCGACATCGGTGTGCCGTCCGGCCGGATCACCGATATCCTGAACGGCCGACGCTCAATCACCGCCGATACGGCAGTGCGGCTCGGCCGCTATTTCGGCGGCAGCGCGCAGTTCTGGCTCGACTTGCAGAGCCAATACGACATTGCGCTGGTCGAGCGCGAGAAGGGCAGCGAGATCGCGAAGCGGGTGAGGCCGGCGGACGCGGCATGAGTTTGGGGTGATGGGCTGGTTCGCCACCATATGGAACTACGGCCAGCGCTGCCACCCGACGAAAGGCTCCCTGTCGGGGGCTGCGCTCGCCGGCCGCGATGACCATATGCTCCCTCATGAGCCGCGCATTCGTCAATGAAGACAACAGCGTCGAGGACGTGCCCGAGCGGCCGGTCTCGCCGCATCCCAATTACGTGACGCCTCAGGGGCTGGCCGCCATCGAGGCGGCGCTCGCTGACGCGCGTCAGATCTATAACGCAGCGCAGGCCGCCGGCGAGCGCGATGCGCTGGCGCGGGCGGGACGCGACCTGCGTTACTGGAGCGCCCGGCGCGGCAGCGCGCAACTCGTCACCCCCGAGCCCGGCACAGACAAGGTGCAGTTCGGCAGCAAGGTGACGATCGAGCGGGACGACGGCCGCCGGCAGATGTTCAGGATCGTTGGCGAGGACGAGGCCGAGCCGTCGCGCGGGTCGGTGTCCCACGTGTCGCCGCTGGCGGTGAGCCTGCTTGGCAAGGAAGTGGGCGACGTGGTGCGCGCCGGGCGTGACGACGCCGAGATCGTCGCGATCGAATAGCGCTGTATTGCGCCGCCTCTTCAGGCCAGGCCCTCATCGGGGATGTTCAACGTTTTGCCACAGGCCTTGCAGTGCACAGCGTCGGCGTCGTGACGCTGCAGGCCGCAATCCGGACAGGAGAAGCGCACCTTGTTCGGGCTGATCAGCGCGCGCGCGAGATTGAAGAACAGCGTCACGCCGAAGATCATGATGACCACGGTGATCAGGCGGCCGGTGGTGCCGGGCAAGGTGATGTCGCCGAAACCGGTGGTGGTTAGCGCCGTGACGGTGAAATAAAGCGCGTCGGCATAATTGGCGACTTCCTTGTTGGTCGAGTGCTGCGTCTCATAGACCACCGCGGTCATGATGAAGATAAAGACCGCGAGATTGGCGACGGCAAAAATCACTTCCTCGTAGCGGCGGAAAAAGCGGCTGTCGGCGCGCAACTGCGCCAGCAGGCGATAGCTTTGCAGCAGCCGCAAGGTGCGCAGGATGCGCAGGAAGCCGGCGCCTTCGCCGACGATGGGCGCGAGAAACGAGACGATGGCCGCGACGTCGGCCCAGGTCGAAAAATGCATGAGGTCGCGCCAGCGCCGCTCGCTGGCATAGAGCCGCGCGCAGAAGTCCGCCAGGATGACAATCCCGAACGCGACGTCGCAGGCCTCTACCCACGGCTCACGCGCGATGAACGACGTGCCGACAATGAACACGAGGATGAAAAGATCGAAGGCGAGCAGGCCGTAACGAAATCTATAGGCGGCCGGTGACGAGCCCTCGTAAAGCTGATGCAGGGCTTCGCGGAAGGCGGCGGGGCGGTTGGGCCGGCCCGACGCCCGGCTGGCCGGGGCGGCCTTTGCTTTGGCCTTCTTCTGGGTCACGCGGGCTTGGCTCCGGCAGGCGAGGGGCGCACCGTCATCCTATCACGGCGGGAGGCGGCGAGGGATAAGCCGGGGCCTGCCATTCCCGTTCCCGGGCAGACGGGTTACAAACATGCCATGCCCGACATCGCGGACTTTTCCTGGCTCAAGGCGCTCGACTGGTTCGGCCTCGCGATTTTCGCGGTGACCGGCGCGCTGGTGGCCTCGCGCAAGCGCATGGACATTTTCGGCTTCATGCTGCTCGGCGCCGCGACCGGCATTGGCGGCGGCAGCCTGCGCGATGTGATGCTCGGCCAGTTGCCGGTGTTCTGGGTCAAGGAGCCGGCGGCTTTGGCGATTTGCCTCGTCGTGGCGGCGGCGACCTTCTTCCTCGCGCATATTCCGGAGTCGCGTTACCGCGCGCTGCTTTGGCTGGACGCAGCGGGGCTGTCGCTCTTCTGCGTGGTTGGCGCCGACCGGGCGCTCGATGCCGGCGTCGGCGGCTTCATCGCCGTGGCGATGGGCGTGATGACCGCGACCTTCGGCGGCGTGATCCGCGACATTCTTGGCGGCGAAAGCCCGCTGGTGCTGCGCAAGGAAATCTATGTCACCGCGGCGCTGGCCGGCGCCATGGCTTATGTCGGGCTGACGTCGTTCGGCGTACCGGAAGCGGCGGCGACCGTATGCGGCTTCGCGGCGTGCTTCACCATCCGCGCGCTGGCGCTGCATTATCACTGGTCGCTGCCGGTCTACCGCGCGCGGGAAGGGCGGACGGTGGAAGAGGTGGAGCGGCTGGGGAAGTAGAATCCTCACTTCATCCGGTGATGCATACCCGGCGTATGGCCCGCTGGCGCGGCGTTGGCGTAGCCACGCAGTTCCCCGTAGCGTTTGATCTGCTCGGGTGTCAGCGCCTTGAGCATCGCCAGATGATACTTGAGATGCGCGCCGCGCAGGCGGCCTTGCGCAGCGCCGATCGCGTCGGTAGCGGCGGAGAGCGTGGCCGGCGTGACGCTGCGCGCGGCGAACTGCCGATCGAGGTCGGTTTCGGCAGCGATCAATGCTTCGCCAAGCGGCATGGTCTCCGCTTTCATGGCCGCGAACAGAGCCTGCGCACGTTCGCGCTGGCTGGCTGTTAGCGCGAGCGGGTCGGCGAGTTCGATGACATGGCTCGGTCCCGGGTAGCCGTTGAGCTCGGCGGCGAGCGCCAGCCCCATGCCGCGTCCGGCACGAAGGTCGGCGACCTGCTCGTTTGACAGCGCCTTGACCGAGCGTAGCTGCAGGCCGGCATAAGACTGCGCGTGCTGGGCGAATGCGGATGAAGTGAGGAGAGCGACAGCGGCGAGGGCAAGCGTGAGGCGGGCCATAATGCAAATCCGGCGGTTTCGCCAGAGTGTAGACAAGCTGGCAGCGCGCCGCCAGCGCTGCGCGGATGGCGCCCCTTGCCGTCGCCCGCCGTTACCCCGCGATGAAATCCGGCTCGCGATTGCGCCAGTAACGGGCGCGCAGGCGCGGCGCGATGGCCCATGATATGGGCGCGGCGATCACGAAGCTGAGCGCGATCATGACCGGCAGCGCGACGAAGGCGTTGGCGTTGAGCGCCGGGATCATGAGCACGGCGATCAGGCCGGCGCCGAACAGCACCGCATTGACCATCAGGCCCACCAGCGATGCGATGCCGAGACGGGTCTTCTGTTCCTGTGACATGGTTCGGTTCCTCGCTTTGTCCGCCCTGTCAATTCGCCAGGCGCAAGCAAGGTTCCGGTCAGACCAGGTCGTGATACTCGGGGTGGCGGTTGATATAGGCGCGCACGAAGGAGCACATCGGTACCACCTTGCGGCCCTCGCGGCGGATTTCGTCCAGCATGCCCTTCACCAACGCCGAGCCGACGCCGCGGCCTTCGACCGCGCGCGGCACTTCGGTGTGGGTGATGGCGATGCTGCGGTCGTCGCAGCGATAATTCGCGATCGCCAGCCCGGCGCTGGTCTGCAACTCGAAGCGGTTGCGGGCGGGATTGTCGCGGACGGTGTCGGTCATGCGTCAGACGTATGGCGTGATGGCGGGGCTAACAAGGGCGATTTAAGCCTTGGCCTTGTCGGGTTTCGACATCCACGAGACGATCGGCATGGCCGGCAGCACCCAGCCGAGACCGACGATGGCGTAATAAATTCCGGCGACGATGCCGTTGATGTCGGTGAGCGCCGATTGCGCGAGCGCCATGGCGATCAGCGCCCAGACGATGACCAGAGTGAGCAGCGCGATGGCGCCGATGAATTTGCGCAGGCGGATAGGCATGTCGTCTCCGAGAATCCGGCCGCGCCGTGCGACCGCCGAAATGCGCGTGAGAAAAATGGGCGCTTTGGCCACATTTGCATGATCCGGCGGGCCTGACTATATGGTCGCCGCGCCCGCCCGCAAGGCCGCTTTTTGCCGCGAGATCATGCCGGAACAGCACACCAATCCTTCCTCCGCCGCGCACCAGCATCGCGCCGTGCGCCTTTGGCTCTATTGCGTCGCCGCCATGATTTTTCTGACGCTCGTGGTCGGCGGCGCGACGCGGCTGACCGAGTCCGGGCTGTCGATCACCGAATGGAAGCCGGTCACCGGCGTGCTGCCGCCCTTGAGCGATGCCGCCTGGCAGGCCGAGTTCGACAAGTACCGGCAGATCCCGCAATACCAGCAGGTCAACAAGGGCATGTCGCTCGATGCCTTCAAGGTGATTTTCTACTGGGAATGGTCGCACCGCCTGCTGGCGCGCACCACGGGCTTTGTGTTTCTGGCGCCGTTCCTGTTTTTCCTCGCGCGCGGCATGATTCCGCGCGGACTCAAGACGCGGCTGTGGCTGATCTTCGCCGGTGGTGCGGCGCTCGGCGCGGTCGGCTGGTGGATGGTGTCGTCGGGTCTGGCGGGTTCAGACCTCACCAGCGTCTCGCAATATCGGCTCGCGTTTCATTTGACGCTGGCCTGCGCCGTTTACTTCGCCGTGGTGTGGACGGCGCGGGGCTTGTTGCCCGGCGCGGATCCGGCGCCGCCGCGGCTGCGTCTCGCGGCACTGGCTTTGGCGTTGATGGTGCTGTTCCAGATCTATCTCGGCGCGCTGGTCGCCGGGCTCGACGCCGGGCTCATCTACAACACCTGGCCGCTGATCGACGGCGGATTCATCCCCGAGTCGGCGCGGCTGTGGCACATCGATCCGGCCTGGCGCAATCTGTTCGAGAACACGCTGACGGTGCAGTTCGTGCACCGCATGTTCGCCTATGCGATCTGGCTGGTGGCCGCCTGGCACGCCTATGATGCGTGGACGAGCCGGCGCGCGGCGCGCGGCGCGGTCACGATGTTTGCGCTGGTGACGGCGCAGGCGATCATCGGCATCGCGACGCTGCTGCACCACGTGCCGCTGTCGCTGGCGATCGCGCATCAGGCTTTCGCGGTGGTGGTGCTGACCGCCGCCGTTGTCCATGCGCAGCGGCTGTCGGCGCGCGCGCCGGCGCCGGTGCTGAGGCCGGTGGAGCAGGGCGCATGATCTCCATGGAGGTCGATGACGGTATTGCCATCATCACCATGGAGCATGGCAAGGCCAACGCCATCGACAGTGAATTCTGCGAAGGGCTGAGCGCGCTGTTCAGCGAATTGCGCAAGACCGCCGCGATCAAGGCGGTGGTGCTCACCGGCCGGGAGCGCATGTTCTGCGCCGGCGTCGATCTCAAGCGTCTCACCGCCGGCGGCACCGATTACGTGACGGGCTTCCTGCCGCTGCTGCACACGCTTTACAACGCCGTGTTCTTCTTTCCGAAGCCCGTGATCGCCGCCATCAATGGCCATGCCATTGCCGGCGGCGCGGTGCTCGCGGCATGCGCGGATCGCCGGGTCATGGCGGCGGAAGCGGGCAAGATCGGCATCACGGAACTGCAGGTCGGCGTGCCGCTGCCGGCGCTGGCCTTTGAGATCGTGCGCGCGGCCGTGCCGCAGCGCCATCTGTCCGAGTTCGCGCTCGGCGCCGGTACCTACGCGACCGGCGAGGCTCTGGCGAAGGGCTGGATCGACGAGATGGTCGATGGCGGCGAACTGATGCCGCGCGCGATGCAGTTGGCACGCGCCTATGCTGCGCTGTCGCCGGAGGCTTTCGCCCAGACCAAGACACAGATCCGGCAGCCGGTCGCCGATGCCTATGCCGCGCATGGTGAGGCGACGGACGAGGCTGTCACCGCGATCTGGAAGACCAATGCGACGCTGCGGCGCGTCACGGTCTATGTGGCGAAGACGCTGAGCAAGGTCCCTAACGGCTCCGGATCGGTGCATTGAAGGCTGCGCCGTCGTCGGCGTTGTCGAACGAGAAGTGCCACCATTCGCGCTTGTAGTTGGTGAAGCCGTGGCGGCGCATGGCGTCGAGCAGGATGCGGCGGTTGGCGGCCTGCGTCGGTGTGATCGAGGTGCTCGCCGTATGGCTCTTCACGTCGAAGCAGTCGAAGCCGGTGCCCATGTCGAGTGAGGCATCCGGCGCGCGGACGGCGGCCGAAGCGGTGCAGGCGACGTAGCGCGCCGCCGGATCGAACGGGGCGGCAGGCGGCGCGTTGAGCGGTACGACGGTGAGGTCGACGGCCACGCCGCGCGAATGCGCCGAGCGGTTCGAGATGTAGCCCGAGAGCAGCGTGGTTTTGTCGATCTTCGGATAAAACCGCGTCGTATCGACAGCGGGCTTGGGATCGCGCACCCATCTCACCATCGCGCTGACGGCGCGCGTTGGCCGGTAGCAGTCATAGACCTTCAGCGTGTAGCCGCTCTTGAGGAGATCGGCCTGCACCCGGCTGAGCGCCAGCGCGACCGGACGGCGCAACATGCATTCCGCTGCGTCGTAGCCTGGCAAAGGCCTGCCGGTGAAGTTGTCGCTGCCGGCATAGCGCATGTCCTGGCGGATGCTGGCGTCGATGTCGCGCAGATAAACCAGCGGCGTCTGCGTCTGCGCCTGCGCCGCCATGGCGGTGAGGGCCGTCATCACCACCGCAATGACGGCCCTCCGCATGCAATGAGCCTTACTTCAGCCCCTGATCGAGGTCGGCGATGATGTCGGCGACATCCTCGATACCGATGGACAGGCGCACCACGTCCGGCCCGGCGCCGGCCGCGGTCTTCTGCTGGTCGGAGAGCTGGCGGTGCGTGGTCGAGGCCGGGTGAATGATCAGCGACTTGGTGTCGCCGATATTGGCCAGGTGCGAGAACAATTTGACGTTCGACACCAGCTTGACGCCGGCCTCGTAGCCGCCCTTGAGGCCGACGGTCATCACCGCGCCGCAGCCCTTCGGCACGTATTTCTTGGCGAGCGTGTTGTACTTGTCGCCGGGCAGACTGCCGTAGCTGACCCAGGCGACGCTCGGGTGCTTCGACAGGAATTCGGCGACGGCGAGCGCGTTGTCGCAGTGACGCTGCATGCGCAACGGCAGCGTCTCGATGCCGGTCGAGATCAGGAAGGCGTTGAACGGCGACAGCGCCGGGCCGAGGTCGCGCAGGCCGAGCACGCGGCAGGCGATGGCGAAGGCGAAGTTGCCGAAGGTCTCGTGCAGCACGATGCCGGCATATTCCGGACGCGGCTCGCACAGCATCGGATACTTCTTGTCGCGCGACCAGTTGAAGGTGCCGGCGTCGACGATGATGCCGCCGATCGAGTTGCCATGGCCGCCGAGGAACTTGGTGAGCGAATGCACGACGATGTCGGCGCCGAAGTCGATCGGCTTGCACAGATAGGGCGAGGCGAGCGTGTTATCGACGATGAACGGAATGCCGGCCTTGCGGGCGATGGCGCCGATCGGTTCGAGATCGGTGACGGTGCCGCCGGGATTGGCGATCGACTCGACGAAGATCGCCTTGGTCTTCGGCGTGATGGCGCGCTCGAAGGAGGAGATATCGTCCGGATCGGCCCACACCACATTCCAGCCGAAGCTCTTGAAGGCGTGGTTGAACTGGTTGATCGAGCCGCCATAGAGCTTCTTGGAGGCGATGAACTCGTCGCCCGGCATCAGCAGCGTCTGCATGACGATGACCTGCGCGGCATGGCCGGAGGCGACGGCGAGGGCGGCGGTGCCGCCTTCGAGCGCGGCGACGCGTTCCTCGAGCACGGCGCAGGTCGGATTGCCGATACGGGTGTAAATGTTGCCGAAGGCCTGCAGGCCGAACAGCGAGGCGGCGTGATCGACGTCGTCGAACACATAGGACGCGGTCTGGTAGATCGGCGTCGCGCGGGCGCCGGTCGTCGGGTCGGGCTTGGCGCCGGCATGGATGGCCAGCGTGTCAAATCCGGGGGTGCGTTCGGCGTCGGCCATGAATGTCTCCATCACGTGAAAACGGGCGCTCCCGGCCCGCACAAGGTGGCCGGATTAAGAAGGGAGGTCGCTGTGCCGTCAAGTTGACGCGTTGCTTCAGGCCGGCAGTGCTCGGAAGTGGCATCGGGCTGGGATAAGTTCGCCCGTTACTCCCGCCAGACAGAACACCCGTTGCCCTCTTCGATTGAGTGGGCGCGCGTGCCGGATTGCGAATCTGCCACCAAAGGTAGTAGGGTAGTGCTGGGTTGGGGAGGCGACAATGATCCGCGCAATCTGGGCAGTGCTCGCCGGCGTTCTGCTGGCGGGATGCGTGACGACGACGGCGGTTGAGCCGCAGGGACGCGCGCTGAGCGGGCAGAACGCCAGGATTTATTTGATCCGGCCCGACAGTTGGGTGGGAAAGCTCGCTGTCTACGCCGTGGAGATCGATGGCAAGAATGTCGGCAAGGTGGCCAATGGCTCGTTTCTGTCAGTTGATCGGCCGCCAGGCCGGCATGAAATCGTGGTTGCGCCGCTGCTCGACTTTGCCGGTGCAAGACACGCATTCCATGCCGAGGCGGGCCGCAGCTATTACTTCGTCGTCAATGCGAAGTCGACGACGACGGCGGTTGTCAGCGGCAGCTTTGTTATGGCCATTCCACTGCCCGGCACGTCAATGGGGAAACCGACCGGGGAGCGGAATTTCCTGTCGGGGATTTATCTTGGCGCGCTCGATGACGCCGAGGGCAGGGCGATGATCGCCGCGTTGAAAAAGCCTTAGCGTGACGCCTGTGCGTCAGCCTTCCGTCTTCTTGCCCGCTTCACCCAGCCCCATGCGCTGGAAGCCGCCGCCGAGATTCTGCGCGCGCTTGTTCGACAGGGTGCGCGAGTTGATGCCCATCCATGAGATTTCCGAGGAGAGGCGGCCGTATTCGATCTTGGGGCAGCGATCCATGACCACCTTGAGCCCGGCGGCTTCCGCCATCGCCGCGGCCTCGTCGTTGCGGATGGTGAGCTGCATCCAGATGACGGCGGGCTTCGGCGTCAGCTTGAGCGCTTCCTCGACCACCGGCACGACGAATTGCGGCGCGCGAAAGATATCGACCATGTCGATCGGCTCCGGCACCTCGGACAGCGAGGCGTAACAGGTCTGGCCGAGAAACTCCTTGCCGGCATGGCCCGGGTTGATCGGGATGACCTTGAAGCCGCGCTCGTTGAGATACTTGAACACGAAATAGCTCGGCCGCGCCGTGTTCGGCGAGAAGCCGACCATGGCGACGGTCTTCACCGTGTTGAGAATGCCGCGGATGTAGCTGTCGGGGTAGGAGTCGTGGTTCATGGCGCCGATGCTTAGCCGTTTTTCTGGCGCTCCGCCAACAGCGCCTTGAGCCGAGTATTCTCGGCCTCCAGCTCGGCGATCTTGCGGGTGACGCCGCCCATCGCCTCGGCGATTTCCTGTTCGGTGAAGCGCGTGACGATGTGCTGCGGGCAGTTCACGTCCCAGGCGTCGATGGTGAACAGGATAACGCGCTCGGGTTTGGCCTTGTAGCCGGCATCGAACAGCTTCTCGACCAGCGCGGCATCGTTCTCGACGACGCGGGCATGGCCCCAGATCTTGATGCGCTGGCGCCGCGCCGGATCGAGCAAAAAGAGATAGGCGCGGTCGTTTTCACTGAGGTTGGCCAGCGTGATGTACTGGCGGTTGCCGCGGTAGTCGGCAAAGCCGAGCGTCTTGTCGTCGACGACCTTGATGAAGCCCTTCGGCCCGCCGCGGTGCTGGATATAAGGCGCGCCGTCCCTGGTCGCGGTGCCGAGAAAGGCCGTGTCCTGCTCGGCGATGAAGGCGGCGAGCTCCGGCGTCACCCGATCCGGGAAACCTTCTTCCACACGCTGCGCGTAGGCCCGTGCCGAACCGCGTTCGGCTTGCGCCTGCTGGGCCGCCGGGGTGAAGACGATGGACGCGTTGTTCATGACGGCCGCCCCCGGTTGCGCAAGGATCACATAGTTAGGCGCGACGGACGGCAACGCAAAGGGCGGCCCGGATCAAGCCAGCGTGAGCGGCGGTTATTTTTTCGCCTCGGCCACGACCTTCTTGCAGGCCGCCGACAATTTATCGGTGTTTTTGGCAAGACAGGCGAGCACGCGGCCGCCGCCCGGCATGGTGCCCTTGCAGAACGAATTGTAGTCGGCGGAGCAGGCGGCGCGCTGTTCGGCGGAAAACTCCTGAGCCGACGCGGCGGCCAGCGGCAACGACGACAGGGCGAAGACGGCGAGAAGAATGCGGGTCATGATTTCCTCCTTGGGCAGGGCGTTTTGCGATGGCGCCTATCACCACCCGAAGGGCGCCGCTTCCGCAATTGCAGAAATTTGACCGGATCGGTCAGCGCGCCGGGCGGCGGCGGAGCATCGCCAGCGGCCCCACGGCAACGAGCCCGGTCGCAACGCAGATCGCGGTCGTGCCGGCAACATCGAGATCGCAGCTCAGGCCGCATTCGGCGTAGGCCATGCCGAGCAGGCCGGCGGCCATGACCAGGCCCCAGCCGATGCCGGCGAACGCACCGCGCATCAGGGCATGACGGTCGATCGACAGGTTGAGTGCGAGCGCGTTCATCAGCGGTCCTCCCAGGTCGGCGTGCGCTTGTCGATGAAGGCGCAGATGCCTTCCTCGGCGTCGCGCGCCATCATGTTTTCGGTCATCACTTCGGAGGCGTAAGAATAGGCCGCCGACAGCGACATTTCGGCCTGGGCGTAGAACGCCTCCTTGCCCACTTTCAGTGTATAGGCGGATTTGCCGGCGATCTTTTTGGCAAGCGCGACGGCCTCGGTGCGCTCCATGCCCGCGGGCACGACGCGGTTGACGAGGCCAATTTGCGCGGCGCGTTCGGCCGGCACCATGTCGCCGGTCAGCAGCATTTCCATGGCGTGCTTGCGCGGCACATTGCGAGACAGCGCCACCATCGGCGTCGAGCAGAACAGGCCGATATCGACGCCGGGCGTGGCGAACTTCGCCGCGTTCGACGCAATGGCGAGATCGCAACTGGCAACGAGCTGGCAGCCGGCGGCGGTGGCGACGCCCTGCACGGCGGCGATGACGGGCTTCGGCAGATGAACGATCTGCTGCATCATGCCGCTGCAGATGGTCATGATCTGGTGGAAGTAAGCGCGGCCGCCGTCGGCATCGCCGCGGCGCGCGGTGAGTTCCTTGAGGTCGTGGCCGGCGCAGAAGCCGGGCCCGTTGGCGGTCAGCACCACGGCGCGGATCGTGTGATCGGCCGCGATGGCCGTCCAGGTTTCCGACAGCGCGATCAGCAGCGCTTCCGACAGCGAGTTGCGCGCCTGCGGCCGGTTCAGCGTCAGGATCGCGATCGGCCCGTCGCGCTCGATCAGCAGGACCGTCTTGTCGATGTCGCGGGCGGTTTCGATGTTCATGCGCAATGTTCCCGGTGCTTGCAGCCGAGCGTACCATAGTCCTGGACGCAGGGCCCGCAAAGCGGCGGAACGGCCGCGGTCGCGCGGGCGTTGCGCCTCTGAAAGGAACCGCACCATGTCGAAAAAGATCCGCAAGGTTTCGCATCCGCGGCGCAAGGCGGCAAAACGCTGGTCGCAGCGCGTCACCAATCAGAGCGATGCGCTGACGCTCGAGGAGGGCGTGTTCACGAAGCCCACGCCGCGCCAGATCGCGTTGTCGCTGAAGCGCTCCGCCGATCGCAGCAAGCGGCGCAAGGCCGATCCTTATCGCTCGGCGATGTCGATGCTGACCTTCTACATCAATCGCGCCGGCAAGGGCCTGTCGAAGAGCCGCAAGCACAAGCTCGAGAAGGCCAAGGACGCGCTGCGCGCGGTGTATGGGAAGGGGTGAGGAAAGCAACCGTCGAACTCAGTTTGCAAGGTGGGTCGAGCAACGCGACGCTCGCTAGTCTCGTCATTCCGGGGCGCGAACGAAGTGAGCGAGCCCGGAATCCATATCCCCTGTGCTGCATGGTGGGCTCGGCGCCATAGCCGTCCAAAGGACGGCGTTCTTGCAGAACGCCTATGTTGCGCCTTAGCCCACCCTACAAGGACGGTGACGAGCAGGCGTGATTCATCGCCCGCATTATTTGGTCGGCCCCGGGCAGGCCGCATTTCCATGTCGCGTTTCAATCGTCGCCCCATAACGAGGGCGCGCGGAACGCCGGGGCTCGAACAGCCCCGCAGCCTCGTGTGAGTGTGAGTTAGAATTCACACGAGTTCGTCACCACGGAATTGCCGAGCCTTTGGCGTTCCGCGCGCGATGTTTTTAGGTCTGTTCCGCGC
>DATMEX010000018.1:0-128461 GCA_035556455.1 Pseudolabrys sp.
CAGCGCATCCGCGGCCAGATCCTTGAGCTGATCGGCCAAGGTGTGCGAGGCGCGGTCCACCGAGACGCCGCCGACGGGAATCGAACTCGAGCCCCCGGTACCGGCGCCCGTCGCGATCCGGTCGGTGTCGCCCTGCACCACGCGCACCAGCTCCGGCGGCAGATCGAGCCGCTCCGCCACGAGCTGCGCATAGGAGGTGTGGTGGCCCTGCCCGGTCGATTGCGACCCGATCAGCACCGTCACGCCGCCGTCGCGATCGAGCGTGACCTGCGCGGTCTCCGGGCCGTTATTGCCACAGGCCTCAATATAAGTAGCGATGCCGATGCCGCGAAGCTTGCCGGCACGCTTCGCCAGCCGGGCGCGCTTGTCGAAACCCTTCCAGTCGATCAGCTCCTGCGCATGCTTGAGCGCGCCGGCGAAATCGCCGGAGTCGTACACCTTGCCGGTCGGTGTCTTGTAGGGAAGCTGCGACGGCTTGATCAGGTTCTTGCGCCGCAGCGCATCCGGCGCGACGCCGATCTCACGCGCCGTATTATCGACCGCGCGCTCGATCAGGTAGGACGCCTCGGGACGTCCCGCGCCGCGATAGGCATCGACCGGCACCGTATTCGTATAGGCCGCGCGCAGGCGGATGAAGGCCGCCGGAATATCGTAGACGCCGGTCGCCATGCCAACGCCGAGCCAGGGGATATAGGGCGCGTAGCACGACAGATAGGCGCCCATATCGGCGACGATGTCGAGCTCCAACGCCAGGAACTTGTTGTTCTCGTCGAGCGCGATCGTGGCGGTCGAGATGTTATCGCGGCCATGGCTGTCGCCAAGGAAATGCTCGGACCGGTCGCAAACCCACTTCACCGGTTTGCGCAGCTTCTCGGCTGCGACCGCGGCGAGCGCGTATTCGCGATAGGGAAACAGCTTGGTGCCGAAGCCGCCGCCGACATCCGGCGTGATGACGCGCATCTTGTCGAGCGGCTGCCTGAGGACGTCGCCGCAGATGATGTCGCGGATGATGTGGCTACCCTGGCTGCCAAGCGTCAGCGTGTAGCGATCGCCATCGTATTCGGCGACGACGCCGCGCGTGTCCATGTAATTGGTGACGAGGCGCTGGTTGACGATGGTAGTCTTGACCGTGCGCGCCGCCTTGGCGAAGGCCGCTTTGGTGGCGGCCTCGTCGCCTTCCGTCGTTTCGAAGGACAGGTTCGGCCGGTCCGGCCAGACCTGCGGCGCGCCCTTCTCGAGCGCCGCGAGCGAACCGATGACATGCGGCAGCGGTTGCCAGTCGATGGCAATTGCATCGGCGGCGTCTTTCGCCTGATCAAGCGTATCGGCGACGACGAAGGCCACTGCATCGCCGACATGGCGCACCACGCCCAGGGCCAGCACGGGATAGAACGGCACGTCGATATCGACGCCTTCGAGCACGCCGGGCGTTGGCATCGGCCCGAGATCGGTTATGTCGTCGCCGGTAAGGATGAGACGCACGCCCTTCATCGCCTTGGCGGCGGCGAGATCGGTGACCTTGAAATTGGCATGAGCGTGCGGCGAGCGTAGCACCACGGCATGCAGCGCGCCGGCGGGGGCAACATCGGCGACATAGCGGCCGGCGCCGCGCAGCAGCGCGTCGTCTTCCTTGCGGGTGAGTGGCTGACCGAAACCGAACTTCATCATTGCCATCTCACCTTTCCTTCTTGTCTCAGTCGGCGCCTACTCCGCCGGCTGCGGATGCGCCGTGTCCTTGCGCCGGGACGTCTTCTCAGCGATCCAGCGCGAGATCACGTAAAACGCCGGCGTGAAGATCAGGCCGAACACCGTGACTCCGATCATGCCCGAAAACACCGCCGTGCCAAGAGCCTGACGCAATTCCGCGCCGGCGCCGACGGCCCAGACCAGCGGCACGACGCCGAAGATGAAGGCGAGCGACGTCATGATGATCGGGCGCAGACGCAGACGCGCCGCCTCGACCGCCGCATCGAAGCGGTTACGGCCCTGATCCTCGAGCTGTTTGGCGAACTCCACGATCAGAATCGCGTTCTTGGCCGCGAGCGCAATCAACACGACGAATCCAACTTGCGTGAGGATGTTGTTGTCCTGCCCGCGCAGCACGACACCGACGATCGCGGCGACGAGGCACATCGGCACGATCAGGATGACCGCCAATGGCAGCGTCAGGCTTTCATACTGCGCCGCCAGCACCAGGAAGACGAAGGTCACGCCGAGCAGGAAGGCGAACATGGCGGTGTTGCCGGCGCGGATCTGCTGATAGGCGAGCGTCGTCCATTCGTAGGCGAAGCCGGCGGGCAAGGTCTCCGCGGCAAGCTTCTGCATGATCTCGATGGCCTGGCCCTGGCTGTAGCCCGGTGCCGGCGCGCCATCGAGCTCGGCGGCCGGATAGAGATTGTAGCGCGGCAGGCGGTACGGGCCGGAGATGTCGCTCACCGTCGTGAACGATCCGAGCGGCACGGTCTGCCCCTGCGTGTTGCGCACGCGCAGCGCCAGCACGTCCTTGGCTTCGAGGCGGTTCTCCGCATTGGCCTGCGCCTGCACGCGGAAGGTCCGGCCGAACAGGTTGAAGTCGTTCACGTAGGACGACCCGATATAGACCTGCAGCGCCTGGAACACGTCGGATATGTTGACGCCAAGCAGTTGCGCCTTGACGCGGTCGATGTCGAGATAGAGCTGCGGCGTCTGGGTCTCGAACAGCGAGTAAACCTGCTGCAGACCCGGCGTCTGCGCAGCGCGGCCCATCATCGCATAGACTGCGCCCTGCAACGCGGCGGGCCCGGCGCCGTTACGGTCCTCGACCATCATGCGGAAGCCGGCCGCGTTGCCGATGCCGGACACGGGCGGCGGCTGCACCACGATCATCTGCGCTTCCTGCAGCGCGCCGAGCTTCTGGAACAGCGCGCCCTGAATCGCCGCCGTCGACTTGGCCGGGTCCTTGGCGCGCTCCTCGAAGGAATCGAGCACGACGAACATGGCACCAGCGTTCGGCGCGTTGGTGAAGGTCGCACCCGAAAAGCCAACGATGACGACGGCGTTGGCGACGCCGGGCGTGTTGAGAATGATGTCGGCCGCCTTGCGCATGACATTATCGGTTCGCTGCAACGAGGCGCCCGGCGGCAGTTGCGCCGCGACGATCAGAATTCCGCGATCGATCTGCGGAATGAAGCCCTGCGGCGTCTTGCGGAATTCGTTGAGGCCGAAGCCGAGAATGGCGATATAGGCCACCAGCATCAGCACCGCGAAACGCACGATGCGCTTGGCCATCCAACTGTAACCGCCCGCCAATGCATCGAAGCCACGGTTGAACAGCCGGAAGAAGCCGTGGAGCGGCTTCTCGAACCAGCGCTCCTGATGCGCCTCCTTGTGCGGGCGCAGCAGCAGCGCGCACATCGCCGGCGACAAGGTGAGTGAGCAGATCAGCGAGATGATGGTGGCGCTGGTGATGGTCAGCGCGAACTGGCGGTAAAATTGCCCTGAAATGCCGGTGATGAACACTGTCGGCACGAACACCGCGCACAGCACCAGCGCGATCGAGATCAGCGCCGTGCCGACCTCATCCATCGTCTTGTAGGAGGCATCGTGCGGCGACAGACCCTCGGCGATGTTGCGCTCGACGTTCTCGACCACGACGATGGCGTCATCGACGACGATGCCGATGGCGAGCACGAGACCGAACAGCGACAGGTTGTTCAACGAGAAGCCGAACAGGCTCATCATGAAGAACGTACCGATCAGCGAGATCGGGATCGCCAGCAGCGGAATGACGGCGGCGCGCCAGGTTTGCAGGAACAGCACGACGACGAGCACGACGAGGATGACGGCCTCGAAGATGGTCGAGATGACGGCGCTGACCGACTCCTGGATGAACTGGGTCGGATTGTAGAAAATGCCGTAGTCGACCCCGCTCGGGAAGCTCCGGGACATATCCTGCATCGCCTTGACGATGCCGTCGCCGGTGGTCAGCGCGTTCGATCCGGGACGCTGGAACACCGCCAGCGCCACCGACTCGTCCCGGCCAAGATATGAATTCGACGAGTAGTCCTGCGCGATCAGCTCGACCCGCGCCACGTCCTTGACGCGGATCACGGCATTACCGACCTGCTTGACGACGATGTTGCCGAATTCCTCCGGGGTCGACAGGCGGCCGAGCGTTCGCACCGCAATCTGAAACGCGAGTTGCTGCTGCACCGGCGGCTGGTTGAGCACGCCCGAAGCGACCTGGATGTTCTGCTGCTGCAAGGCGGACGTGACGTCGCCGGCTGTCAGATTAAGCGACTGCATGCGGTCCGGGTCGAGCCAGACCTGCATCGCATAATCGCGGCTGCCGAACACGCTGATCGAACCAACGCCATCGACACGCGTGAGCGCGTCCTTGATCTGGAGATTGGCGTAGTTGGAGATGTAAAGCGGGTCGCGCGACTTGTCCTTTGAGAAGAGGTTCACCACCATCAGGATGTCGGGCGAGCTCTTCTGCACCGTCACGCCGATCTGCTGGACCTGCGCCGGCAAACGCGGCTGCGCGATCGAGACGCGATTCTGGACCTGCACCTGAGCGATATCGAGGTTGGTGCCGATATCGAAGGTCACGGCGATCGAGAACCGGCCGTCGGCGGCCGAGTTCGACGAGATGTAGAGCATCCCCTCGACGCCATTGATCTGCTGCTCGATCGGCGCAACGACCGTTTCGGCGACGATCTCGGCGCTGGCGCCTGGAAACTGGCCGTTGATGTTGATCGAAGGCGGCGCGATCTCGGGATACTGCGCGACTGGAAGGCGCTGGAAGGCCACGGCGCCGAGAATGATGATCACGATCGCGATCACCGAGGCGAAGATCGGCCGGTCGATGAAGAAGTGCGAAAGTTTCATGATCTGGCGCTATTTCTGCGGCGCGGCCGCCGGCTGGCCGCCTTGTGCCGGCTGCGCGCCCTGAGCCTGCGGCGTGACCGGCTGACCGGGACGCACGCGGGCAATGCCGTTGACGATGATGCGGTCGTCCGGGCCGACGCCGTCCTTGATGACGCGCAGAGAACGATCGACGAGCTGACCGAGCGTCACGTATTTCTGCGTCGCCTTGTTGTCGGGGCCGACGACCAGGACGTACTTGCGGACCTGCTCCGTCCCGATCGCCGAGTCGGGGACCAGCAGACCTTCGTAAGGCGACGAAGCCGGCACGCGAACGCGGCCGAACATGCCGGGCGTGAAGACATTGTCCTTGTTGTCGAACACCGCGCGGCCGCGGATGGTGCCGCTGGTGCGCTCGATGACGTTGTCGACGAAATCGACCCGGCCGTTATGGATGAAGTCTTTCTCGTCGATGAGCTTGAGGCCGACGGGAACGCTGGCGCCGCGGCTGGCAATATCGCCCTTTGTGCCGGCATTGCGCTCGTAGCGCAGATACGAGGCTTCATCGAACGTGAACTCGAAATAGATGGGATCGGTCGAGACGATCGTGGCGAGCAAGGTGGTGTTGCCGCCGGTTCCGCCGGTGACGAGATTGCCCGGCGTGACCCGGCGGTCGCCAATGCGGCCGGCAATCGGCGCGCGCAGCTCGGTGAAGTTGAGGTCGAGCTCCGCGGTGCGCAAGGCGGCTTCGGCGCCGGCGACCGCGGCGCGGGCGTTGCGGAAGGCCTGCGCGCGCTGCTCGAAGGTCTGGTCGGTGATGGTCTTTTCCTTCACCAGTTGCTGGCCGCGGGTGTAGTCGGCCTCGGTGAAGGCGACATTGGATTGCGCGGCGGTGAGCGTCGCGCGCGCCTGCGCCGCAGCGTTCTCGAACGGACGGCGGTCGATGGTGAACAGAAGGTCGCCTTCCTTGACCAGCTGGCCGTCCTTGAAATGGACGGCCTCCAGATAACCGGACACGCGGGCGCGCACTTCGACGCTGTTCACTGCAACGAAGCGGCCGACATATTCGTCGTAGTCGGTAATCTGCCGCTTGACCGGCGGCGCGACGGTCACCTGCGGCGGCGGCGGCGCGGCCGCCTTCTGCGTCGAACTGTCACCGCAGTTCGCCACCAGCGCGGCGAACGCCACGGCCAGTGCAACCCGGCCACGGGAGCCGGTCACGGAATGAAAAGCGGCGGGGAGAAATGTGTGCATGTCGGACCACGGCCAGCAATCAAACGGTCTCGTGACATAGCTGCACCGCAACACGATGTCCACCGTGGCCGATCCGCCACGGCGCGCACGATATCCACTACAAATACTTGCGGTTTTGTAATACTCGAGACTAGCGCCCGTGGCCGCGGAAGCCGCTGAACCAGGCACGTCCGAACAGCGCCAGGATCATGACGGCGTACAACAAGCCGGCGCACAGGCCAAGGACGACCAGGGTGAGCAGGGCCGGCACCGGCCAGCCGTGGAATACCCGCTCGATCGGCGCGGCGGCAAACCACAGCGCCGCCGTCATTACCGCGCCGGCGATGGCAAATTTCAGCACCGAGTTCCGCAACCGACCATCGACGCGGGCATGATTGGCGCGATGCGCCAGCCACACCACAAGCAGGAGATTGATCCAGGCGCCGATCGCCGTCGCCAAGGCGAGGCCGACCTGGGCCAGCGGGCCCATCAGCAAGATCTTGAAGCCGATATTGACCGCGGCGGCGGTGAGCGAAGCAATCACCGGCGTCTTGGTGTCGCCGCGCGCGAAGAAGGTCGCGACCGCACTGCGGATCAGCAGGAACGGCAGCAGGCCGACTGAATAGGCCGCAAGCGTCGCGCCGGCCGCCGCCGCATCCGCCGAGGTGAAAGCGCCGCGAACGAACAGCGCCCGCATGATGAGATCGGGTATGGCGATGAAGGCCGCGAGGCATGGCATCGCCAGCAGCAGCGTGAACTCGAAGGCGCGGTTCTGCGCATGCGCAGCGCCGGCATCGTCGCCGGCGGCCAGGCGCCGCGACATCTCCGGCAGCACCACGGTGCCGATGGCAATGCCGATGACGCCGATGGGCAACTGGTTGAGCCGATCGGCATAATACAAAGCCGAGATCGCGCCCGCCGCGAGAAAGCTGGCGATGATGGTGTCGGCGAACAGCGCGAGTTGCACGCCGGCAGAGCCGACGGTCGCGGGCGCCAGCGCCCGGAAGAATTGTTTGACGTCGGTATCCCAGCGCGGCCGTCGCAGCCGAGCCAGCACGCTCTGCCGGAACGCATCGCCGCCGACCAGCAGCGCCTGCAGCACACCCGAGATGGCGACGCCCCAGGCCGCGGCATGACCCGGCGTCGGGAAATAAACGGCCAGCAGCAGCGCCACGATCAGCGACAGGTTGAGCAGGATCGGCGCGGCCGCGGCGGCGGCGAAGCGCTGCAACGCATTGAGGATGCCGCCATAGAGCGTCACCAGCGTGATCAACAGCAGATACGGAAAAGTGATCCGCGTCAGATCCACCGCCAGTCCGTAGCGCATCGGCTCGTCGCGGAAGCCGGGCGCGAGAAGATCGATGGCCTGCGGCGTGAACAGCAGCGCCAGCGCCAGGAGCACGATCTGCGACGCCAGAAGGATAGTGAAGATGTGATCGGCAAAGCGCGCCGCGCGCTCCGCCCCACCCTGCTCGCGCACCCTGGCATAGGCCGGCACGAAAGCGGCGTTGAAGGCGCCTTCGGCGAAGATGGCACGGAAATGATTGGGCAGCCGGAAAGCGACGAAGAAAGCATCCGCCACCGGCCCGGCGCCGAGGATCGCGGCCATGATAATGTCGCGGATGAAGCCCGTGACGCGCGACAGGAGCGTGTAGCCGCCGACCGTGAGAAACGACTTGATCATCGGCTGACGAGGTCCGTGCGGCGCTCAAGGTCGGCCGGCGGGAGCCGTCCGAATCCGGCGTCTACCTTAAAGCGCCGGCGGATAAAGCCAAACTCGGCCGAGGCTGCGGCCGAATCAAGGCGCGGCGGACGTTCAGGCCGCCTTCACGGCGCGGCGCACCGCATCGACAATGCGATCCTGCGTCGGCTCGTCCAGATAGGCGTGCATCGGCAGGCTTATGACTTCATGGGCCAGCGCTTCGCTGACCGCGACGCCACCTTTGCCGACCGGGTAATGCTTGTAAGCCTGCTGGCGGTGCAGCGGAATCGGATAATAGATCGCGGTCGGCACGCCTTCGGCCTTGAGCGCGGCGGCGAAGGCATCGCGCGTGCCGGGCTTGAGGCGGATGGTGTACTGCGCCCACACCGACGACATGCCGGCCGGCACAACCGGCACGACGACCACGTCGCGCAGGGCATCGTTGTAGCGGCGGGCGATGCGCTCGCGCGCCTCGATCTCGTCCGGGAAGATCCTGAGCTTTTCGATCAGCACCGCGGCCTGAACCGTGTCCAGACGCGACGTCAGGCCCAGGCGGACATTGTCGTAGCGGTCGCTGCCCATGCCGTGCACGCGAATGCTGCGCATCAAATCGGCGAGGTTATCGTCGTCGGTCAGCACCGCGCCGCCGTCACCGTAGCAGCCGAGCGGCTTGGCCGGAAAGAAGCTGGTCGCGGTGACATGGCCGAACGAGCCGATACGGCGGTTGTTATAGGTCGCGCCGAAGCCCTGCGCCGCGTCGTCGATGATGAAGAGTTCATGCGCCTTGGCGGCGGCCGCGATCGGGCCGTGAGCGGCGGCCTGGCCGAACAGATCGACCGGAATGATCGCCTTGGGCGTGAGGCCAAGTTCGCGCGCGGTTTCGACCGCGCCGGCGATGTGATCCGGGTTCATGTTGAAGGTGACCGGATCGACATCGACGAAGACCGGCGTCGCGCCGCCCAGCGCCACGACCTCGGCCGTCGCACAGAAGGTGAAGGACGGGCACAGCACGGCATCGCCCGGGCCGATGCCCATCGCGCGCAGCGGCAACACCAGAGCGTCGGTGCCGCTGGCGCAGGACACGGCATGTTTCACGCCGGCGAAGGCCGCCAGATCGGCTTCGAAGGCTTTCACTTCCGGGCCGAGGATGAACTGACAGCTGTTCACCACCTTCATCACCGCATTGTCGATCGCGCTGCCTAGCCGTCGCCGCTGCGCGGCGAGATCGATAAAGGGAATCGGGGGCAGATCGCTGCGAACGTTCATGAAGACGGACCGGATGTTGGTGGACTAGACGGCAACGTTGGCGCGGCGCGCGGCCGGCGGCTGATGGCTGCTCGAGGTCAGGCACTGGATGGCGACCTGGAGGCTGGCAACGCCCTGCTCTCCCGTCACGGCCGGCGCGGCGCCGGTGCGGATGGCCTGCAGGAAGGCGAGCAGTTCTGAACGCAGTGGCTCGGCATGGCCGACCGACAGATGACGCATCGAATAGCTGCCGTCCGGCTGGAAGCCGAAGCATTCGGTGACCTGACGCGTGAGCAGATCGCCCATGACGTATTTGCGGCGCGTCGCCACCGTCACGTTGCGCGCCTTGAACGGCGTCAGCCAGTTGGTGTTGATGTGCGCCAGCACGCCGGAGGCAGTGCGGAACTGCAGCAGCGCGATATCCTCGCGCTCGGCCACCGCGCTGGAGAGCTGCGGCTGCACTTCGGTGATGTCGCTGTCGGTGAACCAGCGGATCAGGTCGATGTCGTGCACGGCGAGATCGATGACGACGCCGACATTCGACATACGCGGCGGGAACGGACCGACGCGGGTGATGGCGATCGAGAGAATATCCTCGCCGCGGATCGCGTCCTTGATAGCTTCGACCGCCGGGTTGAAGCGCTCAACATGGCCGACCATCAGCGTCACGCCCTTGGCGCGCGCGGCGGCGATGATCTCGTGGCCCTCTTCCACCGTCGAGGCAATCGGCTTCTCGACCAGCACATGCACGCCGCGTGCGATCGCCGCCAGCGACACTTCGCGATGCAAATGCGTCGGCGCAGCGATAGTGATGGCATCGACGCCGAGATCGAGCAGCCCGTCGATGTCGGACACCGCGGCGCAGTTCAAGGTGCGGGCGACGAACTCGGCCTGCTTGACGTCGGGATCGGCAACGCCGGCGAGCTCAGCGCCCGGCAGCCCGGCGAGAACGCGCGCGTGGTTGCTGCCCATAACGCCGACGCCGACGACGCCAACGCGCAGCGGCCGCGTTTCGATGGTGGAAGCCTGTGTCATCGCGAAAAGCCGATCCCCAACCCTGAATTTTGAACCCCGCGTCCCCTAGCACGCTGGTCATAGGCTGGCGACCGCACCTGTGAAATGCGGTGAACACGTTTTGATTCAAGTCGTTACAGGGCCAAAATGGCGCCGGATCAACGCCGCGACAGCGCGGCGGCCGTCGACATTAACCCTCTAGCGCTCGCGCCACCTGCCTTCCCACGCAAGAAAATCGGCATAGGCCGCTCGCAGTCCCGAAGCGAGCGGCGTGCGCGCCGACCAGCCGAGCGCGTTGAGACGCGAGGTGTCGAGCAGTTTGCGCGGCACGCCGTCCGGGCGGCCAGCGTCGAAGACGATCTCACCGTCATAGCCAACCGTGTCGGCGACCAGCCGCGCGAAGTCGGCGATGGTGACTTCATGGCCACTGCCGATATTGAGAAGGCCCTCGCCGGTATAGCGCTTCATGGCAAAGACGCAGGCATCGCCGAGATCGTCGACGGCCAGGAATTCGCGGCGCGGCGTGCCGCTGCCCCACACCGTCACCTGCCGAGCGCCGCCGACCTTGGCTTGGTGAAAGCGGCGGATCAGCGCGGCCGGCACGTGGCTGTTTTCGGGATGATAATTATCGCCGGGACCGTAGAGATTGGCCGGCATCACGGAAATGAAATCGGCGCCGTGTTGGCGGCGGTAGGCTTGTGCCAGCTTGATGCCGGCGAGCTTGGCGATGGCGTACCATTCATTGGTCGGCTCGAGCGGACCGGTCAGCAGCGCGTCTTCCGTCATCGGCTGCGGCGCCAGCCGCGGATAGACGCAACTCGAGCCGAGATAGAGCAACTTGCCGACACCCGCATTCAGAGCGGCGCGCATCACATTGAGCGCGATCGCCATGTTGTCGGCGATGAAATCGCCCGGATAGGCTTCGTTGGCGGATATGCCGCCGACCCGGCCCGCGGCGAGAAAGACCGCATCGGGCCTCACCATCGACATCCAATGCTCGGTCGACGCCTGCACCCTCAGGTCGAGCCCGGCGCGACCGATTGTGAAGACTTCGCAATCCTCTCGCTCCAGACGGCGCATGATCGCCGAGCCCACCATGCCGCCATGGCCGGCGACGAACACTTTCTTGCCCGTCAGATCAAACAATTGTCGCGGCTCGTGCGTCAGGACGTTTTGGCCTCGTCGCCCAGCGCTTTGAGGTCATTCTCGACCATCTCGCGCACAAGTTCCTCGAAACCGACGCGGTGACGCCAACCGAGGACGCGCCGCGCCTTGGCCGGATCGCCGACCAGATGCCCGATCTCGGTCGGCCGATAATAGCGCGGATCAATGGCAACGAGCACCGCGCCGCTCGCCGCATCCAAACCACGCTCGGCCGCGCCCGTGCCGCGCCAGGTAATTTCGCGGCTGACGCAAGCAAAGGCGCGCTCGACAAACTCTCGCACCGAATGCGCCTCGCCGGTGGCCAGCACATAATCGTCGGGCTCGGGCTGCTGCAGCATCAGCCACATGCCCTCAACGTAATCTCGGGCGTGGCCCCAGTCGCGCCGAACGTCGAGATCGCCGAGATACAGCGTCTCCTGCCTGCCGTACTCGATCGCGGCGACGGCGCGGGTAACCTTGCGCGTCACAAAAGTCTCACCGCGCATCGGACTCT
Organism: Pseudolabrys sp.; assembly: GCA_035556455.1. Classification (GTDB taxonomy): domain Bacteria; phylum Pseudomonadota; class Alphaproteobacteria; order Rhizobiales; family Xanthobacteraceae; genus Pseudolabrys. The sequence continues at coordinate 11,697 of DATMEX010000018.1, forward strand.
CGTGATTGAACAGGATGCCGTTCGACACATGCATGCCATAAGCATCGCGGTAGTTCACCGCTATCCAGTGGGCATAGAGCTTGGCAGCGCCGTAAGGACTGCGCGGTGCAAAGGGCGTCAGTTCGTTCTGCGGCGCCGGCGCATTACCAAAAAGTTCCGAGGTCGACGCCTGATAAACGCGGACGCGTTGCTCCATCTTCAGAATGCGCACGGCCTCGAGCAACCGCAGCGTACCAAGGCCATCGGCATTGGCCGAATATTCCGGCGTCTCGAACGAGACCTGCACATGGCTCTGCGCGGCAAGATTGTAGATTTCGTCCGGCTGCGTCTCCTGGATCAGACGGATGAGGCTGGTTGCGTCGGTCATATCGCCGAAATGCATGTGAAAGCGTGTGTCGCCGTCATGCGGATCCACATAGAGATGATCGACTCGGCCGGTGTTGAACGACGACGCGCGGCGCTTGACGCCGTGCACGACGTAGCCCTTGCCGAGCAGGAATTCGGCGAGATAGGCGCCGTCCTGCCCGGTCACACCGGTGATCAGTGCGACCTTGTCGGTCATCTCATCAAGGGAAGCAGAAAATCGCTATGTGAGGCCGTGATAGACGCGATACCAGGCAATGAAGCGCGCAATGCCCTCGGCGATCGGCGTTGCCGGCTTGAAGTCGACTTCCTTCATCAACGCGTCGACGTCGGCATAGGTGGCCGGCACATCGCCGGGCTGCATCGGTTCGAGCTCGCGGATCGCCTTTTTGCCGATTGATTTCTCGAGCAGTTCGACGACATCCAGCAGATCGACCGGATTGTTGTTGCCGATATTGTAGACCCGCCACGGCGCGCTGCTCGAGCCAGGATCCGGCGTGTCGCCCGACCAGTTCGGATCGACCGCCGCCGGCCTCCCGACAAGGCGCACGATCGACTCCACTACGTCATCGACATAGGTGAAGTCGCGCCGCATCTTGCCGTGGTTGAACAATTTGATCGGCTTGCCGGCGAGAATGGCGCCGGCAAAAATCCACATTGCCATGTCCGGCCGGCCCCACGGCCCGTACACCGTGAAAAAGCGCAGGCCCGTCGTCGGCAGCCTGAACAGGTGCGAATAGGAATGCGCCATCAGCTCGTTGGCCTTCTTCGAGGCGCCATAGAGGCTGAGCGGATGATCGACATTGTCATGAACGGAGAACGGCATATGCGTATTGCTGCCGTAGACCGACGACGACGAAGCATAGATGAGATGCCGGCAGCCGTTATGACGGCAACCTTCCAGCACATTGACGAAGCCGATCAAATTGGAATCGACATACGCGTGCGGATCGACCAGCGAATGACGCACGCCGGCCTGGGCGGCCAGATGCACGACGTGCGGAAACTTGTACTGCGCGAATAGATCGGCGGTCGCCTGACGGTCGGCGAGATCGTGCCTGATGAAGGAGAAGCCATTGTGCTTCGCCAGTTCGGCAAGCCGCGCTTCTTTCAGTTTCACATCGTAATACGGCGTCAGGTTGTCGACGCCGATGACGACGCGGCCTTCCTTCAGCAGCGCGGTCGCGACATGAAAGCCGATGAAGCCGGCCGCGCCGGTGACGAGGATGGGTTGCAAGCCAGGCTGAATGTCGTGAGCCGCCACGGATCGATCCTTTCAACGCCGCGCGCGGACACTACAGCCCGTCCCAGCGGCGGCGCCACGCCTCGTACATCAGAATCGCCCACAAGGCATAGGCCCAGTTGCGCCGGCCCGACAGGTGCGCCTGCCACATCGCCTGCACCGGCGCCGGATCGAGCAAGGCGCCACCGAAACGCGAGGGCGCCAGCAGATCCTCGGCCCAGCCCCGCAACGGGCCGCGCAGCCAGTCGGCCAGCGGAATGCCAAAGCCCATCTTCGGCCGCTCCACCAGGGCGCGCGGCACGTAACGATCGAGCACCCGGCGCAGCAGCCACTTGGTGTCGCCGCCGCGCAGCCGCATGGCGCGCGGCAGCCGCCAGGCGAATTCGACCACGCGATGATCGAGCAGCGGCGGCCGCACCTCGAGCGACACCGCCATCGAGGCCCGATCGACTTTCTGCAGGATGTCGTCCGGCAGGAAGGTCAACTGATCGCACAGTTGCAGACGCTCGACCGAGCAGTCGGCGGCGGACGGCGGCAGGCTCGGCAGGGCGACGTCATGCTCGGGCGTACCGAACATCAAGGATGACGGGTCGCGATTCTGGCTGACCAGAACGCGATAAGCTTCCTCGTTGTCGAGCGGCAGCACGGCGGCGAACTTCTTGAGCTTGTCGACCAGCTGCGGCGGCCGCACCTTCGTCGGCAGCAGCGACGCGCCGGCCTCGACCAGCGCATCGGGCATGGCATCGAGCACGGCGCCCGCCGCCTGGCGCAGGGCGCGCGGCGAGCGCGATAATTGGCCGGCTAGCCCCTGCCCCAGATTGTAGCGGTTATAGCCGGCAAACAGTTCGTCGCCGCCGTCGCCGGTCAGCGCCACCGTCACGTGTTGCCGCGTGAGTTTCGAGATCAGATGCGTGGGGATCTGCGAGGAGTCGGCAAATGGCTCGTCGTACATGTCGGCGAGCTGCGGCACGACATCGAGCGCATCCTGTCCGGTCACCATCATGTCGCGATGGTCGGTCTTGAGATGTTCGGCCACGGCGCGGGCGTGTTGCGATTCATCGAAGCCTATGTCGGAAAAGCCGATCGAGAAGGTGCGCACCGGGCCGCGGCCGGCCGCGACCATCAGCGCGACGACGGCCGATGAGTCGATGCCGCCCGACAGGAAGGCGCCGAGCGGCACGTCCGACATCATCTGCCCCGCAACGGCATCGGCCAGCAGGTCGTGCAGCTCGGCTTCCGCCTCGGCGTCCGAGCCCGGGAATGGCGAGGCGACGCCGGCTGCGGCGACATCGCGCAGCGACCAGTAGATGCGGCGCGACACCTTGCCGTCGGCCTCGATCGAAACGATCTCGCCGGGCATGACCTTGGATACGTTGCGGTAGATCGAATACGGCGCCGGCACATAGGCAAAGCGAAGGAAACTCGCCACCGATTGCGGATCGGTCTCGAGCGGAACGCCCCCCGCGCGCAGCGCCTTCAGCTCCGAGGCGAAAGCGACTCCGCGCGCATCGTCCGAGAAATAGATCGGCTTGATGCCGAGCCGGTCGCGGATGAGATGCAGCGTGCGCGTCGAGCGATCCCAAAGCGCGATGGCGAACATGCCATTGATGTCGGCGAGGGTGCGGTCGATGCCGCGTCTGGCCACGGATTCCAGGATCACCTCGGTGTCCGAGGTACCGCGAAAGGCGAAGCCGGCGAGTTCCGGGCAGCGCGCGACCGCATCGCGGTTGTAGACCTCGCCGTTGTATGAAATCACCCAGCGCCCGTCGGCCGAGACCATCGGCTGGGCGCCGCTCGGCGTCAGGTCGACGATGGCGAGGCGCCGGTGCGCCAGGGCCAGCCCCGCATCGGCGTCGCACCAGATCGCCCAGCTGTCGGGACCGCGATAGGCGATGGCGTCAGACATCGCCTGCGCGCGCCGTTCCAGCGCCGCAGGATCGCCCGACCGGACCCGGTCGTAAAAGCCGGCAATGCCGCACATTGAGGCGTCGTCCCGTCAAACAACCGACGTCTAGAGCGTTTTCGAGCGAAGTGGAAACCGGTTCGCGTGAAGAAAACGCGTCAAAACAAGTAGCTGGAGCCCCGGCTTTGATTCCATCAAAGCCGGAAAGGCTCCAGTGCGTGCCGCATCCGCGGCCCCGCGTCAACGGCGGCCACCGGCGGCACCCAGCACGGCCATGGTCTCGGCGATACCGCGGCGGATGTCGCCCGCAAAGACGAAACCACGGTCGCGAAAGCGCCGGGACGACACCTCATAGGACAACTGGTTCATGATCGGGCTGTCCACGAACGTCACGTCCACATCCGCCGCAACCTCGCGCAGCGCCTCCACGACCTCGCGCACGGTCGCGTTCAGCGTCAGTACATTATAGATTCCCCCGTCGAACAGACCGCGACCGATGACAAAGGCGATGGCGCGTACGGCGTCGGCAAGGTCGAGATAGGGCCGCTTCTGTTCGTAAGCGGTGCGCCAGACCGTTAGCGGCTGGCCCATGGCAGCCTGCCAACTGAACTTGTTGACGGCGGTGTGAAAGCGCATGCCCGGCGATACGCCGAAGATGGTGCCGAAGCGGCATGTCACCGCCTTCAGCCCCTCCCCGGCACCCGATGCGACGAGCCGCTCTTCCTTCAGCTTGATCTCGGCGTAAGGACTTTGCGGCCTGAGGGCGTCCGGCGGGCAGTCTTCGGAGACAATGCCGTCCTGCGTGCCGTAGACGCTGGTAGATGAGACGTGAATCAGTCGAGCGCCGGTGGCAATACAGGCATTGGCGACGGCCTGCGTGGCACGGAGATTATTGGCCTCCGTTTCCATTTCGTGGCCGACGCTCGCGGCGGCATCGGTGGTGGCGGCAAGATGCACCACGGCGAACGCGCCCGCGAACAGCCTCTGCAGATCGGCATCGCGCACATCAGCTTCGATGAAGCGGTAATGGCCTTGTGCCGGCAAATTGAACAATGACGGGTAACGCTGGGTCGCCAGATTATCGATCAGCACGATCTCGGCGTCCGGAAAATGCGCCGGCAACGCGCGGATCAACGCCGAGCCGATATGGCCGAGCGCGCCAGTGACGGCGATCTTCACGCGCTCGTGCGCCTTCGCGCATCGAGGAAGGCGTCGTAGTCGCGAATGTAGTCGTCCTCCTCATAGGGCCGGTCGCAGATGCCGACCAGTACCGCTTTCGGCGCGCGAAAGGTCAGCGACTGCCACAGCAGCGGCGGCACATAAAGCGCCTCATGGCCGTGCTCCAGCACGAAGGCTTTGTGTACAGCACCGTCGTCGACCAGAAACTCGATGGCGCCGTATACGCAAATCATGAATTGCGAACAGCGCCAGTGCGCGTGCCGGCCGCGCACCGCGCCCAGCGGCGCCTCGACCGTGAACAGGCGCGCGACGGCGAACGGAACATGCTTCAAACCTTCAGCGACCACCAGCACACCATCGTCGCGGACATGGCGCGGCAAATCAAGCTTCACGACATCGGCCACCGTGCTGGGCCGGCGCAGTCCGTTCATCGGTGCGCTTCCTCGCGGATGAATAGCAGATGGTGCGTATTCGGAATGCGCAAATGCCGCGGCAGCGCTTCCATCGGCAGCGGCCCGCGACGCCCCAGCACCTCGACATGACAAGGCAGGCGCAGTGCAAGGCGATAGCCATGAGCGACAACGGTCTCGATCAGTTCATCGAGACTGAAAAGCCAGTGACGGATGCGGCTGCCGTAATAGGTCTGCAGGGTGACGAAGGCGGGAAAGGCCCCGCCAAACACATCGCCCAGACTGAAGAATGCCGGGCGGGCCGCCGTCATTGCGGCAATCGCGCCTCGCCAGTCATCTATATATTGCAGCACGCTGGCGCTATGGACGATGTCGAATGGCCTGCCGTCCGGAATGCTTTCATGGAAAGTCGGCCCTTGGGCGCGCAGCACCCGGCGGCCCACGGCACAGATGTCCGACGTCTCGACGACGGCATAGTCGATCCGCGTCATGGCAGCGGGCATGGCCTGCCTCAAAATGAGAAAACCCAGACCCGCTCCGCCGCCAAAGTCGAGCACGCGAAGACGCGGCCGCGCGGCAAGCAGCGCCGCGACCAGGGGCGGCAGCACCGCGTTGCGTTGGGTGAGCGAATAATCGAGAGCCTGATCTTTAGCGATCGCGGTCAGCCCCTGCCGCACGGCGGCGGCGCTGCGCTCGCACCATTCGGCGCCGGCAAAGCCCGGGCCCTCGGACGGCGCTTCGGCGAAGCCGGGGTAAACGCCCTTCCAAACCGCGAATCCATTGAGCGTCGACGCGTCAGGCAAAGAAAGCACGAATGGCGGTGATGACGCGATCGACATCGCCATCGGCAAGCTCCGGATACATTGGCAGGCTTAGGACGGCACCGGCAAGATGCTCGGTCACCGGTAAACCGTCCGGCGGCGTGATGACGTGCGGTGCGTAACCGTCTTGGCGGTGCGCGGGGACCGGATAATGCACGGCTGCACCGATGCCGCGCTCGTCGAGATGCTTCATCAGGGCCGGCGGCGCCTGACATTCGATGACATAAAGATGGAAAACCGGCTCGCTGTCCGCTCGCTCCGCAGGGATCGTCAGCGGCAGCCCGGCCAGCCCGGTTGCGTAGCGAGCGGCAAGGGCTTTCCGGCGGAAATTGTCGGCATCGAGCGACGGCAGCTTCGCCGACAGGATCGCCGCCTGAATCGCATCAAGCCGCGAATTGAAGCCGGTTTCACCAGCGCGGCGCTGCTCGTCCCAGCCATATTGACGTCGCCGGCGAAGCCGCGCCGCGAAGGCGGTATCGGACGTCACCACCATGCCGCCATCGCCGAGCGCGCCAAGATTCTTGGTCGGATAAAAACTGAAGCAGGCGGCGGCGCCGAAACTACCGACACGTTTGCCACAGTAACGCGCGCCGGCCGCCTGAGCGCAGTCCTCAATCACCTTGAGACCGTGGCGGTGAGCGATCTCCATGATCGCTTCCATATCGGCCGGCTCGCCGTAAAGGTGGACAGGGATCACCGCTTTGGTTCTCGGCGTGATCGCGGCCTCGCATTTCGCCGCGTCCATGGTCCGATAAACCGGATCGACATCGACCAGGACCGGCGTTGCGCCGGCGTCAAGGATGGCCACCACGGTCGGTAACGCCGTATGCGCTGCTGTTATCACCTCGTCCCCGGCGCCGATGTCGAAGGCGCCGAGCGCCAGTGTCAGTGCATCGGTGCCGCTGCCCACGCCGACGCCATGAGCTACTCCACAATAGGCGGCAAAAGCTTGCTCGAAACCGGTGACTTCAGGGCCGAAGATATAATGTCCACTGTCGGCAACACGCCGCAGGGCCGCGTCAATAGCCTGAGCATGGGCGCGGTATTGTTCAAGCGGCGACGCCAGCGGTATCACGAGACGATCCGAACATCCGGCACGTAACGGATGAAGCGGCCGCCCTGCGCGAGAAACGCGCGTTCCTTCTCGCGAATCTCCGTCTCGTGATTCCATGCGAACAGCAAGGCGTAGTCGGGGTAGTCGCGCACGAAGTCCGTGTAGGGCTGTACCGGAATATGCGCTCCGGGCGACAGCTTGCCCTGCTTGATCGGTGTTGTGTCGGCGATGAACTCGACATTGTCCGGAGAGATGCCGCAATAGTTCGTCACCGTTGTGCTCTTGGAGGTGGCGCCGTAGCCGACGATACGCTTGCAGTGCGCGCGCAGGTCGTCAAGCAAACGCACCAACTCGTCGCGCGAACGCTCGCAGGCCTGCCGGAACCGATTGTATGTTTCGGGGCGGTCGAGCCCTTTTACGCGCTCGCGCGCCAGCCATTCGCCAACTCGCGGCGACACCGAGCGGTGCCCCTGCGGCGCCAAAGTGTAGCGCATCGAGCCGCCATGGGTCGGCTGCGCTTCGGCGTCGATCAGCTCCAGGCCGTGCCGCGCGAAGGCGCGCTGGACGGACAGCACGGAGAACATGAAGACGTGCTCGTCATAGATCTGATCGTAGGCCGTCTTCTCGATCATCGCACCGAGATACGGATCCTCGAACAGGAAGACGCCGTCCGGCTTGAGTAACCGAACGACGCCACGGGCGACGCCGACGAGGTTGGCGATGTGGCACACGACATTTGCCGCCAGCACCGCGTCGGCCTGGCCGTGTGCGGCGGCGATGCGGTCAGCCAGCGCCTCGTCGAAGAAGCCGGCGAGCGTTTCGATGCCGGCGGCACGCGCCGCGTCGGCGACATTGACCGACGGTTCGACCCCGATATGGCGAATGCCGGCGGATCGGAAGTGGCGCAGCATGATGCCGTCATTGCTGCCGAGCTCGACCACGAACGGGTCGTCGCGTCCTCGCAACGGGCCGGCCATCACGGCGCCGGCAAAGGCCTGGAAATGCGCCTGCATGTGCCGCGACGTGCCGGAGAAGAAGGCGTAATTGTCGTGAAACATGCGCTCCGGGTCGGGCTGCCGGGTAAGCTGGAACAGGCCGCAATGGCCGCAGACGGCAGGCGCCAATTCGAAAAAGTATTCGCCGGCGAGATGATCGGATGGCAGGAAACCGTTGGCGATCGGCATCCGGCCGAATGACATGAAAGCCGCGATGGCGTGACCGCAGGCCCGGCAGTCCGTGTTGAGGCTCGCCAGTGTGTCTGTCGGTTCTTGCAGATGCCACACCGTCCACTGCTACCGCCGTCCGGGTGAATTGCCCGTGACCGCAGCTTTTACGTGCATTTTTACCTCACCGGCAAAATGAAGGTCAAGGACACCGCGACTCCCGGCGCGCGAGAAAATTTCATGATCCCAAAGTCTTAAAAGTGGACAGGCGGACCGCCGCGGTGCGGAGCGTTTCCAATCCGGCGCCGGGTGCACTATGGGTTGACCACCCGGCAGCAGCGAGAAACCCGGCCCGTTGATGGCGAAAGCGATCCTCTATCTGGTCTCCGAAGACTGGTACTTCGTCTCCCACCGCCTGCCGATGGCGCGGGCGGCGCTGGATATAGGCTTCGACGTCCATGTCGCGACCCGCGTCAGCCGCCACGGCGGCGCCATCGCCGCGGAGGGCTTCACCCTCCACCCCGTGAACTGGCGGCGCGGCAGCCTCAATCCCTTCACCCTCATCGCCACGGTGGGGGAGGTCCGCGCCCTGTACCGCCGGCTCAAGCCGGACCTCGTCCACCACGTCGCCCTGGTCCCCTCCGTGCTCGGCTCGATCGCCGCCCTCGGCCTGCCGATGGCCAAGCTCAACGCCTTCGCCGGGCTCGGCTTTGCCTTCACCTCCAACACCATCAAGGCCCGCGCCATCCGCGCGGTCGCGGCGCCGCTGATGCGCTGGCTGCTGAACCGCCCGGCCACCGCCGTGCTGGTGCAGAACCCCGACGACCGCGACGCCGTTCGCGCGCTGGGCGTCGCGGAGGAGCACATCGCGCTCATCCCCGGCTCCGGCATCGACGTCGATGAACTCAGGCCCCTGCCCGAGCCGGATGGAATGTTCACGGTCGGCTTCGTCGGCCGCCTGCTCGACGACAAGGGCGTGCGGCCCCTGGTCCGCGCCCATGAGATCCTCGCCGAACGCGGCCTCGCCGTGCGCCTGCTGCTCGCCGGCACGCCCGACCCGTCCAACCCGGCCTCGATCCCTCAGAGCGTGATCGATACCTGGCGCCACCGGCCGAACCTCGTCGTCATGGGCCATGTCAGCGGCATCGCCTCGGTCTGGGCGCAGGCGCATGTCGGCGTGCTGCCGTCACGCCGCGAAGGCCTGCCCAAGAGCCTGCTCGAAGCTGCCGCCTGCGGCCGCGCGCTCATCGCCACCGATGTGCCCGGCTGCCGCGAGATCGCGCGGCAGGATCAGAATGCGCTGCTGGTGCCGGTGGACGACGCCACGGCATTGGCCAACGCCATCGAGACGCTGATGAAAGACGACGCCTTGCGCCACCGCTTCGCCGCCGAGAGCCGCCGCATGGCCGTGGAAGAATTCTCCAGCAAGCGCATCGGCGACGAGATCGTCGCGCTGTATCAGAAACTGCTCGCCGCCCGCGACGCGGAGGATGCATGAACACCGCCGCGCTGACGCTGAGCACCGCCATCCTGATGCTGATCGCCGCCGCGGCGATCAGCCATGGCTTGCTCTTGCTGCTGCGGCCACTGTTGCTGCGCTACGCATTGGCGCTGCCGAATGCGCGCTCCTCGCACAGGACGCCGACGCCGCAGGGCGCGGGCATCGGCGTCGTCGCCGCGACGGTGGCCATCAGCACCCTCGCCGCGCTGGCGCTCGACGGCATCGCCGACCGCACGCTCGGCATCGTTCTCGCCGCCGCCGTCGGCATCGCCATCGTCGGCGCGGTCGATGACATCAAACCGGTCGGCGTGCTGCCGCGACTACTGCTGCAGGCCGTCGCCGTGGCCGCGATCCTCGTCGCCATCCCGGCCGAGGCGCGCATTGTGCCGATGCTGCCGCTCTCGCTCGAGCGCGTCCTGCTCGGCCTTGGCGCGGTGTGGTTCGTCAACCTCACCAATTTCATGGACGGCATCGACTGGATCACCGCCGCCGAGACCGTGCCGGTCACGGCCTTCATCGCCCTGTTCGGCGTCTTCGGTGCCACGTCGCCGACCGAGACCGTGGTCGCGCTGGCTTTGTGCGGCGCCATGCTGGGCTTCGCGCCGCTCAACAAACCGGTGGCGAAGATGTTTCTCGGCGATGTCGGCAGTCTCGCCATCGGACTGCTCATCGCCTGGATGCTGATCGCCCTCGCCGGCCGCGGCCATCTCGCCGCAGCGCTCCTGCTGCCGCTTTATTATCTCGCCGACGCGACCATCACGTTGTTCCTTCGCCTTTCGCGCGGCGAGAAAGTCTGGGTCGCGCACCGCACGCATTTCTATCAGCGCGCCACTCAGAACGGATTCCGCGTGATGGAGACCGTGACGCGCATCTTCGCCGTTAATGTCGCGCTCGGCCTGCTGGCGCTGGCCACGCTGCTCGAGACCAGCCTTGCCGTGCAGATCAGCGCGGTGGCTTGCGGCGCCGCGCTGGTGGCGTGGCTGCTTTACGCTTTCGCCAAGGACCGCGCGTCAGCGGCGTGAGCCGACAACATTCTCCGCACCTTATGCGGAGAATGTTGTCGTATTCTCCGCACTTTTTGCGGAGAATATCCTTGTCAATCTCCGCATGGCGCCTGGCGGGACCGGCTATCTTCCGAGCGCCGCGTCGATCGCCGCCATGACCTGCTGCGGCGTCAGCGCGTCGAGACAGGCGCTATGGCTTTCAAGCCTGCGCTCGCAGCCTTCGAGCTGGCACGGCGTGCAGGGAAAGGCATGCTGCACCAGCCAGACATTGCCGCGCTGCTGTATCGCGCCGGTGTCGGCCCATGACGCGCTGAGACCGCCGACCGGCCATGGCCCCCATAGCTGCGGATCGGTCGGCCCGAACAACGCGACCGTCGCACAGCCGGCAGCGGCGGCGAGATGAGTCACCGATGTATCGGGGCCGATGAAGACCTTCCCGCCGGAGAGCAGCCCGGAGAGTTGCCCCCAGTTCAGCTTGCCGTCGAGCCGCGTCACCTCGGCGCCGCGCCAGATGTCGTCGAGATAAGCGCGCTCGTCCGTCGCCGGTCCGCCCGTGGCGATGACGGTGAGGCCGCGCGCCTTGAGCGAGGCGGCGATGTCGCGCCAGCCCTGCGCCGTCCACTGCTTGTAGCGAAACATCGGCGCGGCATGGATCACGGCGTAATCGCCGACGGGCCTGCCTTCGAACGGCAAGGCGGCCGGCGGCGTGAGCTTCGACGCGCGTTCGATGCCGAGCGCATCGGCGAGCCGCAGCATCTCCTCGACACGATGCACGCCAGCGGAAATCGGCACGGTTCGCGCGAGAAAGCGTGTCTTCAGTGCGCCGCTCGCCCGCGCCTCCACCGGCGCCACGGCACGACGCGCCGCAAGGATCGCGAAGAAAGTCGGCCGGTCGCCCGATTGCGTCGAGATGGCGAGGTCGTAGCGCCGCCACAGCTTCATCGCCAGCGACACACTTTGTGCAAAGGTGCGCCTGGCCGGCAGGGTGACAACGCCATCGAGATCGGGATTGCCGGCAAGAATGCCGGCGGTGTCAGCGAAGACCAGCGCCTCGATGGTGGCCTGCGGCCAGGCCTGACGCAGGCTGGCGATCAGCGGCGTCGTCAGCAGCACGTCGCCGAGACGGCGCAGCGCCACCACCAGAATGCGCGGACGCTCCGGCAGCTCGATGCGGGTCATGGCGCGGCCGTCTCGGCGACGGCCTTGACGCGCAGCGCCGACATTCCATGCTTCGCGCGAATATCACTGCCGGTCAGCAAGTCGGCGAGCTTGCGCTCGTTCTCGCCGAGTGCCGAACGGTCGGCTTCCTTGTGCCAGAGATGAACGACACCGGTGGCGAAGTTGCCATCCTTGCGCGTGACGCCGGCATGCAGCAGACGGACGATCAGGTCGGAATCTTCCTTGCCCCAGCCGGCATAATCGGCATCGAAGCCATCGACGGTGTCGAGGTCGCGGCGCCAGATCGCCAAATTGCAGGAGCGCGCGCCCCTCCATTCTTTGGCGCGCAGCCGGCGCAACGGCCCGAGCGGCAGATGCAGCAGCGCCGACAGCCGGTTGACGCCGCCGCGGAAACGTTCGCTGACAAACTGCGTGAAGCTCCAGTGCTCCGGCTCCAGCCCCTCGCGCAGCACGCGCTCGGTCAGCGCCGGCGACAACAGGATGCGATTGCCGGAGACGAAGGCATTCTCTTCGGCAAGCCTGCGGTGCTGCGCGACGAAATCCGGCCGCACGATGCAATCGCCGTCGAGGAAAATCACATAGTCACCGTTTGATGCCAGCACGGCGCGGTTGCGGATCTCGCCGGCGCGGAAACCCTTGTCCTCGTGCCAGACATGATCGACGCGATGGCCGACCTTGGCCTTCCACGCGGCGACAAGCTCGGCGGTCGCCGGGCCCGAGCCGTCATCGGCGACGATGACTTCGAAATTCGTGTCGGTCTGCCCCGCCAGCGAACGCAGCACCGCGGCCAGCGCATCCTCGCGCCTGTAGGTGGTGACGATGACGGAGATGAGGCCGTTCACCGCGCCGCTCACGAGTTGCGCCTCGCCAGCCAGGCCTTCATGTAGCGATAGTACGTGCCCTCGGCATTGGCGACCGCGAGCAGGAAGCCTTCGCGGCCGTCGAGGAAGCCGCCGCGCAGGATATAAGTGCGGAAGAAGCTCCACAGGCCATGCGTGATGCCGCTGGAAAAGCTGACGCGTTGGCCGCGCGCCACTGTCATCGCGGCATTCGCGGTCGAATAGCGATCCATGCGCGACAACGCATCCTCGAGCCGCTTGACCGGCTCATGCAGCAGATCGTTGCGCAGCCGCGCCACCGGCCCGTCGCACATGATGCGCTCATGCACGCGGTCGTCGGAGAAGCGCGCTTTGCCGCGCTTGAACAGGCGCAGCACGTAATCCGGATACCAGCCCGAGTGCCGCATCTGCCGCCCGCAGAAGCTCGACAGCCGCGGCATCTCGAAGCCGTCGGCCTTGGATTCGCTCATCGCCTGCGCCATCTCGCTGGCCAGCGCCGGCGTGACACGCTCGTCGGCGTCGATGGAGAAAACCCAGTCGCCGCTCGCCTGCGCCAGCGCGAAATTCTTCTGCGCGCCGAAGCCACCGAAGGCATGTTCGATAACGCGGGCGCCCTTGCCGGCGGCGATCTCCGCCGTGCCGTCGCTGCTGCCGCCATCGACCACGACGATGCGCTCGTCGGCAAACGCGACGCTGTCGAGACAGGCGCCGATATTGGCGGCCTCGTTCTTCGCGATCACGATCACCGACAGGCGCGGCATGCCCGCTCCACCTTCATCGCCTCAGCGGCGGTTACCGTTGCGCGAGCGCTCGACCATCGAGGTCGTGGATTGCCCCGGCACCAGATCGACCAGCACGACCACGCCGCCGAGCGCCTCGACGATGTCGTGGCCGACAACCTGCTCGCGCGTGTAATCGCTGCCCTTGACCAGTACGCTGGGCTTCACCTCGGCGATCAGGTCGCGCGGCGTGTCCTGCTCGAACACGACGACGAGATCGACGGCTTCGAGCGCCGCCAGCACATCGGCACGCGATTGCGCGTTCTGCACCGGACGGGTCGGACCCTTCAGGCGAGTCACCGACGCGTCGCTGTTGAGGCCAACGACCAGACGATCACATTGCGCGCGCGCCTGCGCCAGCAGCTTGACGTGGCCGGGATGCAGCAGATCGAACACGCCGTTGGTGAAGCCGATGCGCAAACCGATCTTGCGCCATGGCGCGAGATGCTCGTCGAGCTGCGACCAGTCGAACACAATTTTTTCTTCGGAGGCGAGCGAGGCCTCCGGCAGGATGCGGTGACGCAGTTCATCGACGGTGAGCGTCGCGGTGCCGCGCTTGCCGACGACGACGGCGGCAGCCGCATTGGCGGCGCGCATCGCGCTTTCGAAATCGGCATTCATCGCCAGCATGGCGGAGAGCACGGCGACGACCGTGTCGCCGGCGCCGGACACGTCGCGCACCTTCACGGCATAGGACGGCACATGCACCGGCGCGCCCTCGCCGACCAGGGTCATGCCGTCTTCGCTGCGCGTCACCAGCACGGCCTGCGCGCCGAGCGCGTTCTTGAGGCCGAGCGCCGCGTCGGCGACTTCGTCGTCGCTGCGCACGGCGGTGCCGGTCGCCGCCGCGAGTTCCTGCCGGTTCGGTGTGATGAGTGTGACGCCGCGATAGATCGAATAGTCGCGGCCCTTGGGATCGACGATGACCGGCTTGCCGGCCTTGTTGGCGGCGTCGATCACGGCGCGCACGACGCGCGGCGTCAGCGCGCCCTTGGCGTAATCGGACAGCACCACGGCGCCGGCGCGCGGCATGGCTTCGATGGCGAAACCGATCAGCGCATCCTCTTCGGCGGGCGCGATCGGCGCCGCCACTTCCCAGTCGGCGCGCAGCAAATGCGTCGAGTGATGCTCGGAGACGAAGCGCACCTTGCGCGTCGTCGTGCGCTGCCGATCGGTGGCAAGATAGAACTCGACCAGCGGATTGAGCGACAGCGCGCCGGACAAAGCCTTGCCGGCTTCGTCGTCACCGACGACGCCGATGAAGATGCAGCGCGTGCCGAGCGCGACCAGATTGCGCGCCACATTGCCGGCGCCGCCGACCATCACCTCGGTGCGTTTGACCGCGATCACCGGCGTCGGCGCTTCCGGCGAGATGCGCGAGACGTCGCCATAGACGAATTCGTCGAGCATCAGATCGCCGATGCAGAGCACCGTCTGCTGCGACAGGCCGGCGAGATGTTTGTCGAAGTCGAACATTCTTAATCCTTGCGCATGACCTTACCCGAAAACCGGTAGCCACTTTTCGGGATCATGCGCGGTCAACGATACTTGTCGGCCGTATCGAGATAGCCGGTGACGTACTGCGTCACGGCTTTCTCCAGCGGCGTGAAGCCGGCATTGTAGCCGGCGCGGCGCAGATTGCCGGCGTCGGCCTGCGTGAAATACTGATACTGGTCGCGGATCGAGGCCGGCATGTCGATGTACTCGATGTTCGGCGCCCGCCCCATCGCCTTGAACATGGCGACGATCATGTCCCTGAAGCTTTCGGCCTGGCCGGTGCCGACATTGTAGATGCCGTTCTTGTTGTTTCTCTCGGCCGAGCCGCTGATCGCCCAGCGCACCACCGAGACGACGTCGTCGACATAGACGAAGTCGCGGCGCTGGTCGCCATCGGCGATGCCGTCGCGGTGCGACTTGAACAGCTTGACCGGCTGACCGGCCTTGGCGCCGTCGAACACTTTCGACAGCACGCTCGCCATCGCGCCCTTGTGATATTCGTTCGGGCCGTAGACGTTGAAGAACTTGAGGCCGACCCAGACCGGCGGCAGCTTTTGCTTCTTGGCGTGGCGATCGACCAAAGCGAGGTCGAACAGATGCTTCGACCAGCCGTAGAGATTCATCGGCCGCAGCTTCTTCAGCGCGTCCAGCGACCAATCGTCGACGAAGTTCGTATCGCGGTCGCCATAGGTCGCCGCGGATGAGGCATAGACGAAGGGCGTGCCGGTCTGCGTGCACCAGTCGAGCAAACGCAGCGACAGGCGAAAATTGTTCTCCATCACCTCATCGCCGTCGGTGGCGGTGGTGGATGAAATCGCGCCCATGTGGATGACCGCCTCGAGCTTGCGGCCCTCGAGCCAGCGGGCGAGGTCCGCGGGCGGCACGAAATCGGCGATCTGCCGCTTGGCGAGGTTCCGCCATTTGGCGTCCGAGCCGAGCAGGTCATTGACGACGACATCGCTCCGCCCCGCCTCGTTGAGGCTGGCGACGATGTTCGATCCGATGAATCCGGCGCCGCCGGTTACCAAAATCATCCACTACCCCGCTGGAGGCCATCATTTGCCCCAGTCCGGGACGGGGCGCAAATGGCGCAGACCAATGTCGCCGGAAACAGTAAAAATTGCGGCTGGACAGCCTCATAGGCCGAAGGTTAACCGCTGCAGCCAATGACCATCGACCCCGCCCAGCCCGACCGCCCGGTCCTGATCGTCCCCTTCGTGTGGATCGGCGACTTCGTGCGCGTGCATTCGGTGGTCCGGCTGCTCAAGGCCGAGGCCCCGCACCGGCCGGTGGACATGGTGTCCTCGACCCTGTGTAGCCCGCTGGCCGACTACATGCCGGGGGTCCGGCGGCCGATCATCTCCGACCAGCCCCGCAAAAGGCTCGGCTGGGCCATTCAGAAAGACCTCGCCGCCCGGCTGCGCGAAGCCGGCTACGGCCAGGCGCTCGTCATGTCGCGCAAGTGGAAGGCGGCGCTGGCCCCGGCGCTGGCCGGCATCCCGATCCGCACCGGCTTTGCCGGCGAGGCGCGATTCGGCCTCATCAACGACATCCGCTGGGGCGAGCGCAAACTGCCCCGGATGATCGACCAGATGGGGGCTCTGGCCCTCCCGAAGGGCGCTCAATTACCCCCGAAATGGCCGCTACCCGAGCTGAAAGTCCTGCCCGAGGAGCTTTCCCGCTGGCTGGATCTGCGCGGCCTCAGCCAGGAGCGCCGCCCGATCATCACCCTGTCGCCCGGCGCGGTCGGCGCCGGCAAAGCCTGGCCGCCGCAATCCTATGCCGCCCTCGCCAAGGCGCTGACGGCCGAGGGCGCATCCGTCTGGGTCCTTGGCGGCCCGGCCGAGAGCGAAACCGCGCGGCTGATCGTCGAGACCGCCGGCCCGGACGCCCGCGACCTCACCGGCACCGACCTGCGCAACGCCATCCTGGCGCTGGCCGCCGCCGACGTGTCCGTGACCAACGATTCCGGCCTGATGCACGTCTCCGCCGCGCTGGGCACGCCGACGGTCGCGATTTTCGGCCCGACCAGCCCCTGGCACTGGAAACCGCTCAACCCGGTGTCCGCCATCCTCGAGCCGCCCGGCGACGAGCAAGCCCGCCTGCGCGCCCGCGAGATCGGCAACGAGGCGGTCGCCCACCGCTCCACCGCGGGCGTGGCTGTGGACAACGTGCTGGCGGCGGTCCGCGCCGCTCTGGCGGAAAAAACCAAGCCGCGTTAAGGCATTAGCCACCCTGACCTGACGCCGCGCGGGTTTGGTGCTAGTAGCCTTGAGTTGAGGTGCCGGAATGGCCAAACCGCAGACAGCCCCGATGCGAAACGAACAGGCTCAAGCCGCCATCGACAGCGCGCTGCGGACCCTCGACGCCGAGGGCACCGGCATTACCGCCCTCACCGTCAGCCTGCGCAACGGCCTGGGCGAGCCCTTCGCCGCGGCGGTCGAACTCATCCGCGGTGCCAGCGGCCGCGTCATCGTCACCGGCATGGGCAAATCGGGCCACGTCGGCACCAAGATCGCCTCGACCTTCGCCTCCACCGGTACGCCCGCCTCCTTCGTCCATCCGGCCGAAGCCAGCCACGGCGACATGGGCATGATCGGCAAGGGCGATGTCATCGTCGCGCTGTCGTGGTCCGGCGAAACCGCCGAACTGAAAAACCTCATCGACTACTCACGCCGCTACGGCATCGGCCTCGTCGCCATGACCGCGAGCGCCGAATCGACGCTGGCCAAGGCCGCCGACGTTGCGCTGATCCTGCCGCAGGCGCGCGAAGCCTGCCCGCATAATCTCGCGCCGACCACATCATCGCTGATGCAACTTGCGCTCGGCGACGCGCTCGCCATCGCGCTCTTGGAAAGCCGCGGCTTCACCGCGCTCGATTTCGGCATGCTGCATCCGGGCGGCAAGCTCGGCGCGCTGCTCAAGACCGTGCGCGAGTTCATGCATGCGGGCGATGCGGTGCCGCTCAAGCCGCTCGGCGCCAGGATGTCGGACGCGCTGGTCCACATGACGGCGAAAGGCTTCGGCTGCGTCGGCATCGTCGATGCGCAGGGCAAGCTCGCCGGCATCATCACCGACGGCGACCTGCGCCGCCACATGAGCGCCGACCTGCTCGAGGCCACTGTCGAGCAGGTCATGACCAAGTCGCCCAAGACGGTGCGGCCCGATCAGTTGATCAGCGAGACGCTGGACATCCTCAACAGCACCAAGGTGACGGCGCTGTTCGTGGTCGAGGCCGGCAAGCCGGTCGGCATTATCCACGTCCACGATCTGCTGCGCGCCGGCGCGGCGTGACGCCATAAGGCTCTCAAATCCCGGCGAATCTTCCAGATTTCAGAAAAATTTCAGGCAACTTCCGGGGAGTCCATCAGGACTCAGCGGTCGCCTGCTGGGAATTTGGGTCGTCGTCTTCAAGGCTCACGACGAGAAGCATCGGACGGCAGGGGCGCCGACACCGTTGCAGACATTCAACAGAAATTTTCCGCGCATTGACGCATCCCGTGGCCACGCCCGGCGTTTGCACGCCTGCCGCGCCGCGCTGCTGGCGTCCTCCATCCTGACATTGGCTTCCGCTCTGCCCGCCTGGTCACAGGACGCCACCTGGAACACCAACGCCGCCACGACCAACTTCAACACCGGCAGCAACTGGGACACCGGGTCGGTACCGACCGGCACCGCTGTTTTCGGCACCTCGGCGACGACAACCCTGACGTTTTCGGGATTCATAACGAACATAGACGGCTGGACGTTCAATACCGGCGCCTCGGCCTATACGTTCCTCAACAACGTTAGCTCACACGGCCTCAACTTCACCGGCGCCGGCATCGTCGTCAACGGCGGCAGCGTCACCATCACAAACGGCGGCACGCTGTCTTTCAACTCCAGTAGCACAGCCGGCAGCGCCGCCATCACTAACAACAGAACATTGTACTTTTACGACAACAGCACGGCTGGCAGCGCCGCGATCACTAATAACTACAGGTGGTCGTTCTACAACAGCAGCACGGCGGGCAGCGCCATCATTACCAACAACAGCTTGATGGACTTCAACCAAAACAGCACCGCCGGCAGCGCCACCATCAATAACGTTGGCACTATATATTTCTACCAAAACAGCACGGCCGGTACCGCCACCATCGACAACAGCGGAGACCTCCGATTTTCCAACAGCAGCACTGCCGGAAGCGCCACCATCACCAACAACAACGGCCACGAGATACATTTCTCCAACAACAGCACCGCCGGCAATGCACGGTTGATCATTAACAGCGGCTCCCTCGTCGACTTCTCCTTCACCACCGGACTCAATAACGACAGTAAGATCGAGGCCGGCTCGATCGAAGGCGGCGGCCTCTTTTATACCGGCAACAATCAACTGACGGTGGGCTCCAACAACTTATCAACCACCGTGACCGGCGTGATTTCCGATGGCGGCATAGCCGGCGGCACCGGCGCTTCGCTGGTCAAGACCGGCACCGGCACGCTGACGCTGTCGGGGGCCAACACCTATAGCGGCGGGACGACGATCAGCGCCGGGACGCTGGCGCTAAGCGGCGGCGGCGACATCGCTTCGTCAAGCGGCGTGAATGTCAGCGCCTCGGGCGCAATCTTCTCGATCTCCGGCACGACGGCGGGTGCGACCATCAAGAGTCTCAGCGGCGTGACTGGCGCGCAGGTCGCACTGGGCGCACGGACACTCACACTGTCGGACGCGTCCGGTTCGTTCGCCGGCGCGATCGGCGGCACCGGCGGCGGCCTGACGCTGACGTCCGGCGCGCAGACCCTGAGCGGCATCAACACCTATACCGGCGCGACGACGGTCGATGGCGGCATTCTGTCGGTGAATGGTTCGCTGTCCTCGTTATCGACGGTGACCGTCAACAGCGGCGGCACTTTGGGCGGCATCGGCACCGTCGGCAACACGACGATAAGCACCGGCGCGACCTTGGCGCCGGGGAACTCCATCGGCACTCTTACCGTCAATGGCAACCTCACCTTCAGCACCGGCACGACCTACAGCGTCGAGGTGTCACCGACCGCGAGCGACCGCACCGATGTCATCGGTGTTGCCACACTGACCGGCGCCACGGTGCAGGCTACCGCCTTGCCCGGCAGCTTTAGCGGCCGTACCTATACGCTGGTCAACGCCACCGGCGGCTTCGGTGGCACGCAGTTCGCCGGCCTGACCACCACCGGCAGCTTCGCTCCGGCGCGCAATCCGCATCTGACCTATGACGCCAATAATGTCTATCTCGTGCTCGATCCCAGCACGCTTCAGCTGCCGGGAGGCGCGAGCAGCAATCAGCAAAGCGTTGCCGGCGCAATCAATCGTTATGTCGAGAATGGCGGCGCGCCGCCGGCGGGCTTCGATGTGCTGCTCAACATGACGAGCGCGCAGCAAGGCGATGCGCTCAATCAGTTGTCGGGGCAGCCGAGCGGCGGCGCGACAACCGCGGGCGCGCAGATGACGACGTCGTTCATGACCTTGATGCTCAATCCCTTCAGCGGCGACAGCAATGCCGGCAGCGGCGCGCTCGGCTATGCGCGCGGCTTTGGCGCGAGCGAGAATGCCAAGGCCAGCGAAGCCTATGCCGCCGTGACGCCGAAAGACCGGCGCGCGCTGGCGGCCTCGTTCAATCAGCGCTGGAGCCTGTGGGGCAGCGCCTATGGCGGCACCAACCAGCGCGGTGGCAATGCTTCGACCGGCAGCGCCGACACCAGCACGCGCACTTACGGCTTTGCGGCGGGCGCCGATTATCGCCCGGCCGCGGACTGGCTCGTCGGCTTCGCGCTCGCGGGCGGCAACACATCCTGGAGCCTGTCGCAGGGGCTCGGCGGCGGCAAGGCGGACGTGTTCCAAATCGGCGGTTACGCGTCAAAGACCTTCGGCGCGGCTTACATCTCCGGCGCGCTGACTTACGCCTGGCATGACGTCACGACGGACCGCACGGTGACGGTGTCCGGCACCGACAAGCTTACGGCAAGTTTCAACGCCCACAGCATCGGCGCACGGCTGGAGGCCGGCACCAAGGTCAGGACGCCGTGGCTCGGCGTGACGCCCTATGCCGCCTTGCAGGCGCAGAGCTTCAAGACGCCGTCTTATGGTGAGAGCGTCGTGTCCGGCAGCAACACTTTCGCGCTCGCTTACACATCGCGCACGTCGAACACTTTGCGCACCGAACTCGGCACCTGGCTCGACAAGTCGTTCCTGCTCGGCAACGCCGACATCCTCACGCTACGCAGCCGCGCCGCCTGGGCGCATGACTACGCCAATGACAACGGCATCAATGCCGCGTTCCAGACTTTGCCCGGCTCCAGCTTCACCGTGAACGGAGCGGCCGCGCCGAAGAACTCGGCGTTGCTGTCGCTGGGCGGCGAATGGCGCATGGCGAATGGCGTCACGCTCGGCGCCCGCTTCGACGGCGAGTTCGCGCAAAACTCTCAGAGCTATGCCGGCACCGGCTCGCTGCGTTACGCCTGGTAGGAAGCTGCCGCGGCGCGGACCTCGTCCACGCCCGGCGGCGCGCCATCCGCACCGAGCACCGTCATCGGTCCGGCGCCCAGGGGCCCGGTGAGCTTCGGTTGGCTGCCGGCGAAGATGGCGATGAGCGGCACCGAGAGCGCAGCAGCGAGATGCAGCAATCCGGTATCGACGCCGATAACGCCGCGCGCATTGGCGATGAGCCGCGCCACCTGATCGAGCGGCGCGCGATCCGGCACACGCGCCTTCGGCAAGGCTTGCGCGATCGCTTCGCTGCGTTGGCGTTCGGTCTCGGTGCCCCAGGGCAGCACGATCTCGAGCCCGCGCTCGTTCAGCGAACGGCCGAGCGCGATCCAGTTCGCCACCGGCCATTCCTTGCGCGCCTGCGCGGTGGCGTGAAGAAAGACGACATAAGGCTCGGCCGGCGCGGCGAAGCGCGCCCGCGACAGGCCATAGTCCGGCGCGCCTTCGATCTGGTAGCCGAGCGCCAGCGCCGTGAGCCGGCGGTTGCGCTCGACGGCGTGCAGATCGCGGCTCACTTTGTGGCGCACATCGTAGAACAAACTCGCGAGCGACTCGCGAATGCTGGCGCGGTCGTAGCCATGACGCTCGCCGCGCGCGATTCGCGCCATGAGGCCGGTGCGCACAAGACCTTGCGTATCGACAATGCGGTCGTAGCCTTTGGCGCGCAGCGCCGTGCCCCACCGCCGCATTTCCGACCAAGTCGCCGGTGATGGAAGCGTCTTGCGCCAGCGGCGCGACGCGACGGGGATGACCTCGTCGATGCCGGGATGCAGCCGCGCCAGCGGCGCGAACGCCTCCTCCACCACCCACGACAGATGCAGGCCGGGCAAGGCGCGGCGCGTATCGGTCACCGCCGGCATGTGATGGATCACATCGCCGAGCGACGAGGTCTTGATGAAAAGGATGTCCTTCATGCCGCGACGAGCGCCAACCCCATTGTGACAACGTGCCTGTTATACTGGTTACCGCCTGTTAACAATATCGCGCGGAACCGGGGGTTACCGGAACAAGTTTCCCGCTCTTTTCACGTTTGCCCTGTAGAAGCGTTAACTTCAGATTTGAGGATGGTTCATGACGGTCCTGGTCACCGGCGGCGCCGGTTATATCGGCAGCCACATGGTTCACGAACTGGTCGACGCGGGCGATCAGGTGGTCGTGCTCGACAACCTGTCGACCGGCTTTCGCTATCTGTTTCCGGCGACCGTGCCCTTCGTCAACGGCTCGACCGGCGACCGCGACCTGATCCTCAAGACCATCGAGCAGCATGGCGTCACCGCCATCATCCATTTTGCGGCTTCGATTGTGGTGCCGGATTCGGTGCGCGATCCGCTCGGCTACTACCGCAACAACACGATGAACACCTGCACGATGATCGATGCCGCGATCGAAGGCGGCGTCAGGCAGATGATCTTCTCCTCGACCGCCGCGGTCTATGGCAACGCCACCGACAATCCGATCGACGAGAGCGCGTCGACGCAGCCGATCTCGCCCTACGGCACTTCGAAGCTGATGTCGGAAATCATGCTGCATGACGCCGGCAAGGCGCATGGCCTGCGCTTCGTCGTGCTGCGCTACTTCAACGTTGCCGGCGCCGATCCGCGCGGCCGCACCGGTCAGGCGACACCGGCGGCGACGCATCTCATCAAGGTCGCCTGCGAGACCGCGGTTGGCAAGCGGCCGCGCATGGCGGTGTACGGCACCGATTACGACACGCCGGACGGCACCTGCATCCGCGACTACATCCATGTGACGGATCTGGCGCGCGCGCATTCCGCCGCGCTCGGCCATCTGCGCCGCGGCGGCGCCAGCGCTACCTTCAATTGCGGCTACGGCCGCGGTGCCTCGGTCTACGAGGTTATCGACGCGGTGCGCCGCGCCGCCGGCCATGATTTTCCGGTGGACATCGAAGGCCGTCGTCCGGGCGATCCGCCGGCGCTGGTCGCCAATGTCGACCGCATCCGCAAGGCGCTGCCGGCCTGGAATCCGCAATTCCGCGACCTCGACACCGTCGTCTCCCACGCGCTGGCATGGGAAAAGCGGCTGCAGACCAATGCCGCGCGCACGCCGACCGGGCGCGGCTGAAAACCGTCCCTTTGACGGCTAAATGACGTGAATCGCCGACTTTTTGGTGCACAGCGGGCATCTTGACGCTGGTCGGGGGATGCCCGACAGAGAGCGCATGACGAACCCGAATTCCACCCTGACCACGGACGCCGACGACCCGCGGTACAAGCCCACGGTGCTGATCCGGCGCCTGTTGCTCGAGCAGGGCGTCGGGCACTGGCGTAAATACGCCATTGCCTTCGTGTTCATGGCGATCGCCGCCGGCTGCACGGCGTACAGCGCCTACCTGATCGGCAACGTCATCAACGAGACCTACGTCAACCGCAACCTGCCCGGCATCATGATCCTGGGTGCGATCACGGTGGCGTTGTTCGCGATGAAGGGCCTCGCGACCTACGTCCACACCGTGCTGCTGTCGCAGATCGGCAACCGCATCATTGCCGACAATCAGCGCGCCGTGTTCGCCAAGCTGCTGCGCGAAGGGCTCGGGTTCTTCTCCAACCGGCACTCGACCGAATTCATCGCCCGCCTCACCGCCGGCGCCAACGCCGCGACGCAGGTGATCAATCTGCTGGTCATGTCGGTCGGCCGCGATCTGTTGTCGCTGATCGGCCTCGTCACCGTCATGGTGGTGCAGGACCCGGTGCTGTCCTTCTTCTCGTTCTTCGTGGCGCCGCCGGCCTTCCTCGTGCTGCGCAAGATGGTGCGCCGCGTCTACAAGATCGGCCGCTCGCAGTTCCAGGGCGGCGCGCGCATCATCGAAACCTTGCAGGAGACGCTGCAAGGCATCCGCATCGTCAAGGCCTTCACGCTCGAGCCGGTGATGCGCAAGCGCTTCGACGACAATGTCGCCCAGGTCGAGCACGAGGCCAACAAGATGGCGCGCGTCGGCGCCCGCGCCTCGCCGCTGATGGAGACGCTCGGCGGCTGCGCCATCGCCATCGCTATCTGCTATGGCGGCTATCGCGTGCTGGAGACCGGCGCGACGCCCGGGCAGTTCTTCTCCTTCATCACCGCGTTCCTGCTGGCCTACGAGCCGGCCAAGCGGCTCGCCCGCCTCAACATCGAGCTCAACAGCGCGCTGGTCGGCGTGCGCGTGCTGTTCGAGGTGCTCGACAATCCGCCGAGCGAAGCGGCCGACGACGACAAGCCGGCGCTCAATGTCAGCGATCGCCGCATCGAGTTCAAGAACGTGGATTTCGCCTACCGCGGCGAGCAGCCGGTGCTGCGCGGCATGTCCTTCGTCGCCGAGCCGGGCAAGCTCACCGCGCTGGTCGGCCCGTCGGGCGGCGGCAAGTCGACCGTGTTCAACCTGCTGATGCGCTTCTACGACGCCCATCAGGGCCGCGTGGAGATCGACGGCCAGGAAGTGACGCAGGTCTCGCGCCGCTCCTTGCGCGAACAGATCGCCTATGTCGGACAGGAGACCTTCCTGTTCCGCGGCACGGTGCGCGAGAACATCGCTTTCGGCAAACCGGGGGCGACGGAGGATGAAATCGTCGCCGCCGCCAAGGGCGCCCATGCGCACGACTTCATCATGGCGTTCCCCGCCGGCTATGACACGCCGGTTGGCGAGCACGGTTTGCAACTGTCGGGCGGCCAGCGCCAGCGCATCGCCATCGCCCGCGCCTTCATCAAGGACGCGCCGATCATCCTGCTCGACGAGGCCACCGCCGCGCTCGATTCCGAGAGCGAACTCGCCGTGCGCGAGGCGATGGACCGGCTGTCCGCCGGCCGCACCACGCTGGCCATCGCCCACCGCCTGCACACCATTTCGCATGCCGACCGCATCTATGTGATCGAAGGCGGCCACGCCTCCGAGTCCGGCCGCCACGACGAATTGCTGGCCAAGGGCGGGCGCTACGCCACGTTCTACCGGCTGCAGCTCAAGGATCAGGAACAGCCGGCGCCGCTCGCGGCCGTGCCCGCCTGAGGCGCGCGCTCCGCGCCTTGTTCGCCTGCCGGGAATGCGTTACCCGGAGCCCCGGGTTTGTACCAACTATTAGAGGCAGGTTTTCATGAGCGCGGACTATGTCATTCCAGCGCCGCCGCAGCCCGTCATCGCGGTTGCCGGCTCGTCCAAGTCGTTCCCGGTCCGCCGCATCTGGTGCGTCGGCCGCAACTACATCGAGCACATCCGGGAGATGGGACAGGACGAGCGGCTGCCGCCGTTCTATTTCGCCAAGCCCGCTGACGCGATCGTGGCCGACGGCGGCACGGTGCCCTACCCGCCGCTGACCAAGGACATGCATCACGAGGTCGAACTCGTGGTCGCTCTCAAGTCCGGTGGCCGCAATATTCCGGTCGCCAAGGCCAATGACTGCGTCTACGGCTACGCGGTCGGGATCGACCTGACCCGCCGCGACCTTCAGATCGCCTCGCGCGATCTCAAGCGCCCCTGGGAAGTCGGCAAGGCCTTCGACCACTCGGCGCCCTGCGGCGCCATCAAGCCGGCCTCCGAGATCGGTCACCCGACCGATGCGCGCATTGCGCTGTCCTGCAACGGCCAGGTGCGCCAGGACGGCAACCTCAACCAGATGATCTGGAACGTGCCGGAAATCATCGCCGACCTGTCGAAGATGGTCGAACTCGCTCCCGGGGACATCATCATGACCGGCACCCCGGCCGGCGTCGCCGCCACCGTCGCCGGCGACAAGCTCGAATGCACCGTCGAAGGTGTGGGCACCTGCACCGTGACCATCGGCCAGCCCTTGAAATAGGCGACAGTTCGAGGATTCGCTTCGAGCCCGAATCAGCTAGGACTGAACGGCCGGCGGGAACCCGCCGGCCGTTTGCGTTGTTAACCGATCCCTAACGTCCGAGCCGCACACTGGGAATGCCGGTTCCAGGCTGTGGTTTGACAGCGCACAGGACTGCACGATGGGTCAAGCTCTGCTCAAGTCCCGCTCCGCCAATCCAGCCGCCGACGCGGTGTGGATGGCCGAAACGGTGATGCAATATTCCCCGGCCACCGATTCCGAAGCGCTCAAGCTGCTACGCACCAGCTTTCCGGATTGCCCGCTCAGCCTGCGCGTTGCCGCGCTCAATCTGCTGATGCGGAACAACCGCCGGACGGCGGCGCTACCGCGCTAATTTTTGAGGCGCGTTTCCGGACGGCGAACCGGCATCCACTTCGCCTGGAAACGCTTTATATTCCCAGATAGGCCTGCCGCACGCGGTCGTCGCCGAGCATTTCGGCACCCGAACCCGACAAGGTGATACGGCCGTTCTCCAGCACATAAGCGTGGCTCGCCAGCTTCAGCGACACCGCCACGTTCTGCTCGACCAGCACGCAGGTCATGCCGTCGCGATTGAGATCGCGCACGGTCGCCAGCACCTGCTGCACCACGGCCGGAGCGAGACCGAGCGACGGCTCGTCGAACATGATCAGCTCCGGCTCGCCCATCAGACAGCGGCCGATGGCGACCATCTGCTGCTCGCCGCCCGACAAGGTGCCGGCCGCCTGCGCGCGCCGCTCGGCGAGGCGCGGAAACATCGTGTATACGCGCTCGAGGTTGCGATCCCGATTGGCTTTGGCGCGCGGGATCATGGCGCCCATGGCCAAATTCTCGGCGATGGTCAGGGTCGGAAACACCTGGCGGCCTTCGGCAACCTGACCGATGCCGAGATTGCACACCTTGTAGCTCGGCAGCCCGGCAATGTTGTCGCCGCGATAGACAATACGGCCGCGCGTCGGCTTGTTGATGCCGGCAATGGCGCGGATCAGCGACGTCTTGCCGGCGCCATTGGCGCCGACGATCGCGACGATGGCGCGCTCCGGAATTTCCAGCGTGACGCCATCGAGCGCCTGCGCGTCGCCATAATGGACATCGAGATTTTCGACGAGGAGCATCAGACCTGATCCTTTCGCATGATCTTGTCCGAAAACCGGGTCCCACTTTTCGGGATCATGCGATCGCCTCCGCGCCGAGATAGGAGTCGATCACGGCCTTGTCGCGCACCACATCGGCTGGCGCGCCTTCGGCGATGTTGGCGCCGTGATGCAGCACGACAATATGCTGCGCCAGCGCCATGACCGCGCGCATGACGTGCTCGATCAGCAGAATCGTGAGGCCGCTGTCGCGGTTGAGTTCCTTGAGGATGTCGACCATGCGGTCGGTTTCGGTCGGCCGCAGGCCCGCCATCACTTCATCAAGCAGGAGCAGCTTCGGATCGGTGGCAAGCGCGCGGGCGACCTCGAGCCGCTTGCGGTCAGGCAACGTCATCGACGAGGCGCGCTGGGCGCGCTTGTCGTAGAGATCGAGGCGGCGCAGCACTTCGTGCGCATGGGCGCGCGCGGCCGATACGTCGGTGCGCTTCATCAGCGCGCCGACGATGACATTTTCTTCGACCGTCAATGCCGGGAACGGCCGCACGATCTGGAAGGTGCGGCCGATGCCGCGCTGGGCCACCTGATTGGGCGGCAGGCCATCGATTTTCTCGCCGGCGAAATCGATGGCGCCGCCATCGGGCGCAAACACGCCGGCGATCATGTTGAACAACGTGGTCTTGCCGGCGCCGTTCGGACCGATCACGGCATAGATGGCGCCCTGCGGCACCTCGAAGCTGACCTTGTCGACGGCAAGCAGGCCGCGGAAGCGCTTGCTGACGCCCTGAACCTCGAGAAGCGGCTTCATGACTGCCGCTCCGTCAAACCGAGCCGGCGCTTGAGCCAGGGCCACACGCCGTCAGGCAGCGCCATGATCACGAACAGGAGGCAGATGCCATAGAACACCTGCTTGGCGCCGGGCACATCGACGCCGATCGCGTGCAGGCCTTCGGTCAACGCTTCGGCGATGCCGGTGAGAATGAAGGCACCGAGGATCGGTCCGAACAAGGTGCCGATGCCGCCGACGATGGGGCCGAGAATGATCTCGATCGAACGCGAAATGTGAAAGATCTGCTCGGGGAACAGGTTGTTGTAATAGAAGGCATAGACCACGCCGGCAAAGGACGTCATCGCCGCCGAAATGATCACCGCGATCATCTTATAACGGAAGGTGTCGATGCCGGCCGCGCGGGCGGCCTCCTCGTCTTCGCGGATCGCCAGCCAGAAATAGCCGATACGGCTTTTCAGAAGCAGACGGCAGCCGATGAAGGCGGCCACCGTCGCGGCCAGCAGCACGTAATAGAACATGACCGGCTCGCCGCGCAGCGTCCACAGATCGTTGCCGGAATACTGCTTCACCGGCAGGAACAGACCGGACGAGCCCGCCGTCCAGGCGAAGTGGTCGAAGCCAACGCGAGCGAACTCAGCGAAGGCAATGGTCAGGATCGCGAAGTAAACGCCGCCGACCCGGAAACGGAAAGCCAGGAAGCCGATGAAGGCGCCGACGGTTGCGGCAATCGGGACTCCCACCAGAAGTCCGAGCCAGGGCGCGATGCCGTAATGCACGAATAAGGCCGCCGCCGTATAGGCGCCCAGGCCAACATACAGCGTATGGCCGAGCGACAGCTGCCCGGCAAATCCCATCATGATGTTCCAGGCTTGGCCGGTATAGGCGAAGTAGAAGATCAGGATGAGAACCGTCAGAACGTAGTCGCTGGCAAACAGCGGCGCGAAAAGCGCGAAAGCGAGCAACAGACCCAGCAGGATAAGCGCGCGCGCCGGCACGCCGTCGATAAGGCGTGCGATCATACGGCCCTCTTGCCCATAATACCTTGCGGACGGAACAGCAGCACCAGCACCAGGATCGCGAATGCGAACATGCTTTTGGCCGATGGCGTGAACAGCAGGCCGGCCATCGCCTCGGTCAGCCCGATCAGCACGCCGCCGAGCAATGCGCCCGGCATGGAACCGAGACCGCCCGTGATGACGATGACGAAGGCGAGCAGCGTATAGGCGGGCCCGAGCGCCGGCGTGACATCGACGATCAGCACA
Organism: Pseudolabrys sp.; assembly: GCA_035556455.1. Lineage (GTDB taxonomy): Bacteria > Pseudomonadota > Alphaproteobacteria > Rhizobiales > Xanthobacteraceae > Pseudolabrys. Next base: position 41,082 of record DATMEX010000018.1, read on the forward strand.
AGCATCACGCCTGCGGCGCCGACGCAGGCCGCGCCGAGACCGAAGGTCAGCGCGTAGAGGTGCTTGACGTCGAGACCGACCACCAGCGCGCCGGTGTAATTGTCGGCGCAAGCGCGGATCGAGGTGCCGAGGGTGGTGTAACGGAAGAAGCAGAACAGCACCGTCGCCACCACCAGCGCGGCCACCGCCGCATAGGTCTTGGTGGCGTCCACGATCAAAGGCCCGATCTGGTAGCTGTCGTAGGAGTACGACACCTGCACGTTCTGCGCGTCCGGCCCGAACAGGATCAGCAGCACGTTGACCATGATGATCGCGACCGCAACCAGCAGCAGGAACTGGCTGTGCTCGGGCCGCGTGATGAAGGGATTGATCAGCGACTTCTGCAGCAGGTAGCCGAAGGCGAACAACACCATCGCAATCGGCACCAGCATGATCAACGGATCGAGGCCAAGCGTGGCGAACAGCGTCACGGCGATGTACATGGCGACGGTCATCATTTCGCCGTGGGCGAAATTGACGACGCGGACGACGCCAAAAATGACGGACAGGCCGAGCGCCATCAGCCCGTAGACAAGCCCGGTCAGGATGCCGGCAACGGCGACGTTCAGGTAGATTTCAAAAGGCACCGACTGGCTTCCTGTTATCCGCCCGGCTTGGCGGCACTCTCGTCATGCCCGGCTTATGGCCGGGCATGAACGTCATCACAAAATAAATGCAGGCCGTGAATGGCCGGGAAAACCCCGGCCATGACGACGGTTGGCGTGACTTGGCGACGAGCGATCAGCGCTTGTCGTAAGGTTTCATCGGCATCTCGGGCTTGGCATTGGCCGCGACCTTCGGCGCCACGGTGACAAGCTTGCCTCCGCGATTCTGGATCGCGCTGTTGAGCAGCTTGTCGTTCTGACCCTTGGCGTCGAACTGGATGCCGGGACCAGGGCTGACGTTGTTGGTGATGTTGGTCTTGCGGATCGCCTCGGCGAGCTGGTTCGGATCGGTCGAACCGGCGCGCTTGTAGGCGTCGGCCGCCACCAGCAGCGCCTCGAACGAGTAGACATGGTTGGTGTTGAGGTTGACGCCCGGATGCGCCTTGGCGAGCGCCGCCTCGAGCTTCTTGCTGAGCGGCTTGTTCGGGTCGTACCACGGCACGAAGCTGAGCGGACCGTCCGACAGCTTGCCCAGCGTCTTGAGATACTGATCCTCGTACCAGCCGGGGCCCATGCTGAGCACGGCCATCGGCGACCAGCGCTGCTTGACCATTTCGCGGGTCAGCAGGATGGCGTCGTTGAGGCGGCTGACCATGATGAGGGCGTCGGCCTTGGTCGCCTTGGCCTTCGACACTTCGACCGACAGATCGCGCGCCGCCGGATCGTACGAGATCGTCTCGAGGATCTGGTACGGCATCTCGAACTTCGGCATCAGGCCCGGGATCGCCTTCGACATCGCGGTGCCGAAGGTGTCGTTGACATGCAGGAACACCGCCGTCTTCGGCGCCGCGCCGGTCGCCGCGAAGATTTCCTTCTGATTGAGGAAAGCGTCACGCAGGATCATCGGCGCGGTCGGGAAGTTGCGGAATACGAACTTGTAGCCCTGCTCGGTGATCGGCGGGGCGGCCGCGATGTTGATGACGTAGGGAATGCCCTTCTGCTCGGCGACCTGGGCGATGGCGGTGCTCTGGCCGCTGTCGAAGGCGCCCATCAGGAGCTGGGCGCCGTCGGCAATCAGCTTCTCGGCGCGCGAACGGGCGACCTCGACGTTGGTCTCGGTGTCGGCATTCATGATCTGCAGCTCGGGCAGACCGAGTTCCTTGAGCAGCCCGGCGGTCACATCGACGCCGCGCTGGCAGTCCTGACCGATGCCCGCCTGGTAGCCCGAACGCGGCAGCAGCACGCCGACCTTGAGCGGGCCGCTCTGTGCGCGCACGATGTTGAACGGAGCAATGCCCGCCGTGATGCCAAGCGCGCCGATGCCGGCGGCCACGGTACGGCGGCTCACTTTGGCCGCGCTGGATTTCTTGATCTCAGTCATGACGTCCTCCCCTGGCCGCGATGGCGGCCTTATTAGAACTATGATGGCGGGTTTTGACCCGCTTCCACAAGTGAACGCAAGGCAGCACACGGCCCGGAAAGGCCCGCGCACCACCGCCCGCTCTGAATTGCGACATATTGTTGACTGGGACAACAATTCCCGTCAACAAGATTGTCAGCCGAGCGCACCATGAGAATAACGCGCCGCAGGGAGCCACAGGGAGCAAGTCGAGGCATGCCGGCAAAGCCTGCCCGCGTTCGAATATCCGCCGCGCCCGGGATCGAAGCAGCGGTGCCGGCCAAAGCGAAGGCCGCGCCCCCCGCGACGCCGCGCCGCAGCCCCCCGATGGTCAGCGATATCGGGGCGCTCAACGGCCATCTCGGCTATTTCATCCGCCGCCTGCAGATCTGGGTCTTCCAGGACTTCATCCGCACGCTGGCGGAGATCGAGATCAGCCCCGCGCAATTTTCCGTACTGGCCGTGATTCACGCCAATGAGGGCCTATCACAGATCGAACTCGGCAATACGCTCGGCATCGAGCGGGCGCGACTGGTGCGGCTGCTCAACCGGCTGGAGCGTCGCGGCCTGCTCGAGCGGCTACCCTCCAATGGCGACGGCCGCCGCCATGCCTTGCGATTGACGCCGCAAGGCCGGACGACTTTCAAGCAGGCCCGGGCGCTTGCCGAACGCCACGAGGCCGGCCTGCTCGCCAAGCTCGGCGATGAACGCTACCGCGCGCTGATGGACGCGCTGCGAACCTAAGAGAAAAGCCTCTCCACCGCGGCGGCGATGCGCAGCAACTGCCGATCATGGCCGTTACGCGCGAGCAGCATCAACCCGATCGGCAGGTGGCCGTCGCGCGGCAGCGGCAGCGACACACCGCACAGGTCGAAGAAGTTACCGATGGTGGTGTTGCGCAGCAGCATGGCGTTGCGCTGCATGAACGCTTTCGGCTCGACGATCTCGTCAAAGCGCGGCGCAACGATTGCGGTCGCCGGCAGCACCAGCACATCGACATCGCGCAGCCGCTCGTCCATCGACGCGATCAACGCGTTACGCGTGCGCACGGCATTGACATAATCATAGGCGGCAATGTCGGCCCCGCGCGACAAACGGCCGGCGACGATCGCATCGACCTCGGCGGGGCGCGTCTTCATGCGGCCGCTGTGGACCGAGTAAGCCTCGGCGACCAGGATGCTGGTGCGAGCCTGCAACGCGATCATGTCCTCGAACTGCGGCAGCTTCTCGTAAGTGAGACGCACGCCGGCCTTCTCCAGCCGGTCCAGCGCTTCGGGGAAACGGCGACCGACCGTGTCATCGAGATTTTCCAGCGGCAGCCCCTGCGCGACGCCGAAGCGCAGACCGGCGAGCGGCGCGGCGTCGAGCGTCCAGGCGTCATCGCCAGCGAGCACCGCGTCGGCGGCGGCGCAATGCGCGACGGTTTTCGCCAGCGGGCCGATCGAGTCCAGCGAATAGGACAGCGGGAAAGCCCCTTCGGTCGGGACGCGCTGTTTCGACGGCTTGAAGCCGACAATGCCGCACAGCGACGCCGGGATGCGCACCGAGCCGCCGGTGTCGCTGCCGATGCCGATGTCGCACATTTCGTCCGCAACTGCGACGCCGGCCCCGGAGGACGAACCGCCCGGCAGGCGGTCCCGGTCGGCCGGATTGCCCGGCGTGCCGTAATGCGGATTGGCGCCGACCCCGGTGAAGGCGAACTCCGACATATTAGTCTTGCCGACAATGACGGCGCCCGCCGCGCGCAAACGTTGCACCACGACCGCATCGCGCACCGCAACGTGGCCTTCGTCGGCGAGCACTTTTGAGCCGGCGCGCGTCACCTCGCCGGCGACGTCGAACAGATCCTTGACGGTGACGATGGCGCCATCGAGCGGGCCCAGCAGCGTGCCGGTGCGGGCGCGTGCATCGCTCGCTTCGGCCGCGGCCTGCGCCGCGTCGCGATAGACGGTGAGCACGGCCCTGGCGCCCTCGCCGGCCGGATCGTCAATGCGCGTCAGGGCTTGCGAAAGGCGCTCCTGCGCCGTTGTTTTATCCATGGAACCAACTTTCGAGACTGGGCGTTATTTGCGCGAACTTCAGGACAATCAAGTGTGGAGGCTAACGATGCGCAAGGCAATTCTTAGCGTCGCAACCTTGGCTGCGCTTGCAACCATGACGGTCGGTGCGAGTGCGCAGAATGCTGTCGGTGGCGCCATTGTCGGCGCCGGCGCCGGCGCGGTGATTGGCGGCGCGGTGACGGGCCGTCCGGAAGGCGCCGCGGTTGGCGCGGTGATCGGCGGCACGACGGGCGCGGCGGTCGGCGCCAATGCCGGCGAGCGCCATTATCGTCATCGCGAGCGCAGCCGCGTGTGCTGGGAAGACGACTGGGGCCGCACGCGTTGCCGCTATCGCTGATCGGCGGCGATGACGACCACTGGAATATCGCGGGGCGCCCTCAAGGCGTCCCGCTTTTTTTTGCAAGCGATTACGCTGACAAGCCGCCCTTCTCCTCGATGAACTTCACCACCGCGGCCACGTCCTTGCCCTCGCGCATATTGGTCATGACGAAGGGCCGCTTGCCACGCATCTTTTTCGCATCGCGCTCCATGACGTCGAGCGAGGCGCCGACATAAGGCGCCAGATCGATCTTGTTGATCACCAGCAGATCGGAGCGGGTGATGCCCGGCCCGCCCTTGGACGGGATCTTGTCGCCGGCGGCGACGTCGATGACGTAAATCGTGATATCGGCGAGTTCAGGAGAGAAAGTCGCGGCGAGATTGTCGCCACCGGATTCGATCAGGATCAGATCGAGATCGGGAAACTTCGTCCGCATGTCGGCGACGGCGGCAAGGTTGATCGAGGCATCCTCGCGGATCGCGGTGTGCGGGCAGCCGCCGGTTTCGACGCCGGCGATGCGATCGGCAGCCAGCGCGCCCGAGCGCACCAGATATTCCGCGTCCCACTTGGTATAGATGTCGTTGGTGATGGCGGCGATCTGATACCTGTCGCGCAGCGCCTTGCACAACGCATCCATCAGCGCGGTCTTGCCGGAGCCAACCGGGCCGCCGACACCGACGCGAAGCGGACCGTGCGGGCTCTTGGTGTTGGTCATCGTTACTTCTCTCGTATCTTACGAACGGAACAGGCGGGTGTACTGCGTCTCGTGCAGCGCCGAGGCGACATCGGCACGAAAGGCCGATGAGCCGAGATCGTCAAGCGAGGCCACAAGCGCGCGTTGCGCGGTGGCGATGATGGCGGGCTCGAGCGCGGCAAGGACGTGCAGTCCCTGCGTCTGCCCGAGTGGGATCAGGCGCACGCCGGCCGAAACCCAGTTCGCCGTCAGCGCATGCAGATAAGCCGGCAGCGCCAGATCCAGTGCGATGCCATGGCCCGCGGCGGTGACGGCCACCGCCACCGGATAGGCGACCGGGCCGCTCCAGACCGACTTGAGCTTCTCATGTGCGTCGCAGGGCCAGGCGCGGGCGGCTTCGATGAAAGCATTGCCCTGCGCCGTGGTTTCGAGATGACGCTCTTTCGACGGTGCGAAGGCGGCCGCGAGTTCGGCGATGTCGTGCAGCGCCTTGTCGTCAAGGCCGAGCACCGCGCGATGCGCGTGCACGAACAGAATGGCGTCGCAGAAGCCGCCGCCATCGGCGAGCATGACGGATAGCCAGTCCTGCAGCGTCGCGGCGTCGGCGATGTCACCGGTCTCGACGGCCCATTCGATGCCGCTTGAATATGAAAAGGCGCCGACCGGAAAAGCCGGCGACAGCCAGGCCATGAGGCGGAGGAGATGGGCCGATGAGGTCGGCGCAGAACTCGGTTCGTCCCCGCGAAAGCGGGAACCCAGCTCTTCAACGCTTGGGGCACTGGGTCCCCGCTTTCGCGGGGACGAACGGAGATTGTTGCTCCGCGCGGTCAAAGTAGGCTTTCGCACCACATCATCCATGCTCATGCTCATGTCCATGGTGATGATGCCCATGTGGACTGGCCGGCTCCGGATCGAAGGCGGTCTCGAGCGGCGTCAGCCGTGCTCCCAGGCCGCGCAGCATGTCCTCCAGCACATGATCGCGACGGATGCGCACCTTGCCGCCGACAATCTGCACATCGGTGTGGCGGTTGCCGAGATGCCAGGAGAGCCGCACCGTCTCGAACGCATTGGGCGCCGCGATTTCAATGAGCGGCTCCGGCGCGCCGGCAATGGCGACGATCGAGCCATCATCCAGCACCAGCCCGTCGCCATCGCGCAGCGCGACCGGCGCGGGGAAATCGATCAGCACCTGCGTGCCCCGCTCGCCTGTCAGCACGATGCGACGGCGATGACGGTCGTCGGCGTCGAGCACGACGCGATCGATGGCGGAGGCGCGGTCGTAGTCGGTGGAGATGGAAAGAACGCGGTGCATAAGAGCATTCTATTGTAATGAGGGCGGCTGCGGCATCCCGTCTTTCCCCTCTCCCCTTGAGGGAGAGGGTGGCGAGCGTAGCGAGCCGGGAGAGGGGTCAGGGCCGGGCTTGTCCCGGCCATCCACGTCTTGCTTCCTGCAGCTTAGTAAGGCGTGGATGCCCGGCAAAAGCCGGGCATGACGGCGGATGGGCTGAGGCGTATGGCTCCCGCCTTCGCGGGGACAACATTTCCTCAAAACAGAAAATACCTCTGCGCCATCGGCAGCTTCTCGGCCGGCGGACACGTTAAGAGTTCGCCATCCGCCCTCACCTCGTAGGTTTCCGGGTCGACCTCGATGTTCGGCGTGGCGTCGTTGAGCACCATGCTCTTCTTGTTGATCTTGCGGGTGTTGTCGATGGCGACGAACTCCTTGGCGCAGCCGAGTTGCTTGCGCAGACCGGCGCGCGCCGCCGCCTTCGACACGAACACGACCGACGAGGCGGTAAGCGACTTGCCATAGGCGCCGAACATCGGCCGGTAATGCACCGGCTGCGGCGTCGGGATCGAGGCGTTCGGATCGCCCATCGCCGCGGCGACGATGCTGCCGCCCTTGATGACGATGTCCGGCTTGACGCCAAAGAAGGCCGGCGACCAGACGACCAAGTCAGCAAGCTTGCCCTTTTCCACCGAGCCGATGTGTTTCGACATGCCCTGCGCAATGGCCGGGTTGATGGTGTATTTGGCGATGTAGCGCCGGGCGCGCAGATTGTCGTTGTCGCCCTTCTCGCCCGGCAATGCGCCGCGCTGCTTCTTCATCTTGTCCGCCGTCTGCCAGGTGCGGATGATGACCTCACCGATGCGGCCCATGGCTTGAGAATCCGACGACATCATCGACAGCGCACCGATGTCGTGAAGAATGTCTTCGGCCGCGATGGTCTCCTTGCGGATGCGGCTTTCGGCGAAAGCGAGGTCCTCGGCGATCGACGGATCGAGATGGTGGCACACCATCAGCATGTCGAGATGCTCGTCGATGGTGTTGCGCGTGAAGGGCCGTGTCGGGTTGGTCGAGGACGGCAGCACGTTCTTGAGGCCCGCCACCTTGATGATGTCCGGCGCGTGGCCGCCGCCGGCGCCTTCGGTGTGGAAGGCGTGAATGGTGCGCCCCTTGAACGCCTTGATGGTGTCCTCGACAAAGCCGGATTCGTTGAGCGTGTCGGAGTGCAGCATCACCTGCACATCGTATTTCTCGGCGACACTGAGGCAGTTGTCGATCGCCGCCGGCGTCGTGCCCCAGTCCTCGTGCAGCTTCATGGCGCAGGCGCCGGCCTTGATCATCTCTTCCAGCGCCGCCGGGCGCGAGGCGTTGCCCTTGGCTGCGATGCCAAGATTGACGGGGAAGGCATCGAAGGATTGCAACATCCGGCCGATGTGCCACGGGCCGGGCGTGCAGGTCGTCGCATAGGTGCCGTGCGACGGGCCGGTGCCGCCGCCGAGCAACGTGGTGACGCCGGAATACAGCGCGTCGTCGATCTGCTGGGGACAGATGAAGTGGATATGCGAGTCAAAACCGCCGGCGGTGATGATCTTGCCTTCGCCCGCGATCACGTCGGTGCCGGGGCCGATCGGAATGGTGACGCCGGGCTGAATGTCCGGATTGCCGGCCTTGCCGATCGAATGAATGCGGCCGTCCTTGATGGCGATGTCGGCCTTGACGATGCCCCAGTGATCGAGGATCAGCGCATTGGTGATCACCGTGTCGACGGCGCCCTGCTTGTTCGTCATCTGCGACTGGCCCATACCGTCGCGAATGACTTTGCCGCCACCGAACTTCACCTCGTCGCCGTAGACGGTGTAATCCTTCTCGACCTCGATGATGAGATCGGTATCGGCAAGGCGCACCTTGTCGCCGACGGTCGGGCCGAACATGTCGGCATAGGCACGGCGATTGATTTTGACAGCCATCTCATGAACTCCGTCTCGGGATGGGGCGGATCAAACAACCATCACGGTTGTTTAATAATCCCCAGAGTTATCAACCGGCGATTTCAGGCCCTTGCTATGCACGCAGCAAGGAATAGGCTTGGCCTCGGATCAATCGTCTTTGGCTTCGCCGAACAGGATTGGTCGCCATGGCCGCAGCGGGGAAACCTGCAGTGGATTTGGGACGTAGGCACGGCCTCACGGCAGTGTTTGTGGTCCAGGTCTGCCGGCACTGGCTCTCAGTAACTGGGTACCGGTTGGCGCGCTCACGCGTGTAGCCCGGAAGCGGATCCGAGAGCTTGAGACGGGCGGACGACGGTCCGCCCGTTATGGCTTTTGGGGGCAACCTCAGAAACTGCGGCCGTCCACCTTCTTCACCATCAGTCGCTCCACATCGACGCCGTCCAGACTGCGCGCGTTGATCGCGGCCATCTGCGTGCCGGTCTTCGGATTCTTGCCGATCGCGAAAGACTGGATGCCGCACGTCGAGCAGAAGCGATGATGAATGACATGCTTGTTGAACTGAAATTCCGTAGTCGCGCCCTCGCCCGCCGTCAGCTTGAACTCCTCGGCCGGCGCGAAGGCCAAAAGCGAGCCGAGCCGGCCGCAACGCGAGCAGTTGCAGGCGATGACCGGCTGATCGAGATCGAGCGCGACTTCGTAGCGGACTTTGCCGCACTGGCAGCCGCCCAGATAGGTCTGTTTCATGTTGGTCTCCCGACATTGATCGACCCGATACAAACATCGCCCGAGACCTAAAGTTTCCCCATCACATCGCCGCGGAAGCCGTAAATCGTGCGCTTGCCGGCGAGCGCGACGAGGTGGACCTCGCGCGTCTGGCCCGGCTCGAAGCGCACGGCGGTGCCGGCGGCGATATCGAGCCGCATGCCGCGTGCCTTTTTGCGGTTGAACTTCAAGGCCGGATTGGTCTCGAAGAAATGGTAGTGCGAACCGACCTGGATCGGCCGGTCGCCGGAATTGGCGACGGTGAGCGTCACCGTCTTGCGCTTGGCGTTGAGTTCGATCTCGCCGTCCTGGATGAACATCTCGCCGGGGATCATCAGATCACCCCACCGATCAGCCCCGCGCCAATGACGACGCACACCGCGCCCGCAACGCGCACCAGCGGCCGCATAGCGTTGCGCGCAGCGACGAGGGCGAAGCCGATGCCGGCCGCATGCAGCGCCGCGGTGGCGATGGCGAAGCCCGCCATGTATTCGAGGCCGCCAATGGTCTCGCCGGCTTCAACGCCGTGAGCGTGGCCGTGGAACAGCGCGAAGGCGCCGATAATCGCCGCGCCGACCGCGACCGGCAGATCGACCGCCAGCGCCACCAGCAGACCGAGCGCTACGACCGAGGCAAGGATCGCCGGTTCAACGAAGGGCAGTGCCACATGCTCCATCCCGAGTGCGCCGCCGACCAGCATCACGCCGACGAAGGCCGCCGGCCAGGCCCACAGAGCCTTGCCGCCCTTGAGCGCGGCCCACAGGCCGACCGCCACCATCACGGTGATGTGGTCGAGGCCCGACAGCGGATGCGCGATGCCGGCGGCGAAGGATTCCGTCGCGCCGTGGCCGACATGGGCGAAGGCCGGCACGCTGCCGGCGACGAGAAGAGCGATGGTGGAGAGAAGACGCTTCATTGTTTTAGTCCTTTCAACGAATCGGATCATGGACAGTGACCAGCTTGGTGCCGTCCGGGAAGGTCGCTTCGACCTGGATGTCGTGGATCATTTCGGCAATGCCGTCCATGCATTGCGCGCGGGTGATGACATGGGCGCCGTCGCGCATCAGCTCGGCCACCGTGCGGCCGTCGCGCGCGCCTTCCATGATGAAATCGGAGATCAGCGCGATCGCTTCCGGATGGTTGAGCTTGACGCCGCGCTCCAGCCGCTTGCGCGCCACCATCGCGGCGAGCGCGATGAACATCTTGTCTTTTTCCCGGGGCGTCAGGTTCATCGTCGTCCTCGAAAGTTACTGTAACCAAAGCCGCGGCACGGTCGTGCCGAGCGCGGCCAGCACCGCCATCAGATCGCGGCGCAGCGCCGCACCATCATTGGCGACGAGCCTCGCCACGGCAATGCCGTTCCAGGCCGAGATGCCGACGTCACCCGCGAAAGTCTCGCCGAGCCCGCGAACTTGTTCAAGCGCGGCATCGCCGCCGGGCACAACCAGCACCGTGGCCACGGCGATGCCGCCATGCGCCACCGCGCGCTTCTCAAGCTGCGCGGCGATGCCGCCATCCAGCCGTGCCGTGTCGGCGTAAACGAGTTTGCCCCCAAGACGCACCCGCCAGCGGTCAGTGAAAGAGCCCTCAACCAGGGCTTCGCCCATGGCGGTGCGGCCGAAGACAACACCCTCGGCCATGACCAGTGAGCCGCCCTCGGCGACATTGACGTCGATGCGGCGGGACAGCCGCGCGCGGTCGAACAGAATGGTCTCCTGCGGCAACCAGGCCAGCCGCCCGCCCAGCGCAATTTTAAGCCTTACATCCATGTCCGCCGCCGGGCCGGTGGAGCGATAGATCTTCTCCGCCGCCGCCGTACCGGCGACAAGATGCGCGCCCTCGCCCACGTCCATGTCGATGGTGAAGCGATCGCCGCCGGTCATGCCGCCGCCGGTGTTGACGATGACCGCTTCGAGGGCGCCGTTATGCGTATTGGGAAAACGCGCGCGTAGCGAGCCATGCTCATCGACGCGCGCGCGGCGCGTGATGCGGTCCACCGCCACGACAGACAGCCCGATATGGCCGGTCGCGCGGTTGGCGAGGAAGGTTTTAGAGTCCGATGTCGTCTGAACCAGCACCCGGTTTCCTCGGTCGTCATGCCCGGCCTCGTGCCGGGCATCCACGTCTTAAGGCGTGGATGATGTTGCAAGACGTGGATGGCCGGGACAAGCCCGGCCATGACGAATGCCGCTAAATCGCCATCGCCCGGTGCAGCGCGCCCTCGTCGAGGTCCGCCTTGTCGCTCTGGTACACGATCGCGCCACGATCCATGACGACAAGATGGTCTCCCAGTTCCTGGGCGAAATCGAGATATTGCTCCACCAGAATGATGGCCATATCGCCGAGCGAACGCAGATAAGAGATAGCGCGGCCGATATCCTTGATGATCGAGGGCTGGATGCCCTCGGTCGGCTCGTCGAGCAGCAGCAGGCGGGGCCGCATTGTCAGCGCCCGGCCGATCGCCAGTTGTTGTTGCTGGCCGCCGGACAGATCGCCGCCCCGGCGTCCGAGCATGCTCTTGAGCACCGGGAACAGCGTGAACACATCGTCCGGCACCTTGCGGTCGGCGCGCTTGAGCGGCGCGAAACCGGTCTCGAGGTTCTCCTGCACTGTCAGCAGCGGAAAGATTTCGCGGCCCTGCGGCACATAGGCGATGCCGCCCCGCGCGCGCTCCACCGTCGAGAGCTTCGTGATGTCCTTGCCCTCGAACATGATGGCGCCGTTCTTGACCGGCCGCTGGCCGACCAGGGCACGCAGCAGGCTCGATTTTCCGACGCCGTTGCGGCCGAGCACGCAGGTCACCTTGCCCGGCTCGGCGGTGAGCGACACGCCGCGCAGCGCCTGCGCCGCGCCGTAATAGAGGTCGATGTTGGAGACCTGGAGCATGTTTCTCTTCCTTACCCTCTCCCCTGGGGGGAGAGGGTCGCGAGCAAGGCGCGCAGCGCTTTGCGAGCGGGGTGAGGGGGCAAGTGCCTAACGATCGCACTCTCCCCCTCACCCGGCGCGCAAAGGCGCGCCGACCTCTCCCCCCAGGGGAGAGGTGAAGAGGAGTATGCGGCAGCGCTCATCACCCCCATCCCTCACCTTCCCAAATATACTTCCACGACCCGGTCATTCGCCGAGACCTGATCGATCGATCCTTCCGCCAGCACCGAGCCTTCGTGAAGGCAGGTCACCTTGACGCCGAGCTCGCGCACGAAGGCCATGTCGTGCTCGACCACCACGACCGACTTGGTCTTGTTGATCTCGCGCAGCAGTTCGGCCGTCTGCATGGTTTCGACGTCGGTCATGCCGGCCACCGGCTCATCGACCAGCAACAACTTCGGATCCTGCGCCAGCAGCATGGCGATCTCGAGCCATTGCTTCTGGCCATGCGACAGCGAGCCGGCGATGCGGTGGCGCAGATGCTTGAGGCGCACCGTCTCCAGCACCTCGTCGAGGCGCGTCTCCTGCTCGGGCGACGACGACCAGAACAATGTCGCCTTCACGCTACGGTCGTTCTTGAGCGCAAGCTGCAGATTGTCCTCGACCGTGTGCATCTCGAACACGGTCGGCTTCTGGAACTTGCGGCCGATGCCGAGGGTGGCGATTTCGGTTTCGTCCAGAGTCGAGAGGTCGTATTTGCCCTGCTCGAAGAATACGTCGCCGGTGTCGGGCCGCGTCTTGCCGGTGATGACATCCATCATCGTGGTCTTGCCGGCGCCGTTCGGCCCGATGATGGCGCGCATTTCGCCGGGCTCAATGACGAAGGACAACGAATTCAGAGCGCGGAAGCCGTCGAACGACACGCTGATGCCGTTGAGATAAAGCAGCGCCGAGGTGGTTTCGGAATTATAGGTGGCGTCGGTCATGATGCCCTACTCCGCCGCGCCCGGCTGCGTCGATGGCGAGCCGCGAGTCGGCAGCATGCCGTCCTCGGCCTCGGCCGAACGTTTGGCCTCGCTCTTTTCCTTCACGCCGACGCGCCAGTGCGTCCAGGTGCCGACAATGCCGCGCGGCAGGAACAAGGTGGTGCCGATGAACAGACCGCCGAGCACGAACAGCCAGTACGGCGCCAGCAGGCCGGTGGTGAAGAAGGTCTTGGTGTAGTTGACGACGAAGGCGCCCAGCACCGGACCGATCAAGGTGCCGCGGCCGCCGACCGCGACCCAGATCACGGCTTCGATGGAATTTGCCGGCGCGAATTCGCTCGGATTGATGATGCCGACCTGCGGCACATAGAGCGCACCGGCGACGCCGGCCATGCAGGCCGACACGGTGAACACGAACAGCTTGTAGCTCTCGACGCGATAACCGATGAAGCGCGTGCGCGCCTCGGCATCTCGGATCGCCACCAGCACCTTGCCGAATTTCGAGGTGACGATGGCGCGGCAGATCAGGAAGCAGACGCCGAGCGCGAGGCAGGAGATCACGAGCAGCGCATTGCGCGTCGTGTCCGCCTGGATGTTGAAGCCGAGAATGTCCTTGAAGTCGGTCAGGCCGTTATTGCCGCCGAAGCCGAAATTGTTGCGAAAGAAGCCGAGCAGCAGCGCGTAAGTCAGCGCCTGCGTGATGATCGACAGATAAACGCCGGTGACGCGGCTGCGGAAGGCGAACCAGCCGAACACGAAAGCCAGCAGCCCCGGCACAAACAGCACCATGAACATGGCATAGCCGAAGTTCTGGAAGCCGTACCAGAAGAACGGCAGTTCCTTCCAGTTCAGGAACACCATGAAGTCCGGCAGGATCGGGTCGGCATAGACGCCGCGGGTGCCGATCTGGCGCATCAGGTACATGCCCATGGCGTAACCGCCGAGCGCGAAGAAGGCGCCATGGCCAAGCGACAGGATGCCGACATAGCCCCAGATCAGGTCGATCGAGAGCGCCAGGAGGCCGTAGCAGATGTACTTGCCCAGCAGCGCGACGAGATAGGTCGATACGTGCAGGCTCGACGTCGCCGGCACCAGCAGGTTCAGCACCGGGATGGCGATGGCGAAGGCCCCGAGCAACACGAGAAACAGCGTCGAGCCGCGATCGAGCATGCGGATGAGGGCGTGGCTCTTCATCATGCCTCGATCGCCCGGCCCTTGAGCGCGAACATGCCGCGCGGGCGCTTCTGGATGAACAGGATGATGAAGACGAGCACCGCGATCTTGCCGAGCACGGCGCCGGCGAAGGGTTCGAGGAACTTGTTGGCAATGCCGAGCGTGAGCGCGCCGACCAATGTGCCCCACAGATTGCCGACGCCGCCGAACACCACGACCATGAAGCTGTCGATGATGTAGCCCTGCCCCAGGTTCGGTGACACGTTGTCGATCTGCGACAGCGCGACCCCGGCAATGCCGGCAATGCCGGAGCCGAGGCCGAAGGTCAGCGCGTCGATCCGCGCGGTGCGGATGCCGACCGCGGCGGCCATCGAGCGATTCTGCGTCACCGCGCGCATTTCGAGACCGAGCCGCGTGAAGCGCAACATGCCCAGCAATGCGACGAAGACGATGCCGGTGAAGACGATGATCCAGAGACGGTTATAGGTGATGAGGATGCCACCGAGATCGAAGGCACCGGACATCCAGGATGGGTTGCCGACTTCCTTGTTCGTTGGGCCGAAGGCGGCGCGCACCGCCTGCTGCAGCACCAGCGAAATGCCCCAGGTGGCGAGCAGCGTTTCCAGCGGCCGCCCGTACAGGAAACGGATGACCGAGCGCTCGATGGCGATACCGACGGCGCCGGCGACGATGAAGGCGAGCGGCAGCGCGATCGCCAGCGAATAGTCGAACAGGCCCGGATAGCGGGTGCGGATGATCTCCTGAACCACGAAGGTGGTGTAGGCCCCGAGCATGACCATCTCGCCATGGGCCATGTTGATGACGCCCATGACGCCGAAGGTGATGGCGAGGCCGATGGCGGCGAGCAGCAGCACCGAGCCGAGCGACAGGCCGTACCAGAGGTTCTGCACCGTGCCCCAGAGTGCGAGGTTGCGCTCGATCCTGGCTTTGGCCTCGGCCGTGGCGGCGGCCACTTCGGCCGGCGCATCGGCGGGAATAATTTGCAACAACGCCATCGCATCCTGATCGCCGCGGTCGCGGATAACGGCGATGGCGACAACCTTGTCGGCGGCCGGCGCATCGGCGGTGGCGATCGTGATAGCGGCCCTGGCCTGCAACAACGCCGCCTTCACGCGCGCGTTCTGCTCGGCGGCCAGCGCCTTCTCCAGCGCCGGCAATGCGGCGGCGTCGCGCGACTTGAACACCGATTGCGCCGCGTCGTAGCGCTTGTTCGGGTCGCTGGCCATCATGGTCAGACTGCCGAGCGCGGCATCGAGCAGATTGCGCAGCCGGTTGTTGAGGCGAACATTGGACAGATCGGCCGGCGGGCTGCCGGCGAAAGGCTGGCCCGTCGCGGCGTCGAGCAATTTGCCGTCCGCCGTCTTGATCAGAACCTTCTTCTCGGCGGCGCTGAACTGGAGGCGCTGGTCCTTGAGCGCCTGCAACAGTGGCGCAGCAAGATCGCTGCCCGAGCCGGCGACCTTGTCGAGGCTGTCGGCGGTGTCGCTGAAGCTGTCCGCAGTAAAGCCGGGCAAGGCATCTTCATAAGGCCCGGCCCATGCATTGGTCGTGGCGGCACTCGCGCCAGCGACAATCACAACGGCAAACACGAATAGAATTCTGATGCGATCAAACAACCCGCGCATGTTGATCACGACCCCCGGCATGTCAGTCAAGAAGCGGGAGGCGGCGGTGACGCCGCCTCCCCTTGTCGATCTACGTCGTCAGACGTGGGGGCTCACGAACCGGAGCCGCCGCACTTCTTGGTGACGGTGTTGTAGTTGCCGCACTTGAGGGTGACCCAGTCGGATTCGAGATCCTTGGAGCCCGGCAGATAGCGGGTCCAGGCATCGCCCGGCACCAGGCCCTTGGTCTGCCACACCACGTCGAGCTGGCCGTCGCCGCGGATTTCACCGACGAACACCGGCTTGGTGATGTGGTGGTTCGGCAGCATCTTCGACACGCCACCGGTCAGGTTCGGCGTTTCGATGCCCGGCAGGGTGTCGATGACCTTGTCGGCGTCGACGGTGCCGGCCTTCTCCACGGCCTTAACCCACATGTTGAAGCCGATCACGGTGGCTTCCATCGGGTCGTTGGTCACGCGCTTCGGGTTCTTGGTGAAAGCCTGCCAGTCCTTGATGAACTTGGCGTTGGCCGGATCCTTGACCGACTGGAAGTAGTTCCAGGCAGCCAGATGGCCGACCAGCGGCTTGGTGTCGAGACCGGCGAGTTCTTCTTCGCCGACCGAGAACGCCACGACCGGAATGTCGGTCGCCTTGATGCCCTGGTTGCCCAGTTCCTTGTAGAACGGCACGTTGGCGTCGCCATTGATGGTCGAGACCACCGCCGTCTTCTTGCCGGCCGAGCCGAACTTCTTGATGTCCGACACGATGGTCTGCCAGTCGGCGTGACCGAACGGCGTGTAGTTGATCATGATGTCTTCGTCCTTGACGCCCTTCGACTTGAGATAGGCCTCGAGGATCTTGTTGGTGGTGCGCGGATAGACGTAGTCGGTGCCCGCCAGCACCCAGCGCTTCACGTCGCCGCCGTCCTTCGACATCAGATAGTCGACGGCCGGGATGGCCTGCTGGTTCGGCGCGGCGCCGGTGTAGAACACGTTGCGCTCGGATTCTTCGCCTTCGTACTGCACCGGGTAGAACAGGATCGAGTTCAATTCCTTGAACACCGGCAGCACGGACTTGCGCGACACCGAGGTCCAGCAGCCGAACACCACGGACACCTTGTCCTTGGCGATCAGCTCGCGCGCCTTTTCGGCGAACAGCGGCCAATTCGAGGCCGGGTCGACGACGACGGCTTCGAGCTTCTTGCCGAGAACGCCGCCCTTCTTGTTCTGCTCGTCGATCATGAACAGAACGGTATCCTTCAGCGTCGTCTCGGAGATGGCCATGGTGCCCGAGAGCGAGTGCAGGACGCCGACCTTGATGGTGTCCTGAGCCGTAGCCGCCGTTATTCCCGTTGCAGCGAAGGCAAGGCCCGCAGCGGCGGCGAGCCACTTGCGAGCCGTCGGCCGCGAGGCGGCCGGGTGCACTGAGTTATTCATTCTTGAGATCCCCTGCGTTTGACGCGCGCGTCATCGCGACGACTCTTCGCGCCGCACCAAGATCGCAAGGCTCATGCCAAGCCGTCACAAACGGCCTAAGGCATTGTTCCCAAGGGCATAAGTTGGTCGACGCACTTTCTGCCTACTTTTCGGTCAGAGGCCCGGGGTGAAAAAATGGGCAGCAATGTCGAATTCCGCGCCAGGGTGCCGAGTATCGACGCATGCGCCGCTCCGCTAGGCGGCATTTGTATGCAAATAAAGCAAAAATGTTCGACGAAAGTGGCGGTAAGATTGCCCAAGGATTTGCGACGAATGCACTTCAAACGCTTCAAGCGGTGTCATCTGTCACTTAGCGCTAATTCGACGTAACCAATACGTGTGCCTGTTCGAGAACTATCGCGCGGGTTAGAAAAATCGCGCCCAGTCAGAAAACGGAGCGCACAATGAAGACTCTTAAGGCTTTTCTCGCCAATGAATCAGGTGCCACTGCGATCGAATACGGCCTGATCGCCGCTGGTATTTCGGTGGCCATCATCGCCGTCGTCGGCACGATCGGCACCAAGCTGAACACCAGCTTCGAAAGCATTTCGTCGCAGCTGAAAGACTAACGCACGTTTCCCTTCCAAAGACGCGAGAAGCCGCCCCGCCGGGGCGGCTTCTTTGCGTTGGAGGGCCTAGTCTCATGACAAGCCGGCCAGACGGCGGATCCGGCTCCCTGAAATGATGAACGCCCCGGCACCGGCCCGGCCGACAGGGTTATCGCCCCTTCAGAATTCGCCACGACGTGCGGGGCCGGGGCTCAAGCCGCGCGCCGGACGGCGTTAGATCAGCCCCGGCCCGCGGCGGAATTTCCAGGCCGTGACGATCCCGAGCATGGCCGCGATGACAAACGCGGCGACCTGCGCCACGAGGAAATTGAACTGCACCGGCTCGAAGGGCGGATTGGGGAACGGCGGCGTCAACGAAGCCGCCGGGTTGAGGAAAGTGAGCTTCTGGAAGCTCTGCACGATGAGCACGAAGATATTGAGGTAAAGCGAGACCGTGGCGGACACCGCATAGATCCAGCGCCAGTGGCCATAGAGATGCTTGCCGTAGAGCGCGATCAGGCCCGGTACGAAGAAAACGGTGGCGACGATGCCGGTCGCGGTCGCGGGCGTCACCATCCTGGCCTGCGTCGGCGACAGAAAGAACATGAAGCCGGTGACGGTCGTCAGCACCGTCATGACCCAGAACAGTGCGGTGAGCTTGGGCAGCCGGTGCGAACCAACGAGCCCGAACACGACAATGATGCCGCTGGCGATGGCGATTAAGGAAATGACGACATGGATGATGGTGAAGACCGGCACCGAAAGACCGACGATCATGATGATGCCCCCCTTAGACGAGGCTCCATCATACGCCGATACCGGATTGGCCACCAGAATGCCGCAGCCGCCGCCTTGCTTATAAACAAGGCATGAGCGTCGAGCCTATCGCCCCGTCGGGCCGAAGCGCTCGGTCTTGATCAGCTTTGGGCTGTGGCCGAGGTCGCGGAGCGTCCGCGCCACGCTCTCGACTAACGGCGTCGGCCCGCACACAAAAATGCGCGGCATCCGCTCCGGGACAAAGCCGACTTCGCCCAGCATGGCAGCGTCGATGCGGCGGGTTTGTCCCGTCCAGCCCGCTGGCGCTCCGCGCGTCAATGTGTGGACGACAGTCGGCCCGCCGGCTTGCCCCGCCAGTTTCTCCAGTTCAGCCCGATAGATAATGTCGTCGTAACTACGCGAGGAAAACAGCAGCGTCGCCGGCTGCGCTGCCTTCTTCAGGGCGCGTTCACGCAGAATCGCCATCAGCGGCACCACGCCAGAGCCGCCGGCGACAAGAAACAGCGGGCCTTCAAGGTCAGGAGTCCAGACGAAATATCCGCCGATCGGCCCGCGCAGTTCGAACCGGTCACCGACCCGGACTTCGCCAGCGAGATAGGAAGAGACTTCGCCGTCCGGCAGCATCTCGACCGTCAGCGTGATGGTGTTTTTTGCGGGCGCCGATGCGATCGAGTAGCTGCGCTGCGCCTGATAGCCGTCGTCCGACGTCAACCTCACATCGACATGCTGCCCGGCACGATGGCCCGGCCAGCCCGGCACATCGAGCACCAGGCTGCGCACGCGCGGCGTCTCGTCGATGACCTCGCGCACGGTGGCCGCGAGCCAGAATTTTTTGGAAGTAAGGGCGACGGGTTGCTGCATAAGTTACGAACTCCGCTCGTCCCCGCGAAGGCGGGGACCCAGGAGCGGCACACTCGAAGCTAGATGAGAAAAGACTGGACCCCCGCCTGCGCGGGGGTGAGCGGAGTATGAGATGATCGCATGATCATCAATCCCCGTCATAACGCTGCTCGCGCCAGGGATCGCCATAGATGTGATAGCCGTTCTCCTCCCAGAAGCCCGGCACCTCCGGATCGACGAATTGCAGCTTCTGCACCCATTTGGCGCTCTTCCAGAAATACAGATGAGGCACCAGGAGCCGCGCCGGCCCGCCATGCTCGGGATCGAGGGGCTCACCTTCGAACTCGAAGGCAATCATCGCCTTGCCGTCGAGCAGGTCTTCGGCCGGGATGTTGGTCGTATAACCGCCGTCGCAATGCGCCAGCACGTAAGGCTGCGGCGGCTCGGTCAGGCCGGCGGCTTCGAGCAGCGTATCGATCGACACGCCCTTCCAATGCGTGTCGAGTTTCGACCATGTCGTCACGCAATGGATGTCGACTTTCAGATCGGTTTGCGGCAAGGCGAGAAACTGCTGCCACGTCCATTCGGCCAGCGGCGAGTCCCCATCGTCCAATGACAGACGCCAGTTCGCCAGATCGACCGGCGGCGTCGGCCCTGCCGACAACACCGGAAAATCCTGGACCAGATGCTGGCCCGGCGGAATACGGCTATTGGTGCTGCCTGCACCGCGGCCGCGAAAGCCGCGCGAGATGGGAGCATCGCTCATGCCTTGGTCTCCGTGTCTGAACACCGCCCAACTTTCGCCCGTGGCAACGGCCAAGACAAGCTGAACGAAGGTATGCGAAATTCACGTGACAGTGAGGCGCGATGTCAGAACCGGTCTTTGAATTCGGCAAAAGCGGATTGCCGCCGGCGGGCGAAGACGGCCGGCTTGATGCGCCGGCGTTCCACCGCAACGTGGACCCTATCTGGGATGCGATTAGCGAAGACCTTGCGGCGAAGTCGGGCGCGGTGCTCGAGATCGGCAGCGGCACCGGCCAGCACATCGTCACCTATGCGGCGCGGCTGCCCCACCTCACCTTCTGGCCGAGCGACATCATGGAGTCGCACCGTATCTCGATTGACGCCTGGCGCCGCGCCGCGAGCCTGCCGAACCTGCAGCCGCCGCGCAGCATCGATCTGATGCAGCCGGACTGGCCGTGGCAAGACGGGCCCCTCGCCGCCATCCTGTGCTTCAACGTCATTCACATCGCGCCGTGGGCGGTCGCCGACAATCTGATGCGCGGCGCCGGCCGGCATCTCGAAGCCGGCGGCCATCTCATCATGTACGGCCCCTACAAGCGGGACGGCGCCCACACCGCGCCGAGCAACGAGGCCTTCGATGCCTCCTTGCGCGGGCGCAATCCCGCCTGGGGCGTGCGCGACCTCGAAGCCGTCGTCGAGCTTGCGGCGGCCAACGGATTGACCCTCATCAAAACCACCGCGATGCCGGCCAATAATCTGGTGCTGGCGTTCGAACGCCGTTAAAAGACCGCGACAATAAAGGGAGAGACGCGCCGTGGCCGACAACCAGTATCCGCCTGAACCGATCATGGACATCGCCCATCTCGGCCATCTCGAACTGATGACGCCTGTCTTCGACAAGAGCGTGCGCTTCTTCACCGAAATTTTCGGGCTGACCATTTCCGGCGAGCAAGGCGACAGCGTTTACCTGCGCGCCTATGACGATTACGAGCGTTATTCGCTCAAACTCACCGCCGCCAAGACCAACGGCATGAAGCATGTCGCCTATCGCTGCCGCTCGCCGCAGGCGCTGGAGCGCCGCGCCGCCGCGCTGAAGGGTACGCCGTTCGAGATCGGCTGGACCGACGGCGATATCGGCCATGGCAAGACCTTCGTCTGCAAGGATCCTGACGGCCACGTCATCGAGCTCTATTTCGACACGGAATGGTATCAGGCGCCGCCGGAACTCAAGCCTTCACTGAAGAACCAGCCGCAGCGCTTCCCAGCCAAGGGCATCAATCCGCGCCGCCTCGACCACTGGAACGGACTCGCGGTCAATCTGTCGGAATGCCGCGAGTTTTTCGAAAAGTATCTCGGCTTTCGCCTGACCGAGCGCATCGTGCTCAATGACGGCCGCGAAGCGGGCATCTGGCTGACCGCCACCAACAAGTCCTACGACTTCGCCTATACGCGCGACGCCACCGGCGTGCCGGGCCGCTTCCACCACATCACCTATGCGATGAACTCGCGCGAGGAGATCCTGCTCGCCGCCGACGTATTTCTGGAAAACGGCGTGTTCATCGAGACCGGCCCGCACAAGCATGCGGTCCAGCAGACCTTCTTCCTTTATGTCTACGAGCCGGGCGGAAACCGCGTCGAGGTTGCCAATGCCGGCGCCCGCCTCATCCTGGCGCCGGACTGGAAGCCGATCACCTGGACCGAGGACGAGCGCAAGAAGGGCCAGGCCTGGGGGCTGAAGACCATCGAGTCGTTCCACACTCATGGAACACCGGAAGTCGCGCATAAATGATGCCCATGAAGCGTTATACGCAATCGTCACATCGCGTATAACGCCACCATGAAAATCATCCCCACTCTCCCTCTCCCCTCCGGCCGCGTCATGCCGGTGTTCGGCGTCGGCACCTGGCGCATGGGCGAGAGCACCCGTGTCCGCGCCGACGAAGTCAAAGCCGTGCGCGCCGCGATCGAGCGCGGCGTCACCTTGATCGACACCGCCGAGATGTATGGCGACGGCGAAGCCGAGACTATCGTCGCCGACGCCATGGGCGCGCGCCGCGACGAACTGTTCATCGTGAGCAAGGTGCTGCCGAACAATGCTTCGAAACGTGGCACCATCGCCGCTTGCGAGCGCAGCCTGAAGCGTCTCAAAACTGACCGCATCGACCTTTATCTGCTGCACTGGCGCGGCGGCGATCCACTATCGGAGACCGTGGCCGCCTTTCAGGCGTTGAAAGCCGCCGGCAAAATTCTCGATTGGGGCGTCAGCAATTTCGACATCGACGACATGCGCGAACTTGCGACGCTCGACCGCAGCAAGGAGTGCGCCACCAATCAGGTGCTCTACAATCTGACGCGGCGCGGCATCGAATTCGACCTTGTGCCGTTCTGCCGCGAACGCGGCATTCCGGTGATGGCCTATTCGCCGCTGGAACAAGCGCGCATGCTGGGCGACGCCACGCTCCGCCAAGTGGCGCAGCGGCACGATGCCAGCCCTGCTCAGATCGCGCTCTCCTGGCTGCTGCGCCAGCCCGACATCGTCACAATCCCCAAGGCCACTGGCCTCAAGCATCTCGACGAGAACATCGCCGCGCTCGACCTTGCGCTCACGGCCGACGACCTCAAGGCGCTCGACGCCCGCTTCCCGCCACCGAAGCGCGCGACACCGCTCGACATGCTGTAGCCCCTGTCCCGTCATGGCCGGACTTGTTCCGGCCATCCACGTCTTGGATACTGAGATATGATCTAGGCGTGGATGGTGCCCGGCATAAACTCGGGCATGATGGAGTTTCCCCTTATGTTTCGCACCAACACGCCGCGCATTGCCTTCATCGGATTCGGAGAAGCAGGCCAGGCCATCGCCTCCGGACTGCGCGACGAAGGCGTCACCGATATCTCAGCCTGGGACATCGTGTTCCCAAAGCCCGAGGGCGAAAGGCTGAAAGCCGCTGGCGCCCAAGCCGGGGTGCGCCTCGCCACGTCAGCAGCCGACGCGGTCGCCGGCAGCGATATCGTCGTCTCCGCCGTGACTGCGGCTTCAAGTCTGGAAGCCGCGCAATCGGCCGTGCACCATCTGTCGGGCCATCCCTATTACCTCGACATCAACTCGGTCTCACCCGGGCGCAAGATCGCAACCGCCGCCCTGCTCGGCGACAAGGCGCGTTATGTCGATGTGGCGGTGATCGCGCCGATCCACCCCAAGCGTCATCAAACGCCGATGCTTGTTGCGGGCCCGCACGCGCAGGCGATCGCGCCGGTGCTGGCCGAGATAGCGATGCAGCTCAAGATCGTCAGCGACGAGACCGGCAAGGCAGCAGCGATCAAGATGATCCGCAGCGTCATGATCAAGGGCATCGAAGCCCTGACTTATGAATGCTTTCTGGCCGCCGAGCGTGCCGGCCTGCTGGAGGAAGTAACGGTGTCGCTGAAGAACAACTATCCCGGCATCGATTGGCGAGAGACGACCACCTACAATCTCGAGCGCATGGCCAGCCATGGCGAACGTCGCGCGGCGGAGATGGAAGAGTCAGCGGCCACGTTGCGCGAACTGGGCCTCGACCCGCGCATGACCGACGGCACCGTGGCGCATCAGCGCGAAATGGGACAACTCGGCAAGGCGGACCCGGTGCGCAAGACACTCGACAAAGACCGCGCCGAGATCCTCGCTGCGATCGATAAGATCAAGTTTGACGCCTGAACGTTTCAATTTGAAACAACGCACGGCATCGAACGCAAATAAAATCATCTGAGCTGCTTGTTCCATCGCCGACGAGCAAAAAAATCCTTTACAAAAATAGTTAACGCGCCGAAAACTTCAGGCGACGGCATCACTTATATGGTTAACGGGGCGTACCAGAATGAAACACCTCAACTCACTCATCGGCGGCGCTTTGCTGGTGATCGGATTGGCGATGATCGTCCCGACACCCGCTTCTGCCGGTACCTACTACGATCCGGTTTGTAACTGTCGCAAGCCGGATTCCGAGTACAATACCAAGCGCGTTGTTCGCGGCGCGGCACGGGTCAACACCCGCGTTCGCTACGTCGATCACACCCGCGAAGTGAAGCGCACTCACCTGCGTCAGGAAAACCGACTGGTCGTTCACGTCCAGCCGGTGGTCAATCGTGAAGTCGTGGTTCACCGCCAGAACACGGTGGTGCGCAACATCACCCTGCACAAGGTGAACACCACGAACAAGTATCGCACCGAGCAACGCAACGAAGTCGTGAACCGCTACGTTCAGGGCGGCACGCGCGTTGTGAACGAAGTGCGTCAGGTTCGCGGCGTGGACTGCAATTGCGGTCCCGACGGCGGCGCGCGCTACTCGGGCGGCTACACCGGCGGATCTCGGGTCTCGTACCGCGAGTAATCTGCCGTCGCACGGACAAACGGACAGGACCGCCCCGGACAACCTCCGGGGCGGTTTTGTATTGGGTCCCCTACTCCGCGATCGTCAGCGGCATCGCGCCGAGAAAATCACGCTTGGCGAGGTCGGCGCCGAAGTTGCGCGCGATGGCGTAGGCCGCAGTAAGATGGAAGAAGAAGTTCGGCAGCACAAAGTGGTTGAGATAATCAGCGCCCTTCATCTTCGCCTTCTTCGGACCGATCGGAAACACGATCTCGCGCGCTGACGCGGCGTCGATCGCCGCGTTGTCCAGGCTCTTCACATGCGCCAGCGTGCGGGCGATGCGTTCCTTGAGTTGCTCGACTGTGGTCTCGGTGTCCTCGAACTTCGGCGGATCGATGCCGGCAAGACGCGACGCGCCGTTCTTGGCCTGATCGCAGGCCGTCTGGATCTGACGGGTAAAAGAAAACATGTCCGGAGCGAGCCGCCAGCCCAGCAGCACCGACGGATCGATCTTTTTGGCGGCGGCGTGGGCTGCCGCCTTGTCCAGTATGCCGGACAGCGCGTTGAGCTCCATCGTGCAAATCGGGATCAGGTTTTGCGACATCGAGTAGGACATGGACGTTTCCTGGCTTTGAGGCCGCGCGGCAGGCTGCGGCGGCGCAAGTTCTAGCAAAAGCCACCGCTAGCGGCGCGCCGGGCATGCCGCCCCATTGCCTTGCCTGTTCCCTGCAGGGGCGTGGCTCAGCTTTGAAGCCTTCTAAACTATTGATTTGAATGACTAAAATCTGTTTCTCTGCGGACATTTCCGGTTTGCGCCGCAATTCTGCTGCTATAGGGTCGCGCCGACGGCGGATAAGATGGTCGAGACAGCGCCAGCCGCCACCTTTACCGTCTGCCTGGAAGTGATCGACATGCCTAACGAAGCGAAGCCGTCTGCGCGGCACAGAGGCGTGACTGCCGTCCTACTGACCGCCCTGATCATGTTGCCCGTTACGGCTTCGGGTCAGACGGTGACACCGCCGCCCCCGGCCGCTCAGAGCGCGCCGGCTGTGACGCCCACCCTCCCGGCGGCTCCGGACGGGGCGGCCGCGCCCGCGCCGGCCGTCGTGGCCGCTGCGGCCAGCCTGCCGCGCGACCTGTCGCCATGGGGCATGTTCATGGCCGCCGACATCGTCGTGAAGGCGGTGATGGTTGGCCTCGCTTTCGCCTCGGTCCTGACCTGGACGGTCTGGCTCGCCAAGCTTCTGGAACTGACGCTGGCGAGCGGCAAGCTGCGCCGGGGCATCGCCGCCCTTGGCCGTGCCCGCACCTGGGACGAGGCCATCGCCGCCGTTCCTGCAAACGACAGCGGCGTCGCCCGTCTGGTGCGCGAGGCCGATAGCGAGCTGAAGCTGTCGGTCGACGCGGTGGCGCCGCACGCCCTGTCGCCGGACGGCGTGAAGGAACGCATCGCCTCGCGCTTCGAACGCGTCGAGGCCGCGGCCGGTCGCGCCATGATGCGCGGCACCAGCATCCTTGCCACCATCGGCGCCACTGCCCCCTTCGTCGGCCTGTTCGGCACCGTGTGGGGCATTATGAACTCGTTCATCGGCATCTCGAAGGCGCAGACCACCAATCTCGCCGTGGTGGCCCCCGGTATCGCCGAGGCGCTGCTCGCCACCGCGCTCGGCCTCGTCGCCGCCATTCCGGCGGTGGTCATGTACAACTTCTTCCTGCGCTGGATTGCCGGCTATCGCGCGCTCAACGCCGATGCCTCGGCCTCGATCATGCGCCTTGTCAGCCGCGAGATCGAACGCGGCGCCTTCGCCCGCCGCCGCCCCGGCGTCGCGGCCGCCGAGTGAGGCCGACATGGCGGTACGCCTCGACCACGGCGACGAAGGCCAGGCGGAGATCAGCGAGATCAACGTCACGCCGTTCATTGACGTCATCCTGGTGCTGCTGATCATCTTCATGATCGCTGCGCCGCTGGCGACCGTCGATGTCTCGGTCGATCTGCCCGCCGCCACGGCTGAAAAGACGCAACGTCCTGACAAGCCGCTGTTCCTGACGCTCAAGCAGGATCTGTCGCTCGCCATCGGCAATGACGATGTGCAGCGGACCGCGCTCGGGTCCGCGCTCGATCGCGCCACCTCCGGCGACAAGCAGCAGCGCGTGTTCCTGCGCGCCGACAAGGCCGTCGCCTATGGCGAACTGATGACCCTGATGAACGAACTGCGCAGCGCCGGCTATCTCCATGTCGCGCTGGTCGGGCTTGAAGCCACGCCGGTGGCGCCATGATCCGCCGCGTGCCCATCACTTTGCGCTGGGCCGGCTGCTTCGTGGCGGCGCTTGGCATTCACATCGCCGGCGCCGCCGTGCTCCTGTCGCACTGGCAGCCCGAGTCCGACCAACTCGCCAACGCGCCCGTCGTCATGATCGATCTGGCACCCATCGCGGTGGCGCCGCAGACGGTGCAAACCGACATGCCGCCCGACGCCGTCGAGCGCCAGTTCCAGGCGGGCGAAGAGGAAACGCCCGACAAGCCCGAAGAAGAAGTCGTCGAGAAGCCTCGGCCTCCCGAACCGGAGAAGCCGATCGAGATTGCCAAGTCCGAGCCGCAGCCTGAGCCGGAAAAGAAATCCGAGGTAGAGCCCGAGCCGGCAAAAGCCGAGATCGCCATGCTGCCGCCGCCGCGGCCAGCCGAGAAGATCGAAGACAAAAAAGAAGAGAAGAAGAAAGAGGTCCGCAAGAAGCCCAAGCCCCGGCCGGCGAGCCTTGCTTCGGCGCCCAGCGCCGCCGACCAGGTGGCGCCGCGCCCCGCGGCGCCGAATGCCGGCGCCGCGCGCGACTCCAACGCCCTGCCGAACTGGACGTCCCGCGTCCTTTCGCGCCTCGAACGCTACAAGCGCTATCCGTCGGAAGCCCAGTCGCGCGGCGACCGCGGCGTGGTGCGATTGGCATTCAGCGTCGACCGTAGCGGCGGCGTGCACAATGCTCGCGTCGTCGCCTCGTCGGGATCAAACGTGCTCGACCGCGAGACGCTGGCGATGATTGAGCGCGCCGCGCCGTTGCCGCCGCCGCCGGATGAGGTGCGCGGCAGCCACATCCCGGTGGTCGTGCCGATCTCCTATTCGATCCGCTGACGCCTCTGCGCAGTATTAAAAACTCCCGAATGCGCCCGATGTGTCGCAAAACGACGCAACGTGGCCGCACAAATTAACCAAAGGAACAAAGGTTCAGGAACAAACACGCGCCAGAACTTGCAGTCGGCTCAGGGTATTGAAATTGTTTATACCAAATGACGAATGACGCGCCGTCGGCGCCATTCGTTAATGTCACGAAGGAAAACCGGTAGCCGATAGTCCGGGTATGAGCCGCTCATGAAACGATCAATCGCAGCAAGTGTGATTTGCAGTCTGGTCGTCAGCTTTGCGTCGACGTCGTTCGCCGCGACCGCGAAACGCAACGACCGCTTTGCCAATACCGAGCCTCTCGAAACGATTTCGCGCAGCCGCGCCGAAGCCGCAGACCAGGCCGCTCAGGTGCCTGGCGGCGCCAGCCTGCTGCTGGAGGCCCTGCGCTACCGCGGCGCCAACGCCAAGCAGCTCGGTCTGCCGGCGCAACTGTGGTGCGCGGACTTCATGAATTTCGTGATCAAGAAGGCCGGCGGCAACAAAGGCACACAGTCGCGCGCGGCCCGCTCGTTCCTGGATTTCGGCAAGAAGCTGGACGGCCCGCGCGTCGGCGCCATCGCCATTCTCAAGCGTGGCGGTCCGCAGAACGGTCATGTCGGCATCGTGCGCGGCACCGACGGCCAGGGAAATCCGATCCTCATTTCCGGCAATAGCGGCAATATGGTGCGGCAATCATCGTACCCAAAAGAGAAAGTCCTCGGTTACGTCATGCCGCCGGACTACGTGTTGCGCGAGATCGCCAGCGTGGCCCGCGCAGAAGCGATCAAACAACAGCAGCGGGCTCAGTAAAATCGACAACGGATAAGTAAAACGCCGCGCCCTAGCGCGGCGTTTTCATTTCGAGTGCATGGCCTGGCATCGTTAGTATTAACTGCCGACGCCCTGCCCCCGCGCGAAAAGAATGCACCTCCAGGTTAATGTTAATCCCGTCTTATGCGCGCATCCACCTCCGTCACGCGGCATGATCCCATCAAAGCGATACCGGAGCCCCGGTCTCGCACGCGTTGCGGAGGAATAGGACAAGACGAATGCTTCGGGGAGCACGCTTCGTCTTCATCAATGTCGCATTCGCTGCCGTCGCGTTGAGCGCGACGACGTCAGCGCATGCGGCGACGCGCGACCAAATCAAACTGTGCGAAGCCAAGAACGAAGGCACCATCGATCAACGCATCGCCGCCTGCGATGCCGTCATCAACGGATCGGGCAATGCCAAACAGCGCGCCAGCGCGCAATCGCACAGGGCTAAACTCGTCAAGAACCGCGCCGCCGCCCAGCAACGCAAGGCCGAAGACCTGGTCGCCGGCGGCAAGGAAAAGCGCGTTCGGGGCGACGCCGAAGGCGCCATTCGCGACTTCGACGAAGCGATCCGCCTCGATTCGAGGAGCGCCGAGGCGCTTTATCACCGCGGACTCGCCTTGCGCGATCGCGGCGATAGCGAGCGCGCCGTCCAGGACCTCGAGCAATCCATCAAGGCCGACGCGCGCAACTCCGACGCCCTCAAGACGCTCAGCCACCTTTACTACGACAAGCGTAAATACGACGCCGCTATCGGGGCGCTCGATGCCGCTATCAAACTCAACGCCAGCGACAACATCGCCTATTACAACCGCGGCATGGCCTACCGGGCCAAGGGCGAGCCCGACCGGGCCATCGTCGATTACGACCGCGCCATCAAGCTCAATGCCAGCGATGCCGTGGCGTTTCATAGCCGGGGTCTCGCCTATCGCGATATCCGCGACTATGAGCGCGCCATTCAGGACTTCGACCAGGCGATCAAGCTGAAGCCGGATTTCATCCTGGCGCTGAACGACCGGGGCATCGCCTATTCGGCCAAGGGACAGGTCGACCGCGCCATTCAGGACTTCGACCAGGCCATCCTGCTCGATCCGCGCGATGCGTTCGCCTACAACAACCGCGGCCTCGCCTATCGCAACCGCGGGGAGGTCGAGCGCGCCATCAAGGATTACGACCAGGCCGTTCTGCTGAATCCGAACTACGTGCTGGCGTTCTACAACCGCGGCAATGCCTTCTACGACAAGAACGACTATGATCGCGCCATCCGCAATTACGATCAGGCCATCCGTCTCGACGCCGACTATGCGCTGGCCTATTATGACCGCGGCGTATCGTATTTCGCCAAGGGCGATTACGATCGCGCGCTAAGCGACCTGTCGCAGGCGGTCAAGCTCGACCCTAAGGATTCGCTGTCGTACTACAACCGTGGTGTCGTCTATATCGCGCGCGGTGAGCACGACTCCGCCATCGCCGATTTCGATCGTTCGATTCGGATCGACCCGAGGAATGCCCGCGCCTTCTACAACCGCGGCCTGGCACTTAAGGCCAAGGGCAATGACGAGCGCGCCATCGCCGACTTCACCCAGTCGATCCAGCTCGACGGCAAGAATGCGCTCGCCTTCTTCAATCGCGCCCTCGCCTATCGTTCGCGCGGCGACATCGAGCGTAGCCTCAGCGACCTCGAACAATCGCTCAAACTCGATGGCAAGAGTTCGCAAGCCTGGTATGAGCGCGGCGTGGCTTTCGTCGAGAAGCGCGACTACGACCGCGCCATCGGCGATTTCAATCAGGCGATCAACGCCAAGCCCGACTACACCGCTGCGCTGAACCAGCGCGGCCTGGCTTACGCCGCCAAAGGTGACTCGGACCGAGCCATTGCCGACTTCGATACCGCCGTGCGCATCGATCCGAACTACGCGCCCGCGCTGGCCAACCGCGGCGACGCCTTCCAGAAGAAGCGCCAGTACGACCGCGCCATCGCCGACTTCAACCAGGCGATCAAGGTCGATCCGAACTATCCCGGCACCTTCTTCAATCGGGGTCTCGCTCTGCAGGACAAGGGCGATTTCAAGGCCGCCGTCGCCGACTTCTCGCAGGCGATCAAGCTCGATCCGAAGAACGCCGCCGCCTTCAATGGCCGCGCCTTTGCCTATCAGCAGCTCAATGAAGACGAGCGCGCTTTCCAGGACTACGAGCAGGCTATCAAGCTCAACCCCAATTTCGGCACCGCCTATTTCAACCGCGGCAAGGCAAGCTACGATCGGCGCGACTACGACCGCGCCGTCTCGGACCTGTCACAGGCCGTGAGGCTCGAGCCGCGCGATCCCCTCATCGCCCACGCCCGCGGACTGGCCTATCGCGAGCGCCGCGACTTCGACCGCGCCATCGCCGACTTCGACCAGGCGCTTCGCCTCGATCCGAAACTCACCGCCGTTTATGTCGATCGCGGCAATGCCTATCAGGGCAAAGGCGAGTATGAGCGCGCCATCAGCAATTACGATATGGCCATCAAGCTCGATCCGAAATACGGCGCCGCCTTCACCGAGCGCGGTAACACTTATGCGCTACGCGGTAATGTCGATCGCGCCCTTCAGGACTACGAGCAGGCCATCAAGTTCAACCCGAACTATGCCGGCGTGTTCGCCAGTCGCGCCAGGCTCTGGCAGCGCAAGGGTGACCTGAGCAAGGCGGTTGCCGACCTCGACCAGGCCATCAAGCTTGACCCGGCTTTCGCGCTGGCGCTGACGACGCGCGGCGTCATCTACCAGAGCCGCGGCGATCTCGACCGCGCCATCGCCGACTTCGATCGCGCCATCGCCGCCGATCCGCACTCCGACGCCGCCTATAACAACCGCGGCCTCGCCTACAAGGCGAAAGGCCAGACCGAGAAGGCGCTGAAGGATTTCGACCAAGCGGTCACCATCAATTCCGGCTTCGCAGCGGCCCTGCTCAACCGCGGCGAGACCCTGCAGGCTGGCGGCTATCATGAGCGCGCCATCCGCGATCTCGATCAGGTCATCAAGCTCAACCCGGGCAACGCGCAGGCCTATCTCGCACGCGGCCTGGCTTACGGCGGCAAGCCCGACCATGAGCGCGCCATTGCCGATCTCAGCCAGGCCATCAAGCTCGATTCTTCACTGGCGGCCGCCTATAACGGTCGCGGCATCGCGTATCGCGCGCGCGGCGAGCGCGAGCGCGCCATTGCCGATTTCAGCCAGGCGGCGAAGATCGACCCCAACTTCGCCATGGCCTTCTCCAATCGCGCCACGGCCTATTACGACAAGCGCGATTACGACCGCGCCATCGGAGACCTGACGCAGGCCATCAAGCTCAACCCCGACTCGGTGCGCGCGTTTTACGATCGCGGCATCGCCTACGGCGCCAAGGGCGACACCGAACGCGCCATCGCCGATTTCGACGCGGCGCTCAAGCTCGACCCGAAGAACGCCGTCGCGTTCAACAATCGCGGCGTCGCCTGGCGCAGCAAGGGCGACACCGACCGCGCCATCGCCGATTTCGCCGAGGCCGTCAAGCTCAACGACAGCTATGCCGCGGCCTATTACAACCGCGCCAACGCTTTTGCCGACAAGGGTGACGCTGATCGGGCCTTCGCCGATTTCGAGCGCGCTCTCAGGATCGACGCCAAGGACGCCTATGCCCTGCACGACCGCGGCGTGGTGCACTACGAGAAGCGTGACTACGAGAGCGCTATCGCCGATTTCGAGGCGGCGACACGGCTGAGCACCGCCTACTCCGTCGCGTCCAATCCGCGTGGCAAGGATATCCGCGGACAGCGCGGCTACGATCGCGACATCGAGGAGACTGAGGCACGATTACAGGTGAGCCCCATCTTTGCGCTGGCCTACAATGATCGCGGCATCGCGCAGGCCGCGCGCAAGGACTACGATCGCGCCATCGCGGATTTCGACCGCGCGTTGAAGGTCAACCCGAACTTCTCGGCGGCCTACTACAACCGCGGGAATGCGTTTTATCAGAAGCGCGACGTCGACAAGGCGATTGCCAACTACGACGCCGCGCTCAAGCTCAACCCGAAGGATGCGCTGGCTCATTTCGACCGTGGCGTCGCGCATTACGACCGCGAGGCCTTCGACCGCGCCATCGCCGACTTCGAGCAGACGGTGACGCTCGACCCGAAGAACGCGCAGGCCTTCTACAATCTCGGCACCGCGTTCCAGGAGAAGCAGGAGTTCGACCGCGCCATCCAGAACTACAACCAGGCGCTCGCCATCGAGGGCCGGCTGGCCGCCGCCTACTCGGCGCGCGGCTATGCGCTGGCAAGCAAGGGCGATTACGACAAGGCCCTCACCGACCTGACGCAGGCCATCCGCCTCGGCGCCAGCGCATCCGCCTTCAACGACCGCGGCATCGTCTACGGCATCAAGGGCGAGACCGGCCGCGCCATCGCCGATTTCGATCAGGCTGTCGCGCTCGATCCGAAATACGCGCCGCTCTACAACAACCGCGCCATTATCCATGCCGCCACCGGTCAGCTCGACAAGGCCATCGCCGATTACGATCAGGCGGTGAAGCTCAACGGCAATTACGCCGCGGCCTTCTACAACCGCGGCAACGCCAAATACGACAAGGGCGACTACGCCGGCGCCGCCGCCGACTATTCGAGCGCGTTGAAGCTGTCGCCGTCCGACGCCGCTGCGCTCAACAACCGCGGCAACGCCTTCGCCAATGTCCGCGACTTCGACCGCGCCATCGCCGACCTCTCGCAGGCGATCAAGGGCAACCCCGGTTATGCCCAGGGCCACAACGATCGCGGCGTCGCCCATGGTGCGCGCGGCGACGTCGACCGCGCGCTGGCCGATTTCGAGCAGGCGGTGAAGCTCGATCCGGCCAACAGCTTCGCCTTCTACAACCGGGGCCTCGCCCAGCGCGACAAACGGCAGGTCGACCAGGCCATTGCCAGCTTCGAGCAGGCGATCAAGCTCAACCCGGCCTATGCCGTCGCCTACTACAACCGCGGCAATGCCTACGAGTTCGAGCGCGATTTCCCGCGCGCGATTGCCGACTTCGACGCCGCCATCAAACTCAAGACCGACTACGCGCTTGCCTATTACGACCGGGGCCTGTCCTACGGCGCCATGGGCGACGCCGACCGCGCCATCATCGACCTCACCGAGGCGATCAAGTACGACCGCGGCAACGCGCTCGCCTTCTATAACCGCGGCATCGCCTACCGTCTGAAGAACGACATCGACCGCGCCACGTCGGACTTCGGCGAGGCCATCAAGCTCGATGCCAAGTTCGCGCTGGCCTACGTCCAGCGCGGCGCCGCCGTTTACGCGCGCGGCGATCTCGACCGCGCCATCGCCGACTTCGGCGAAGCGCTGCGCTACGACGCCAATTCCGCCGACGCCTATTACCGCCGCGCCGTCGCCTGGCGCGACAAGCGCGACTTCGACCGCGCCGTGGGCGACTTCAGCCAGGCGATCCGGCTCGAGCCGAAGAATGCCATGGCCTATCAGAGCCGTGGCCGGGCCTTCCGCATGAAAGGCGACATCGAGCGTGCCTTCGCCGATTTCGACCAGGCGGTGAAGCTCGATGGCAAGTCGTCGTCCGCCTTCACCGATCGTGGCACGACGCGCGGCCTGCGCGGCGAATTCGACGCCGCCATCGCCGACTTCGATGCCGCGCTTAAGCTCGATGGCGATAACGCGGTCGCCTACAACAACCGCGGCTTCGCCCTGCGTCAGAAGGACGATGGCGATCGCGCCATCGCCGACTTCGGCGAAGCGATCAAGCGTGACGCCAACTATTCGCTCGCCTATTACAACCGCGCCAGCGCCTACGCCGACAAGCGGGAGTTCGATCGGGCCATTGCGGATTTCGATGCCGCCATCAAGCTCAACGCCAACTACGCCGACGCCTTTAACGGCCGCGGCCTTGCCTACGACTCCAAAGGCAGCTTCGACGAGGCGATCGCCAACTTCACCCAGGCCATCAAGCTGGAGCCGAAGAACGCCCGCGCGCTCAACAACCGCGGCTTCGCCTATCGCAACAAGCGCGACATGGATCGCGCTATCGCCGATTACAACGCCGCGCTGGCGATCGACCAGAACTATGCACTGGCGCTCTACAACCGCGGCTTCGCCTACTACGACACCCGCGATTTCGACCGCTCGAGCCGCGACATGAACCAGGCGATCAAGTTCAACCCGAACTTCGCCTCGACCTTCCTCGACCGTGGCCTCGCGGCCGACCGGCGCGATTTCGACCGCACCGTATCCGCGGCCGACGCGATCATCGAACAGACCCCGTCCTATGCGGTGTCGTTCTCGGGCCGCGGCGTCGCTTATGAAAACCGGCGCGAGGGCGATCGCATCATCCGCGACGCCAGCCAGCCGATCCGCAGCAACCGTTACAACAACTACGTCTATTCGCCGGACACCTTCCCGCCGCCGAGCCCGGCGCTGCTGTCCCCGGCGGCGCCGACCAAGCCGGAGGCCAAAGTGGACGTGCCGCTGCCGAGCCCATCGCCCCGCGCTGAAACGGCGGCCATCGCCGCCCACGCCCAGGCCGTCGAGGGTGTGGACGTGCCCATGCCGCAGGCGCGGCCACACTCAGCGCCTCGCAAGGTTGCGCGGGCCCAGCCGCAGCCCCAGCCGCGCGAGCGCGCACCTGCCCACCGGCGCTAGAACAGCGCCCGCCCGAATCGCCTAGATTGCCGGCGATGGTGACGCCCGCCTACCGCAAACGCCTGATCGACCTGCTCACGCCCGCCGAGCGGCGCCTGTTCGCGCGCCTGGACGCGCCGCACAAGGTGCAGACCTTCCTCGACCAGATGCCCGCCAATTTCGGCCTCCTCGGCGACACGGCGATGTCGCCACGCACCATGCTGAAGGCGAAGGTGGCCCATTGCTCCGAAGGCGCCGTGTTCGCGGTGGCGGCGCTGGCCTTCCACGGCCGGCGCTCGTGGCTGATCGACATGCGGGCGCTGCCGAGCGACTACGACCACATCATCACCGTGTTCAAGGAGCGCGGGTTGTGGGGCGCCATCAGCAAAACCAACCACCCGGTGCTGCGCTGGCGCGATCCGGTCTACCGCTCGCCACGTGAGCTGGTGATGTCTTATGTCCATGAGTACTGCCTGCCGGGCGGCAAGAAATCGCTGATGGAGTATTCGCGCCCCTTCGCGCTGACCCGTTATGTACCGGAGCGCTGGCTGACGCCGGACGAGGATCTTGATTGGTTGATGCTGGCGCTGGACGAGGCGCCGCATCTGCCGATTGCGCCCCGGGCCTCGCTGAAGCGGCAGCGGCGCTCGACCGCCTTCGAGCGGGACGCCCACAACCGCACCGAATGGCCCGACCCGCGTCCGAAGAAGGCCGGCGGCAAGGCCTCGTAACCCCGGAGCTGACGCTCTACAATAGCCGCATCTGAAGCCGGAGATTTTCGCGCGTGACGACTTTCACCTATCGCCGTCCATTTATCGTCCCCTGGGGCGATTGCGATCCGGCCGGCATCGTCTTCAATCCGAAGTTCTTCACCTATTTCGACACCAATACCTGGCAGATGTTCGAAGCCGCCACAGGGGTGAAGGTTCACGACATCAATGTGCGGTTCGGCATTATCGGCATCGCCCTGGTGGATGCCGGTGCCAATTTCATGAAGCCGGTCAAATATGGCGACGAGATCGAAATCGTCTCGCGCGTCGCCGAATTTCGTCGCTCCAGCTTCGTAGTCGAGCACAAGATCCTGCTCGGCGGTGACTTGCGCAACGAAGGCACCGAAACGCGCGTCTGGGCGGTGAAGCACCCAGACGATCCAGAGAAGATAAAGACGGCGACGATCCCGGAAGAGGTGATCAAGGCGTTTGCGTAATCTTTACCCTCCCCCTTGTGGGGAGGGTAAAGAGTTACGCCAGCTTCACGTACTCGAAGTCGCCACCCTTGTTGTCGATGCCGACCTTGGGCGGCGCGATCCATGAGGCGAACTTGCCGACCTCGAGCACAGGCTGCATCAGGCCTTCGATATAGACGCGGTCGTTGTCGTTCGGCAGATAGTTATCCCGCGTCCGCGCCCAGGTCGCCTCATCGACGATATTTCCTTCCGGATCGGCCTTGATCTTGGAGAACTCGCCGATCTGGCGGTGGAAAGCCTGGTGCGGCAGCTTCATCTGACAGTTGATGCCGTACTGCTCGATCACCTTGTTCCAGCGCGACACGCCCAGCTCGCAATCCTTCAGGTAGTCGTCGCGCAGGCGCATATTGAGCGCCGACAGAGCGGGCGCGTCCTCATTGACCAGAATGCCGCTCTTGAGCCGCAGCACCGGATAGGTGTCGTTCTCCAGCTTGTGGTCGTCGCCGCTCAGGCGCTCCTCGCGGAAGCGGCCCTTGATGCCGGAATGGAAGGCGTTGGCCGCATTGGTCGAAATCTCGTTGCCGAACAGATCGAGCGACAACGAACAGTGCAGATTCAGCTTCTTCTGGATCGTCGGCAGGTCGATGACGCCGAGCTTGCGCACCGCCGCAATGTCGTTCGGGTCGTCGATGCCGGCCTTCTTCATCGCCTCGCATGTGCGCTCGATCACCCGCGTCACGCCGGTCTCGCCGACGAACATATGATGCGCTTCCTCCGTTAGCATGAAGCGGCAGGTGCGCGACAGAGGATCGAAGCCGGACTGCGCCTGCGCCTCAAGCTGCATCTTGCCGTCGCGGTCGGTGAAATAGGTGAACATGAAGAAAGACAGCCAGTCCGGCGTCTTCTCATTGAAGGCGCCCAGCATACGCGGCGTGTCGGCATCGCCGGAGCGGCGCTCCAGCAGCGCGTCGGCCTCGTCGCGGCCTTCGCTGCCGAAATACTTGTGCAGCAGATAGACCATCGCCCAGAGGTGACGGCCCTCTTCCACATTGACCTGGAACAGGTTGCGCAGGTCGTAGAGCGAGGGCGCGGTCTTGCCGAGGTGTCGCTGCTGCTCGACCGAGGCCGGCTCGGTGTCGCCCTGGATGACGATGAGGCGGCGGAGCAGCGCGCGATACTCGCCCGGCACTTCCTGCCAGGCCTTCTCGCCCTTGTGCGCGCCGAACGGAATCTTGCGATCCTCGACCTGCGGCGCCAGCAGAATGCCCCAGCGATATTCCGGCATCCGCACGTAATCGAATTTGGCCCAGCCCTTCGGATCGACCGACACCGCGGTGCGCAGATAAACCAGCGCTTCCTGGAAGCCTTCCGGCCCCATGTCGTTCCACCAGTTGATGTAACCGGGGTGCCACTTCTCCAGCGCGCGCTTCACGCGCGTATCGGAGTTGAGTCCGACATTGTTCGGGATCAGGCCGTCGTAATCGACATTGACGATGTTCATGGGCTCAGTCCTTTCCCACCCGGCCGCTCGTCCCCGCGAAAGCGGGGACCCAGGCTTTCTGGATTCCCGCTTGCGCGGGAATGAGCGGAGTAAAAGTTACACTCTCTCTTTATTGAACGTCGGCTTCACGCCGCTGCCGTACAGTTTCAGCGCGCCCTGCTCGCCGATGGCGTTGGGCCGCTGGAATATCCAGTTCTGCCAGGCGGTCAGCCGGCCGAAAATTTTCGTTTCCATGGTCTCGGGTCCGGCGAAGCGCAGATTGGCCTCCAGGCCGGTCAGCGCATCCGGCGAGAACGAAGCGCGCTCTTCCATCATCACGCGCAGCTCGTCATCCCAGTCGAAGTCCTCATAGGCGAAGGTGACGAGGCCCAGTTCGAGCGCATCGTCGGCTTCCAGCGGCTCGCCGATCTTGTCCTCAGCGGCCTTCAAGGACTCATCGTCGTCAAGAAACCGCGTCTGCAATCGCGTCAGGCCGTTGCCCATCGGATAGGGTCCGAAATTGGCCTTGCCGAGCGTGATCGCGGCGGGCGCACGGTTGTCGCCCTCGCGGGTGCCGATCAGCATCGCCGAGCGATCGGCGACGAAGACCAGTTCCGCCAATGTGCCAGCGAAGCACGAGCCGGGCTCGACCAGGGTCATGAGCGTTTTCGGCGTGACGTCGAGCCGTTTGAACACGCGCTTCACATAATGCCGAATTTCGCGCAGCAGCCAGTCATTATGACCGTTCAGCAACACGTCGTCGTGGCTCAGCACCGCCTTGGCATCGCCTTCGCTCTTGAGCACGACGAGATTGATGGTCGGCTCGTTGGTGCGCAGATGAAGGATGGCGTCTTCCAGCTCACGCGCCATGGCCAAAGGCCAGAATGCCGCGCCCTTTTCGTGAACGGCATCGACCGACACCGGCGCCGGCTCGCCCGGCGCCTTCACCGTAACCGTCGCGATCGACTTGTCGCGCTCGATCTCGACCTCGACATGCGAATAGGAAACGCGGCTGTCGGCGATGGTACGCTCGAGCGGCGTCAGTGCGATGCCCTTGGCATTGGCCGGACGGTCCGACTGCGCTGCGATTTCGGCGGCGCGCGCCTTGACCGCGTCCTGCCACTTCGACGGCGGCACAGTCTCGTCAACCAGCTTCCAGTCCACCGCCTTGGCGCCGCGCAGGCCCTCCTCGGTGGCGCAGAAAAAGTCCGCGCGGTCGCGGCGCACTTTCCGTTTGTCGGTGACGCGGGTCAGCCCGCCGGTGCCCGGCAGCACCGCCAGCAGCGGCGCCTCCGGCAGCGACACCGCCGAGCGGCGATCATCGATCAGCATGATGTGTTCGGCGGCGAGCGCGAGTTCATAGCCGCCGCCGGCGCAGGCACCGCTGACCGCCGCCATGTATTTCTGGCCGGAGTTGGCGCTGGCATCCTCGATGGCGAGGCGCGTCTCGTTGGTAAACTTGCAGAAGTTCACCTTCCACTGATGCGTCGACTTGCCAAGCATGCGGATATTGGCGCCGGCGCAGAACACATTGTCTTTGCCGGACCTGATGACGACCGCCTGCACTTCCGGATGCTCGAAACGCAGCCGCTGCACAGCATCGTTGAGCTCGATATCGACGCCGAGGTCGTAGGAATTCAGCTTGAGCTCGTAGTCCGGCCGCAGGCCGCCGGCGGGATCGACGTCCATGATCAGATTGGCGACGTTGCCGTCGATCTCGATGCGCCAGTGCCGATAGCGCGACGGATCGGTGCGGTAGTCGACGATGCTGGGTTCGGCGGTGTCGGTCATCCCGGCGTGTCTTCCCTGCGAAATCGGAGCGATATGCATTATTTTGCACATTTGTATCATCGCCTCCGGTAGGCGGCAACGTTTTAGTTCATAATAATTCTGAGTTTCCGTTGCATCAGCATTATAATGCATGGTAAGCACGGAGCATGCACACGGCCCTGACAAAAGCCGCGCCGAGGAAACCGCCACGCGAATCCGATGCTTATCTGCATCGGCTCGGCGAACGGGTGCGCATGTTGCGCAATCAGCGCGGTATGTCGCGCAAGGTGCTGGCCCGCCAGGCCAAGGTCTCCGAGCGCTACATTGCCCAGCTCGAATCCGGCCTCGGCAACTGTTCCATCGTCCTTCTGCGCCGCATCGCCCGCGCCATTGGCCTGCCGGTAACGCAGTTGGTTCATGACGGCAGCGACCCGCCCCTCGATCTCGTCCTGATCTCCCAGTTCCTCGAGCGCCTGTCGCCCGGCGAACTGGCCGAGGCCCGTCATCTGCTCAGCGAGCGTTTCCGAGCGGCCGGCGCCGACGATCCGGCGCGGAAACGGCGCATCGCCCTGATCGGCCTGCGTGGCGGCGGCAAATCCACCCTCGGCCTGCTTTTGGCAGAAAAGCTCGGCGTGCCCTTCGTCGAGCTCAACCGGGAGATCGAGCGCCGCGCCGGCGCCTCGCTCGGCGAGATTTTCGACATGTTCGGCCAGGAGGCGTTCCGTCGTGCCGAGCGCGAGGCGCTCGACGACGTCGTCAACCAGCACGAGGCCTTCGTCCTCGCCACCTCCGGCTCCATCGTCACCGAGCCGGGCACGCTGGACATGCTGCTGGCATCCTGCTTCACGGTGTGGGTGCGCGCCGAGCCGCAGGAGCACATGAAGCGCGTCATGGCGCAGGGCGACATGCGGCCGATGGCCAATTCGGCGCGCGCGATGGACGACCTGATTTCTATTCTCAAGAGCCGCGAACCGCTCTATGCGAGGGCGGAAGCTACCGTCACCACCACGGGCAAGACGCCCGAGCAAAATCTCGGCGAGTTGCTGCGCGTCATCGCGCCACCCGCACGAAGCAAGGAGCCGGCCCCCGCCGGATGACCCCGATGAGCGAAATCATCAAGACCGACGTTCTCATCGTCGGCGCCGGCCCCTGCGGCCTGTTCGCCGTGTTCGAACTGGGCCTCCTGGATATCAAGGCGCATCTCGTCGACATCCTCGACAAGGTCGGCGGCCAATGCGCCGAGCTTTATCCGGAGAAGCCGATCTACGACATTCCCGGCATTCCGGAGATCACCGGCCAGGGCCTCACCGATTCGCTGATGGCGCAGATCAAGCCGTTCAACCCCACCTTCCACCTCGGCGAGATGGTGACCGGCATCGAG
Source organism: Pseudolabrys sp. (assembly GCA_035556455.1). Lineage (GTDB taxonomy): Bacteria > Pseudomonadota > Alphaproteobacteria > Rhizobiales > Xanthobacteraceae > Pseudolabrys. The sequence goes on from DATMEX010000018.1 coordinate 82,008, forward strand.
AATATCGGCGACCCGTTGTACCGCGTCACCACCACCGCCGGTAAAACCTTCGAGACCAAGGTGATCGTCATCGCCGCGGGCGGCGGCTCGTTCCAGCCGAAGCGGCCGCCGATCGAGGGCATCGAACCCTACGAGGCGAAGTCGGTGTTCTATGCCGTGCGCAAGATGGAGACCTTCCGCGACAGGAACATCGTCATCGTCGGCGGCGGCGACTCGGCGCTCGACTGGACGCTCAACCTGCAGCCGATCGCCAAGCGCGTGACGCTCGTCCACCGCCGCGACGACTTCCGCGGCGCGCCCGACAGCGTCAACAAGATGCGCAGCCTGGTCGCCGCCGGCGCCATGGATCTGCGCATCGGCCAGGTCGCCGCGCTGGAAGGCGCAGACGGCCAGCTCGAAGCCCTCTCGGTCAAGGACAAGGACGGCAAACTCGACCGCGTCGCCTGCGACGCCATGCTGCCCTTCTTCGGCCTGACCATGAAGCTCGGCCCGATCTCGGACTGGAAGCTCGACATGGATGACGAGTTGATCAAGGTCGACGTCTCCACCTTCGAGACCAACCGCCACGGCATCTTCGCCATCGGCGACATCAACACCTACCCCGGCAAGCTCAAGCTGATCCTGTCGGGCTTCCACGAGGGCGCGCTGATGGCGCACCGCGCGCATCACTACGTGCACCCGGAAAAGCGGCTCGTGTTCCAGTACACAACGTCGTCCACCAGCCTGCAAAAGAAACTCGGCGTCGCCTGAGAATAAACGAACCAGCACCATGCCCAAGATCACCTTCATCGAACATGACGGCACCGTTCACGAGGTCAAGGCCGAGCTCGGCGCCTCCGTCATGGAGACGGCGTTGCGCAACGACATCAGCAGCATCGTCGCCGAGTGCGGCGGCGGCTGCACCTGCGCCACCTGCCACGTCTATGTCGATGAAGCCTGGGTCGAGCGCGTCGGCCCGCCCTCGCCGTCCGAGGACGCCGAACTCGATGCCGCTTTCGACGTGCGCGCCAATTCGCGGCTGTCGTGCCAGATCACGGTGACCGAGGCGCTCGACGGCCTCATCGTGCGCACGCCGTCCTATCAGGGGCGCTAGCGCTCTTCCACCGTCATGCCCCGCGTAAGCGGGGCATCCAGCCCTTCTCGATCAACGAGTTGGATCGCCCGCTTTCGCGGGCGATGACGATGTGTTGCGGATCAGAACGAGCCCGGCGGCAGGCGATAGATGTCCGGCGTCTTGGCGTCGGCGATGTAGAACAGCATCAGGCTGCCCGGCGTCAGGATGCGCTGGTTGTTCTCGCCCTGGCTGAACGTGCCCTGCAGCAGCAGGATCGCGGTGCGGTCCTTGGCGTCGCTGCCGCGGAACATCAGCAGGCCGTTATTGATCGGCATGTTGGTGGCGACGGTGTCGGGCTTGAAGCCCTCGCTCATGAAATGCGAGCGCAGCACGCTCGAGTTCGAGAACAGCTGCTCCGGCGTCATCTTGTCGTCGGTCGCCTTCGACCACGACGCCGACACCTGGATCAGCTTCTTGCTCTGATAGCCAAACACATAGGACACTTCCGCGCCGCCGCCGCCCGGCAGCAGGTCCGGCACGCTGACGACCAGCGCCTTGGTGCGCTCGCCGGCATTGGGCTGCTCGCGGATGGCGTCGGCCTTGACGCCGAAATCCTTGGTGATCGCGGTCTTCACCTCGGCCTCGCTCATGCCGAACTTGGCCGAGCGGAAGCCCTCCACATTGGCGGACGAGGTCGACATCACGCCGGACGCGCCGGCCGGCGGCGCCGGAGGCGGCTGATCCTTCTTGGTGCCCTGGCTCAGAGCCGGTCCCTGGCTCACCAGCAACGCGGCGGCGACGACAACGCCCGCGAGCTTGATACGATTGATAGACGAAGTTGCTTTCATCATGCTCTCCATAAGGCCCCTTGCCGCGTCGCGCGGTACGCGGGGCCGGTTTTCACAACAGTTGCAGCGGCCGCAGCGTCACGCGGCCGTAGAATTCGCTCCGCGGCTGCCCGACGATGACGGTTCGCCACGGCACGCCGACGCTGGCTTCAAACGTAACGGCCGCATAAGGCGTCCATGACAGTCCGGCGCCGGCGGAATCGAGTTGGGTGATTGCCGGAAAGGTCGAAAACACCGCGCCGCTGTCGATGAAGGCGTAGATGTCGAGGCCCTTGATCAGATCCGACATGTTCCGGTGAACTTCGAAATTGAAATAATAACCGCTGTCGCCGGAAGCGGTGTTGGTGGCGTAGCCGCGCACGGTCGTCGGTCCGCCGACGGAGAACAGCTGATCGCCGGGCAGCAGCTTGTCGCCGGTATATTGCCAGCTGCCGAGCAGCACCGCGCTGAACTGCGACGGCAGTTGCAGGTTGCCGTAGACCGAGCCGGTGAATGTGGTGAAGCTGCGCTCGCCGCCGAGAATCTTGTCGTGCCAGTTGATGCCGTTGACCGCCGGCGAGATTGTCAGGTTGTAGTTGGCGGCGATCGCCGACAGTGACAGGCCGCCGGTCGCCTTTGAGTAACGGCTGTTCGATACCGGCACGGCCGAGAAATCGCTCGTTGAATTGCCGTAGCCATAAGCGCCGGTCGCCTGCACCATCCAGACGTCATTGTTCCAGAACGGCTGGGAGATGTTGAGCGAGGTCTGGTTCGACGTTCCGGTGACGTCGAGGCTCTCGAACTGGCCTTGCACGATCTTGATGCGGCCCTGCGTATAGCTAATGCCGATGCGGCCGCCCCACGGATTAAACGGCACATTGAAGGCGACGTTGCCGTTGATGTTGCCTTTGGACTTCACGCCGTAGAACGTGAACCGGTCGTCGAAGCCCAGCAGGCCGTGGCGCTTGTAATAGAGGCCGACTTCGTTGCGGCCGGTGGTCTTGACGCCCTGGTTGTCGGCAAAGACCTGCAGTGTGTTGACCGGCGGCTCGGTGATGGCGAGTTGCAGGTCCGTCAGGCCGAAATCGGTGCCCGGCTGCAACAGCGCGCGCATCTGCACTTCGTTGGTGCGATTGAAGCGCACGACGTCCTGATTGAGCTTCGGCACATCGAGAATTTCGCCGGCCGGCGGATCGACGCTGCTGCGGATAAAGCTCTCGCGAGTCTGCTGATTGCCGATCACCGACGACTTCTGCAGCCGGCCTTCGGTCAGCTTGATCTTGATGACGCCCTTGTCCGCCGTCTGCGGCGGCAGGATGGCGATGGCGGTGACAATGCCGCGCGCCACATAGATGGCGTTGACGTCGGCCACCAGCGCCATGAGCGTCGCGATATCGACGCGGCGGCCGACATATTTGGCGGCGACGGCGTCGAGCTCCTCCGGCGTAATAAACTTCGAAGGATCGAAGATGACCCGTCGGAGCAGGAACGTCTGGCCGCCGCCGGGTATCTGCACCGCCGGTGCCCGGCCCGGCCCGACCACGGCGGGCCCCTGCTGCTTCGGCGCCTCGCCCTGCTGCTCGATGCGCTGGCGCTGGCGCTCGATATTCTGCTCGATCAGGCCGGGGTTGACCTGGGGCGATAGCTGGGCGCGCGCCGGCGCCGCGGCGAGCGCCACCAAAGTCAGGATCAGGGCAGAAACCAGGCCCGCCGAAGCAATGCGCATGGATGTCCCGTTGCGACCATCGGCCGGCCGCCGCGTCGAAAATGGCCGGAAATGCAAGGCTTTACGGTTACCTACCATAGTCCGCGGCTGCAAAGCTAATGGCGGCGCGGTTTTCCACGGCCGAACTGCGGAGATTCGTCCGGTAACCCTTACGCGACTTACGGTTCTCCCCGGGTCCGAGCAGGCCTTCGACGTTAACCGCCGGCCCGTCGCCGAGGACGTGGATCGGGCCCAGCGCACGCCAGCCTTCTCCGAAGCTCTGCAGATAGAACGCGATCAGCAGCGTACGCTGCAGGTCTTCCGCTCCGGCCGCGTCGCCGTTGCGCATGTCCTGGATGGCATTGCGGACGAAGCTCGAGCCGGTGAAGTTGCCACCGCCATAGTTGATGATCGTCGAAGAAATCGTGCTGTCGTAATAGACCACCTGGGTATCGCTGAAGTTGGCGTTGCCGACCTGCTTCATCGTGAAGACGCCGCCCGGCTGGTAAAGCTGCAGATTGTTGCCACCGACCGGACCCGGGCCGCGGTTGTCGAGCAGGATCTGCCCCGCCGGGGTCTGCAGCAACATCTGGCCGGGCACATAGCCGCTCGTGATCGTCAGCAATGGCGAGTCGACAATCACCGTCGAGTCGACAACCCGGAACTGGCCGATAATCACTTCCGGCGGATCGATATTGAGCGTGGCGCGCGTGGCGACGCCGCCTTGATAGCCGGTCACCTGCACGTTCAGCGGCACTGGCGGCAGCGACGGCAGTTGCACCGCGGTGACGTTGATGATGTCGGCGCCGAGCATCATCGCCCGGTAGACCTTGAGCATGCCGACCGTGAGGTTCTGCGGCGCGCTCAAGGTCGCCGAGCTGGCCTGCATGGCAGAGACGTTGATCGAGCGGCCGCTGGCGAACGAGGTATCGCCATTCGCCATCACGGTGCCGCCGTTGATCGAGCCATTCTCCGCAACGACGATGATATCGCCGAGATCGCCGGGAATGCCCGTGGTTGTCAGCGCGTTGAACGCGACGTTCCGATAGGCGCGGATGGTCTGCGTGCCGCCCGAGGTGACAGAGCCGAAGCCGATGTTGTCATTTGTCGAGCGCGCATCAACCGTCGTGCCGGCCGTCACGGTGGTCCAGTCGATCAATCCCGCGGCGTTCATCGTCACCGAGCCGAGCGTCGCGGCGAGCCTCGTGCCCTTGTTCGTCGTCGCCGCATTCAGCGAAGCCGAGCCATGGGCCGCGACTTCGGTGCCTTCGACCTTGCCCGTGTCCGCGGTGACGTCGATGTCGCCGCCGGTCGCAGTCAGCGTGCCGAAGGTGACGTCGTTCGCCGCGCGCAGCGTCTGGGTGCCGCCCGAGGTGACGGTGCCGAAGCGGACATGGTCCGCCGTCGAGCGCACATCGACGGTCGCGCCCGCCGTCACGGTGGTCCAGTCGATCAGGCCAGTTGCGCTCAGCGTCACCGAACCCAGCGTCGCGGCCAGCGTCGTGCCCTTGTTCGTGGTCGCCGCAGTCAGCGAAGCCGAGCCGTTGGCGGCGATTTCCGTGCCTTCAATCTTGCCGGTGTCGGCGGTGACGTCGATGTCGCCGCCAGTCGAAGTCAGCGTGTCGAAGGTCACGTCGTTGGCCGCGCGCAGGGTCTGCGTGCCGCCCGAGGTCACGGTGCCGAAGCGGACATGGTCCGCCGTCGAGCGCGCATCGACCGTCGTGCCCGCCGTCACGGTGGTCCAGTCGATCAGGCCGGCTGTGTTCATTGCCACGGCGCCCGTCGTGCCGGTGACCGACACGCCGGTGATCGAGACCGGCGCATTGAGCGTCACGCCGCCATTCGCGGCGATGGTGCCGCCCGTGATCCGGCCGGTATGCGACGTCACCTCGACGTCGCCGGCATCACCCTGAATGCCCGTGGTCGTGATCTGGGTAATCATCATGTCCTGGGCGACATCGATCGTCATCTTGCCGCCGCTGGTCAGGCTCGGGATATCGATCGTCTCGCGGGTCGAAGTGATGGTCAGCCTGCCGCCGGTCGCTTCCACGGCATTCCATGTGATCATCTCCTCGGCGGTCATTTCCATCGCGCCGGCAGTTGATGTGGCGGTGGTGCCGGAGATCGTCGTCTTGGCGGCCATCCGCGTCGCTCCACCAACAGCGACCGCGCCGCCGGCGATCTTGCCGGTGTCCGATGTGATGTCGGCGCCACCGGCGGTGGCGGTCAGTTGCGTGAAGGTAACGTCATTCTTGGCCCACAGGGTTTGCGTCCCGCCGCTCGTGATCGTCGCGATATCGATGATGTTCGCGGACGAGCGCACATCCACCGTCGTCCCGGCCGTGACGGCGTTCCAGACAATCTGGCCGTTGGCGGCGGTCATCGAGACCGAACCGCCCGCCCTGACTTCGGCGCCGGTGATGGTCGTTCCGGCGGTCATCGTCACCGAGCCGCTGGCGTCCACATTCACCAGCCCGGTGCCGAGGGCAATGACCGCCCCCTCATCCGAACGGAGGACGATGTTGCTGTTGTTGCCGGTCGTCTTCACCTGCCTGAAGGTGACGTCGTACTTGGCCCACAGCGTGAGGCTGCCACCGCTTTCAACGACATCGACCGTAACGGCGGCGCCGAGCGAGCGCACGAACATGCTGCCGCCGGCGCGGAGCACGGACCAGTTCAGCTCGCCGCCGTCGCCGGCCGCGCCGGTCGCGGTGATCGAGCCTTCGGCGATCAGCGAGACGGAACCGTTGGAGGTGATCGAACCACCGACGATCGAGCCGCTATAGGACGTCAGCGTGATGTCGCCCAGGCCGGGCGCGGCCGTGTTGGTCAGTTGATCGAAGGCGACGTCCTGCTTGCCCTCCATCGTGATGGCGTTGACCGTGGTCGCCGTGCCGACCCGCGCGCCGCCGCCAGTCGAGGTTACGTCGATCGTGGTCGCGGCGTTGAGGGTCTCCCAATCGATGTTTCCGCGCGCATGGAGGGCAATCGACGTTGCCGAGGCGATAGTCCCAGTGCCGGTGATCTTGGCATTGGCGAGCAGCGGCGAGTTGGCGGGCAGGGTCGCGCCGGCCGTCAGGGTGACGCCGCCGGCGGCGGTGATCGAACCGCCCAGGATCGCGCCGGTCCCGGTCGTCACGATGACGTCGCCGGCATCGCCCGCGAGGGCCAGACTGGTGAGGTTGCCGAAGCTGACATTGTCCGCGGCCAGCAGCCGCAGCGTGCCGCGGCCGGTCGCGGTGCCGATGGTGAGCGTACCAGAGCCGGTGGTCTGTGCGATGAAGTAGCCCGTCGCGGCGGCGTCGGTTGAGGCCAGAACGCTGTCGAGCCTGTAGCTGCCGGCGCCCGTCACATCGACGGTGCCCTTGACCGCCGACAGCAGCGTCGCGCGCATGTCCGGCGCCGCAGTCAGGTAGATGCTGCCGGTGGTCGCGGTCGCGGAAAGGCCCTGCGAACTCACCGCCACGCGCTGCGAGGCCGTGCCGATGTTGCTGGCGTTGAGCGACACCACCGCGCCGGTGCCGGTGGTGACGATGTCGGTCAGGGCGTCGCCATTGCTCAGGATCGCGGCGGTGGTGACGCCGCCGGCCTGGACCACGATCGAGGCGGCGTTGCCCGCCGCGGCGTAGGAGGCGCGGGAGATGAGCTGGCCGAGCGTGGCATCGCCGGTGGTGATGACCGTCAATACGCCGGCGGCGTCGAGCACCGCATAGGCGCCCATATTCAGCGATGCGGCCGAAACCAGGATCGCGCCGGCCGTGCTCCTGGCGACCAGCGGGTCCTGCGCCGTGCCGGCGGCGAAGGTCACGCCGGCATTGGCGAGGAATTGCAAGGCGTTACCCGCGGTCACGTCGGCGTTGACGGTGATCGAGCCGGCAATGGTGCTGAAGGTCGCCTTGCCCCCGGCGGTCAGCGCGCCGTAGGCCGATTCATGACCGAGGGTCATGTTGCTGGCCGGACTATAAATAGCCATGTCACCAACGGACGAGCCGGTGATGGCGCCGCCGATGCGCACGAGCAACGGCTGCAATGTCGAGCCGTTGTAGCCGATATTGCCCCCTGCCCTGAGATCGAGAGTCGAACCGAAAATATGAACCACGGTCATGTCCGTGAAGGACGGCAGGCCGTAGATGCTGCCGGACGCGGCGAGTTCGATCGCGGCCGAGCCCTGATCGGCGCTGATCTGGCCGAGCACGAGATCGCCGGTCGTCTGGCGGATGAAAATGCCCTGCTTGGCAGCGGCCTGGTCGATGCGACCGCCAGCGGCGCCAGTCAGCGCCAGCAACAGCGCGTCCGGATTGTCGGCCGGATTCTGCCCGGCCGCTGTCGCGCGGCCGATCGAGCCCGTTTCCGCGATCAGCGTCAGGCTGGCGATGTTGCCGGACACGGCCACCGCACCCGACACGCCGTAAATGCTGCCGACCGCGACCAGCCGGACATTGCCGCCGCCCGCTGCCGTGGTCTGGACGCCCTGCGTCTGCGCTGCCACAAGCGGGCCGAACGAGGCGAGCGGAACGCCGCCGAGCACCATGTCGGAGGCGCTGCCAAGATAGATGTCGTTCTTCGCCTTGGCGGCGACCGGGCCGAGCGGATCGACGATGATCAGCTGTTGCTGCTGCACCGTCACGTAATAGGTCGTGATCCCGGTGTGCGGATCGACAACCGGCGTCACCGTGAGTTGGCCGGGACCAGCCGAGGCCAGCAGGCCCTTCTGCGCCGCGGTCAGGTTGGAGGCATCGACGCTGGTGAAAGAGAACTGCTCCGGCGCCGCGAGGCTGCCGATCGAGCCGTTCGGCGCGAACAGCATGACCTGCCGGCCCTTGACGTTCAGCGGCAGGCTGGCGATCGACGGCGGATTGGCCGACGTCGCGCCGGATGAAACCGTGTAGCGCAACTGATCGAGCGACCATTGCGAGCGATCGGTGATCGCGGCGTAGACGTCCGATGTGGTCGACAAGGTGTATCGATAATCGGCGTCATACGCGGTCAGCGCCGCGCTCGATACGCCGGGCGCCTGACGCAACCGGGCGGCCGAAGCAGCATCGATATTGAACAGAGACGCGAGCGTCACGCCGCTGCCGAGCTGGTCCGCAGTGACGATGCCGAGCAGGTATTGCGCGCGCATATAGCGCTTGGCGACTTCAGCCTGGATTGCCGTGCGCGCCTCGGGCGAATTCAGGTCGGTGTTGGCCGCCAGCGTACCCGCCGCGATCATCTGCGCGCCGATCGATTTCACGCCGAGATCGGTGATGTTGTACTGATCGGGTTGGCCCGGCACGTTGTAGGCGAGGTTCCGGAGCTGCCAGTAGTCGCGATAGGCCGCGTTGATCAGCGACTCGAAGCTCGCCACCTGCCCCGCGCCCGAACCGTTGACCAGCTCGAGGCTCGTCCACACGCTCTCCAGATATTGCTGTTGCTGCGCGGTCAAACCGACATTGTTGTGGCCGCTGAGAATGCTGCCATTCATCGCGGCGATGAACACCGGGCCGTCGGTCGCGCTCACTTCGCCGATGCGCAGGTCGCCGCTCGACTGGATCAGATAGGAACCGCTGTTCGAGGCGCTGTTGAGCACGCCACCGTCGGCGGTGCCGCCGGGCAAGATCGTCGCCCAGGTCTGGATCACCAGCGGATTGATGCTGCCGAGGGTGCTGTGCCCCTGCGCATCGACGGTGGTGATCGCACCGATCGCGCCGCTGGTGCTGTCGATGGTGATCGACTTGCCGATGATGACCGGGCTGTTGACGTTGTAGGGTGACGCCGAATTGATGTCGCCGGATGCCGTGATGTAGACGTTGCCCTGCGGCTCGGGCTTGCCGGTCGTCGCATTGGTGCGGGCGCTATCGACGCGAACCTGCGCGATCTTCAGCGAGCCCTGCGACACGACGGCAATATCGCGATCGGTCGAGACCGCGGTCAGCGCGCCGCCATAGACCTGCACCGGGATCGGCCGGTCGGCTGAGCCGACGCCGCCCTGCCCGTACAGCGCGACCTGCGTGCCGGACACCAGCGGATTGGTCGCGCCCGCCGCCACGGTGATCGACGAATTGGCGCCGGTCGTCGTGATGGTCGTCGTGCCCTGCAGATTGTTGATCGGGCCGTTGAGAACGATGCTGCTGTTGGAGCGCACATCGACGCTCGAGACGCCGCCGCCATTGAAGGAGATCGAGATCGGATACGACGCCTTGACCGTGTTCGTGAGATTGAGCGTCAGGCGGTAATAGATGAGCTGATGCCAGGTGCCGCTGAAGTCGGTGCCGCAGCACCGGTCACCGGTCGAGAACGAATTATCGTGAGCGTCGCCGGTGGCGCTGACCACCTGCTGGAAGTTGGTCCACTGGTTGCCCGCCGCCTGGCCGTTCACGATCTGCTGCGCGTTCTCCACAAGGGTCGGCGCGCTGCGCACCCAGGGATAGACTTCCGAGTTGGCGTTGGCGCCGACGAAGGTCCAGCCGTAGTCGTTCGACTGCGACGTCTGCGGACGCGTCAGGGTCGCGGTGTCGACCCACTGGTAGTACATATTCTCCTTGGGCCGATAGATGAGCCCCGTCGGCCCGCTCTGGCCCTGGTTCTGCACACCCTGGCTTTGATAGCTGGTGGTGCTGGTGCCGGCCGCCCAATAGGTCGTGACCTGCTGCCCCGCTGCCGCGCCGGCATTGTAGACGTACCAGGTCGTCTCGTTCTTCAACCGATCGACGATCTGCACCACGCTCGCCGCCGTGACGCCGGTATTGATCGTATTGGTGACGAGCGTAGTGCCGGTCGTGTTCACGACATTCACCGTGCCGGCGCCGCCGTTGACGACGATTTCGCCCTGCGCCAGACCGGACGTCGAGGTGCTGATGATCTTGCCGTTGAGATAGACGTAGCCGCCGGTTCCCTGCACCACGCTGTTGAGCAGAATCTGGTCGTTGAGCGCGTCGTAGCGCGCGCCGATGCGGACGTCGCTGCCGGTCGTCGTCACGTAATCCGTCAGATCGACATACTTGCCGGCGGCCGCGTCGATCTTGGCCCTGGCCAGCGCATCGGCATCGTTCTTGAGGCCGGTGATCACGTCCTGCGCGCTCTGGCCGATATTGGCGGCATAGTTGCTGGTCTGGCCGACCGTCACCTTGCCGTTGATGTTGATGACACCGGCCGACAGGATGATCGCCTTGCCGATGGTCAGTTCGCCGCGCTGGACATTGGTCGTTTCCGCAGTCACCGGCTGGACCGCGGCATCGGCGATCTTGATGACCTGAAAGTAATTGGTGCAGCCCGAGCAGTTGAATGGGCCGCCGCGGCCGCCGTCGCCATAGGCCTGGTTTTCGAACCAGTGGCGTTCCCAACCCGAGACAACGATCTTGTCGGCAGTCGTGCCTTCGAGGGTCGCCAGGCCAGCGGCGCCGGGAATGCCGTTCATCGGCAGGAAAATCGCCGACCACAATTCGCCGCCAGCGTAGCCGAGGCTCAGCATGCGCGCCGTGAAGACGGCGCTCGCGCTGGTGCCGTAATTGGTGACAGGCGAGCCCTGCACGCCGTCCGTATTGGTGGAGTAGTACTGGTACGGATGCGCCCAGCCGATGCCGCCGACATAAATGCTGCCGTAGGTGCCAAGCCAGGTCGCCGCGAGCTCAACCGCGCTCAACGTGTCGGTCGGCCGGTACTGCTTGCCGTTCCATTGCGAGGCGACGTCGCCGTTCATGTTGTAAACGGTGCCGGCGCCGCCGTTGAAGGTGAAGGCCCCTTCCGGAACCTTCATTTCGATCGCCAGCGCGACGAAGCTCTGCGTCGCCACCACGCTGCCGAGCTTGTTCTCGATGCTGAGCAGGCCGTTGGTGTTCGTGACAACGCCGTTGAAATAGATGTCAGGCGTCGTCGCCAGCAACTGGCCCTGCGGATCAATCGACAGGCCCGTATTCGGGTCCTTGCGGTAATAGCTGGCGTCGACCTTGATGAGCGGCGCAGTGCCGCTGCTGTCGTTGCGATAGGTCAGCGTGGTCGAGTTCTGGTCGTTGGCGCGGCCGGTGAACACGTTGCGGCCGCCGGTCACGCCGGAGATGGTCAGCCTGTTCAGGCCGAGGAACTTGAGGCCCTGGTTGTCGATATTGATGGCGGCGCTGCCTTGCGAGACGATCTGCCCCGTACCGGTCAGCTTTTCGGCGAGAACCGACACGCTGCCGGCCGAGACGAGAATATCGCCGAACGCATAGACCTGGTTTGAGCCGCGCGAGGCGAACGGCGCCTGCTGGATCAGCGTATCGACCTGACGCTGCTTGGTCTGGTCGGCGTCGTCGTTGATCGCCGCGATGTTCTGCCGTGCCGTGAGCGCGGCATCGACCTGCGTCGTCGTCAGGCCACTGAGCGCCGCGATCTGCTGCAGCACGTCCTGGTACGGGCTGAAACCGCCGGTCAACGACCAGTAGATCTTCTGATTGTTGTAGCTGACGATCGATGAGAACTGGGTCGGGTCCGACACCTGCTGTAGCGTGACGGCGCAGGACTGGCCCGCCGGCAGCAGCGCGCAGGGCGTGCCGCTGGTATCGAGATTGACGGCGCCGTCCAGGCCGATCGTGATGTTGGCCTGATTGTGGACGCCGGCCATCACCTTGCCGTTCACGATCACGTCGCCACGTCCGACGTTGGCCGCCGCGTTGTCGCTGTGCGAGCCGTTCGAGTCGCTGTTGTTGTCGTGGTCTTCGGTCGAGAACAACTCGAGGAACGGGCTGTAGAGCGTGCCGCGGCCATTGGCCTCGACGGCGCCCTGCGTCGCGCCGATGAAGACATTGTTGGCGCCGAGGATCAGCGAACCAGGCTCGATGGTGAGCGTCGCATAGCCATAGGCGCGGCCGTAGCCGCCATGTTCGGCCGTGATCGCGATCAGCGTGTTGTTGTAAACGACCGTGGTCGCATTCGACTGGATCTGGCTGACGCGGCCGCCGTCGCCGGCCTTGCCGGCATACATGTTGATGATGCCCCAGGCCTCGACGCGCGTGCCACCGATGGTGACGTTCTGCGTGGCGGTGAGGTCGGCGTGGCTGCTGGCGCCGACGCCGCCGACCAGGCCATAGAGGCTGGCATTGGCATTGTTGTTAGCGATCATCTTCGCCGCGGAGCCGATGGCGATATCACCGGCGCTGAACAGGCGCGCCGCATCGATCTGGACGGTGATGGTCGCGGTCGCCTCCATCTCCGTCTTGGCGCCGCCGCCGGCGAACAGGCCCGCCGCCGTGAGCGTCACGGTGTCGGTGGTCTGCAGATCGGCGTAACCCTCGATATTGATCTTGGACAGGGTCGTCAGCGGATTGTCGTTGAGGCTGAGAATGGTGCCGGCGCCGACCAGTGTGTCGATGGTTTGCGTGACAGTCGTCTTGCTCAATGAGGCGCCGACGGCGAGGCCGCCGCCGGAACCGGCGCGGGCGCCGCCCGCGGTCTGGCGGACTTCATCGAGCGCGATCACATTCACGTCGCGGGCCTGGCCGGTGACGCGGTCGCGGCCGTAGGAATTGACGATGAGGTTGTCGCCGACCTTCGCGGTGACGGTCGAATCCACGAAGTTGTCGGCCGAGCCGCCGCTGGCGCCGATGGCGGAAGCCTGCACGGCATCGCCGGTCGCGGCATAATTGGTGCGGTGGGTGGCGCGTACGCCAAGGCCGGTGACATAGAGCGTATTCGCCGTCGTGCCGCCCTTCAGTTCGGCGCTGACCGTCGAGGTGGTCGAGGTCTTCGCGATCGCGGCGGCGCCCGCCGACAGACCGCCCGAACCGGCGGTGGACTTGGCGACCGTAGTGTCGGTGCCGGACGCGACGATCGACAGCGAGCCGTTATTGTTCACATCGGTGGCAATAACGCCGGTGTCGAGCCAGGCCTTGGTCTCGCTACCCGCGGTCGCCTCGGAGAAGGTCGCGCCCGCCGCGACGTAGCCGAAGGCGACGCCGGTCGCTTCAGCATATTGATCGGTGTCGTTCTGCGCCCCGATGGCCACATCGGCGGATGGCAGCGTGATATTGGTACCGCCATAGGCGTGAACCGTGGTTGTATTCTTGGCCTGAGCATTGGTGCCTTGCAGGCCGTAGAGCGTGCCGCCGCCGGCGGCGATGGATTGCGCATAGGCCGAGTGCTCGCCATCGGCGATGGCGCCCACGGCGCTGACGGTGAGCGCGTTGCTGCCGGAGAAGTTCGTGCTGTTGCCGATCGAGGCCGTGACCTCGAGACCGGCCGTCGCGATGGTCGAGGACACGCCGATGCCGACGCCGCCGACGGCGACACCTTTCGATATCGCCGACACATCCGGCGTGCCGCTGGCATAGACCAGAACGCCGGTGCCGGCCGCCTGCACGCGCGCACTGTTGCCGATCTGCGCGGTGATCTTCTGCGAGTCAGTGGCCGTGGCGGAAGCGCCCGCCCCCGAGAACACGCCGGCGGCGCCGGCGACGGTCTCGGCACTGACGCTGCCGCCGCCGGTCGCCATCACCGCGACATTGGCGACGTTGGTGACCTGCGTCGAGGCGGCGATTTCGGCGGTGACCTTGCTTGTCTTCTCGGCATTGGCCAGCGACAGGCCGACGGCGGCGATGCCGCCCGCGCCGCCATAGCCGTCGGACGTGATGCTCGAGCTGTCGGACGCCGTGACGGCGACGGTGCCTGACGTCAGGCCACCGGTGGCGCCGGTCGTGGTCGCGCCCAATGTCGCGCGCACGGTGTTGTCGATGTGCGACTCGCCGACCGCCGCGCCGAGACCGACATAGAGACCGCCCGCGCCGGCCGCGGCGAAGGTCTGCACCGCCTTGTCGCCGCCGTGGTCGCCGGCGACGGCGCCGATCGAAATGGCGTTGGAGGTGAGCTGGCCGCCGACCGCTTCCGCGGTGACCTGCTGCTTGACTGTCGTGTAGGCGACCGCCGCGCCGATGCCGCCCGAGCCGCCGATCGCAAGCGCGCCGGAGATGTTCTTCGTCGCCATTTCCGAAGCGGCGTTGATGCCGATGGCGCCGGCGGTGACGCTGCTGTTGAGCACCTGCGCCGCGATGCCCTCGGCATCGCCGCCAATGCCGCCGACGACGTCGACGCCGGTCGCGGCCTGCGCGTTGTTCATCGTGCCGCCGGCATTGAGCACGCTCATCTCGTCGGTCTCGGCGCCGCTGTCGACAAGCACGACGCTCGCGGTGCCGGCGAAGGCGCCGGTGCCGGCGAGGCTGCCGGCGACGGTGATCGGATTGATTTCGCGCACGCTCAGCGAATTGACGCTGACGACGCCGGCGGTCGTCACCGTAGCGCCGGCCATCAGCGCCCGCGTGTTGCTCTTGAAGGAGACGAGATTGACGGCGGCGCCGAAGCCGACGCTGCCGCCGCCGGCCAGACCGCCGACGATCGGCGACAGGCTGTCGGTCTCGTTCGCCAGCACCGAGACGGCGCCGTTCGCGCCGGTGCCGCTCATCGTCGCCGACGCGTTGCGCAGCGCGGCGTACACGTTGTTGTTGACGAACATGCCGGAGAACTGCGCCGCGATGCCGCCGGAGCCGCCAATCGCGGCGACCATGACCCAGCCGGCATTGCGCGTGGTGTTCGCCGCCGCGATCATCAGCGGGCCGGAGAGATAGAGCGCCGTCGCCGTGGTCGTCGGGTCGTCGTCGCCGACGACGGCCTGCACGGTGTTGTCGCTCATCGCCACCAATACGGTTGCGCCGACGCCGACCGACGATCCCACCGAACCGGCGCCGACGGCGCCGAAGAAGCCGTTGAGGCCCGAGGCCGTCACCGACATGGCGCCGGCGCGGACCGTGCCCTGCTCGAAGATCGCCTGCGTGGTCGAGCGGAAGATGTTGGCCAGCGACGAGCCGGTGATCGCCGCGCTGCCGCCGGAGCCGGCGGCGCCGAGCACGATGCTGGACGCCGACTGGAAGGCGTTGGCCTTGATGCCGACCGCGCCGGCCGCGACGGTCGCCGAACCCACATCGGTGCCGGTCATCCGCGCCACAGTGGTGCGGTTCATGGTGTTGACGTTCAGCGCGGCCGTTCCGGCGGCGCTGCCGCCCGAATCCGACATGCCGAGAACCAGATTGTTGGCGAAGGACGCGCTCGACGCCGTCACCTGCACGGCGGCGGTGTCGCCGGCTTGCAAGCGGGTGTTGACGTCCGACGACAGCACTTCCGCGGCGGTGCGCCCGCCCATCACATTGGTAACGGCATTCGCGCCGATGGCGAGGCCGTTCGACGAGGCCGTCAACAGCGCGCTCACGGTCTGCGCCCGCTGCGCGGAGGTCGCAACAACGGCGACGCCCTTGATGGACTGCGTGCCGTTGCTGAGGTTCACCAGGGACGCCGGCGTCACCTCATCCAACGGGTCGATCGCATTGGCGAGAACGCCGTTGTCGATCGTGGCGGTGCTGAACAGGCCGCGGCCATCGACGGTCGAGCCGTTGATCAGCGCGCCGGTTTCGCCATTGATGGTGTTGACCACGACCGAGGCGCCGAGCCCCTTGCCCGCGCTCAGGGCGGCGCTGATCGCGCCCGCGAAGACCGAGATGTCGTTGGCGTTCTTCGCCAGCACCAGGACGTTGCCCAGCGCGGTGACGTTCGAGCCGACATTCGCGCCGCCGAGAACGATGCTGGAGTAAACCTTGCCGGACTGCGTGCTGATGGCGAGCGAACCGGCGCCCGACATGCCGTCGGACGGCGGGCTCTGCGCCGGCGGCGGGGCTGGCGGCGGGCCGCTGAGGCCCGGCAAGGTACGCGTCGACATCGGCGCGAGACGCGTGAGCAGGGTCGAGAGACCGGACGACGCCGGCGGCGTCGGCGGGCCGCCGCTGTTGTTGCCGGTGGTGATCGCCGCGCCGACAGACACAGTAATAATGTCGGCGCTCGATGCGCCCGACACCAGCACGTTGCCGGCGCGCAGGTTGCCGCCAATCAACGGGCTGCTGTTCGACAGCGCCCCGGTCGCCGTCACATTGGCGCCGGCGATGGCGGCCGAGACATAGGTGCCGATCTGGCTGACGCCAGCCGACAAGCCGACGGCGTTGCCGCCGCCGAGATTGACGGAGATCGCGCCGGCCGCGCTGCGGACCTTGCCGCTGGCCGTCGCCGTCACTGAAACCGCCGCCGCCGAGACAGTGGCCGTCGCGGTGTTCAGCGGATCGCCGCTGGTCACCACGCCGTGGCCAATCTGCGCGACAACGAAATTGTTGATGGCGTTGTAGGCCACCGAACCGTTACCGGCGACCGAACCCGTCGCCACGCCGACGCCGATGGCAATGCCGATGATTTCCGAACTGTCGCGCGCGGACACATCGACGACACCGCCGGCCGAGGTCACCGAGATGCGGTCGATATAGGCCTCGTAGCTGGAGGCAACGCGATTGACCACGATCGAGACGCCGACATTGGACTTGCCGCCCTGCACATTGCCAGCCACGGCGATGATGGCGGCGCCGGTCGCACTGGACGGGCTGAGATCGGACGCGTCGAAGTTGATATCGGAATCGCCCGAATAAGAGAGACCGCCATTGGCGGTGATCGCGGCGTTGCGGATCAGAGTATTGAGAGTGGCGTCGGACCCACTGTAGGCGTTCACACGCACATCGCCCGAGACCGAAATGCCGCCGGTCACCGCCGCCGTTCCGGCGACGGCCGGGACCGACGTGATCTTGGCCAAAACCGTCGGGCTGATCTCGGTGACGACGACCGAGCCGGCAAAACCGTTGGCATTGGGGCCGCCGCCGGCGGTCGCGGCGCCGGCGATGATACGGCTGTTGCTCATCGCCAGAATGATCAGGTCGTCGGTGTTGAACACCTTCGAATTCGAGAGAATTGCGGACACCGCCGCGCCGCTCGTCGGATCGCCGATGCCCGCATAGGTCAGCGATACGCCGAGGCCGTTGCTTTCGTCCGTGCCGAGCCCGCCATACAGCGAGCCGCCGCCGATACCGATATTGGTGTTCTGCGAGGCCACGATCGTCAAATCGCCGGCGAACCCGCCATTGGCCTGGCCGATCGTCGAACTGTCGACACTGGCCTGGACGCCGTTGTTGAGATCGGCGGCCGAAACCGACACGGCGACCTGCGTCTGGCTGCCCGAGCCGCCTGTGATGGCGATGCCGAGGCCGATGGTCGTGTTCTCGCCGCCAGCCAGCGCCTGCACGGTCGTCGAGTAAGCCGTCACGGTCGAGCGCGAGATGGTGGCCGTCGTCAGATCGTTGCCGAGCGTGACGGCGACCGCACCGGCGATGCCGATCGTGGACGCCGTACCCGGCGCACCCTTCGACATGGCGGCGCCGCCGCTGGCGGTGTCGATGATGGTGTTGTTGAGCGCCTGAACGGAAACACGGTTGTTGCCGCCGGGTGTGTATTTGATTGTCGCATCGGCGATGCTGGCGGCCGTCGCCACCGAGGTCAGATCGATCGCCGCGCTGCCGGCGCCCGCAGCCGAAGTGCCGCCATTGACCGGGCCTGAGACCTGCTGGTCGAGCTTGTCGTAGATACCGGCGATCTTGGACGCGACCGTTGCGGCGATGCCACCGAAGTAATTGACGGCCGACGCCAGGAAGCCGGTCGCGCCCGGATTGACCGCCTCTTCCGCCGGAGTAGCGCCAGGAGCAGGCGTATTGTTATTCGCCGTCGCGGCCACCGCCACCGTCGTCAGCCGGCCGACCGACAGCGCGTTAACATTGGTCTCGAAGGCATCGATGTAGCCGGCGACCGAAGGCACGAAACCGGCGTCATTGTTTGCGCCCGCGGTGCCCGACAAGGCTCCCGAATTATCACCGATATAGGCTGACGTGTTGCTCGATATCGATGCCAGCGCCACGACGAGGCCGATGCCGGACCCGGAGCTGATGCCCACCGCGCCGCCGACATTGAAGGTCGAGATGCTCTGTTCGGCCGAGACCGTTACAGAGGACGACGTCACCCGGGCGGTGTTGCTGATCGAGGCCGACGTGTTGTTGTCGACCAGCAGCACCGTCGCGATGCCGTTGAGGCCGAGGCCGCCGCCTTTGCCCGAGGTCGGCGCAACCGCATAAACGAGGTCGCTGGTATTGGCGGCAACGGCGAGTGAGCCGCTGTTGGTGTTGATAACCGCGCCGGCGCCGATGCCGGCCACCGTGGTGGTGTGGAACTGGTTGACGTTGGCGGAGCCGCCGATCGCCGTCGCGACATCCGGCGAGTCAGGCCCGCCATTGGTGCCGAAGAACGTGAACCAGCTGAAGTTGCCGCTCATGTGGATCGACTCGGTCGACGTCGTCGCCTTGACGACGACGTCGCTGCCCCAGTCGATCCGCGTGCGCGCGCCGAGGTCGGCCAGGTTGAAGGCCGCCGGCAGTGTCAGGTTGTCGGGCGGCGCGGGCGTCGCGAGGGTCGGCAGAGACGACCAGCACGTCGTCGCCGCGCCGCAACCGCTGCCGGTGCGCGTGATGGTCGCGCCGCTGCCGATCCAGGCCGTGGTGCTGGTCGTCAGGTCGAAGTAATTCATCGAGCCCGAGAAGCCGAATGACGTGGCTTCGGCGGTCGCATTGGCGTAGGACGTCAGGATATTATTGACGATGCCGAGATTGCCGTTGGCGTGCGAGATCAGGTCGGAAATGGTCTGCGTCACCGAGCTGTAGCTGGCAAAATTCAGCCACGTATTGGTGATCGGCGTGTCGGTCTCGGCGGCAACGCCGATATGCGCGCCGGTGACCGTTGCAAGAGAACCGATATAGGCGTTCGACGATTGCTCGGCCTGCGTCAGGGCGAGCGACATCGACATGCCCTTCTGCGTCGTCGGTTGGGCGGGCGTGCCGGCCGGATTGGATTCGATCGAGGTCGCGGCATTGGTGCGCAGCGCGGCATTGCTGAGAATGCTGACGACTCCGACATTGCCCGAAGCGTAGATGTTCGGCGCGGCGCCCGACGTCACCATGTCGCCGTTAGCGTCGGGAGCGATATTGGCGATCGAGGCCGACGAGGTCAGCGTCGGCATGTTGAGCGCCAGCGTCAGACCGGCGCGAAACGCCGCCGTGGTGCCTTGCGATTCCGTGATGTTGAAGAGCCGCGTGCCGTCGAGCAATCCGCCAGCGCTGAACAGCCGGGTGAAGCCCTGAGCCCCCGGCACCTTGGTGATGATATTGCGAAGAAGATACGGCGTGCCCACGGTGCTGGACGCCGAAACCGCATTCTTGGTCGTTTCGCTGCCTGAATAAACGGTCACCGAGCCCGCCCCGGCGGCCTGGGTAACACCGGCGCCCATATTGGCGACGGTGTTGCTGGTGACATCGCTGATCGCCACCGCCATCGCCGCCGAGCCGGTACCGCCGGACAGCGCCGTGGCCGTCGTCGAGAAACTGTTCTGGCTCTGGGCGACAACCGAAACGTTGCCGACTTTCTGGATATTCGCGCCGGCATCGATCAGCGCCTTGGTATTCATCGTGCCGGTCGAATAGGCGACGACGACGTCGGCCGCCGAGGTTTCGGTGAAGACCAGCGCCGCGACGCTCAGCGCGGCGCTCGTGCCGGCGAGAACATGGAGGTCGCCGCTCGATATGGTGGCGCCGGACTTGATTCGCGTTTCGACATCGGCATTGACGACGCCGACCACGAAACCGGCGGCAACGGCGTTCTGCAAGGCCGCCAGCGAGAAGGTGATGGCCGGATTTTCCGCGAGCACCGAGCCCATCGTGGCCAGCGTGACAGCGCCGGTCGCGCGCAATTCGGCGCCATTTTCGATGAGGACCTTGGCGGTGGCCTCGGACTTCACATAGGCGCCGTTGAAGCCGGTCAACATGCCGAACACGACGCCCGCGCCGAACTGCGCCATGGCGAGCGCGGAGTTCGTGTAGGACGTACTGGCGTCGGCATTCGCCGTCGCGGTGATCGAGCTGCCGCCGATCTTGCCGGCGATCGAGATCTGCGCGGAAGCCTGCGACTCGGCGGTGCCCTGATGGTCGAGCGCGCTGGCCGCCAGGGTCACGGCGCCGCCCGTGTAGCTGGTCGCGCCCTGCCCCGTCGTGTTGTTGACGTCAGCGAAGATCTTGCCGCTCGAACCAATCGTGATATTGGCGCCGGAGATCAGCACCGAGCCTGAATTTCCGGTCGAGAAACGGGCAAGATCCGCGAGGAAATTGGCGGCGTCCGCGCCGGCATAGCTGCGCGTATCGATCAGGCCGTTGATGGTGATCGAGCCATCGGCGACGAGCCGGAAGTTCCGGCCATTGGTCCGAATGACGCCGTCGGCGTTGAGCGTGAAATTCTGCGCCGGGATCAGGTATTCGGCGCCGACCGTCAGCGCGTCGATGGCGGCCGCGATGCTGGCATTGCTCATGGTGACGCCGGCGGTGCCGGCAACGCCGACGACCACGTTCGGCGGATCCATCAGCAAGGCGCCGACCCGTCCATTCAGCGCCGACACGTCGACGGTGAAGCCGTGCTCCAGCTCGAAGCTGCCGAAGGCGCTCAGTTCGACGAGACCGGCATTGCCCTGTTTGGCGCTGGCGTCGAACTTGGCGCCGGCCTCCACGGTGAGCTTGTTCTGGGTGATGAGCCGCACCGTGCCGGCATCGCCGTTTGCGCTCTTGGCCGAGATTACGCCGTAACCGGCGACGACCATGTCATGTCCGGCATTGACGGCGACGGTGCCGCCGTTGCCGTTCGTGTTGTCGGCGCTGATGCGAGCGCGCGAGCCGATCGCGACATTGTTGCCGGCCTTGATGTCGATCGCGCCGCCGTTGCGCGCCTTGACGCCGCCATTCACGGTCGCGTCGTTGGCGGCGACGATCTGGATCGATCCGTTGCGCACCACGATGTTATTGGCGCTGCGCAGGCCGCGCGAATTGACCGTGGAGGCAAAGCGCGTCGCCTGTTCGCGGTTGATGGCGGCATCGCGGCCGGAGCCGACGAAGACGTTCTGGCCGGTCAGGCGCACGGCATCGACGGCGTTGATGCGGCCCTTGATGCGGATGTTGCCGTCCGGCGAGATCGGGAACGTGCCCGCGAGCAGGTTGGAGACCGCGCCTTCGTTGATCTGGCCGCCCGGGCCGATCATGCCCTCGACGAATTCGCGCGTCGGCGTCGAGACGTTGAGGCTGCCGACATTGACGACGCCGGTGCGGCCGACGACGAAGCCGTGCGGGTCGGCGAAGTAGACGTTGCCGCCGATCTGGCCGTTTGCGTACGAGTTCAGCGTGCCGTTCACATAGGCCGGCGCATCGCGCACGATGTTGATCAGGTTCTGCGTGCCGGTCGGCAGATGCAGGTTGACGGTGTTGCCAAAGCCGACGCCGAACTGCGAGAACGAGTTGAAGCCGTTGGCGCCGGAGACCGTCGAGGTCGTCACGTTGGTGACGTTGCCGTTGGTCTGGAGCTGGGTCTGGGTACGGCCGTCGGTGATGATGACGTTGGCCTGCTGGGCGCGAACCGGCCAGACCGCCATCATCAGGGCAAGGCCGGTGCAGATCACCTGGGTGGCGAGGCGATCCACCCGCGCGCGCCAGTCCAGCCGCAGCCCGGACGCGACCGGCGCACGACCGCGCGCCAGCGGCTGCGACCCGCCCCGTTTCTCTCCCGGCATTGATGCCGTCGGTTGCCCCATAACGTCCGCTGGCCCTTGTCAGGGCGACTTGTCAGTCGACTTGCCCTGCCCAAGGCGGCGGCAACCGGATGACGGCGGGGATGTCTCGCTGGCGCCGGACGGCTCCGATGTTGAATGCGAATTCAACATTGAATTGACGGCAATACCGCCATCGCCGCAGGATGTGCTACCCGCTACCGATGGCGCTAACGCCCCGTCCGAAACCTGACCTCTTCCCCGTCGACGCGGCTGCGCGCGCCTTAGTGGTTAACAGTTCGCTAATATTTTCATACCCTTAGGTTGAGTGTCTTGGGGCGCGGACCGAAGACATTCTGAAATTTTCCTGATAGTGGCGGCCGCGAGCCGGGATCGGACGACCAGGACAGCGATGAGCACCGTGCTTCGCTTTGCCGGATTTGAAATCGACAGCCAGCGCGCCGACCTGCGCCGGCCCGATGGCGAAGCCGTGCGGCTTCGGCCCAAGCCGTTCACGATGCTGCAGTTTCTTGCCTCGAATGCCGGCCGTGTGGTCGGCAAGCAGGAGCTCATGAATGCGGTGTGGCCGAGCGTAGTGGTCAGCGAGGACAGCCTCTTCCAGTGCGTCCGCGAAATCCGCGCCGCGATCGGCGACGAGCGCCGTCAGATTCTGAAGGTCATCTCCGGCCGCGGCTATTTGCTTGACGCCGAAGTTGAAACCGTTGCGACGCCGTCGATAGAGTTGCAGACCACCACTCCGACACCGCCCGCCGCCGAGTCGCGTCCGGCGACAGAGGCCATCTCCGCCCCAGCCCCCCTTCCGCTGCCGGCCGGGCGGCGGCGTCCGGCGCCGCGCACCGTCGCTCTGGCCGCGGCGGGACTCGCCGTTTTCGCGATCGGGCTGGCGGTCGCAGCGCCGTTCTTCGGCCAGCGCGCCGCCCGGACCGAGCCGACCATCGCCGTGTCGCCCTTTGGCGATGGCAGCGGCGATCCGCAGGTGGCGCTGATGGCAGCCAATGTGACCGAACAGCTCGTCAACGGCCTGTCGCGAATCCCCGACATCCGCGTGCTGGCGCCGCGGCCGGAGAATGGCGTCGCGGCAGCACCGGCGGCACATGCCGACTATGTGCTGCGCGGCGAACTGCAGAAGTCGAACGGGACCTGGAACGTCCAGGCCCGCATCGTCAATGCCTCCACCGACGAGGTGCGCTGGTCCACGACGTTTGCGGTCGATGCCGGCGGCAGCGATGTCGCGTTGCAGCAGTCGCGCATTACCGCTGGCGTTGGCTATCCCGCGGCGGCGAAGCTCAATGCATTCGAGAACAACAAGAGCCGCCCCGGCAACGCGGCCGTGGTGATCGACCAGGCGCAGGCTTTCATCAACCGCACCTCGCCGGAGAAATTCAGGGCCTCACTGGGAATGCTGGAGAAGGGCCTCGCCGAGGATCCCGCCAATACCGACCTGAAAGCCGAACTGGCAACGCAATTGCTGCGCGGCATCCAGACCGCCTGGTTCACCGGAGCCGAGGCCGATCAAGCGGCGGCGCGGGCGGGCGAGCTCCTGGAGAGCGCGCTGAAGCTCGAGCCTAATTACCTGCCCCTCCTGCAGGGCCGCTGCCGGCTGCTGACCGCGACCAACCACTTCGTCGACAGCCTGGTCGCCTGCGCCAGGGCGCTCAGACAGAATCCATGGGACGGCCTCGTGCTGTTTCATCTCGGCCTGACACATGTCCAACTCGGCCGCTTCGACGACGCGCTGGCGGCTTACATGCTGGCCGATCGCTACGACACGCCACAGGTATCGCGCTGGACGTGGCTGCTCGGAGTAGGACAGGCCTATATACTCATGGACCGCAGCGAAGAGGCCTTATCCTGGCTCGAGCGCTCGCTCGCGGTCACCCCCGGCACCGGCCGCACGCACTTTCTGCTGGCCGCCGCCTATCAACGCCTCGGCCGCTTCGACGAGGCCAAGGCCGCGCTCGCCGAAGGCATGAAGCTGCGCCCCGGCACCACGGCAGCGAACGTCTCGCTGCCGAAGAAAAATGCCAGCGCGGTTTATCTGACGCGGGCAAAAGAAATAAATGAACTGCTGATCGCCGCCGGCATGCCACGCGGCGAGGCGCAAGCCAGCGCCACCTACTAAAGCTTTTTCCGGCTTTTATGGAATGAAAGCCGGAGCTCCAGCTTCTTGTATTCGCTGGCGCGGCGGCGCGTCACTTCGCGGGATCGCGTTTGATCGTGCCCGTCACGTCGCCCGTCTCGCACTCTTTCGGCGCGCCGGGCTTGTTGCACTGATCGGCAACCGCCGTCGGCGGCGCCGGCGTATTCAGCAAGGCATAGCCCTCAATGCGGCTCGCAGCGGCGGCGGTCCGAATTCGGTGCTGGCTAACGAGGCGACCGCGGCACGCATCGACGGATTCGGCGCTGCCGGCCTCTGCGGCGTATCGGCACAAAGCGGCATCGTCGCTGGCGATCGTTATGGGGCTCGCGCCGCAACCGGCAAGTACGGTCACCGCGGCAATCACCGCCGCCGTCCGTAAATATACGGCACTTTTCATGAATGCCTCGCCCCTATCGCGATTGAGCACCGCCGTTGCAAGCCGGTCAAGATGAACGGCGACAGTTTCACCCAACATTCGCGCGGATGCCGCATGGCCCGCAGCGCGACTGCGATGCGGCCGGCACCTCAGAAAAATTCGGTGGCGCGGTCGGCAAGTAAAGGGTGCTGCCCGTCTCTCGCCGAGAGAATGGCGCGGTCGGCCTGAACCGGCCATTGGATGCCGAGCGCCGGATCGTTCCAGCGAAGGCCGCGCTCATGCTCGACGCTGTAATAGTCGGTCATCATGTACGCCACCTCGCAATCGTCCTCGAGCGTACAGAAGCCGTGAGCGAAGCCGACGGGCAGCCATAGCTGTCGGCCATCGTCAGCCGACAGATCCACAGCAACGTGCCTGCGGTATGTCGGCGATGTCGATCGCAAGTCGACCGCGACATCGAAAATCCGCCCACGCAGCACTTGGATGAGCTTGCCTTGAGCCGCCGGCTCCACCTGGAAATGAAGCCCTCTCACCGTTCCCTTCAGGTTCGATCGCGACCGGCCGTGCTGGACGAACGATGCCGGACCGATCTCTGCCTGAAAACAATCCGCCCTGAACGTCTCGGCGAACCAGCCGCGATCATCCGCGTGCCGACCTGGAGTCAGGACAAGCGGCCCGTCGATTTCGAAACGGTTGACCTGCATTCGGCTAGATCCGTTATTTGTGGCCATTCGCTGCCGAGACGGCGGGCACGAACCCATGCGCCGCCTTCAACACCAATGCACCCCATGGTAGCATCTTAGCGCAATGCCCGTTACCCGACCCTGGGCACGATTTTGAATAGCCCTTGGTAAAATCGGCCTGCGCGGCTATCCCGTCATGCGGACGGCATTGCGCAGCGGCGCCACGAAACAAGGATGATGATGGCCTCCCCGATCGTTCCCGTTCTCCTCGCCGGCGGTGCCGGAACGCGGCTGTGGCCGGTGTCCCGCGACGCGCTGCCGAAGCAATTCCTGCCGCTGATGGGCAAGCATTCGACCTATCAGGAGACCCTGCTGCGCGTCCGGGGCCCCGAGTTCGGCACACCGATCGTCGTCACCGGCCCCGACTTCCATTTCTTCGCCCGCCGTCAGGCTGAAGAGCTGGGCATCGACGTCACCGTCGTCATCGAGCCGATGCGCCGCGACTCCGGCCCGGCCATCGCCGCCGGCGCCGCCATTACCTTGATGCGCGATGCGCAGGCCGTCGTGCTGGCGCTGGCCGCCGACCACATCGTCCTCGACCCGGAAGACTTCCGCAAAACCTGCGTCGCCGGACGCGCCGCCGCCGACCGCGGCCGCATCGTCACCTTCGGTATCAAGCCGACCGAGCCGAAGACCAGCTTCGGCTATATCCGACCGGGCAAGCCGATCGACGGCACGACGACCGCGGAAGTCGAAAGCTTCGTCGAAAAGCCGGACCTGGCCACCGCCGCGCGCTATGTGCAGGACGGCTATCTGTGGAATTCGGGCAACTTCCTGTTCCGTGCCGACGTGCTGCTCGACGAGCTTAAACGGCTCGAGCCGGACATGGCGAGCGCCGTCGAGGACAGCGTCGCCCGCTCCAACACCGACCTCGGCTTCGTCCGCCTCGATGCCGGGGCCTTCGCCCGCTCACCGCAGAAGTCGATCGACTATGCCGTCATGGAGCGCACCGATCGCGCTGCGGTGGTGACCGGCAATTTCCGCTGGTCCGACATCGGCAGTTGGGATGCCCTCTTCGACATCGCTCCGACCGATACGAGCGGCAATGTGCTGCAAGGCCCGGTCGCCCTCATGGACGCCAAGAACTGCGTCGTGCATTCGGAAGGCCGCCTCACCACGCTGATCGGCGTCGAGGATCTGGTCGTCGTCAGTGTCGCCGATGCCACGCTGGTGGTGCCCCGCGCGCGCTCGCAGGAGGTCAAGGACCTCGTCGCCAAACTGAAAGCCGACAAGCGCCCGGAAGCGGTGGTGCATCGCCGCGTGCACCGGCCGTGGGGCTATTACGAGTCGATCGACATGGGCGAGCGCTTCCAGGTGAAGCGTATCGTCGTCCTGCCCGGCGGCGTGCTGTCGCTGCAGCGTCACCGCCATCGCTCCGAGCACTGGGTCGTGGTCAGCGGCACCGCCGAGGTGACCCTCGAGCAGGCCGTGAAAGCCGTGCACGAGAATGAATCGATCTATGTCCCGATCGGCGCGGTGCATCGTCTTGCCAACAAGGGCAAGATTCCGCTTGAGCTCATCGAGGTGCAGACCGGCAGCTATCTCGGCGAAGACGATATCGAGCGCCTGGAAGACGTGTACAGCCGCGTTTAGGGGTCCCCGACAGAGGGCACGGCGGAGACGGCCGTGTGCCGTCACCGCAAAATCAGCCAGATTTTTCCGGGGAAATGGTGGGCGCTGTAGGGATCGAACCTACGACCCGCTGATTAAGAGTCAGCTGCTCTACCAACTGAGCTAAGCGCCCGGAGCGCCAAAACGGCTTCGAAGGCCGCTCAAGCGAGGCCGTCCTGTAGCAAAGCGATCCCGCCATGGCAAGCGTTGATCACCACCGGCAGCGGCCCGCTAACCCCTCGATCCACAACGCAAAAACCGCCGGGCGAACCCGGCGGTTTCTGGGATGGGAGCGGTCCTCGGCGAGAGGCGGTCGCAGGCCATCCACTTCGCGTCTGGGCCGGGCGCCGGCTGGCACCCTGCCCGTCGTTACTGCGGGCGCGGCGCGTCCGAACCCGGGCCGCCGGGGCCACCCATCGATCCGCGCGGTCCGTGATGCATCCGGTCGTGGCCGCGATGATGTCCGCGCTGCCAGCCGCCGCGCTCGCCGCCGAGCTTCGCCAGCGCCCAGAAACGCTTCTTCTGGGGCTCATCGAGGCTCTTGTAGAGCGGGCCAGCCGCATCAACGAGCTTCTTGAGCGCAGCGCCCTGTTGCGCCATCGCGTCGGCGCGCTGGCTCAGGCGATCGAAGCGGTCGACCGGCTTGTCGGCCGACCTGTCAGCGGAGGCGCGGGCCGCGAACCGCTCCGAGCGTTGCTTGGTGAAATCGCGCAGCGCGGTCTCCACGGCCGGCCAATTCTTCTCTTGCTCGGGCGTGAGCTTGAGACCGGCTTTCAGCCCGGCGATGCGCGCATCGCCGAACGCCGCCATATCCTCCGCCGTTGGACGCCAGCGTTCGGCGCCTTTGCCGCCATCGGGACCCTTCTGGGCGTAAGCAAGGGAGCCTCCGGCAATCGCGAGAGCCGTGGTGCCGGCGAGAACGTACTTCAACATAGCCACCTCCGTGGTGATCAGTTCGAGTGATGACTATTCAACGCCGACCACGGGCAAAAACCTGCGGCTCCTGCGCGACTTAGCGGTCATTCCGACATTAAATGATGGCAATGTAGATGGACGGCCGTTCATCTCGGCAACGTCTGGCGGGCAACCCGGTCCACTATGGTACCGCCCCCTGCGCGCATTCGCGCACCCCCCAAGGGCAAGTTCCCGGTAGGCACTCCGCTTCCGGTCCGTAATGATATCCCCCGATACCAGCGCAAAGCCCGCACAAGGGCGATCAAAAACCAGCGCGACAACGGAGGGACCACAATGAAGGCCAGACTCAAAATGTATTCGCTCGCGGCATCCGCCGCGGTCATCGCTGCGCTGCTGTCGCTGCCGCAAGCGGCCGATGCGCAGGAGCGCAAATCGATCCGCTGGGCGACCTCGAGCATCGACTCCTACGGCTACAAGGTCGCGGCGACGATGGCGAAGGTCGCCGAGGAAGCGCTCGGCGGCGAGTACACCGTCACCGTCAACCCTTACCCGTCCACCATCGCCGCCATGAAGGCCGCGATGGATGGCACCGGCGAGATCGGTTACACCGCCGACGTCGGCATGACCCAGTTGTACGAAGGCGACGGCGGGTTCAAGAACTACACGCCGGCCAAGGGCAAGCTGGTTCACTCCTGGTACGCCTATCCGATGGAATCCTTCATGGCGGTCGCCGCCGATAAGGCGTCCCAGTACAAGTGCCTGAAGGATCTCAGCGGCAAGCCGACCTTCTTTACGCCCGCCGGCTTCATGAACTGGCTCAACTTCCAGCGCATGTACAAGGCGCTGGGCTACGACTTCAAGCACGTCCAGATCGATCCCAAGACACAGTCCGACGCGCTCAAGGGCGGCACTATCGCCGCCTCGGTCGCCTACACCACGTCAGGCGCCTCGCTGGTGCCGTACTGGAAGGAGACCGAAGTGCGCATGGATCTGGCCATCGTCAATCCGTGCCCGGATGAGGTCGCCAAGCTGAAAGCCGCCGGCCTCGGCATCAACGAAGTCGATCCCAAGGTGTTCGCCAAGGATGTCGGCGTGAAGACCATTCAGGGCGTTCCGATCCTGTTCGCCTACAACCTGCGCGCCGACATGCCGGAGGATGTGGTCTACAAGCTGCTGAATGCCTTCAACAAGAACGCCGCGACGCTCGCCAAGTCCGAACCCGGCTTCGCGCCGATGGCCAAGGACTTCGTCGGCATGCAGGTCCAGGGCATCAACGCCAATCCGGAAATCCCCGTCCATGCCGGCCTCGCCAAGTTCCTGAAGGAACACAACGCCTGGAACGACAAGTGGAAGATCGCGAGCAGCGCCGGCTGATCGCATAAGACGACGAACGGGGCGGAGGATTGCGGTCAACGCGAGCTTCCGCCCCGCGCATGTTTGCGTGCCGGCAGGGTTGCGCCGGCATGAGCGCCTGCGACGGCGCCGCCACCGGCAAAAATGCAAAGCGGCAACAAGACCGCCAACGACAATCTATCTGACGTGGGGACGACATGACGAGCGCGCAGATCAAGCGGCAATTCAGCCTGACGAACCTGATCCTGGTTTTCTCGCTGATCCAGTTTTCCTGGCTGGCCTGGTACTTCTACACGGGCTCGGGCGGGCCGCAGGAACTCGTCGCGCACGTCATGTCGATCGCGCTGACCCTGCAGATCCTGTTCATGTACCGGGAGAACTACCTCTACAAATTCCTGCCGCCACGCGTCAACGACATCATCGTCGTCGTCTATCTCGGCATCTGCGCCTATGCGTTCTGGCATTTCTGGTGGGAGTTCGAAGACATCGCGATCTATCGCCAGGGCTCCTACACCACGCAGGATTTCATCGTCGGGCTTCTGGTGTTTCTGCTGGTGATGGAATTGTCGCGCCTCGCGCATCCGGCGCTGTTCTGGATCAACCTCGTTCTCATCGTCTACACGCTGTACGGCTATCTCAGCCCGGTCGATTTCTTCTGGCATCCCGGCACGTCGTTCTATCGCGTCGTTACGTCCAGCACGGTCGAACTCTCCACCGGCATCTATGGCATCTACGGCCAGCTGGCGCTGACCTTGATCGCGGCCTTCCTGCTGCTCGCGGCGGCGGCGCAGGGCTTCGGCGCGCAGAGCGCCATGATCAACGTGATGCGCAAGCTCGCCGGCCGCTCGCGCCAGATGGTGCCGCAAACGGCCGTGCTCGGCTCGCTCTCGGTCGGCATGATCAGCGGCAGCGGCTCGGCCAACGCCGTGGTCGTCGGCAGCATCACGATCCCGCTGATGAAACGCTACGGCGTGCCGCCGGCCTTCGCCGCCGCGGTCGAAACCGCGGCCTCCATGGGCGGCCTGCTGATGCCGCCGCTGATGGGCGTCGGCGCATTTTTGATGTCCGAGTTCATGGGCGTGCCCTACTGGGACGTGGTGGCGCGCGGCTTCGCGCTGGCCATCACCTATTACATCGCGCTGGCGCTGGCCGTTTATCTGCTGTGCGTGCGCCTGCTGCCGTCCGACGCCATCGTGGCGCCGCCGCTGCCGGCCTACGACCGCGCCAAGACTTCGATCTTCTTCGGCGGCGTGCTGTTCCTCATCTACCATCTCGGCTATTTGGGCACCGGCGAACTGCTCGCGGCGATCTACACTGCCGGCGCCATGTACGCCGTCCTGCTGGCGAACTTCCTGTACTTCAAATACGTACTGAAAGATCCGGAGGTCGTGCCGCAGTCGCTGCTGGCGAATACCCGGCTGTGCCTCGAAACCCACGCCGACATGACCTCGTACCTGACGCTGCTGCTGGCCACGCTCGGCATCATGATCGGCCTGTTCACCGTCACCGGCTTCATCAACCGCATGGGCGCAACC
This sequence comes from Pseudolabrys sp., assembly GCA_035556455.1. Lineage (GTDB taxonomy): Bacteria > Pseudomonadota > Alphaproteobacteria > Rhizobiales > Xanthobacteraceae > Pseudolabrys. Next base: position 112,778 of record DATMEX010000018.1, read on the forward strand.
CTGCTCGATCTCGGCGCCTGGCACCTCATGGCAATGATCGGCATGGCCTATCTCTTCGGCTGGCTGGTCGGCGCCGGCCTGCCGCCGACCGCGACCTACATCATCGGCGCAGTCGTTATCGTCGGGCCGCTGCAGCAGCTCGGCGTCAACCCATGGGTGGCGCACTTCTTCATCTTCCTGATCTCGATCTGGGGCGAACTGTCGCCGCCAACCTCATTGACCGCGGCGGTCACGGCGAGAATCGCCCAGGCCTCGTTCATGCGGACGATGTGGGAAGCCCTGAAGATCTGTTTGCCGATCACCTTGATGACCTTCGCGATCTTCACCCGCTCCGACGTCGTGGTGACGACCGGCTGGCCGCAGATCATCGCCACCGCGCTGCTGTTGATCGGCATCTGCGGCATCACGCTGGCGATGTTCGGGCGCTTCATGCAGCAGGCGGCCATCGACATACCGATCCGTCTGGCGTTGGCCGCGGTCTCGCTTGTGGTCATGTTCCACCCCAGCGCGTCCTGGGCCACGGCCGCTGCGGTTATCGTCGTGCCGGTGACGATCGCCGGCATCTGGCGGCACAAATCCATCGCCACGCCTCAGGCAGTCGCCGAGTATCGCGGCGACGAGGCGCCGCCGCCGATGGGCGATCCGAACCTGCTCAACGAGGCCAAGCGGGACTTCGGATAAGCCGCCAGCCATATAAAAAGCCGCGCCCCCGGGCGCGGCTTTTTCATTTCAGGATAGCCCGCCCGCAGAGCCTACAGCATCCCCAGCATGCGCGGCAGCCACAGCGATATCTCCGGCACATAGGTCACGATGATGAGGAAGCCGAGCATGGTCATCAGCCATGGCCATGTCGCGATCGTCAGTTCGGTTATGCCCATCTTGGCGATACCGGATGCGACGTAGAGATTGAGCCCGACCGGCGGATGGCACAGGCCGACCTCCATGTTCACGGTCATCAGGATGCCGAGGTGCACCGGATGGATGCCGAGACTGGCCGCGATCGGGAACAGGATCGGCGCGGTGATGAGCACGATCGACGACGGCTCCATCACATTGCCGGCAACGAGCAGGATGATGTTCACGATCATCAGGAACTCGACCCAGCCGATGCCACTGCTCTTGAGCCAGGCCGTCATCGACTGCGGGATCTGTTCGCTGGTCATCAGGAACGAGAACAGCACCGCATTGGTGATGATGTAGAGGATCATCGCGCTCATATTGGCCGATGACAGCAGCACCTTGGGCACGTCGGACAGCTTCATGTCGCGATAGACGAACACCGCGATGACGAAGGCGTAGACCGCGCTCACCGCCGCCGCTTCGGTCGGCGTGAAGAATCCGGCATAAATGCCGCCGAGCACAAGCACGATCAGCAACAGGCCCCAGATCGACTCGCGGAAGGCCTTGAAGCGCGCGACCCAGTCGGCCCGCGGCATGCGCGGATAGTCGTTCTTCCAGGCGCGGTAGAAAGTCGTGACGCCAAGGAGGAACGCCAGCATCAGGCCCGGGATGACGCCGGCCATGAACAGCTGACCGACCGAGGCCGACAGCACGCGCTTGCCTTCCGGGTCCATCGCGACACTGCCACCGGTCGAGACCGCATAGAGCACCATGACGATCGACGGCGGAATGAGGATGCCGAGCGCGCCCGACGTCGCGATCACGCCGGCGCCGAACCGCTTCGGGTAGCCTGCCTGCACCATCGCCGGAATGAGAATGGAGCCGATGGCCACGACGGTCGCCGGCGACGAGCCGGAAATCGCGGCGAACAGCGCGCAGGCGATGACCGCCGCGAGACCAAGGCCGCCATACCAGTGCCCGACCATCGAGGCCGCGAAGGCGATCATGCGGCGGGCCACGCCGCCATGGGTGAGGAAGTTGCCGGCAAGGATGAAGAACGGGATCGCCATGATCTCGAAGCTCTCGATTCCGGTGAAGAGCTTGAGGGCGACCGACTCGATCGGCACCGTGGTCAGGAAGAACAAAAACGAGAGCACGGTCAGGCCGAGCGCAATCGAGATCGGCATGCCGGTCAGCATCAGCGTGATCAGCAGTCCGAAGATAATGGCGGCGTTCATCGCTTACGTCCTCGGCGGGGTGCTGGCGAGCTCTTCGGCGCGCAGGTCCTTGGCGGCGGCTTCACTCTCGACCACGCCCTCGACATGGCCCGGATCGTGGTGCGGCAGTTCACCCGTCCACCAGTAATTCCAGGCGACCTGGAGGAAGCGGAAGCACATCAGGTAGGAGCCGAGCGGCACCGCGAGGAAGATGATCCAGCGCGGGAATTCCATGTCGGGCGAGACCTGCCCCGTCGGATAAAGTTCGATGACGAATTTGGCGCCCATGGTGCCGACGATCGCGGTGAAAAACGCGCCGGCGAGCAGGCCGAACAGAATGATCTTCTTGCGCGACGGCGGCGCCAGCATATTGACCAGCACGTCGACGCCGACATGGATGCCGGTGCGCACGCCATAGGCCGCGCCGAACTTCGCCATCCAGACGAACAGGTAGATGCAGAGCTCCTGCGCCCAGGTCAGGTTGATGTCGAAGACCAGCGGATAGAGCCATGGAACGCCGACGGCATAGCGATGCAGAACGGCGACGAAAATGATGACGGTCGCGACCGCGATCAGGGTCGCGATCAGGATTTCCTCAAGCCGGTCCAGGATGCGAAGAAACATCGGCGCCTCGTTCAATCACGGGGGCTCGTCTCGTCTTGCGACGATTGCGACGTTCATCTTGTTATTGAAAAGCGGGTAGCGCCCCTTCGCCGGCCCGCCTGCCCTCGGAACGCGAAAGGAGCCGCGGATTGCGCCGCGGCTCCTTCCGTTTGATCAGCTCTGGCCGCCGACGGTCTTGACGACCTCGTCGATCAGATCCTTGCCGACGCGCTTGCCCATGTCGTCGTAAAGCGGCGCCATGGTCTTGCGCATCTCGGCGGTTTCCGCCGCGGTCGGCGTGATGATGGTGGTCTTGCCCGACTTCACGACTTCAGCCTTGGCGTCGTCGTTTTCCTTGGCCGACTGGTTGTTGGCGAACTGGGTCGATTCCGCCATCGCCTTGTCGAGCTGGGTGCGGACATCGTCCGGCAGGCCGTCCCAGAACTTCTTGTTCACGACCACCACATAGCCGATGTAGCCGTGGTTGGTTTCGGTGATGAACTTCTGCACTTCGTGCATCTTCTGGGTGTACATGTTCGACCAGGTGTTCTCCTGGCCGTCCACGACGCCGGTCTGCAGCGCCTGATAGACTTCCGAGAAGGCCATGACCTGCGGCACGGCGCCGAGGATGCGGAACTGCGCTTCCAGCACCTTCGAGGACTGGATGCGGAACTTGAGGCCCTTGTAGTCGGCCGGCACCTTGAGCGGCTTGTTGGCGCTCATCTGCTTGAAGCCGTTGTCCCAGTAGGCGAGGCCCACCATGCCCTTGGAGTCCATCAGCTTGAGCATGCGCTTGCCGATCGGGCCTTCGGTGACCTTGCGCAGCGAGTCGAGGTTCGGCAGCAGGAACGGCAGGTCGAACACCTCGAATTCCTTGATGCCGATCGGGCCGAACTTGGAGTTCGACGGCGCCAGCATCTGTACCGCGCCGAGCTGCAGCGCTTCGAGTTCTTCCTTGTCCTTGTAGAGGGTCGAGTTCGGATAGACTTCGACCTTCACTTTGCCGTTGGTGTACTTCTCGGCGAGTTCCTTGAACTTCTCGGCGCCCTTGCCCTTCGGCGTGTCCGGGGCGACGACGTGGCTGAACTTGATGACGATGGGCTGCTGCGCCAGCGCAGCGGCCGGAGCGGTGAGCAGAGCGGCGGCCGCGGCGGCGCCGACAAGCCACTGGCGTTTGGACATCTCGAACATTCTCAATTCCTCCCTTGGGCGGCCGTTTGCGGCCTTATTGCTTAATCTGCGACAATCTCGCTCAGTGACAAATTGACACCAAAACCTGCGCTCCGGCAAGGGCGAAGCCCCTGCCCAACCACGCGAAAACGGCCGCATCGCAACAAAAAAAATACCGCGCCCCGAAGGACGCGGTATCAATTATGAACTTGCCTAAATCGAAGGCGGTCGAGACTAGCCGACTTCGTTGGCGTGGATGCGCTTCTCGATGCCCGGCGTCTTGCCGCGCTTGCTCATCATCTTGTTGAGCGCGCCGAGATAGGCTTTGGCCGACGCGACCAAAGTATCAGGGTCGGCGCCCTTGGCGGTGAAGGACCGCCCTTCGGACGACAACCGCACCGACACCTCGGCCTGCGCGTCGGTGCCTTCGGTCACGGCGTGCACCTGGTAAAGTTCCAACTTGGCCTCGTGCGGGACGATGGCGTGGATGGCGTTGAAGATCGCGTCCACCGGACCGTTGCCGGTCGCCTGGTGCGTGGTGTGCTTGCCGTCGATATCGATGGTGAGCGTCGCAGTCTGCGGGCCCATGGTGCCGGCGATGACCGTGAGCGACACGATCTTGGCACGGTCATGCGCGGTGGCGATTTCCTCGTCGACCAGCGCCTCGATGTCCTCGTCATAGATTTGCTTCTTGCGGTCGGCCAAGGCCTTGAAGCGCACAAAGGCGTCCTGCATCTGGTTGTCGGCCAGTTCGTAGCCCAACTCCACCAGCTTGTGCTGGAACGCGGCGCGGCCCGAATGCTTGCCCATGACCAGCGAGGTCTGCTTCACGCCGACCGACTCCGGCGTCATGATCTCGTAGGTCTGCGCGTTCTTGAGCATGCCGTCCTGATGGATGCCGCTCTCATGCGCGAAGGCATTCCGGCCGACGATGGCCTTGTTGTACTGCACCGGGAACGATGTCGCCGCGGCCACCAGCTTGGACGCGCGCGTCAGCATGGTGGCGTCGATATTGGTGGCGTAGGGAAACACGTCGTTGCGCGTCTTGATCGCCATCACGATTTCCTCGAGCGCCGCGTTACCCGCGCGCTCGCCGATGCCGTTGATGGTGCATTCGATCTGGCGCGCGCCGCCCATGACGCCGGCCAGCGAGTTGGCGACCGCCATGCCGAGATCGTTATGGCAGTGCACCGAGAACACCGCCTTGTCGGAGTTCGGTACGTTCTCGATCACGCGGCGGAACAGGTCGCGGTATTCCTCCGGCGTGGTGTAGCCGACGGTGTCCGGGATGTTGATCGTGGTGGCGCCGGCCTTGATCGCGGCCTCGACGCAGCGGCACAGGAAATCGAACTCGGTGCGGGTGCCGTCCTCGCTCGACCACTCGACGTCGTCGGTGTGACTGCGGGCGCGCGTCACCTGCGCGATCACCATCTCGTAGACTTCGTGCGGCTCCTTCTGGAGCTTGTACTTCATGTGCACCGGCGAGGTGGACAGGAAGGTGTGGATGCGGTTGCGCTTCGCCGGCTTGATGGCCTCGGCGCAGCGGTCGATGTCCTTCGGGGCGGCGCGCGACAGGCCGCAGATCACCGAGTTCTTGGCGCGGCGGGCGATCTCGTTGACGGCGGCGAAATCGCCTTCCGACGCGATCGGGAAGCCAGCCTCGATGATGTCGACGCCCATCGTGTCCAGGAGTTCGGCGACCTCGAGCTTTTCCTCATGGGTCATGGTCGCGCCGGGGCACTGCTCGCCATCGCGCAAGGTGGTGTCGAATATGACGACGCGGTCCTTTTCGGACGGGGTCTGGGTAGCCATTGGATTTGTCCTTCTATCGCTCATGCGCCGCTTCGGGCGCTCCTAAGGGGTGTCTCCGCCAGTCCCCCGAGTGCCAAGGCGCAAAGCCCTGCCGGCCCTCAGGGGCGGGTAAGGAGAAGGAGCGAGCCCAGAATGAGGGAAGCCGCCGGCCGGCCCTGAAAGGCCGCCAGGTCGATCGCGCAGAACTGCTGCCGCGTCGGCATTGGCTCAAGTACCCTCGTTTCGACCGTACGGTCGGCGATTCCGGTAAAACCCGCGCTAAGCGGCTCCGGACGCGAAGCTTCTAGCCGATGGCGGCGGCAGCGGGCAAGCACTCAATAGGTCAGCATAGCTGTCCGTTCGCACCTACACAACTTAAGCGATATTCTGCGCGCAGGCGGTTGTGGGGGGCTCCATGCACAAACTGGGGATCAGCGCGTCATGCGCGGTGTTGCTGTTCGCCGATCTCGGCTTAGCCCAAACCTCCCTTGAGCGGGCCGTACGCGATGAGATCGTCATGGTCGACCCTGACGATCCGGACATGACGGCCGCCTTCGCCAAAGCGCGCAAAGGCCGAGCAGAATTCCTTCGCCTGGCTCGCAAGCCACGTCCCGGCATCGCGCACATGTCGGTCAAGATCGGCATTCGCGATAAGCGAGGCTATGAATATTTCTGGGTGGGCCCCTTCGCCCGTCGTGACGGGAATTTCATCGGCCTCATCGACAACGTGCCCCGGATCGTCGGAAACGTTCGCAAAGGCGAGATCATCAAATTCAGGGAAGCCGATATCGTCGATTGGTTCTACATCGCGCACGGACGCATGATCGGAAATTTCATGGTCTGCGCAATGCTGAAAAAGACACGCAAGCCAGCCGCGAAGAATTTCAGAAGGAGTTCGGCCTTACCTGTGACGACTGAGGCAAACGCTCAGGACTTCTCAGACTTGAGTGCCGCCCGCGCCTTTTCCAGTTCCTCAAGTGCGGCACCTTCCACCTTGGGGTATTCGATCTTGAGGCGTTCCAGCGCATCGACCAGCGCGCCGGCGACCGCTAGCCGCGTGAACCACTTCTTGTCGGCCGGGATCACATACCAAGGGGCATCAGGCGTCGACGTCTCGCGGATCGCCTCCTCATAGGCCGCCATGTACTGCGGCCACAGCTTGCGCTCCGCGACATCGCTCATGGAAAATTTCCAGCGCTTGCCCGGCTCATCGATGCGGTCGAGGAAACGCTTGCGCTGCTCGTCACGCGAGACGTTGAGAAAAAACTTCAGCACCAGCGTGCCGTTGCGCGCCAGATGCGTCTCGAAAGCGCGGATGTCATCAAAGCGCTGGTGCCAGATATCTTTGCCGTTCTTCGCGTCCGGCAGGCGCTGGGCCTTGAGGTATTCGGGATGCACGCGCACCACTAGGACCTCTTCATACTGCGAACGATTGAAGATGCCGATTCGGCCGCGCTCCGGCAGCGCGCGATTGATACGCCACAGAAAATTGTGGTCGAGCTCTTCGGCGCTGGGTTGCTTGAAGGACACGACCTGCACGCCCTGCGGGTTGACCCCGCTCATGACGTGCTTGATCAGGCTGTCCTTGCCCGCGGCATCCATGGCCTGCAGCACGACCAGAACCGACCAGCGGTTCTCGGCGTAGAGCCGTTCCTGCAGTTCGGCGAGACGCTCGACACCTTCCTTGAGCAAAGCCTTGGCATCGTCCTTGTCGATGGTCAGGCCGCAGCAATCGGCCGGGTCGTGATCGGCGAGCTTGAACTTTTGCGGCTCGTCGACGCGATAGCGTTTAGCGATCTGGTCGAGCTTCATGAGGCGCCTCCTCTCAGGCGGCAAACCGGTTGGCCAGATAGATGCGGGCAAAGGATCGCATCGCCGGGCTGAAGTCTTTCGGGCCGCGCATGATCTTGATGTCGGCGAGTTCCGGCTGGCGCGTGCGCGCCAGATGCTTCAGCATTTCCGCGCGCAGCATTTCCGCCGGCAGCGGCGAGCGCATCGTCTTGATGGCGCTGATGAGATCACCATCGATCACCAGGGTCCAGCCGGGTTCGTCGGCCAGTTCGCCCGCATCGAGCCCCGTCTCCTCCTTGAGCTCACGGCGCACACTGAGATCGAAGTCGACACGGCGACCGACAAGGTCGCTCAGATCCGGCGTGCCGCAGGGAAAGTAGACCTGCCCGGCATTGAAGGTATGCGCGCCCATTTCGCCGAGCAGGAACGCGTTGTCGGACGACATCACCGCCGCGGCGCCGAAGCAATCGTAAATGCCTGCCGCCGGACGCCCCGAGGCGATCCAGAAGGTGAAGCTGGCATAATCGGCCTCCATGAAGCCACCGCTGAGCGCGCCATCGGCTATCTCGCTACGGTGCATTAGCAGCACGCGGCCATTGAACAAAGCCGGCTTCTTCTTCCGCATCTCGGCGAACAGCGCATCGATATCGCGGCGGTTGGCATCGGCAAAAGCCCATGGCTGCGGCTCGAGCGTCAGTTCGAGGCGATCGACATGAACGACCCTGGCGCTGTCCGTCATGCTTCGATGACGCCTTCGCTGACGACCACGGCATCGCCGCCGATAAAAGCCTCGCGCAGGGCCCCGGTTGCGATCTTGAGCGATAGCCGTATCTCGCTCGGCCTGCCCATTTCGTAGCCTTGCTCGATAATGATTTTGTGGTCGCCGTCGGCGAGCTTTTTGTGCGCGGTATAGAGCCCGGCAAAAGCGGCCACCGCGCTGCCCGTCGCCGGGTCCTCGGCAATGCCGCGCGATGGCGCGAACATGCGGGCGTGGATCTGATGCGCAGTATCCACCGTCTCCGTGCAAATGACATAAACCATCGCGTGGCCGCCCAAGCCGAACACCTTGTCGAACAGCGACGGATCGGGCCTGACGCGCGCCGCGGCGTCCAGCGAGCGCACCGGGACCATGCTGAAAGCGACACCGGCCGACCAGCGCGACGGCGGAAAGGCGTTCGCATCGATATCCGCTGCATCAAGGCTCAGCGCCGCGGCCATGGTCGCAGCATCTGGCAGATCGCCGGCCCGCTCGGGCAGTTGCGGCAGCCTGAATTCGGCAGAGCCGGAATCGGCGTCATGCATCTCGGCGACGCAGGACACGGGGCCGACCTTTTCCTCAATGACGAGGCTCTGGCGGCCGCCGCCGGAAGCGCGCGCAAGCCCAACCGCAGCGCCAACCGTCGGGTGGCCAGCGAAGGGAAGCTCCGAGGCTGGGGTGAAGATACGCATCGCCACCGTATGGCTGGGGTCCGTCGGCGGTAGCATGAAGACGGTTTCCGGATGGCCGATCTCCCGGGCGATGGTCTGCATCGCCTCGGTGTCAAGGCCTTCGGCATCGAACACCATACCGAGCGGATTGCCGGCAAAGCGCCGGCGCGTGAAAACGTCGAGGGTGATGAAACGGCGGCGCATGGTCAGACTGTCCCCAAATCGTGCAACGGCTCGCCCGCTTCCACGATCTCGAAACTGCTGGTCGGCGCCATGATTTCGTCTTGCGCCAGCACCGTCTGAATTTCCCGGGCGCCCGCTTCCACGGTCTTCTGCAGGATGCCGAACACGGAATTGCCGGCCCGCGCCAGGGCTTCGCTGGCGCCGCCCTGGCGCAAATAGTGCGCGAAGAACAAGGCGGCGATCAGATCGCCGGCGCCGTTGGCGGCGAATTGCAGCTTAGGCGTCCGCAGCAAATAACAGCCGGTGTCATCGGAGGCGAGCATGTCGATCGAACCCTCCGGCGTCTCGTCGGTATGCAGCGACGTCACCAGCACCGCGCGCGGGCCAAGGTCGTGCAGCGCCTTGACGGCATCGCGCACCTCGGCGCGCGTGCCCGACTTGCGGCCGGTGAGGTAATCGAGTTCGAACTGGTTCGGCGTGACAATGTCAGCGGCCGGCAGCGCTTTGACCTTCATGAATTCGGGAATGCCTTCGCGCACGAACACGCCGCTGTCGATATCGCCGATCACCGGATCGCAGCAGTATCGCGCCGAAGGATTGGCGCGGCGGACGGTGGACACGGCCTCGACAATGGCTTCGGCGATATCGGGGCTGCCCATGTAACCCGACAGCAGGCCATCGCAGGCGGACAGCACGCCGAGCTCTTCCAGGCCTGCCATCAGGCCGCGAATAAGCGGAGCGCCGAATACCTCGCCCTTCCACGCGCCGTAGCCGGTGTGGTTGGAGAACTGCACGGTATGGATCGGCCAGACCTCGACCCCCATGCGTTGCAACGGGAACACCGCCGCCGAATTGCCGACATGACCGTAGACGACGTGCGACTGGATCGAGACGAGGTTCATGCCACCCACACTAGCAGAAACGGCGGGGAAATTCCCCGCCGTTTCGCCGATCAGCCTTGTGAGCCGCGAGGGTGCGCGTCAGTTGGACTTGCCTCAGTTCGACTTGCCCGCAGCCTCGACATACTTGTTGGTGTAGGTCTTGGACAGGTCGATCTTGGCGTCGCGGACGGCCGGCACCGACTGGCTGAACACCGCGAGCACGGCTTCGGCGCCCTTGGGGTCCATCTTCCCGGTTTCCGAGAACATCGGCAGCGTGTTCTTGAGCGCCGCGATGTAGCCGGCCTTGTCCTTGCCGACCAGCTCCGGCGGCATCTTGTCGGCGATCTCTTCCGGCGTATGCGAGTGGATCCACTTCAGGGTGGCGACGATGGCATTGGTCATCGCCTGCACTTCCTTCTCGTGCGACTTGATCCAGTCGGCCTTGGTGTAGAGCGCGCCGCCCGGATATTCGCCGCCGAACACCTCCAAGGTGTCGTGCGCGCTGCGCGTGTCGCTGAGGATCTTGAGATCCTTGTGGCGGCCCTGCAGCACGGTGATCGCCGGATCGAGCATGATCGCGGCTTCGATCTCACCCTGCTCCATCGAGGCGACCGCCGTCGCGCCGAGGCCGACGCCGATGACGCCGATCGAATGCGGATCGACCCCGTTCTTGTTGAGGATGTATTTGAGGAAGAAGTCGGTCGACGAGCCGGGCGCAGAAACGCCGACCTTCTTGCCGGCCAGGTCCTTGATCGTCTTGATGGTCGCGGTGTGCTTGGGCGACACCACCAGCGCGAAGCCCGGATAGCGGTCATAGACCACGAAGGACTGCAGGTTCTGCCCCTTGGCCGCGAGGTTGACGGTGTGATCGAAATAGCCGGAGACAACGTCGGCCGAGCCGCCCATGACCGCCTGCAGCGACTGCGAGCCGCCCTTGAAGTCCACCACCTCGACATTGAGGCCGGCCTTCTCGAATTCGCCGAGCTGCTTGGCCAGCATGGTCGGCAGATAGCACAGGCAGGCCGCGCCGCCGACGGCGAGCGTGATCTTGGTCTGGGCGAGCGCGGAACCGGCCATCAGGCCGGCCGAGACGACGAGCGCGGCGGCCGTGGTGGCGGCGCGGCGGAACAGCGTGGACATACGTTTCCTCCATTTTCTATTTGGTTGGCGCGGAATTTAGGCCAGCAATCAGCGATTGCCTAGGCCGAAATGGCCGCGCCGCGCCGGGTTACGGCCGCTGATCGGCGACGTTCGGCCGCCAGATGAGCAGCCGCTTCTCGACCACCGTCACCAGCATGTCGATGACGATGACGAAGGCCGCGAGCACGAACATCCCCGCGAACACGCCGGCGACGTCGAACACGCCTTCGGCCTGCTGGATCAGATAGCCGAGGCCGGCCGCCGCGCCGAGATATTCGCCCACGACCGCGCCCACCACGGCGAAGCCGACCGAGGTGTGCAGCGACGAGAACATCCAGGACAGCGCCGACGGCCAATACACATGGCGCATCAACTGGCGCTCGTTCATGCCCAGCATGCGCGCATTGGCGAGCACGGTCGGCGAGACTTCCTTGATGCCCTGATAGACGTTGAAGAACACGATGAAGAACACGAGCGTGACGCCGAGCGCCACTTTCGACCAGATACCCAGGCCCAGCCACAACGTGAAGATCGGCGCCAGCACGACGCGCGGCAGCGCATTCGCCATCTTCACATACGGGTCGAACACCGCCGCGGTGCGCGGCTGACGCGCGAACCAGAAGCCGACCACGATGCCGCCGATCGAGCCGATGATGAAGGCCAGCGTCGCCTCGACCAAAGTCACATAAAGATGCTTCCAGATCACGCCGGAGGCGAACCAGGCGACGATCTGCTTGGCGACGTCGAACGGGTTCGAAAAGAAGAACGGCGGCAGGATCGTCCGGCCGAAGATCGGATAGCTCGTCAGCACGTGCCACAGCAGCACGGACACGACGGCGACCAGGACCTGGAGAGTGATGAGCGTTACGCGGGACATCACTTGCCCTCCGCCTGCTGATAGCCCTTGATGACTTCTTCCTTGAGCATCTGCCAGATCTCGCGGTGCAGGTCGTGGAAGGCCGGATCGAGTTTGACCTCGGAAATATCGCGCGGCCGCTGCAACGAAACGCGCCAGTCGCCGATGATGCGCGACGACGGTCCGGCCGACATGATGACGACGCGGTCCGAGAGCGCGATCGCCTCCTCCAGATCGTGGGTGACAAACAGCACCGCCTTGCGGTCGGCGCTCCACAGATCGAGCAGCAGGTTGCCCATGATCTGCCGGGTCTGGGCATCGAGCGGCCCGAACGGCTCGTCCATCAGCAGGATTTTCGGATCGCGAATGAGCACCTGGGCAAGGCCGACGCGCTTCCTCTGGCCGCCCGAGAGCATATGAGGATAACGGTCGCCGAAGGCGCCGAGACCGACCTTGCCGAGCCACTCCTTGGCGCGCGCACGCGCCTCTGTCGGCGCCGCGCCGGCGACCTCCAGCCCGATCGCGACATTCTCCAGCGCCGTCTTCCACGGGAACAGCGAGTCGGCCTGAAACAGGTAGCCGGCCTGTCGGTTGAGGTCGGTCAACGGCGCGCCGAAAATGCTGGCCGAGCCCGCGGCCGGCGCCAGCAGACCTGCGGCGATGTTCAAAAGCGTGGACTTGCCGCAACCCGTCGGCCCGACGATGGCGACGAACTCGCCATCGGCGACCGAAAGCGAGGCATTGTGAACGGCGCGAAACACGCCGCCATCCGCCAGGCGGAACGCCACATCTACATCGGTCAAAGCAACCGCGGCTTCGCCTGCCGCCGCTGTCGCGCTCATCGCCGCCGTCATTCCCGAATTATCCCTGCGTTTTTCTACCCGGCGGGCGCAAACTAGCGGCTCACGCGCACAATGCAAACGGCACACAGAGGCGGCAGTTTGTCTTCTTGTCATCGCCGGGCATAGCGCGTCCAAGACGGGCGTAACCGCCCTTATGTCCCGGCCATTCCGTTCAGGGAGGCACGGCGTTGCCCCGCCAACGAGATGGCCGGGTCTCGGCGCTTGCGCGCCGGCCCGGCCATGACAATCTTTAGCTCTGTGCGACCAGGCTTAGTTCTTGCTCTTGTCCACCATGGCGCGTTCCTTGATCCACGGCATCATCTCGCGCAGCTTGGCGCCGACCTGCTCGATGGAGTGCTCGGCGAGCTTGGCGCGCGTCGCCTTGAACGAGGTCTGGTTGACCTTGTTCTCCAGCATCCAGTCGCGGGTGAAATGACCCGACTGAATGTCGTTGAGGACGCGCTTCATCTCCGCCTTGGTCTCGGCCGTGATGATGCGCGGGCCGGTGACGTATTCGCCGTATTCCGCGGTGTTGGAGATCGAGTAGTTCATGTTGGCGATGCCGCCTTCGTAGATCAGGTCGACGATCAGCTTCACTTCGTGCAGACACTCGAAGTAGGCCATTTCCGGCGCATAGCCGGCTTCGCACAGGGTCTCGTAGCCGGCCTTGATCAGCTCGACGAGGCCGCCGCACAGCACGGCCTGTTCGCCGAACAGATCGGTTTCGCACTCTTCCTTGAAGGTGGTCTCGATGATGCCGGCGCGGCCGCCGCCGATGGCGGAGGCGTAGGACAGGCCGAGGTCATGGGCATTGCCCGACGCATCCTTGTGGATGGCGATGAGGCACGGCACGCCGGCGCCGCGAGCATATTCCGAACGCACGGTGTGGCCCGGGCCCTTCGGCGCGATCATCAGCACGTCGAGGTCGGGACGCGGATCGATCAGGTTGAAGTGCACGTTGAGGCCGTGCGCGAACAGCAGCGCCGCGCCTTCCTTCATGTTGGCGTGCAGGTGGTCGCGGTAGATGTCGCCCTGCAGTTCGTCCGGGGTCAGCATCATCATCACGTCGGCCCACTTGGCGGCCTCGGCGACTTCCATGGTCTTGAAGCCCGAACCCTCGGCCTTCTTGATGCCCTGCGAGCCCTTGCGCAGCGCGATCACGACATCCTTCACGCCGGAGTCGCGCAGGTTGAGCGCGTGGGCGTGGCCCTGGCTGCCATAGCCGATGACGGCGACCTTCTTGCCCTTGATCAGGTTGAGGTCGGCGTCGCGATCGTAATAAACCCGCATTGGTGTTCCTCTACTTGGACTAGCTGTCTGTTGCCCCGGGAAAATTCGGCCTGCTTCTAGGACGCCCGGCACCGCCCTACAAGCCCTTTAGCCGTTAGAGAACCATGGGCACGATGCTGGCGACCAGCAGCAAGGCCATGATGATATTGAAGGTTCGGGCGTGGCGCGGGTTGCTCAGGAGCCCCCGCAGCGCCACGCCGAAACCGGTCCAGGTGACGACGGTCGCCACGGTGAACACGACATTGATGGCGATCAGAACGGCGGCGTCGAGAACCCGGCGCTCCGGGCGCACGAACAGCGCGACCATGGTCAGGCTCATGACGAGGGCCTTCGGATTGACCCACTGGAAGGCCACCGCCTGCCAGAACGTCATCGGGCTGGCGAGATCGGCGTCTCCAGTCGCCGACGTCGGGCGCGAATTCGCAACCTTCCACGCCAGCCACAGCATATAGAGCGCGCCGGCGATCTTGAGCCCCGTTTGCAGCACCGGTGCCGCCGTGAAGATCAGGCCGAGGCCCGCCGCCGCAGCAAGCAGCAAGACGACGAAGCCGGCGGTGATCCCGGCCATGTGCGGAATGGTCCGCACGAAGCCGAAATTGACGCCGGAGGCCGTCACCATGATGTTGTTCGGCCCTGGCGTGAACGCGGTCGCGAACACGAACACGACCAGGGCCGCGAAGACGTCGTACGGCATTTACATCGGGTCCGGCCCGCGCGCGATCGCCGCGATCCCCGTGCGCGACACTTCGACCAGGCCGAGCGGCAGCATCAACGCCACGAACTGCTCAATCTTGTCGCTCTTGCCGGTGATCTCGAACACGAAGCTCTCGGTGGTCGCGTCGATGACGCGGGCGCGGAAGGCGTCGGCCAGACGCAGCGCCTCGACGCGATTGTCACCTTTGCCGCGCACCTTGACCATGGCCAGCTCGCGCTCGATCGCCTTGCCCGACGTCGTCATATCGACGACGCGGTGCACCGGCACGAGGCGGTCGAGCTGGTTCTTGATCTGCTCGATCACCATCGGCGTGCCCGTGGTCACGACCGTAATAAGCGACTGGTGCTTGGCGTGTTCGGTCTCTGACACCGTCAGCGACTCGATGTTGTAGCCGCGGCCGGAGAACAGGCCGACGACGCGGGCGAGGACGCCCGGCTCGTTGTCGACCAGCACCGACAGCGTGTGCGTCTCCACGGTCTTGTCGACCGACGCGAGAAAATAGACCGACTGGCTCTGCCCCGGCGTGTTCATGACGTTCATCTCGCCTCTCCAGACACCTCGGACACCAGGCCGAGACCCTTGTTTCCAGTTTGCGATTACCTCAGCGCAGGCGTGTCATCCCCGGCGGACCGCGTAGCGGTCCGGGAAGGGGATCCAATGGCTCACCCTAGGGGCACGTCCGCTGCCGAAATCTCGTTCCAGTGCGGATTGACGCGTTCTATCAGCCGATTCCAGCCTTTGAGCTGCTTTTCTCTGACGATCGCGTCCACAACCTGCTCATAGAGCTCGACATAGACGAGCCGGCGGACACCGTACTTGCGAGTGAACCCCGGAACCGCCGACGAGCGTGCTGGTCGACGCGTCGCCCAAGGTCCCGCGTGACACCGATGTAGAGTGTCCCGCGCATCCGGCTCGCCAGAATGTAAACCGCGTAGGC
>DATMEX010000019.1:0-106152 GCA_035556455.1 Pseudolabrys sp.
GAGAGTTTCAACTTGTCGTAGTCCTGCCAGCTGGAGCGCGGCAGGTCGAACAGACGCTGGCGCTCCGCGAAGCTCGCCTTCGCATCAGGTTCGGGATCGATGAAGATGTCGCGATGGTCGAAGGCGGCCACCAGCTTGATCGTGTCCTCGCGCAGCATGCCGTTGCCGAACACGTCGCCCGACATGTCGCCGACGCCGACCACCGTGAACGGCGTGTCGTGGATGTTGATGTCCATTTCACGGAAGTGGCGCTTCACCGACTCCCAGGCGCCGCGCGCGGTGATGCCCATCACCTTGTGGTCGTAGCCCGCCGACCCGCCGGAGGCGAAGGCATCGCCGAGCCAGAAGCCGTGCTCGACGGCGAGACCGTTGGCGATATCTGAGAATGTCGCCGTGCCCTTGTCGGCCGCGACCACGAGATAGGGATCGTCGCCCTCATGGCGCACCACGCAATCCGGCGGCACGATGCTGCCATCCGGCGCGTAATTGTCGGTGATGTCCAATAGCGTCGAGATGAACAATTTGTACGACGCGATGCCCTCGGCCATGAACTGGTCGCGCGTCGGGTTCTTCGGCATCTGCTTGGGCACGAAGCCGCCCTTGGCGCCGACCGGCACGATCACCGCGTTCTTCACCTGCTGCGCCTTGACGAGGCCAAGGATCTCGGTGCGGAAGTCCTGCGGCCGGTCGGACCAGCGAATGCCGCCGCGCGCCACCTTGCCGAAGCGCAAGTGAATGCCCTCGACGCGCGGCGAATAGACGAAGATCTCATAGAGCGGCCGCGGCAGCGGCATGTCGGTCAGCTTGCCGCTTTCGAACTTGATGGCGATCAGCGGCTTGAGCTTGCCGTCCGCGTCGGTCTGGAAATAGTTGGTGCGGATCGCCGACTGCACCGCATTGACGAAGAGGCGCAGGATGCGGTCTTCGTCAAGGCTGTCCACCTTGGTCAGCGCCTCCTCGATGCGCGCGGCGATCGCCTGCTGCTTGTCGTCGCGGCCCTCGGCCGCATGCGGCCGCGGGTCGAACCGCGCGTGGAACAGTTCGACGATGTCGCTGGCGATCGCGGCGTGCTTCACCAGAGCCGCCCACATGTAATCCTGCGAATGCGGCACGCGGATCTGGCGCAGATAGCGCGCCACGGTGCGGATCAGCGCCACGTCGCGCCAGCCGAGCCCGCCCTGCAGCGTCAGCGCGTTGAAGCCGTCATTCTCGGCGCCGCCGCGCATGACGTTGAGGAAAGCGGCCTCCAGCCGCGCCTTGCCGGATTGCAGATCGGTCGCGGTGCCGTCCTCGCGGGTGAGCAGCATGTCGTGAAACCACAGCTTCGCACCATGGGCCGGCGTGATGCGATAGGTGCGCTCGTCGACCACCTTGAAGCCCATGTTCTCCAGAACGGGCACGCGCTCCGACAACGGCAGCGGCCGCCCCAGACTCCAGACCTTGAGACTGACCTCGCTCTGCTCGGTCTCCTCGCGGTGCCGGAAATCGACGGCCAGCGGCCGGTCCTCCGTCAGCGTCTCGATGGCGCGGATATCGCCGGCCGCGCTCGACGCGGAGTAATAATCGTGGAAGCCCTGCGTGAAGGCGTCGCGATAACGCTCGAACAGCGCGCGCGCCTGCTCCGGCGCATGTAGCGCATCGAGCGCCTCGGCGAGGCTGTCGGTCCACGAGCGCACGATGTGCGAAACTTCGCGTTCGAGAACATCGCGCGGCACATCGTTCGCCGCGCCGCCGTTGCGGGCGATGATGTAATGCACGCGCACCAGCGGCCCTTCGGGGAAGAACGGCACGAACATCGCGACCTCGCCGCCGAACGTCCTGGCGAGGTAGTTGCCGATGCGCTCGCGGACGACACTGCCGTAGCGCTCGCGCGGCACGTAAGCGAGCACCGAGACGAAGCGGTCGAAGCGATCGCGGCGCGCCAGCACCCGCACGCGCGGCCGCTCGTCGAGGCGCATGATCGCCGTGGCGAAATCGTAAAGCGTATCGGTATCGACCTGCAGCAGTTCGTCGCGCGGATACTGCTCCAGCACATTGGCCAGCGCTTTCGCCGAATGGCTGCCGGTCACGAAACCCGCGCGCTGCTCGATCGCCGCGATCTTGCGGCGGATATAGGGGATCGTGCGCGCCGAACGCGTATAGGCCGTCGAGGTGAACAGCCCGACAATGCGATGCTCGCCGACGAGACGACCATCGGCGTCGTATTTCTTCACGCCGACATAATCGAGAAATGTGCGGCGGTGGATATGCGAGACGGTCGTGGTCTTGGCGATGATCAGCGGATGCGGCTCGTTGAGAAACGACTTGAGTTCCGGCGTCAGTTCGAGCCGCTCATCGGCGCGGCGCAGAACGTGAAGATCCGAGCCATGCAGGATGCCGAGGCCGGTCGCGAAATCCGGATCGAGCGCATTGCCCTTACGGACGTAATCGCGCATGCCGAGGAAGGTGAAATGGTCGTCGGCCAGCCACTGCAGGAATTGCACGGCCTCGCCGATCTCATCCACCGGCAAGGGCGGCGGGTTCGACTTGAGTTCGGCGATGACAGCGTGAATGCGCTCAAGCATGGGCCGCCAGTCGGTGACCGCGAGACGCACCTCGAGCAGGATGCGCTCCAGCGCCGCGACGATCTCCGCCCGCGCGGCTTCCTCGCCGATCGGCTCGACATGGATGTGAATCAGGCTCTCGCGGCCGCCGGTGCTTGGCGCGGTCAGCCCGGCGAGCTTGCCGCCGTCGCGTTGAACGCCGAACACCGGATGAGCGACGAGCCGAACGTCGAGACGGCGCTCGGCGATTTCCCCCATCACCGAGTCGAACAGGAACGGCATGTCGTCATTGACGACTTCGATCACGGTGATGCTGCGCGGCGAGGTGGCGGTGTCGATCGGCACGGTCTCGCAGCGCACCTTCGGCACGCCCGGATCGCGCTGGCTGAGAAACTGCCAGGCGCGCTCGGCGAGCTGAGCCAGTTGCGCCGCGTCGTAACGCACCACGTCTTCGGGTACGGCCCGGCCAAACAATCCCGCAACGAATTCCGTCGGTATGCCGGGCTGCCGCGCGGCAAGCTCTTGTCCGGCCTGCTCGATCACCGCCCTGGCGGCCACATGCTCGGCGCTGTCGTGACTGTCGGGAGCCGGTTTATCGAGCACGGGTGACCTCATGAAAATTGGCAATGGCGGCGGGTCTGGTCCGGGGCGAAGACCGCTTCACGTCGGTGATGTGTCAGTCGGAGGAATCGGTCTGGCTGGATGCAGTGTTCACCTTCCCGACGCAGGGGTCGAGAGCAGGACACCGATTAGCGGGCGAGCGTGACCGCTTTATGTTGCCGACGCCGGCAGCGCCAAAGAATCGATGCCAAGGCATTGATCAGAAACATGAAAACTATGTCCTCCCGCTATACCCGGCGCGGCCGAAGCGTTGTAGGCTCGGCGTCAGCAGCCGAAAATTTTTGACAGGTGGCCACCATGGCTAAGACCCCCGCCAAAGCCGCAGCCAGAAAAGCGCCCGAGAAGGCCGCGCCGAGCGTGGCAACGCCCGACGATGCGCCGATCATCGCGCTCAAGCTGCCGCGCGGCGAACTGTCGCCGGCGATGACGGCCTATTTCCAGAAGTGTCAGGACAAGCTCGGCTTCATCCCGAACGTGCTGGTGGCCTACGCCTTCGACAACGCCAAGCTCGAAGCCTTCGCCGCCATGTACAATGACCTGATGCTGGCGCCGAGCGGCCTGTCCAAGCTCGAGCGCGAGATGATCGCGGTCGCGGTGTCGGCGCAGAACCGCTGCTACTACTGTCTCACCGCGCATGGCGCTGCTGTGCGGCAATACTCTGGCAATCCGCTGCTCGGCGAACAGATCGTGATGAACCATCGCGTGGCACGGCTCGACAAGCGCCAGCGCGCCATGCTCGATTTTGCTGTGAAGCTCACCAACACGCCGGCCGAGATCGAGGAGCACGATCGCGAGAGCTTGCGCCGCGCCGGGTTCAAGGACCGCGACATCTGGGACATTGCGGCAATCACCGGCTTCTTCAACATGTCGAACCGCGTCGCGTCCGCCACCGACATGCGGCCGAACCCGGTTTATCATTCGCAGGCGCGCTAGACTCGTGGCCGCAACCCCATCCTCCGTTCATTCCCGCGAAAGCGGGAATCCAGCGAGGATGAAGAACTGGGTCCCCGCTTTCGCGGGGACGAACGGAATATTGATCTGATGCTCCGACGACTCACAACGACCTTCCTCGCCCTTCTCCTCACCGCCTCGCTGGCGCTCGCGCAGTCGGCGCCGCAACTGCAGAACTCGCTGCCGTCGTTTCCGCCGGCGCAGGGCATTGTCGGCCAGACCGGCATGGTGGTGGCGCAGGAGCGCATGGCCGCGCGCATCGGTGTCGAGATTCTCGATCGCGGCGGCAATGCCGTCGATGCCGCGGTCGCGGTCGGCTTCGCCATGGCCGTCACTTATCCGCGCGCCGGCAATCTCGGCGGCGGCGGCTTCATGGTGATCCACCGCGCCAGCGACAACCACAACACCGCCATCGACTATCGCGAGACCGCGCCGGCCGCGGCGACGCCGGACATGTTTCTCGACGCGCAGGGCAATCCCGATCCGGTGAAGTCGCGCGACACCGGCCTGTCGGTCGGCGTGCCGGGCACCGTCGCCGGCCTCGCCATGGCGCGCGATAAATACGGCTCCGGCAAACTGTCGCTGGCCGATCTGTTGCAGCCCGCCATCCGCCTCGCCGAGCAGGGCTTCGCGGTCCATGACGACACGGCGGATTCACTACCGGCTGTGGCCAAGCGGCTGGCGCGCTGGCCATCGACTGCGGCCATTTTACTCAAGAACGGCGGCGAACCGCTGCAATCCGGCGATCGGCTGATCCAGTACGATCTTGCCGATACGCTGAAAGCCATCGCCGCCAAAGGCCCCGACGGCTTCTACCGCGGCGACGTCGCCGCGAAGATCGCCCGTGCTGTGCGCGAGGCCGGCGGCGTGATGACCGCGGACGATCTGGCGAACTATCGCGCCATCGAACGCGACGTCGTCAAGGGCACCTACCGCGGCACCGACATCATCTCGATGCCGCCGCCCTCGTCGGGCGGCGTGCATCTCGTCGAGATGCTCAACATCCTCGAAGGCTACGATCTCAAGAAGCTCGGCCGCAACGACGAGGCGCTGCATTACTTCATTGAGGCGATGAAGCGCGCCTATGCCGACCGCGCCGTCTATATGGGCGACCCGGATTCGGTGAAGATGCCGATCGCCGGCCTGATCTCGAAAAAATATGCCGCCGAATTGCGCAAGGGCATTACCGACAAGGCGACGCCGTCGTCCGACATCAAGGCCGGCAAGCCGGCCGACGTCGAGGGGCAGAACACCACGCACTTTTCCGTCATCGACCGCGACGGCAATGCGGTGTCGAACACCTATACGCTCAACTTCTCCTACGGCCTCGGCCTCATCGCCGATGGCACCGGCGTGCTGCTCAACAATGAGCTCGATGACTTCACTGCCAAGGCCGGCGCCTCGAACGCCTATGGCCTCGTCGGCTTCGCCGCCAATCTGCCCGGCCCGAACAAACGGCCGTTGTCGTCGATGACGCCCACCATCGTGCTCAAGGATGGCAAGCCATACATCATCACCGGCTCGCCCGGCGGCAGCCGCATCATCACCGCCGTGTTGCAGATCGTCACCAATGTCATCGACTTCGACATGACGATCGCCGAGGCCGTGACCGCACCGCGCCTGCATCATCAATGGATGCCGGACACGGTCTATGTCGAAGGCGGCTTTCCGCAGGCCGTGCTTGATGGCCTCACCGCGCGCGGTCATAACCTCGAGGCGACGCGGCCGGCGACATCGGTAAATTCAATTCAGGTCTTGCCGAAGAGCGAATTCCAGCCGCAACGTTATGTCGGCGCCGCCGATCCCCGCACCCGCGGCTCCTTCGCCGCCGGTTACTGAGAAACCCAGAGAACACGTCCATGAACGAAACCACGCCTTCGGTCGAACGCGTGCGCGCCGCCCTCATCGCCGCCGGACAGCCGGACACCATCGACGTCTTTCCGGACGGCACCCGCACGGCGCAGGACGCCGCCAATGCGGTCGGCTGCACCGTGGCGCAGATCGCCAAGTCGATCGTGCTGCGCGCCGGCGATCAGGTTGTGCTGGTCATCGCCTCCGGCGCCAATCGCGTCGATACCGCCAAGGTCGCCGCTTTGCTCGGCCAGCCGGTCAAGCCGGCGGACGGGCGCTGGGTGCGCGATGTCACCGGCTTCGCCATTGGCGGGGTCTCGCCCATCGGCCACCAGAGCCCGCCGCGCATTTTCATCGACCAGGACCTGATGGCGCTGGACCCGATTTGGGCCGCCGCCGGCTCGCCGCGCCATGTGTTTCGCACCTCGGCCAAGGCGCTGGCCGCCATGACCGGCGGCGCCGTGGCCGATATCCGCGAGGGATGAGGGGCTTACGGCTGCCGGCGTCGCCCCTTTGCGAGGCCCCGCGATTGGGCTACCTAGGAACATCGAATTCAGGGAAGGATCGCTCATGAAGCGCCTGTTCAAGTCCGCCGCCGCCGTCGCCACCAAGGACGACATCGGCTCCCGCCTGCTGTTCGGCTTTGCCGCCGTGGTGCTCGGCTCGCTGCTGATGACCGCCTCGGCGCGCACCCAGATCCCGTTCTGGCCGGTGCCGATGACCATGCAGACCATGGCGGCGATCCTGATCGGCATGACGCTCGGCTCGCGGCTCGGCTTCATCGTCGTCACCGCCTATGTGCTCGAAGGCCTGATGGGCCTGCCGGTGTTCGCCAACTCGCCGGCGCGCGGCATGGGCCTCGCCTACATGATGGGCCCGACCGGCGGCTATCTCGTCGGCTTCTGCGTCGCCGCCTTCGTGTCGGGCTGGCTCGCCGAGCGCGGCTTTGGCGAGACCTTCATGCGCGCGGCGCTGGTGAACGTCATCGGCACCGCAATCATGCTGGCCATGGGCTATGCCTGGCTCGCGCATTTGATCGGGCCGACCAAGGCGCTGGCGCTGGGCGTCGTGCCGTTCCTGTTGTCGTCGCTGGTGAAGATCGGCCTCGGCGCCGGCCTCGCGGTGCTGATCGCCCGCTCGCCGCTGAAATTGCGGCGCTGAGCGGCCCAATCCGCCGGAAAACGAAAAAGCCGGGGCAAAAGCCCCGGCTTTTTTTATTGAGCCCCATTGAACATCCGAATGCGCTCTTACTCCATCACCCGCCTCCACTTAAGGCACCGGGCTACAAATTAAACGCCCCCCAAATCGCTTTTGAAAGAGGCCAGCGTCCTGGACGTTCTTAAAATACCATCGCACAAAGTCTTGACTTTGGCCGTAGCGACGCTCGGGCGTTCCTTGCCGAACGCTGATCCCGCGCTCACTATGAAAGTGATAGATTGACCGGAGCGTGCTTGCGAAGTCTGAAAGGGTCGCAGCAAGCTCCACTTTGAAGTGGCATCCCCGACATGATTCACGCGTTATTTCCTGACGTAGAGTCGTGCGCTTTTCGCTAAAATATTGTGTTTCGATCTTGTCATATACAACTCGAACGCATGCCGCCGCGTTCCGATCAAGATCACTACCGGTAAAGCGGAAAACTGGAATGCCTGCGCGCAAGGCTTCGCCGTCTTTAATGCGGTCGCGAGTTACCTGAGCTTCCGTAGAATGAAAGTCTCGACCGTCGCATTCTACGAAAAATATTGGTTGCCGCAGAAATGGCACCTTAATTGCCCAGTCGATCCTATAGTTCTTCCACGGGTACTGGTGGATCAACAGAACACAATCTCGGCCGAAATTGTTTTGTTCAGAATGATCACAGTGAGCGACTTTTAAACCGATGGCCGCAACAAACGTGACGAACTCGACGCCAAAAAGAACTTCTATTGGGCTCTCTGTATAGGGAGCTAATGATGCAGCGAGCGCGAATTTTTCAAGTACAGGAGGCAGAGCCGCAGAGACTTGAGAGAATGTTTCTTTCGAACAAATGAATTCCTCGGTTTCAATAGAAACGCCTTCGAACCCATCGTCTTCGTCAAAGTGGCTGTGAGCCAGCGCGCCTCTAAGCATTTACGCTACCTCCGAAATTATTTCACCAGCAATTTCGTACAGACCAACAAGACGGCGGAGCTGTCGAATGCGAACGGCCGACGCCTGCGATTTGTGAAGCTCTATAATGAAATCGGCGTCTTCCTCGGCGAAGTCTGCGTGATAGCGATGGCAAACGCGGATCATTTCGGCGACGGTTACGCCATCATGGTCCGAACACAGCCGCGTATACGAATAGATCTGCGCAAGCTTTTCGCGCTCGGTTTCGCTAAAGTTATAGCTCTCTGACCTTCGAGCTTCTTGCCCAAGCCAGTTCCATTCCCATTCCGTCCAATCGCTATTCGGAAGCTCCTGCAACTCGCGGGCTAATTCGCGAAAGAACTTTCCGTCTTTAGCTTGCTTCGCAATATTCGAAACAAAGGGCATTAAGTGGCTCCATGGAAAGGACGGCCAACTCAAAGCACGCTGTGAACAACCCGGTGGGCTACGTGTGGAATATTACGCCGATTCGGACGAGGGGAGTCCTTTAAGGAATAAAGAGCCCCCCAAAAATAAACGCTCGACTTGTCAATGGACTATGTTTCGTATTGAAAATTGACTGCCTGTGGATTGTGGGGATTGAATGAGTAGGCGAGGCTCTGCCTTAGGACTCACCGTCCCACGACGACAAGTCAGCCCTTGGCAATCTTGGCTTGCACCTCCATTTATAAACATCGTCCGCGCTGAAGGGGGTGGCCATGAGTGACGCTAGGGAAGGCCAAGCGGTCACGCGCCGGTGGGGCAAATGGAGCCAGCCGGGCGTGCCCCACAAAGGATGGTCCTGTGAAGGGACCGACGATCTGGGGCCAGATCGCGAGAACTGGCAAACATGCGAGATGTGCGAAGCGATGGAAATTCGCTACGTCCATTCCATGACGCATCCTGATTATCCTGGGCAGCTCGATTGCGGATGCGTGTGTGCGGGCCACATGGAGCAAGACCTACAGGCCGCACGCGACCGCGAAGCCTCTATGAAGAAATCGGCCAAACAACGCATCGCTTTTCCGCGCCGCAGGGAATGGCGAGTTTCAACAAATGGCAATCCGACCATCCGTATTGATGGCTGGCTCGTAACCGTCTTTGCTCGGGGCGTCGGTTATAGAGCTGTCGTAAGCCGCAACGGCGAAAAGTACTGGCTACCTCAGTCCGGCCCAGCTTACGCAACGACCGAGGACGCCAAGCTTGCGGCCTTTGACGCGATTTCAGACGCTGCGCGAAAAGCCGGGTAATCTCGTCCTGTTTCCAGGCGCGAGTTCGGCATTTTTCTCAAAAATTAGAAGAACTGGAGCGGGCGAAGGGATTCGAACCCTCGACCCCGACCTTGGCAAGGTCGTGCTCTACCCCTGAGCTACACCCGCATCCGTCAGTTCATTGGCCGGTCAAGACGTTACCGGCCGCCAAGGCGGGCTCTATGCCAAATGCGGCCGGGCTTTGCAATGGGAGAAATCCTAAGGATTAATGGCCGCCGCGCGCCCCGGGGTTCCCGGGGCCCCGGAGCCCTCGAAAGTCCCGCAATGCCCGCCACCCCCGACCAGCTTTTCGCCTTTCTCAACAGCCTCGGCATCGCCCACCCGACCGTGACCCACCCACCGCTATTCACCGTGGAGCAGAGCCAGTCGCTGCGCGGCAAGATCCCCGGCGGGCACACCAAAAACCTGTTCCTGCGCGACAAAAAGCAGGCGGTTTACCTGGTTACGGCGCTGGAAGACGCCGAGATCGACCTCAAGGGCCTCCACCGCGTGCTGGGCGCCTCGGGCCGGTTCTCCTTCGGCTCGTCCGACCTGATGCTGGAGCTGCTGGGCGTGACGCCGGGCTCGGTGACCGCGTTCGGCGCCATCAATGACACGGCCGGCCGGGTCACGGTGGTTCTGGACGCCCCGCTGATGGAGCACGCCATCATCAACGCCCATCCGCTGACCAACACCATGACCACTTCGGTTTCCCGCGAAGACCTCGTCAAATTCCTGGAGGCCACCGGCCACCAACCGCGAATCGAGCGTATCTCCGGCCTGGCGCCTGAGGCCGATTGACCGCCGGAATTGCCATTCCCCGGCCCGCTACCCATCTATTTCCGGTGTTCAGGGGCGGCAAACCGGGGTAAAGCCGGAACCGCGACAAAGGGATGAGAAGACGATGCTGGGACTGGGCGGCGAGACAACGGCGGCGGCGGGCGGCGACCTGATCAAGGACACCACCACGCAGACCTTCATGGCGGACGTCATCGAGGCGTCCAAGACGCAGCCGGTGCTGATTGATTTCTGGGCCCCTTGGTGCGGCCCGTGCAAGCAGCTGACGCCGGTGCTCGAGAAGGCCGTCAAGGCGGCCAAGGGCAAGGTCAAGCTCGTCAAGATGGACATCGACAAGAACCCGGAAATTCCGGGCCAGATGGGCATCCAGTCGATCCCGGCGGTGGTCGCCTTCTCCAACGGCCAGCCGGTCGACGGCTTCATGGGCGCGCTGCCGGAGTCGCAGGTGATGGCGTTTCTCGAGCGCCTGACCAAGGGCAAGATCGAGGACGAAGGCGCCAACCTGCTCGAAGCCGCGGAAGCCGCGCTCGCCGAGGGCGACGCCGCCGCAGCCGCCGACATCTATGCGCAGCTGCTGCAGGAAGATTCATCGAACATCGTCGCGCTCGCCGGCCTTGCGCGCTGCTATGTCGCGACCGGCAATTTCGAGCAGGCCAAAAAGACACTCGGCATGATTCCCGAGGCGAAGCAGAACGATGCCGCGGTCGCCGCTGCGCGCGCTGCGCTCGATCTCGCCATGCAGGCGGAAGCCGCCGGTCCGCTCGATGACCTGCAGAAGAAGGTCGATGCCGATCCGCTCGATCATCAGGCCCGCGCCGATCTTGCCGTCGCGCTCAACGCCGCCGGCAAGCGCATGGAAGCGGCCGATCATCTGCTCGCCATCGTCAAGAAGGACCGCAAGTGGAACGAGGACGGCGCGCGCAAGCAGCTCGTCCAGTTCTTCGAGGCCTGGGGCGCCACCGATCCGGCGACGCTCGAAGGCCGCAAGAAGCTGTCGTCGATTCTGTTTTCCTGAGCCGGGCGCGGTGAACACGCCGCGCCCTTCAATCCCGAGGCATGCCGAGGACGCTCCATGCCGATGAACCCGCGATATCGCAGCCCGGCGGATTTGCCACGCGTCGTTCCGGTGTTTCCGCTCGCCGGCGCACTGTTACTGCCGCGCGGCCAGTTGCCGCTCAACATTTTCGAGCCGCGTTATCTCGCCATGATCGACGATGCCTTGCGCGACGGCCATCGCCTTATCGGCATGATCCAGCCTGAGGGCGTAACCGAATCGCCGATGCTCAAGCCCAATCTGTACAAGATTGGCTGCGTCGGCCGCATCACCCAGCTCGCCGAAAGCGGCGACGGCCGCTACATCATCGAGCTCACCGGCGTGGCGCGTTTCCGCGTCGAGGAAGAACTCGAGGCCAACACCGACTACCGGCAATGTCGCGTCACTTACGCGCCCTTTGCCGATGATTTTATCGCCCGCAAGGGCGAGGATGCCGTGGACCGCGAGGCGCTGCTGCGTGCGCTCACCGACTTCATGGCCGCCAACAACATGACGGCCGACTGGGACGACATCAAGCAGGCGCCGACCGAGGCGCTGGTCAACGGCCTGTCGATGATGTCGCCTTACGGCGCGCCGGAAAAGCAGGCGCTGCTGGAAGCACCCGACCTCAAGACCCGCGCCGAACTGCTGGTCGCTATCACCGAAATCGAACTCGCCAAGAACAATGTCGAGGGCGAACCGCCGCTGCAGTAACGAGCCGTGAGACCCACCGCATGACCACGCCTTCCATTCCCGAACGCCCGGCCCACAGCGTCGACCCGAAGCTGCTGGAAATCCTGGTCTGCCCGCTGACCAAGACCACGCTGGAATACGATGCCAGCAGGCAGGAACTGATCTCGCGCCAGGCCAAACTCGCTTATCCGATCCGCGACGGCATTCCGATAATGCTGCCGGAAGAAGCGCGGCGGCTGGATTGACCAATTGCCATCACTGTCATCGCCTTAGCAGGGCAAAGAACTTGCGTCCCTAAGCGGGATCACCGGGTCAAGCCCGGTGATGACAAGAACGAGACTTGCCACTGAGGAAATGTCCAATGCTCAAGATCTGGGGCCGCAACAATTCATCCAACGTGCAGAAGGTCATGTGGACCGTCGGCGAACTCGGCCTGCCCCATGAGCGCATCGACGTGGGCGGCGCGTTCGGCAAGACGCGCGAGCCCCCCTACTCCAACATGAATCCGAACGCGACAGTGCCGACGCTCGAAGAGCCGGATGGCTTCACGCTCTGGGAATCCAACGCGGTCTGCCGCTATCTCGCGGCCAAGTATGACAAGGCCAACATCCTGGAGCCGAAAGACATCAAGCAGCGCGCCCTCGCCAATCAATGGATGGACTGGCAACTCTCCGTCGTCGGCCCGAACATCACGCCGGTGTTCTGGGGCCTGGTGCGCACGCCGCCGGAAAAGCGGGACATGGCGCACATCAAGGCAATGATCGAAAAGACCGTCGGCAACATGCAGACGCTGGACGCGCAGCTGGCCAAGACCGCTTATGTCGCGGGCGAAGCGTTCTCTTACGGCGACATTCCGGTCGCCATCATGTGTTATCGCTACATGGAGCTCGTGCCGGATCGCCCGGCGACGCCGCATCTCGATCGCTGGTATGCGGCGGTCTCATCGCGCCAGGCGTTCAAGGATCACGTCGCCGCTGTACCGTTGACGTGAATTTTGACCGAGCGCTCTTGCTCCTTGTCATGGCCGGGCTTGACCCGGCCATCTCGCTTAGGACGCGTGTGCCATCCTAAGCGGGATCACCGGGACAAGCCCGGTGATGACACTGAGCAAGTGGCGTAGCTGCCAAGTTTTTAAACCATCTCGCCCTTCATCAGCTTCGGCACCGCGCCGGTGACGCCGGCGGCCTCGCGGATGAATGTACGCTTCAAGTCCGGCATGCGCTCGACCAGGCCGAGGCCGATGTCGCGCACCAGACGCAGCGCGTTGGAATGGTTGGAGAACAGCCGGTTCAAGCCGTCGGTGGCGACGCTCATGGTCATGGTGTCGAAACGGCGCCAGCGCTGATAGCGCTCCAATACCTGCGGCCCCCCGATATCGAGGCCGAGCCGGGCCGCGTCCGCGACCGACTCGGCGAGCGCCGCGACATCGCGCAGCCCCATATTGAGGCCCTGCCCGGCGATCGGGTGGATGACATGCGCGGCATCGCCGATCAGCGCCAGACGATCGGCGATGAAGGAGCGCGCGTTGTACAGGCCGAGCGGAAAAGCGCGGCGAGGCCCGGCGACCTTCAGCTCGCCCAGATGCAGACCGAAACGTTTCTCCAACTCGGCATGGAATTCGTCGTCCGGCAGCGCGACAAGACGATCGGCATCGCGCGTCCGTTCGGTCCAGACGATCGACACGCGGTTGCCGGTGAGCGGCAGGATCGCGAACGGACCGGCCGGCAGGAAGTGCTCTTCGGCGCAGCCATTGTGCGGACGCTCGTGCGCGACGGTGGTGACGATGCCGGACTGGTCATAGCTCCAGCCATGGGTGGCGATACCGGCCTGCTCGCGGATCGCCGAACGCGCGCCGTCGGCGCCGACCAGAAGCCGCGCTTCGATCTCGCTACCGTCGGCGAAAGTGACGGTCACGGCTTTCGCCGTTGTCTCGTAATGGCTCACCGCCGTGGCGCGCAGATCGACGCCAACCGCGCGCGCGCGCGCCACCAGCGCGTCGATAAGGTGGCGGTTCTCGACCATATGAGCGAAGGGTTCGCCCTCCTCGATCTCGCCGCCGAAGGTGAGGAAGGTCGGCCGCACCGCGTCGTCGAGCCTGGAATCGGTCACCACCATGTCGAGGATCGGCTGCGCCGTCGGCTCAACCGCGTCCCAGACCTCGATGGCCTCGAACAGGCGCCGGGCCGCGGCGGCGATCGCCGTGGCGCGCGGGTCCTTCGACGGTATCTGCGCCAGCGCCGGATCGGCCACCGTGACCGCAAAGCGCTCGCCCAGCGCTTGGCGCAAGGCGATGGCCAGCGCCAGCCCGGCGAAACCGGCGCCGCCGACCACCATATTGACCCGCTTTGTTGACTTACCCGGCTCTGTCATGAGGCTTCCTTGTCAAACGCGCCGCAGCATAGCAGGTTTGGTCAGGTATTTGACCCCGCCGCCGGGAAGCAGCCATGACCTCGCCTGTCTCCGACTTGCTCAATATCCTCGATCTCGAGCAGCTCGACCTGAACCTGTTTCGCGGCCGCTCGCCGCAGAATGGCTGGCAGCGCGTCTACGGCGGCCAGGTCATCGGCCAGGCGCTGGTCGCCGCCGTTCGCACCGTCGAAGCCAGCCGCCCGACGCACTCGCTGCACGCCTATTTCCTGCTGCCGGGCGACCCCAAAGTTCCCATCATCTATGACGTCGACCGCGTGCGCGACGGCAAGAGCTTCACCACGCGCAGTGTCACCGCGCGCCAGCACGGCCATCCGATCTTCTCGATGCTCGTCTCCTTCCAGGGCGAAGAGGAAGGTCTCACGCATCAGGCCAAGATGCCGGACGTGCCGATGCCCGACGAATTGCCGGACGAGGAGGTCATCCGCGCCAAGGTGATGCCGAACTTGCCGGAGGCGGTGCGCCGTTATTACGAACGCGAACGGCCGCTGGAATTGCGGCCGGTCGAGTTCGATCGTTACTACGGCAAGAAATATCCGGATGGACGCTTCCATCTCTGGCTCAAGATCAACGAGAAGCTGCCGGACGATCTCGCCATCCATCAATGCGCGCTGGCTTATGCATCGGACATGTCGCTGCTCGATGCGGCGCTGACGCCGCATGGCCGCACGCTTTTCGAACCGGAATTCATGGCGGCCAGCCTCGACCACGCGCTGTGGTTTCACCGGCCATTCCGCGCCGACGAATGGCTGCTTTACGCGCAGGACACGCCGAGCCTGCAGAATTCGCGCGGCTTCGCGCGCGGTCTCATCTTCAAGCAGGACGGCACGCTGGTCGCTTCTGTGGCACAGGAAGGCCTGGTGCGGCTGCGACGCCAGCCGTGACCCGCGGGGCTATACGATTGGTCGAACAGTGCTAGTATTTTGCGTCGCCCGCCGGATCTGAGGAGCTGATGCCATGAAACTCGTGACCGCGATCATCAAGCCGTTCAAGCTCGACGCCGTGCGCGAGGCGCTCAACGCGATCGGGGTCCACGGCATGACCGTCACCGAGGTGAAGGGCTATGGCCGCCAGAAGGGCCACAAGGAAATCTACCGCGGCGCCGAGTACGCGGTGAGCTTCCTGCCCAAGCTGCGGGTCGAGATCGGCGTCGCCAGCGAGCGGACCGAGCAGGTCGTCGAAGCGCTGAGCGGTGCGGCCCGCACCGGCGAGATCGGCGACGGCAAGATCTTCGTGGTTCCCATCGACCAGGCCGTGCGCATCCGCACCGGCGAAATCGACGTCGACGCGCTCTAACGCTTCGGCGCGGCTTCTCCCGCCAGCGACCTCCCTCCACCGCGCCTGAGAGCCCCCGCCGCCGGTATCCAAATGCCGGCACAGGCTCTGTCTATTTTTTGTGCATCAGCCTCTCGCCCTGACGTCGCATTAGGCGTCACCTTGTGCGGGCATTTCCGGCTCCGGCGCGTTCCCCGATTTAACGCTTGTTTATCAGTCGGTTACCCTCTGCCCGCGCAACTGGCACGGGGCTTGATTCTCCTTGCGCGGTCATGCCTGCGAAGCGTGCTTCGTGCGGCCCGGCTCAGTGAAACGGCCCGCACTGTGTGAAGTCAAAACGGGCTCAAGCGGGGATCGAATCCATGAAAATCGTCATGGCCATTATCAAGCCTTTCAAGCTCGACGAGGTTCGGGACGCTCTGACGTCGATCGGCGTCCAGGGTCTCACCGTCACCGAGGTCAAGGGCTACGGCCGTCAGAAGGGGCACACGGAAATCTATCGTGGGGCTGAATACGCGGTGAGCTTCCTCCCGAAGGTGAAGGTGGAGGTCGCGGTCGCATCCAACCAGGTCGAGAAAGTCATCGGCGCCATCTCGGGCGCAGCCAAGACCGGACAGATCGGCGACGGAAAGATTTTCGTCTTCGGGCTCGACAGCGCCGTGCGTATTCGCACCGGCGAGACCGACGCGGCGGCCCTCTGAAACCCGCACCCACATCACCGATAGGAGTTAAGACTATGACGTTCAAGAAAATCTCCGGTGCGGGGCTGACTGCGCTCGCCGCACTGACCCTTGCGAGCGGTGCGCTCGCCCAGACCGCCGCCCCGACACCGAAGCTCGACACCGGCGACACCGCCTGGATGCTGACCTCCACCGTCATCGTGCTGCTGATGACGCTGCCCGGCCTCGCGCTGTTCTACGGCGGCATGGTCCGCAAGAAGAACGTGCTGTCGGTCGTCACGGCGTGCTTCGCCATCGCCTGTCTGATGTCCGTGCTCTGGATGGTGTACGGCTATTCGATCGCCTTCACCGAAAGCAGCATGAACGCCTATATCGGCGGCTTCTCGAAGGCGATGTTCGCGGGTGTCACCAGCGAGTCGCTGACCGGCACCATTCCGGAGTGGGTGTTCATCACCTTCCAGATGACCTTCGCGATCATCACCCCGGCCCTGATCATCGGCGCCTTCGTCGAGCGCATCAAATTCTCGGCGCTGCTCTGGTTCATCGGCCTGTGGGGCACCTTCGTCTATTTCCCGGTCGCGCACTGGGTCTGGGGCGGCGGCTTCCTCGGTACGGCTGGCGTGCTCGACTTTGCCGGCGGCACCGTCGTTCACATCAATGCCGGCATCGCCGGTCTGGTCGGCTGCATCATCGTCGGCAAGCGCAAGGGCTACGGTCACGTCGCCATGGCGCCGCATAACCTGACCCTGTCCATGATCGGCGCTTCGCTGCTTTGGGTCGGCTGGTTCGGCTTCAACGCCGGTTCGGCCGCTGCCTCGAACGGTCTGGCCGGTGCCGCCATGATCAACACCCAGGTTGCCACCGCCGGCGCGGCGCTGGCCTGGATGATCGCGGAATGGATCATCGCCAAGAAGCCGAGCCTGCTCGGCATCATCTCGGGCGCGGTTGCGGGCCTCGTCGCCATCACCCCGGCGGCCGGCTTCGTCAACCCGACGGGCGGCCTGATCATCGGCCTCGTTGCCGGCGTGATCTGCTACATCGCCTCGGTGCATGTGAAGAAGGCGCTGGGCTACGACGACTCGCTCGACGTGTTCGGCGTGCACGGCGTCGGCGGCATCGTCGGCGCGATCCTCACCGGTGTGTTCGCCGACGCGGCGATCAACGCGGCCGGCAAGGACGCCAGCGTGGCGACGCAGTTCTACGGCGTGATCGTCACCATCGTCTACACGGCGATCGTCACGGCGATCATCATGTACGTGGTCAAGGCGGTGATCGGCCTGCGTCCGACCGAAGCGCAGGAAGAGGAAGGCCTCGACATCACCCTGCACGGCGAGACCGTGCAGTAAGCAATACGCGGCGGCACGGGCCTCACGGTCGTGCCGCCGCAGCTCCAGCGGTAGGGGCGGAAACCCGGCACTGTCCCTTCCGTCGAGGCCCCCGGTTCGCAAGAGCCGGGGGCCTCTCTTTTTGTGGCGACCGCCTTGGCCGTCGCTCTCCGAGAAACGCAAACGAATGCGGAGCGGTTAGGCGCAAGCATGATGATCAGCGCCGCGCAGCACACTGACGTCGCCCACGGTCGCTATCGGATCACGGCGGCAGCCGCGCCGGCGCCGCCCTGGCGGCGGCGAGCCGGTCCACGGCCAGCGCGTGGCAACGCCTACCGCGATGCCTTCCAGGGCAGGATCCGGCGCTCGATCTCCTTGAGAATCGCCGTCGTGATCAGGCCGATCATCGTGATGATGATGATGCCGACGAACATGGCCTCGACCTTCATTACCTCGAAGGACGACCAGATCAGATAGCCAATGCCGGCGCGGGCGGCGACAAATTCGGCGGCGACGATCAGGATCAACGCGACGCCGATGGCCAGCCGCAAGCCGACGAAAATCAGCGGCAGCGCGCCCGGCAGTACGACACGCCAGAACAATTTGTACCAGGGCGCCCGGAAGTTCTTCGCCGCCTCGAAGTAGATTTTGTCGAGCGTCAGCACCCCCGCCATGCTGTTGAGCAGCACGATGAAGAACACCGCGAAGGCGATGATGAAGATCTTCGAGGCTTCGCCGAGGCCGAGGAAAATCATGACCAGCGGCAGCAGCGAAATTTTCGGGATCGGATAGACCGCCGCAACGATCGGATCGAGCGCGGCGCGCAGCCAGCGCGACAGGCCCATCAGCACGCCGACGGTGACGCCGAGCGCGGCGCCGATGGCAAAGCCGGCGCCCAATCGGACGAAGCTGGCCTTGAGATGTTGCGCGAGTTCGCCGCTTTGCGCCATGTCGAAGCCGACACGGGCGATGCTGACAGGCGACGGGACGAAGCGCCCGTCAAGAATGCCGGTCGAGCTCAGCAATTGCCACACCGACAACAGCACGATCGGCGACAGGATGCTCACCACGCGTTCTTTCGTCGCGGTGCTGATCCGCTGTGGCTTATCCTGCCGCATGGGCCGCTCCGAGTTGCTGGGCGTTCAGCACTTCGGCCTCCATCGTGCTCCAGATGTGCCGCGAGATCCGGGTGTATTCCGGCGTCCCCTGAATATCGAACAGGGTCCGCGGCCGCGGGAAGGGCACGTCGATGATTTCCTTGATGCGGCCCGGCGAGGCGGTCATCACCGCGATCCGGTCGCCGAGGAGCAGCGCCTCGTCGATGCTGTGCGTGATGAACACCACCGATTTGCGGTTCTCGTCCCAGATGCGCATCAGCTCGTTCTGCAGCAGGATCTTGTTCTGCGCGTCGAGCGCGGCGAAGGGCTCGTCCATCAGCAGCACTTCCGGATTGCTGACGAAGGCCCGCACGAGGCTGACGCGCTGACGCATGCCGCCGGATAGCTGGTGCGGGAAATAGTTCTCGAATTTGCCGAGGCCGACCTTTTCGAGGAACGGCCGCACCAGCGTGCGGCGCTGCTCTTTCGGCATGCCGGCCATGTCGAGGCCGAACTCGGCGTTCTGCATCACCGTCATCCAGGGATAGAGCGCGTGCTCCTGGAAGACCATCGAGGTCAGCGGTCGCCCGGGATCGGTATGGCCGATCTCTATCGATCCGGACGTATAAGTGTCGAG
Source organism: Pseudolabrys sp. (assembly GCA_035556455.1). Taxonomy (GTDB): domain Bacteria; phylum Pseudomonadota; class Alphaproteobacteria; order Rhizobiales; family Xanthobacteraceae; genus Pseudolabrys. The sequence continues at coordinate 19,285 of DATMEX010000019.1, forward strand.
ATCGGCCATGATGCGGAGCAGCGTGCTCTTGCCGCAGCCGGAGGGGCCGACGATGACGAAGAACTCGCCATCGGCAATCTCGACATTGATGTCGGCCAGAGCCTGCGTGTAGCCGCCGCTGTTGTTGCGGAAGCGCTTGGTCAGATTCTGGATGGCGATCTTTGCGGCCATCGTGGGTCCCCAACGTGCAGGGCCGGCATGACGCCGGCCCGCGAGGTTGATCGATGCCCCGGACTTTATTTGGCCGGGCCGAGCGTTTCGTTGGCGCTCTTGAGATACGACGTGTCGATGAACGAGGCCGGCTCCAGGATCACCTTGTCGGTGATGTAGCCGCGCTCGCTGTAGAAGCGCTGCTGCTTCATGATGCTGTCGACATTCAGCGCGCCGTCGACGGGAATGACCGGCGTCATGGACGCCGCGATCACCGCCTGCGGCACCTTGGTGTACTTCTCGAGGATCGCGAGATTTTCCGGCTTGCGGAAGCCGTCGCCGGCGAGATCGCGCGCGCCCTTGAGAAATGCGATCAGGAAGTTGCCGACGATGTTCGGATTCTGCTTGGCCCAGTCGGCGCTGGTCTTGATGACCAGGATCTGCTCGTTGCGGTCGTGGGTGGTGCCGAGGCGCACGCCCGTGCCTTTCTGCTCGGACATGGTGGCGAAGGGCTCGGCCAGCATGGCGGCATCGACGGTCTTGGTGTTCAGCGCCTCGACCATCTGGCCAAAGCCCATCGGCATGACGATCTGCACATCCTTGCTGGTCAGGCCGCCGGAGGTGATGGCGAGATTGAGAAGATACTCGGTGATGCCGCCGGGCGCGAGGTTGGCGATCTTCTTGCCCTTGAGCTGCGCGATCGTGCCCACCTCGCCGGAATCCTTCAGGTCCTTGCGGACCACCAGCGGATTGGTCGAGTGCTCCGGACCGGTGATGGCGAGCGACGAAATGAGGGTGAGCGGCAGGCCGCGCTTGATGCTGTTGAAGAACGCGGAGTCGGCCGAGCCGCCGGAGAATTCGATGGTCTTGCCGGCGACCTGATAGGTGGTGTCGCCGCCGCGCACGATGACAAGATCAACGGTGAGGCCGCGTTCCTTGAAGTAGCCCTTGTCCTGGGCGATGTAGAGCCCGCCATAGACGAAGGACGGCACATGGGACATGCGCACGTCCGTCAGTTCCTTCAGCGGCTCGATTTTCTGCGCGAAGGCGCCCGGGGCGGCGGCCATGAACGCAACGGCCAGCGCCACCTTAAGTCCAGTCTTCAAATACATCGTTGTTTAATCCTCATTTTTTGGTCTTGAGAACCGGCAACTACAAAGTACCACGCGCGACGACAGGCCAGATGTCTACGATAGTGTCGTTCTCGACGACATGGAAGCAGTCGTGCAAATTGACGGTCGGGTCGCAATGCGGCGTGATGAGATCGATGGGGGAGCCAAGCGCCGGCTTGGCGGCGCCAGCGCCGAGCACGACGCGGCCGAATTCATCACCGTAAAGCGCGAAGGTGTTGCCGCGCTGCGCTTCGCCCATCAGCAAGGCGAGCGGCCCGTCGGTGGCGAAGCTCTTGAACCCGGCATTGATCGATACCTGGCCATCGGCATTGGTGTTGACCACGGAGGTGCGCAAATAGAGCGAGGTTTCGTAGGGATTCGGCCGGTCGGCAAAGAACTGCACGGCGTTGTATTCGACATCCATGAAGACGTAGGAGCCGACCTGGACCTCGGTGTAGAGCGTGCGCTCGACGTCGATGGCGAAGGTGCCGGTGCCGCCGCCGGAGACGATAGCGGGCTTCAGGCCTGCCGCGACGAGCGCTTCGAGCGTCTCCGCCAGCCGATCGAGCTGCGCGCCGTATACTTTCCGGCGCTCGGCATAGTCGTTGATATGCTGCACCATGCCGGAATAGGCCTGCGCCCCGGCATAGGACGCCTGCGCAAGCGCGGCGATGCCTTTGGCGATGGCCACGGCATCGGCAACGGTGGCGACGCCGGTGCGCTTCATGCCGATATCGATATCGACCAGCATCGGCAGCTTGCGGGCGCTGCCATCGAGAACCTTTTGCCACTGCGCGAGCTGGGCCGGGTGGTCGATCGCCACCATCAATGACAGGCCGTCATTGTGCAGCCTGGCCAATTCCTCAAAGTGACGCGGCTGCACCACGGGCGTGGTGATGTGAATGCTCGGCACGCCCCCATGAGCAAGCGCGATGGCCTCGTGCGGCGTGGCGCAGCACACGCCGAGCGCGCCATATTCGATTTGCAGCTTCGCCAGATCGGACGACTTGTGCGTCTTGGCATGCGGCCGCATGTTGAAACCGGCGTCGGCGCACAGCTTGGTCATGGTGGCGAGATTGGCGCGCAACGCCGGCAGATCGAGCATCAGCGCGGGCGTCGTCACCCGCAAGGCGCCGCCGGGAACGCCGATCAGGTCGGCATTGATCGGCCGCCACGTCTTGCTGCGGTCGCGCTGGCCGCTCATTGTGCGGCCTCGGCTTTGGCGCTGCTGAGAGAAGGATCGCCGTAGACGGTGCGCCCCCCGACGACCGTGAACTCCGCTTTGAGTTCTTTCAGATCGTCTTCGGCAACGGACATCGGATTGGCATTGAGGCAGACGAAGTCGGCGAGCTTGCCGACTTCGAGCGAGCCTTTCTCTTTTTCCTCGAACGTAAGGTAGGCGCCGTTGATGGTGGCGGCGCGCAACGCGTCCTGCCGCGAGATTTTCTGCGACGGCGCAATCACGTTGCCGGTGACGCGATCCTTGCGGGCGACGCTCTGCCAGACCGGGTAGAATAGAGACACCGGCACATTGTCGGTGGCCAGACAGAAGCGCACGCCGGCCTCCTTCATATTGGCGAGCGGCGAGATCGTATCTTCATTGGCAGCGCCGACCTGATTCAGCGTCTTCTGGCCGGTGCGCCAGATGTAGCGGTTGGTATGCGTGGAGGTGACGATGCCGAGGTCGCGCATGCGCGCAATCTCGTCCTTGGTGAGCAGACTGACATGGCCGATCACCCAGCGCTTGTCGCGGATCGGCACCACGCGGTTTACTTCTTCATAGATGTCGAGAACGTCGGCGGTCAGCGCGACCCCGCGAATATCGTTGCGCGCGGCGGCGATCAGAACCTTCTTGAGCTGGTCGCGCGGCAGTCCGGCGTCATAATGGAAGCCGGCCCAGCCGGTGTAGGGATTGGCCGACGCGCGCAGCGAATTTTCCAGCGGCGAGCGCGGGCCGCCGTCGCCCTCGGCCTCGAGAAGCGCATAGAGACCGCTGGTGCGCAGATAGTTGTCGCCAAGGCCGCGGCCGCCGAGCCAGGCGCCCCACGAGCCGAGCAAGCGTTCCGGATCGGCGCCGGGCACCGTGCTCCATGACGGGCTGAACAGCAGGTTGGCGCGCACGGTGAGCGGGCCGCTTTCGCGCAGCGTACGGTAGGCGGCAATCAGCTCTCCGGCGGCGCCGTGTTCCTCATAGACGCTGGTGGTTCCGAACGAGACATAAGCGTCCATCGCGCGCCCGAGCGCGGCGACGCGATCCTTGTGCGTGAAGCCGCCGGCCGGCCGCATCAGCGTCATCTCGACGACGCTCATATACGTGTCTTCGTTGAAGATGCCGGTCGGCTCGCCGTTGCTGTCCTTTTCGATGACGACGGATGGCGCGGGCGAGGGCGTATTGCGGTTAATGCCGCAGACTTCCAGCGCCCGGGAATTCGCGATCGACGTGATGGGAAGCGCGTGGCGCCAGAAGCCCCAGATCGGCCGGATGTAGACCGGATTGTTCGGCGACACTTGGTCGAGATCCCAGCGAGTCGGCCAGCGCTTTTCCTTCAACTCGTCCTGCGGCGTCCAGTAGGACGGCGGATTGCCGATCGGCATGGTGACGATCCATTCGCCGGGCTTTGCCGCTTTCACCAGTTCGGCGATCCGCGCCAGAATGTCCTCGATGGATTTCGCGCCGGCCAGCGACGGATAAACCGTCTTGAGGCCTTCGCGATCCATATGCGCGTGCATGTCATTGAGGCCGGGCATCACGGTGCGGCCGTACAGGTCGTAGCTGGCGACGGCGCGGTCCTTCAACGCCAGCAACTCGGCATCCGAGCCCATCGCCAGAATCCGGTCGCCCTGCGTCGCCATGGCGGTGCAGGTCGAGAAGCGGTCGTCAACGGTCAGGATGTTGCCGTTGTAATAGATGCGGATGTTGTTGTCGGTGCTCATGATATGCCTAGTAAGCGCTCGCGGTGGCATTGCGGCGGCCATCGGCGACCGCGATGAGTTCGCCGTTGCGCAGATCGATGCATTCCGCCGAGCCGAAGAAGAAGCGCTGCTGCGGGGTCGCGGTGCGCGCATCGAGACCGCGCGAATGAATCGTGGTGATGCTGGCGGCGGGAATTTCCGGCTCGACAACAATGTTGTTGCCGATGTCGAGCGCCCAGCGCGGCAGGGAGATGGCGGTCTTCAGATCGAGACCGTAATCGACCAGGTCGGTGAACACCTGACTCAACGTGATGGTCTGTCCCATGCCGCCGGGCGTGCCGAGCAGCATGCTCAGGCGGCCGTTCCGCAACACCAAAGCCGGACTCAATGTGTGAGCGGGACGCTTGTTCGGCGCTGCGAAGTTCGGATGTCCAGGCGTCGTCGAGAAGCCGAGCAGACGGTTGTTCAGAACAATGCCGGTCTCGGCATCGGCGACGATGGCGCCGAACGGCACGAAAATGCTCTGCACGATGGTGACGCCGTTCCCCTTGGCGTCGGCGACCGAAATCACCGCGGTGCCGTTGGAGGACGGCATTTTCGTCTCTGTCACTGTGGCCTGGCGCACCGCCGCCTGCAACGCGGCGACGGCGGAGGGCGACAGCAATTCGGGCAGGCGATCGGCGATCACCTCGGGGTCGGCGAGGAATTTGTCGGCATGGGCGACGGCGGCCTTGGTCGCGACCATGAGCGCCTGAAGCCGCTCCGCCGAGTCGATGGGATATTTCGACAGATCGATGCCCGACAGCCCCGCCAGTTGCAGCAACAGCAACACGCCATAGGAGTTCGGCGGACAGGCGTGGACGTCGTAACCGCGATAGCGGTAATGCAGAGGCGTCGCCCAGACCGGTGCGTAAGCGGCAAGATCGTCCACGTGCAGCACGCCGCCGCGCTCCTGTGACGCAAGGCACAGCTTGGCGCCGATGTCGCCCTTGTAGAGCGCGGGGCTGCGTTCGGCCACGATCTGCGCCAGGGTTTCGGCAAGGCACGGCTGTACCAGCCGCCCGGTGGACATAACCGTCTCGTCGAGAAACAGCGCCTTGCACCCTGGATCACGCTCCAAGGCGTCGCGATTGGCAGTGATGGCATTGGCAAAATCGGAGGCGATATCGATGCCATTTTTTGCCAGAACCACCGCCGGAGACAAAAGCTCGGCCCAGGGGCGCGAGCCGAAGCGCTGGTGCAGTGCGTCCCAGGCACCGAGCATGCCGGGGACGGCCGAGCTCAGCGGTCCCGTCGACAGCGCGGCTTTGTCGAGGCCCGCCGGCAAACGCGAGGGCGAGCGGCCCGAACCGTTCAGCGCGTAGGTCTTGCCGTCGATATGCGCCAGAATGAAACAGTCGCCGCCCAGCCCGCAGGCATGGGGTAGCGCGACGGCGAGGGCGGCGGCGCCGGCGACGGCGGCGTCAACAACATTGCCGCCCGTCTGCAATACATCCAGCGCGATGCCGGTTGCCGACTGATGGCCGGAAACCACCGCGCCGTGTTTGCCGCGAGCTGTCTGCAACGACATTGGCCTGTCCCGCGCTCGGCTATGTTAGAATATTGCCGGCCTGCCTAGGCTGACCAAATCGCTCGGCGACAACAAGACCACTAAAGGTAATCTGATGTCGGCAAAGTTATCGTTGAGCTTCAACCATCTGCAACATTTCCTGGCGATTGCCGACCAGGGCAGCCTGCGCGCCGCCGCTGAGTCGCTGGGCCTGTCGCAGCCGGCGGTTTCCAAGTCGCTGCGCGCGCTGGAAGCATCGCTCGGCGTGCCGTTGATCAATCGTGATGCGCGCGGCTCATCGCTGACACAATACGGCAAGGTTCTTTACGCCCGCGCCAAACTTATTGGCAATGAGGTCGACCGCGTCACACAGGAAGTGCGTGAGATGGCCGGCATTGGCCGCGGCAAGGTGACGCTGGGCGCTTCAGCGATCCCCTCGCTGTTGCTGGTGCCCGAGGCGGTCGCGCGTTTTCGCGAACGGTTTCCTGAAATCAATATCGACTTTATCGGCGGCATGCCGAGCGTGCTGCTGCCACGGCTGCAGGATGGTTCGCTGGATTTCGTCGTCGGGCCAAAACCAGGCGGCCCCATGGCCGGTTCGTTCCACACGACGCCGCTGTTCAAGGTGCCGGCCTGCCTCGTGGTGCGAAAAGGGCATCCTTTGGCGAAAGCAAAGTCGCTCAAGGATTTTGTCGGTGCCGAATGGGTGCTGAGTTCGAGCGCCGCGCAGGCCGAATCGACGTTGCACGCCAGTTTCGCGGCCTGCAAATTGCCGCCCGCCAATGTCGTCGTGCGTGTCGAGTCGCTGCTGGCGGCTTATTCCTTCGTTGCGACGACGCCCTATGTCGGTCTGCTGCCGTATTACTCGCGCAACGAAAGTCTGTTCTTGCGCAATATATCCTACGTCGAGGTCCCCGAACTCGTTGTCATCGAGTCTTATGAACTGTTCACGCGCGAGGGCGCGCAGCCGTCGGCCGCGGCCGGCAAGCTCATTGCCCACATCAAGGAACAGGTAAAGCGCATGAAGCGGCAAGCCGAACTTCAGCTCGCCTAGGCAAGACCGCGCGTGACGTCGCCGAACAGCTCATCGGCCGCAACAGGCGCGGATGATCTTCGCGCGCAGCACTAGCTAATGATCGTATCGCCAACGTCGTCGGCACACGCGCCTTCTTCATAGCTGGCGATCGGAGTGATGACCTCGACGCCCCCATTGGAGCGGCCAAAGGCAGCCATCATCGTCACGGCGATCATCACTCCAGTCAGCGAATTGAAGCGCGTGAGGTGCCCGACGCGCCGAGGCAGCCGAAACAACGATCCGCGACTAGATGTCCAAAGGCATATTCACGGTGAACTTGATCTGTCTTAACGCGAAGTTCGAGCGAATATGCTGTACCGAAGCGCAGGTGAAAACCGCCTCCTGAAGGAATGCTTCGTACTGCTTGGTGTCTCGCACCAGGACGCGCAAAAGATAATCGGCATCGCCTGTCATGGCGAGAAACTCCATGACCTCCGGTCTTTGCGACACGCTGCGCTCGAACTCCTCGATGCCGGCTTTCTCATGTTTGCTGAGCGTCACATGGGCAATGACGCACTGGGTGTAGCCGAGTTTTTCCGCATCCAGTAGCGCCACGTAGCCGTTGATAATGCCGCGTTCTTCGAGCGACTTCACACGCCGCCAGGTCGGAGAGGTCGACAAGCCGACCGCTTCGGACAGTTCCTGCACGCTGATGCGTGCATCGGCCTGCAGCTTTGCAAGAATGGCCTTTTCCTGATGGTCCAGCCTCGTCGGCTTCATGCGTGACTCCTGTGACGATGCGCTCGGCCGGTCGCGTTTCAACGATTTTGCTATGCAACATCAATGGGTAGATTATACCCGTATTTGCAAAAGTAAGGGTATAATTTACCGAATTTCGCACCGTGGCGCATTAAATAGGCATGCTTTTCCCCCATGCCAATGAGATCATCAAATTGCGTTATGGCTTATTTCTGTGCATTTATGGCGCAGGTGAATTTCATCAAAAGGAGAGCGACATGAATGAAGCTGGCGTCCGCGGCAACCAAGACGCTGAAAACGAGGTCACCAATCCGCGCCGCGCCTTTCTGGCGACGGGCGGGGCGCTGGCGCTCGGCATCGGCGCTCTCATGAATGCGCAGGAAGCGGAAGCGCAGGCGGCTCCCGGCGAATCCCTCCTGGACGTCTGGACACGCACCAAGAAGGCCACGATCGGCGTCGATCTGAACAACAAGCCGTTGCGCTTCAAGGACGAGAACGGCAAGCCGAGCGGCCTCGGCATTGAGTTCCTTGAACTGCTTCTGAAGGATATCGGCGCCGAGCCAGAGTATGTCGAAATGCCTTTCGCGCAGACCTTCGCCGCGCTCGCTGCCGGCAAGTTCGACATGATCGGCACCTTCGTGACGATTCTGCCGAGCCGCGCGCTACGCGGCGCCTTTGCGGGCTTCCCGGCCTACTATCAGCAGAACGTCGCCTATCTGAAACCCGGCGCAAAGTTCGCGAAGCTCGCCGAACTCAATGCTGCGGGCATCAAGATCGCCTGCCAGCAGGGCACGTCGGAAGAAGTTACGCTGCGATCGATGTTCCCCAAGGCGACGATCCAGACCTTCCCGCAGGCCGCGGATGCCGCCAACGCCGTCGGCGGCGGTCTTGTCGACGCGCTGATCACCGATGCCTTCTACGTGAAGTCGCTCACCAAGACGTTCCCCGAGGTGAAAGTGCTGGGTGAGACCGTCAACGCAATTCCCAACAGCTTCTTCATGAAAGCCGGCGACTTCAAGCTCTGGGCTTACATCACGAACTGGCTGCGCTATCAGGGCAGCTTGCGCACGATGGTTGGACTCCAGAACAAGTGGTTCGGCACCGAGGCGAAGGATCTCTACAATATCCCGAACATCGGCGTGAGCTCGGGCGGCGAACCGCTCATCGTCTCGTAAGAGACTCATCCTCCCGGCACGAGTTCCAGGGCCAGTCTTGATAAACGGATACACGTTCCAATGGCAGGTGGTCACCGACCACCTGCCGGCTCTGCTGCTTGGAGCCTGGTATGACGTTTGGGTGAGCCTGGTCGGCTTCGTGTTGGCCTGCGCGCTGGGATTGCTGCTGGCGCTTTGCCGGCTAAGCGGCCTGCGGGCTCTGGCCTGGCCGTCGCTGACCTACGTCCAGGTCGTACGGGCCATTCCACCTTACGTCCTGCTGTTGTGGTTTCACTTCGGCGTGTCCCGACTGCTCGGCGTCGCGTTTACACCGTTGCAGAGCATCGTCGTGGTACTCGCGATCTCCGGCGCCGGCTACGCCGCCGAGATTTTCCGTTCGGGTATTGCCGCAATCGACCGGGGCCAGATCGAAGCCGGGCGCTCGCTCGGCTTCAGCCGCTTCAGCATTTATGCGGATATCGTTCTCCCACAGGCGTTTCGTATCGTCATCGCACCGCTTGGCAATGTGATGGTCGGCCTGCTCAAAAGCGCGACCCTGATGGGCGTCATCGCGGTCCCGGATCTGCTCCATGTCGCGCAGGGCCTCAACGTCAACTACTTCGCCCCGTTCGAAGCCTTCACTGCGGTTCTCGCGATCTTCGTCACGCTGGTCTTCGTCCTTGCGCTTCTGATTCTGGCGATCGAACGGGCGGTGGCGCATCCATGAGCTACCAAATGGATTGGGCTGCCGTGGCGCAGCAAATGCCGCAACTGATGAAGGGCGTGGTTTTCACCCTTCAGATTTCGGCGACCGCCTATCTTTGCGCGCTCGTCGTCGGCCTCGGGATCGCGCTGCTGCGCATGTCGGGGATAACGGCGCTCAGCGCCTTCGCCTTTGTGTATACGCAGTTTTTCCGTGCGATCGCGATCTATATCTACATCATCTGGATCTACTTCGGGCTGGCGGCGATCACCGGCATCAACCTCTCTCCATTTGCCGCAAGCGTGATCGCAATCACGCTGCTGCACAGCGCCTACCTTTCTGAAATCTATCGCGCCGCGATCAGCCATGTTTCCTCCGGACAGGCCGAAGCCGCTCGCAGCCTCGGCATGGGACGGTTGTCGACATTCTTCGACGTCATTGCACCGCAAGCTCTTACCGTCGCACTCCCGCAGCTGATCAGCCAGTTCGCCATGATCGTGAAGGACTCGGCTGTGGTTGCGCTGATCGGAGCCAGCGACCTCATGTACGAGACGATCCGTGCCGCCAACCTGGAATTCAGAACATTCGAATTTTATACGGTCGCGGCGGCGATCTACGTGGTGATCGTTCTGGCCGTTTCGGGCGTCGGCGGCCTGTTTGAAAAGCAGCTCCGGCGCGGAGGATGAGATGTCGATGACGATAAGCCGCGAAAGTGAAACCGCCGGATCCGATCGGACAGCCATTCCCGCCAAAACGATTTTGTCGATGGCCGGCATCGAAAAGTCGTTCCCGGTCCGGCGCTCCGGCATATTCGGAACTCCGTCGCCGCCACTGCGCGTCCTGCACGATGTCACGCTCTCGGTTCGAACCGGCGAGGTTGTCGTGATCATCGGGCCCAGCGGATCCGGCAAGAGCACCTTGCTGCGTTGCGCCAACATGATGACGGTCCCCGACCGGGGCCGCATCACCTTCATGGACCGCAGCTGGACCTTGCCTGTCGCCAACGGGTTCGCACCGAGGCGCGCGTTCGAACGCGACCTGCGCGATTTACGCCGACGTGTCGGCATGGTCTTCCAGCATTTCAACCTGTTTCCGCACAAGACAGCGCTTCAGAACGTGATGCTGGCGCAAATGCGGGTTCTCGGCCGCAGCCGCCAAGAGGCCAAAGCGGTGGCGATGGCCGAGCTCGAGCGGGTTTCGATGGCGGCAAAGGCCGACTCCTACCCGGGGCAACTGTCCGGTGGGCAGAAACAACGCGTCGCGATCGCGCGGTCACTGGCCATGAGCCCGGAGATCATGCTGTTCGACGAGGCGACCTCGGCGCTCGACCCGGAAATCATCGAGGAAATCCTGGCGCAGATGAAAATGCTCGCGGCTGCGGGCATGACCATGATCGTCGTCACGCACGAAATGGGCTTTGCGCGCGAGGTCGGCGACCGGGTCATCTTCATGGATCACGGCCGGATCGTCGAGGAAGGCCCTGCACGCGATCTCATCGGCGCACCGAAGAACCCGCGCACTCAGGCTTTCCTCAAATCCATTCTTTGACGCCGAGACCGCTACGATCGGCGCGTCAAATCAGAACAGGAGCCATACCGTCATGAAGATCGAACGCATTGAGGCGATGCCGATCGTCGTTCCTTTCGCCAGCCGCTCGGATCTGCCGGCATGGCGCGGCAGGGATTACGGCGCGCTCGAAGCGCTTCTCATCAAGATCGAGACCAGCGACGGCATCACCGGCTGGGGCGAGGCCTTCTCCTATAACTGCCAGGGATCGGTGCGCGCCGCCGCCGAGCAGATGCTGGCGCCCATGCTGATCGGCCGGGACTCGCGGCAGATCACCGGGCTGATGCACGAGGCGCAGAAGGTGCTGCACATCTACGGCCGTCATGGCGCGCTTCACTACGCGTTGTCCGGCATCGATATCGCGCTTTGGGATATTGCCGGCAAACGCGCCGGGCGTCCGGTGTGCGACCTGCTGGGCGGCGCCGTTCGTTCACAGATCAATGCTTACGCCAGCCTGTTTCGCTTCGGCAGCGCAGAGCGGGTGGCGGCGGCCGCGACGGAGGCCATCGGCGCCGGCTACAAGCGCGTCAAGATCCATACGCGCGACGTTGCCGAGATAAGTGCAGTCCGAGAGGCCCTGGGCGATGAAGCCGTATTCATGGCCGATACCAATTGCGCCTGGAGCATCGACGAGGCGTTTCGCAATGTCCGCGCCATGCGCGATCTCGACCTGAAGTGGCTCGAAGAACCGCTATTTCCGCCGGAGGACTTCACGACGCTCGCCGCGATCCGTCGCGAGACCGGCGTGCCGCTTGCGGCGGGAGAGAATATTTGCGGAGCCTACGATTTTCAGAAGCTCATCGCCTCCGGTGCTGTTTCATACGTCCAACCAAGCGTCATAAAGGTCGGCGGCATTACCGAATTTCGCAAGGTCATTGCGCTGGCCGAAGTCAATGGCGTCACGCTGGCTCCGCACTCGCCGTATTACGGCCCGGGATTCCTTGCGACCTTGCATCTGATCGCGTCGCAGCCCGAACCCTGCTTCATCGAATATTTCCGTATCGGACTCGAAGCCATGCCCTATGGTGATCGGACGGAACCGGTCGCCGGCGCATTGGCGGTGCCGGAGCAGCCAGGTCTCGGCTTCGAGCCGGACAGCCATTATCTGAAAGAGTTCAGGGCCTGACTCTTTCATGTCGGAGACGTCGCCCTCGGCCTCGAGAAGCACATAGCGACCGCTGGTGCGCAGATAGTTGTCGCCAAGGCGGCCAAAGGTTGCGGATTAATCTTTCGGTAAGGTTTGCCGTCTCGGCGCTTCGGATGGTGCGCTGTCTCGCCTCGGGCCGGCATCGGCGTTCGCAAATTAACGCGGCGCGCTAACGATTTGGGCGCCAAAGCGCCGAACGCGCGTCAAGGGCGACCGGACGAAAATCAAAATCATGGCAACGGCTTAACGCGCTTGTCCCAAGGCGGTTATCGGCCACAAACACCGCCGAAACGCCAGGATGGTTAGTCGGGTCTTAACCTCGTCCCACCTATTGTGCTTCACGTTTGGCCGCGGGGTCCTCCGCGCGATCCCGACTGCCGGAAAGCCGGTTTAGCGGAATTGATCGCGCGACAACCTTCCCCGGCAATGTGTCGCTTATGTCCATGCAGTCCGCCCAGCGTGAAAATGCCACCTCCGACGCGGCGGCCGCCGAGAACAGCCGCTCGCCCTTCGTGCGGCTGACCGATCTGATCGCCGGCATTGCGCCGGGCAAGCCCGTCATCAATCTGTCGGTCGGCGAACCGCAGCACGCCATCCCCGATTTCGTCGGCCCGCTCCTCGCCCAGCACATCGCCGAATTCGGCAAGTATCCGGCCAACAAGGGCATCGACCCGTTCCGCCAGGCGGTCGCGCAATGGCTCGGCCGCCGCTACACGCTCGACAAACCGGTCGATCCGGATCGCGAAGTGCTGGTGCTCAACGGCACCCGTGAGGGCCTGTTCCTCGCCGCCATCGCGGCCAAGCGCTACGTCAAGAACCGCGCCGGGCCTCCGGCGATGCTGATCCCCAATCCATTCTACGCCGCCTATGCCGCCGGCGCGGCGGCCGCCGAATGCGAACCGGTCTATCTGCCGTGCCGCCGCGACACCGGCTTCCTGCCGAATCTCGACGCACTCGATCCGGCGCTGCTCAAGCGCACCGTCGCTTTTTATTTCGCCTCGCCGGCCAATCCGCAGGGCGCCGTCGCCGATCGCGCCTATCTCGACAAGCTCGTTGCGCTGTCGCGCCGCTACGGCTTCATCATCTTTGCCGACGAGTGCTATTGCGAGATCTACAGCAAGGACAAGCCAGCCGGCATGCTCGAAGCCGCCGGCGCCGGTTTCGCCAACACCATCGTTTTCCATTCGCTGTCGAAGCGCTCGAACCTGCCCGGCCTGCGCATGGGCTTCGTGGCCGGCGACGCGAATTTTCTCGCGGCCTTTCTCGAACTGCGCAACGTCGCGGCGCCGCAGGTGCCGACGCCGCTGCAGCACGTCGCCGTCGCCGCCTATAACGACGAAGCGCACGTCATCAAGAACCGCGAACTTTACAACGCCAAGTTCGACCTCGCCGACCAGATCATCGCCGATCGCTATGGCTACAAGCGGCCGGCCGGCGGTTTCTTCCTCTGGCTCGACGTGTCGAAGCAAGGCGGCAGCGAAATCGTGACACGGCGGCTGTGGGCCGAAGCCGGCGTGCGCGTCGTCCCGGGCAAATATCTGGCGCGGGAACAGACCGACGGTTCCAATCCCGGCGCCGACTACATCCGCGTCGCCATGGTGCAGGACGCCGAAGCCACCGCCGAAGCGCTGCACAGGATTGTGGAAGTTCTCGGCTGACAATGAATTATTCACCGGCTCTGGCTCAAAAAGGTGATGTGAAGAGGCACTAGAGAGAAGAATGGCAGCCACCGACCGCAATCTCGATGTCGTCGCTTTTGTCGCGGATCATTTCCGCGATATTCTGCGCCGCCGTCTGAGCGAACTGGCGGGGCTGGCGCTGCTCTCCTGCGCTCTGCTCGGCGCCATCGCGCTTGCCACCTGGTCGGTGCAGGATCCTTCGCTCAGCCACGCGACGCAGAAGCCCATCAACAATCTGCTCGGCCTGCCCGGCGCCATTTTCGCCGACCTGGCGATGCAGCTGCTCGGCCTCGCCAGCGTGCTGCTGCTGCTGCCGGAGGCGGTGCTCGGCTGGCGCCTGCTCTCGCACAAGCCGATCGGCGAAGGCTGGCGCACTTTGGTCTGGATTCTCGCGGCTTTTCTCGCCGCCGGTTTTGCCTCGACGCTGCCACGCATCGGCACCTGGCCGCTGCCGACCGGGCTCGGCGGCGCCTGCGGCGATGCCGTTCTTATTTTGCCGGCGCTGATCCTCGGCTCCGCCTTCAAGGGGATTGGCCTTGTCGTCGTCGCCATCGTTCTGGCGCTGATGGCGGTCTTCGCCACCGCGGTCGCAGGCGGCGCGTTCTTCAAGCGCCGCGATGAACTCGCCGAAGCCGCCGCGGCCGATGACGAAGATGACGACGACGAGGAAGCGGAAGAAGCCGACCGCGGCTCGCCCTTCCTCGGCATGATCGTTCATGCGCTGCTGAGCTGGAAGGCGCGCTTCGGCCTGTGGCTGCGCGGCCGCCTGGAGCGCCGAGCCGAGCCCAAACCCGTCGCCGCCAAGGGCTCGCGTCAGGAGCCGCGCTTCGACGCCCTTGGCCGTGTCGCCGCACCGAGCACCGCGCCGGTAATGGACGACGAGGAGGAAGAATACGAGGACGAAGAGGAGGAGGAGGAAGCTCCCGCCAAGGTCAAGCGCACCGCTGCGCCGGCCAAGAAGAAAGGCGGCCGCTTCCAGCTTCCCTCGCTCAATTTCCTGTCGGCGCAGAAGCCCGGCGAAAAATCCGCTATGCCGAAGGACGTCATCGACGCCGCGGCGCAGTCGCTTGAAAGCGTGCTCGGTGATTTCGGCGTGCGCGGCGAGATCGTCAATGCGCGGCCCGGTCCGGTCGTCACTCTGTACGAACTCGAGCCGGCGCCCGGCATCAAGTCATCGCGCGTCATCGGCCTCGCCGACGACATCGCCCGCTCGATGAGCGCGGTGTCGGCGCGCGTCGCCGTGGTCGCCGGCCGCAACGCCATCGGCATCGAACTGCCGAACCCGGTGCGCGAGAAGGTCTATTTCCGCGAACTGCTTTCGACCAAGGATTACAACGAAAACACCGCCAAGCTGCCGCTCTGCCTCGGCAAGACCATCGGCGGCGAGAACGTCATCGTCGATCTCGCCCGCATGCCGCATCTCTTGATCGCCGGCACCACCGGCTCGGGCAAGTCGGTCGCCATCAACACCATGATCCTGTCGCTGCTGTACCGGCTGACGCCGGACCAGTGCCGCCTGATCATGGTCGATCCGAAGATGCTCGAACTGTCCGTCTATGACGGCATCCCGCATCTGCTCACGCCCGTCGTCACCGATCCGAAGAAGGCGGTGGTCGCGCTCAAATGGGCGGTGCGCGAGATGGAGGGCCGCTACAAGAACATGGCCAAGCTCGGTGTGCGCAACATCGACGGCTATAACCAGCGCGTCGCCGAGGCCAAGGCCAAGGGCGAAGTGCTGACGCGCACGGTGCAGACCGGCTACGACAAGGAAACCGGCCAGGCGATCTACGAGAAGGAAGAGCTGGCGCTCGAGCCGCTGCCCTTCATCGTCGTCATCGTCGACGAAATGGCCGACCTGATGATGGTCGCCGGCAAGGACATCGAAGGCGCCATCCAGCGTCTGGCGCAGATGGCGCGCGCCGCCGGCATCCACGTCGTCCTCGCGACGCAGCGCCCCTCGGTGGACGTCATCACCGGCACCATCAAGGCCAACTTCCCGACCCGCATCTCCTTCCAGGTCACCTCGAAGATCGACTCGCGCACCATCCTCGGCGAGCAGGGCGCCGAACAGCTGCTCGGCCAGGGCGACATGCTCTATATGGCCGGCGGCGGCCGCATCAGCCGCGTCCACGGTCCTTTCGTCTCCGACGCCGAAGTCGAAAAGATCGTCAACCACCTCAAGACCCAGGGCGCGCCGGAATATCTGGAAGAAGTCACCGCCTCCGACGAGCTGGAGGAGGGCGAGGACGGCGCGGTGTTCGACAACACCAGCATGGGTGCCGATGGCGGCGGCGATCTTTATTCGCAGGCCGTCGCGGTGGTGAAGCGCGACCGCAAGGCCTCGACCTCCTACATCCAGCGGCGTCTGCAGATCGGTTACAACCGCGCCGCCTCGCTGATGGAACGCATGGAAAACGAGGGCATTATTGGCCAGGCCAATCATGCCGGAAAACGCGAAATCCTGATTCCGGAGGACCCGAACAGCGACCGGTACTGAAAGTCCGGGCGTTGAATTCTGGCCTTCTATGCTGCGATTTTGCCCGAATCACCGCATGATCCGAATGTTCCGGGTCGTGAAATAGCCACAGCCGCTTCCTATCTTTTCCTGCCAGGAGCGGCGGATCGACAGGCGCGAGGCGCGGAGAATTTGATGTTGCGAGTAGCGGCGACCCTCACCACGGCGGCTCTGTTGCTGGCCGCGCCGGCTTTGGCGCAATCGGTGCCGACGCCCAAGCCCCGGCCGAACGTTGCCGCCGCCGCGGTCAAGCACACCTCAAAAACGGCGATCAAGTCCGCCAACGTCAACGATGTGACAGCCTCGATCATCCGGCAGAAGAACATTCCGCCGGAAGCGCTGGTCGTCCGCGCCCAGGCGCCGAACCCGTCGAGCAATCCCTTCGCCGGCCTGCTCGGCAAGACGCCCACCTCCACCGCGCAGCTCACGCCCGAGCAGCGCAGCATCATCGACCGCATCAACAACTACCTGTCCGGCACGCCGCGCCTCACCGGCCGCTTCGTGCAGGTTGGCCCCGATGGCCGCCGCGCCGAGGGCGAGTTCTATCTGTCCAAGCCCGGCCGCGTGCGCTTCGAATATGACGAGCCGAGCCCGATCGAGCTGATCGCCGACGGCGACTCCGTCGTCATCCGTGACCGCAAGCTCGCGACGCAGGATGTCTATCCGCTGTCGCAGACGCCGCTGCGCTTCCTGCTGGCCAACCGCGTCGACCTGATGCGCGACGCCAACCTGACCGCCGTTTACGCCGACGACACCTTCATCACCGCGGTGGTCGAGGAAAAGAGCGGCGTGGTCGGCACCAGCCGGTTGATGATCATGTTCGACGCCAAGGACATGCAGCTCAAGCAGTGGACCGTCACCGACCCGCAGGGCTACGACACCACCGTGGCGGTTTATAATCTCGACACCACCAAGACGCCCGACCCGAGCCTGTTCAAGGTGGATTACACACGGTATCGATAGGCGCCTTCACCGAAGCTTTCTGTTGTCATGGCCGGGCCGCCCCATCAGCGCGTTTACGCGCGTCGTCGACGCGCTATGGGGCGTGACCCGGCCATCTCGCTTAGGCGGGCACCGTGCGTCCCTAAGCGGGATGCGCGGGTCAAGCCCGCGCATGACAGAGTTAAGGCGACAGCACGGGGGACAAACTCCGTCCCGACATGGCAATCACGGCGCGCCGCCCCTAGATTAGCCGCGCCATGCCCCTCAAAGTCACCACCTGGAATATCAATTCCGTCCGTCTGCGCATCGATCTCGTCGCCAAATTCCTGAAGAGCGCGCGCCCCGACGTGCTGTGCCTGCAGGAAACCAAGTGCCCGGACGACGCCTTTCCGCTCAAGCGCTTCCACCGCCTCGGTTATGAATACACCGCACTGAGCGGGCAGAAGGGCTATCACGGCGTCGCCATCGTCTCGCGCGTGCCGTTCGACAGCTTCAGCATCGAGAACTTCTGCGGCAAGACCGACTGCCGGCACATCTCCATCGTGCTCGGCGAGCGCGCCGGTCTGAAAGACCCGTTGACGGTGCATAATTTCTACGTGCCGGCCGGCGGCGACGAACCGGACCCCGAGGTCAACGTCAAGTTCAAACACAAGCTCGACTTCCTCGACGAGATGACGGTTCTGCCGTCATTGCGCCCGGCGCCGGGCCAGCGCGCCATTCTGGTCGGCGATCTCAACGTCGCGCCGCTCGAGCATGACGTGTGGAGCCACAAACAAATGTTGAAAGTGGTGTCGCACACGCCGATCGAATGCGAGAAGCTCACCGCCGCGCAGAAAGCCGGCGGCTGGATCGACACCATGCGCGTGCTCACGCCGGAGCCGGAAAAGATCTTCACCTGGTGGAGCTATCGCGCGATGGACAACTGGCTGACGTCGAACCGCGGCCGAAGGCTCGATCATGTCTGGACCTCCGACGCGCTCGCCGGCCAGGTGTCGAAGATCAAGATCGCCAAGGATTTCCGCGGTTACGAGAAGCCGTCGGATCACGTGCCGGTGACGGCGACGGTAGAGGTGTGATTCTTCCTTCCCCTTTCCCCCAAGGGGAGAGAGGAAAAAGAAAGAAGCGACGTTACCCGCCACCCTTCTCCATCATCTTCTTCACCGCGTTGAGTTCGCCTTGCCAGCCCTCAAGCCGCTTGGCGAACAGATCGCGCATGGTCACCGCCGCGGCCGGATAGCCCTCGAGCATCTTGCGGAACAGGTTGCGTGTAATGCGCACCACCGTCACCGGCTCGCGCGCCACCGCGGTGAAATGCCAGACCATGTCGGTCAGCATCGCCAGTTCGCCAATCAGCGTACCGGAGCCAACCACGCGCGGTTTGCCTTCGGCGTAAGTGCCGGACTCGAGGGACAACGAGCCCTCGAGCACGATGTAGCCGCCATCGGCGAGATCGCCGGCATAGAACAGCACCGAGCCCATCTGAAACGACCGTGTCTCGGCGCCGATGGCGAGAATGCGCACAGCCTCCTTGTCCAGCGCCGCGAACAGCGGCACCTGGCGGAAGAAGGCTATGTCGTCATCGAGGGACATTGCTACTCGTCGTACTCTGCCGGAAGCTCGACACCATCTTCCGTTCGTCCCCGCGAAAGCGGGGACCCAGTGCAGCGCCACGATAGGCTAAGGGATTCAGTTCTGGATTCCCGCTTACGCGGGAATGAACGGAGTTTGTGACCACTCAAAATAGTCACGGCACCAGCTTGTAGCCGCCGGCCTCGGTCACCAGGATCGCCGGCGTCGCCGCGTCCTTCTCGACCTTCTGCCGCAGGCGATAAATGTGCGTTTCCAGTGTGTGCGTGGTGACGCCGGAATTGTAGCCCCACACTTCCTGCAGCAGCGTCTCGCGTGAGACCGGCTTCTGCCCGGCGCGATAGAGATAGCGCAGGATGGCGGTCTCCTTCTCGGTCAGACGGACCTTGTTGCCCTTCGGCGACAGCAGCAGCTTGGAGCTCGGCCGGAACGAATACGGCCCGATGGTGAACACCGCATCCTCGCTCGCCTCGTGCTGACGCAATTGCGCGCGGATGCGCGCCAGCAGCACGGCAAAGCGGAACGGCTTCACCACGTAGTCGTTGGCGCCGGATTCGAGACCGAGAATGGTATCGCTGTCCGTGTCGTGCCCGGTCAGCATGATGATCGGCGACTTGAAGCCGCCCTTGCGCAGGATGCGCACCGCCTCGCGGCCGTCGATGTCGGGCAGGCCGACATCCATCAGCACCAGATCGACCTGGTCGGTCTTGGCGGTCTGCACCCCCTTGGTGCCGTTTTCGGCGGTGACGGTGTCGAACTCGTCATGCAGCGCCAGCTGCTCGACCAGCGCTTCCCGCAGTTCGGCGTCGTCATCGACAATCAGAACGGTCCGCTTGCTGGCCATCGCTCGGCAGTCTCCTCACGGGTCACGAACGTCATCTTATCGGCGCGGGCAGGAATAGGAAATTCCTAGGGCCTTATCCATCCCGCACGGAAAAAGGCAAGCCGAAACTGGCATTTAGGCTCGAATCGCGGTTACGCTGCCGCCCAGGATGATTACTCGTACGCTCTCCACGCTCCGTGTCCGCCGCCGCCCGGGCAACCCCCGGCAGGGCTGGCTGACGGCCGGCTCCGTCGTCCTGCCGGTCGCCATCGGCCGCGGCGGCGTCAGGGCCAACAAGCGCGAGGGCGATGGCGGCACCCCGCGCGGCAGCTTCCGGCTGAAGCGGCTGTGGTGGCGCGGGGAGCGCCATGGCCGGCCGCCGACCCTGCTGCCCTCGCGCCGCATCAAGGCCGACGACGGCTGGTGCGAGGATCCGGCGTCGCGGCACTACAACCAGCCGGTCAAGGTGCCGCCCGGCTCCAGCGCTGACCGGCTGGCACGGGCCGACCACCTCTACGACTTCATCATCGAACTGGACCACAATACGCGGCCGCGCATTGCCGGCCGCGGCAGCGCCGTATTCATCCACGCCGCGCGGCCGCAATTCGCGCCCACCGCCGGCTGCGTCGCGCTCGACATTCACGCTTTGCGCAAGCTCATCGGCCGCCTCGGCCCGCGCACCCGCATTGTGGTTGAGTAACGGTAGGATTTCGCTACCGCGCGGCTACGCTTCCTTAAGCATGGCGCGCGGCCGCCCGGCAGCCTTTATCTATTTTAACGGTCATCCAATCGCGGCCTGTTATTTGTCGGCCAGGCGGACGCGTGGCGTCCCACGAAGCAGACACGCCTCGAGGCGGATATGGATACGATTCAACCCACCGGCATTTCATCGTCATCGCAGCCGTTGGGCCGTGTGATTGCCGTCAACGGCTCTCAGGCCAGCGTCGATTTGACCGGACGCCCGCTTGGTGCCGAAACGCCGACGGTCGGCAAATTCATGGCGTTGACGACGGCGAAGGCGCTGATCGTCGCGCTGATCACCGACGTTCGCGAAGAGCCCGTTGCCGGCGCCAGCGGCAGCGCCGCCTATCGCAAGATTGCGCATCTCGATCTGATCGGCGAGATCAAGACCATCGACGGCGTCCAGCGCTTCCAGCGCGGCGTCGCCGAATATCCCAACATCGGCGATCAAGCCGCCATGCTGGGCGAGCGCGAACTGCGCTTCGTCTACGGCGCACCCGACGGCAACCACGCCAATATCGGCGACCTGCAGCAGAACGCCAGGATCGGCGTCCACATCGACATCGACAATCTCGTCAGCCGCCACTTCGCAATTCTCGGCACCACAGGCGTCGGCAAGTCGAGCGGCGTTGCCATCATCTTGCAGAAGATTCTCGAAACGCGCCCGAACCTGCGCATCTTCCTGGTCGATCCGCACAACGAGTATGGCCGCTGCTTCGGCGACAAGGCCAATGTGCTCAATCCGCGCAATCTGCGCCTGCCGTTCTGGCTGTTCAACTTCGAGGAAACCGTCGATGCCTTCTTCGGTGGCCGGCCCGGCGTCGAGGAAGAAATCGAGATCCTCGCCGAGGTCATCCCGCTGGCCAAGAGCGCTTATCTGCAGCTGCGCAACGGCGGCGGCGGCAACAACAACGGCCTGCTGACCAAGAAAAAAGAGACGCGCGATTTCGGCTTCACCGCCGACACGCCGGTGCCTTACCGCATCGAGGACCTGATCGCCCAGCTCGACGAGCGCATGGGCAAGCTGGAGAACCGCTCGCGCGCCATCGTCTATCACCGCCTGATCGGCCGCATCCAGACCTTCCGCAATCATCCGCGCTACGCCTTCATGTTCGAGAACGCGAACATCGGCGGCGACACCATGGCGGAAATTCTCGGCTCGCTGTTCCGGCTGCCGCCGAACGGCAGACCGATGACGGTGATGCAGCTCGCGGGTTTCCCGGCCGAGGTCGTCGACTCGGTCGTCTCGGTGTTGTGCCGCATGGCCTTCGACTTCGGCCTGTGGAGCGACGGCGTCGCGCCGCTGCTGTTCGTCTGCGAGGAAGCGCACCGCTATGCGCCCGCCGACAAGAAAGTCGGCTTCGGCCCGACCAAGCGCGCGCTGTCGCGTATCGCCAAGGAAGGCCGCAAATACGGTGTCTTCCTCGGTCTGGTCACGCAGCGGCCGGCGGAAATCGACGCCACCATCATCTCACAGTGCTCGACCTTGTTCGTCATGCGTCTGGCCAGCGAAGGCGACCAGAAGCTCATCCGCTCCGCGGTGTCGGACGCCGCCGCCAGCCTGCTTGATTTCATCCCCTCGCTCGGCACCCGCGAAGTCTTCGCCTTCGGCGCCGGCGTGGCGCTGCCGACGCGCATGCGCTTCCTCGAACTGCCCGCCGACAAGCGGCCGAACAGCGAAGCCTCCGGCTCGACGCAATCTCAGGCCGGGCTCAGCATGGACCGCGATCTCCTGAGTTCGGTCATCGACCGCTGGCGCAGCGCCAGCATGAGTCAGCGCATCACCGACGATCTCTATGACGACGGCGGCTCGCCCTTCGACGCTCCGTCGCTGCAACCGGCCCAGCCGCAGGCCTATCAGCCCGCGCCGACGCCGCCCAATCTCGGCTCGCAATATGTGCAGGCGCCGGCGCCGTCCTATGCGCCGGTCACCGCGGCGCCTTACACCGCGCAGCCCGCGCCACCGCCGCAGCGGCCGGATTCCTTGCGCTCGAGCCTGCTCAAGAAGCCGCTCGACCAGCTCGGCAGCGGCAACGCGGCGCCCGGTGCGCCGAACAAGCCGATCCTGCCGTCGCGATTCAGGTAACTACTTCCGTCCGACCAGATCGATCAGCGCCGACAGGCCGGCATGGCCCGGACCTTCGTGAATGGCGGCGTCGTATTCGCGAATGTCGATCGACGTGAAGTCGGCGAAGGCCGCCTCCAGCAATTCGCGCGTGTAGAGATTCTCGAGCTTGCCCGGACCGCCGGTCTTGTATTCCAGCTGTTTCGGACCGTAGCCCTCAAGCAGCAGCAGGCCGCCGGGCTTGAGCGCCTTCCTGATGCCGGCGAAAATCTTGGCGCGATCATCGGGCCCGGCGAACTGGAAGAAGATCGCGGCAATCACATCGAAGGCGTTCGCCGGCCAATCCCAGTTGATGATATCGACCTGCTCGACCCGCATGGCCACGCCGCGCGATGCGGCAAGCTTGCGTGCCTTGATCTGAGCATTGGGCGAGAAATCGACCGACAGCACATCGAGACCCTGCTCGGCGAGGAACACGCCGTTGCGGCCTTCGCCATCGGCAATCGCCAGTGCGCTCTGTCCTTTGTGCAGCAGGTGCGCGTGCGCCTTGAGAAAAGCATTTGCCTCGGTGCCGAAGCGATACTCGTCGCCGGCGAAGCGCTCCTGCCAATGATCGAAGTCGGTCTTCTCCGTCATGTCTCCGCTCCCGCGAGCGGCGGCCTCGACCCAAAGATCGCGCTGCCGACGCGGATATGCGTTGCGCCGAGCGCGATAGCGTCGGCAAAGTCCGCGCTCATGCCCATCGACAGCAGCTTCAGGCCGTTGCGCGCCGCGATCCTGGCGGTAAGCGCAAAGTGCGGCCCCGGCGCGTCCTCGGCGGGCGGAATGCACATGAGGCCGGCGATCGTCAGACCGTAAGTCTGCGCACAAGCCTTGATGAAAACGTCCGCATCCTGAGGCAACACGCCGGCCTTCTGCGGCTCGGCGCCGGTATTGATCTGCACGAACAAGGTCGGCGCCTTGAATGTCGGGTCTTTGCCGGCCTTGTCGATTTCCTTGGCCAGCGCCTCGCACAAGCTGGCGCGATCGACCGCGTGAATGGCGTCGAACAGCGCCACCGCCTCTTTGGCCTTGTTGGACTGCAGCGGGCCGATGAGATGCAGTTCGATGCCCGGATACTTCTCGATCAGCGCCGGCCATTTGCCCTTGGCTTCCTGCACGCGGTTCTCGCCGAACACGCGCTGGCCGGCCTCGATCACCGGCACAATGTCTTCGGCCGGGAATGTCTTCGACACCGCGATGAGGGTCACGCTTGAAGGATCGCGACCGGCGTCCTTGCAGGCGCGTGCGATTTCGCTACGGACGTGGTGCAGGCTTTCAGTGGTCATTCTGTCATGACCAGGCATGCCCGGCCGTCCCGATCGAAACCGATGTCCTTGCCTATCCAAGCGGGCTCACGGGGACAAGCCCGCCGGCGGCGACCGCCGGCAAGTCCTAGATGAACGGGCGGTTTTTGCTGGTCGCGGGCACGGTCCCGGCCAGGCTGCCCAGCACACCGGCATCCAGCAGCTCGAAATGGCGGCCCTGCCAACGGATTGCCTTGGTCGCCATCAGGCGCTTGAGCGTCTTGTTGGTATGGACCAGCGACAGGCCCAGCGCGTCGGCAAGATGCTGCTGAGTGAAAGGAAACTGCGCCACCTTGTTGCGCACCATGCCGAGCTCATTGGCGCGGCTGTAGAGATGGAGCAGAACATATGCCACGCGTTCGAGCGCGCTGCGGCGGCCGACGCTGACGAGATTGTCCGCCAGCATTTGCTCCTCGCGCGCCGCCAGCCAGGTCATGTCGAAAGCCAATGTTGGGTACTGCGAATACAGTTCGTAGAGCCGGCGCCGCGGCAGCACGCACAAGGTCAGCGGCGTCAGCGCCTCGACCGAATGCTCCATCTCTTCCATCACCGCGCCCTGCAGACCGACCATGTCGGCGGGCAACGCGAAGTTGAGTATCTGACGGCGGCCGTCGTCCAGCGTCTTGTAGCGGAAGGCCCAGCCCTCGAGGATGGTGTACAGATGCTCGCTTCGCGTGCCTTCGGCCAAAAAACTCGCACCGGGTTCGACGCGCAGTTCATCCACCTTGAAGCGCTTGACGAATTCCAGCTCTTCCGGCGTGAAGGCGCGCAGGCACGGCACCCGCCGCAGCGGGCATTGCTCACAGGGCGTGATGTGGCTGTTCGGCCTGGCGTTTCCCAGAATCATCGGGCGCTCACTCTAAGTCGTGCCTTGCCGCACGCCAGCCATGATGCGTCGATAAATCATTCCGGAATACCTGACACACTGTGTCTTATTTAAATGCGGCGCACTGGCAACTGGTGAGAAAAGCCAAAGTTCCCATGTGGGAACCGGAGGTATTGTCAGTGTCAGACTCGGATAGGCCGCTCGCCGGCATGCGCGGCCTCGTCGTTGATGACGAATTTCTCATCGTGCTCGATCTCGAATCCCTCCTTGAGGATTCGGGCGCGAAGGTTGTCTGTCAGGGCAGTCCCGAAAAGGCGCGCGAGGCGCTCGACCGCGAGGGGCCGTTCGATTTCGCCATCGTCGATCTGCACATCGGCGGCGGCATCGAGAGCGGACTCTCGGTCGCGTCGATGATACAGGAACGTAGCATTCCCTTTGTATTCGTGAGCGGGCTTGCCACCAAGGATCCGCAGGTCACGCGCTTCAACGCGCCGCTGATCGAGAAGCCTTATCGTCCGGAAATGCTCGTGCAGGCGATCGCCAGGGTGATCGCGGGCGACTGCTAGTCCTCGACGTCTTCGAGCCGTACGCCTTTTCCTTCGCGCAGAGCAGCGCGCGATTGCTCGATGCGCTGGCGAAACGCCGGATCGTTCTCGAGCCGGTAGTCGAACCAGTCATCCTCCGACTCAAAGCCGATCAGCACGCCGGCCGGTCGGCCATGCCGGGTAATGACGATGTCCTGCTTTTCCGCGGCGCGAAGATAGCGCGACAGGTCATCCTTCACTTCGGACAGCGGCACTTCCTTCATTCCTTGTCGCCGAACACTGTCAGCCATTCGTTCGCCTCCGATTTTGCGACAATCACTAGGATTTCGACTCTCGACCCCACGACATCGTAGAAGACCCGGACGTCGTCGATCCGAAGTCGATAATGCGGTCGCTCGACACCCCGCAGCCGCTTGATCCGGCTCCGGCTCGTTTTCTCCGGCTCATGGCGCAAGTGCGTCTCGATTCCGGTCCGGACGGCGGCGCGGGTGGGCCCGCAACCGCTTCAGATCTTCCACCGCTTCGGGCGCCAGAACGATCTCATAAGACATTTGGCTACAGTCTAGCCAGAATTCCACCCGCCTCCAAGTGGGAGCGCTTCGTGGGGCGACCCGTTGACCCCCCGCCCCGTTCCATGCGACCACCCCCGCTCCTGAAAAGAGCCGGAAATGACCGTCGATTCGAGCAAAACCGAGCGTTACAACGCCCGCGCCGCCGAGCCCAAATGGCGAAAAGCCTGGGACGAGGCCGGCATCTACGCCACCAAGAACGAAGACCCCCGCCCGAAATACTACGTGCTGGAAATGTTCCCCTATCCGTCGGGGCGCATCCACATGGGGCACGTGCGCAACTACACCATGGGCGACGTGGTGGCCCGGTTCAAACGGGCGATGAACATGAACGTCCTGCACCCGATGGGGTGGGACGCCTTCGGCATGCCGGCCGAGAACGCGGCCATCGACCGCAAGGTCCACCCCAAGGAATGGACCTACGCCAACATCGCGACCATGAAGAAGCAGCTCCAATCCATGGGGCTGTCGCTCGACTGGGCGCGCGAGGTCGCGACCTGCGATCCGTCCTACTACAAGCACCAGCAGCGCATGTTCCTCGACTTCCTCAAAGCAGGGCTGGTCGCGCGCGAATATCGCAAGGTGAACTGGGACCCGGTCGATCAGACCGTGCTCGCCAACGAGCAGGTGATCGACGGCCGCGGCTGGCGCTCCGGCGCGCTGGTCGAGCAGCGCGATCTCTATCAGTGGGTCTTCAAGATCTCCGATTATTCGCAGGAGCTGCTTGAAGCCCTCGACACGCTCGATCGCTGGCCGGACAAGGTCCGGCTGATGCAGAAGAACTGGATCGGCCGCTCCGAAGGTTTGCTGGTCCGCTTCATGCTCGACACCGCGACGACGCCGTCCGGCGAGACCGAGCTTGAAATTTTCACCACCCGGCCGGACACCCTGTTCGGCGCCAAGTTCATGGCCATCGCGCCGGATCATCCGCTGGCGCAGGCCGCGGCGGCGAAGAACCCGAAGCTCGCCGCATTCATCACCGAGGCCAAGCATCTCGGCACGTCGCAGGAAGCGATCGATACCGCGGAGAAGATGGGCTTCGACACCGGCATCCGCGCCGTGCATCCGTTCGATCCGAACTGGACGCTGCCCGTTTATGTCGCGAACTTCATCCTCATGGATTACGGCACCGGCGCCATCTTCGGCTGTCCGGCGCACGACCAGCGCGACCTCGACTTCGTCAACAAATACGGTCTCGGCAACACGCCGGTGGTGCTGCCCCCGGGCCAGGACCCGAAGACCTTCGTCGTCACCGACACCGCCTATGTCGGCGACGGCGCGATGTTCAATTCAAAGAACGACGTTATCGACCTCAACGGCATGACGCCGGACAAGGCGTTCGATGCGGTCGCGAACAAGCTTGCCGCAACGACGCGCGGCAATCGGCCCGTCGCCCAACGTCAGGTCAATTATCGCCTGCGCGACTGGGGCATTTCGCGCCAGCGCTACTGGGGCTGCCCGATCCCGATCATCCACTGCGACAAGTGCGGCGTGGTGCCGGCGCCGGTCGAGACCTTGCCGGTGAAGCTGCCGGACGACGTCACCTTCGACAAGCCCGGCAATCCGCTCGACCGTCATCCGACCTGGAAGAACGTCAAGTGTCCGTCCTGCGGCGGCGATGCGCGCCGCGAGACCGACACCATGGATACCTTCGTCGATTCGTCATGGTACTTCGCGCGCTTCACCGATCCATGGAACGAGACCGCGCCGACGACGCCGAAGGTCGCCAATGACTGGATGCCGGTCGACCAATATATCGGCGGCATCGAGCACGCGATCTTGCATCTTCTCTATTCGCGCTTCTTCACCCGCGCGATGAAGAAGACCGGCCACATCGGCATGGACGAGCCCTTCGCCGGCTTGTTCACGCAAGGCATGGTCGTTCACGAGACCTATCGCGACAAGGCGGGCCAGTGGGTCGAGCCCGCCAACGTCACCATCGAAGGCATGGGTGACACGCGCACCGCCAAGCTGACCGCGACCGGCGAAACGATCGAGATCGGCTCGATCGAAAAGATGTCGAAGTCGAAGAAGAATGTCGTCGATCCCGACGACATCATCGAGTCGTACGGCGCCGACACCGCGCGCTGGTTCATGCTGTCGGATAGTCCGCCCGAGCGCGACGTCATCTGGACCGAGGAAGGCGTGCAGGGTGCCTGGCGCTTCGTGCAGCGGCTGTGGCGCCTCATCGGTGAAGTCGCCGACGTCACCGCGCCCGACACCAAGCCGGCGTCATTCGGCGAGGACTCGCTCAAGCTGCGCAAGGCGGCCCACCGCGCGCTCAATAATGTCAGCGACGATATCTCCAAGCTGCGCTTCAACCGCTGCGTCGCGCATATCTACGAGTTCGCCAACGCGCTGTCGGATTCGATCGGATCGGCCGAAACGGCGCCGTCGCCGGATTTCGCCTGGAGCCTGCGCGAGGCCGGCGACATCCTGGTCCGGCTGTTCCAGCCGATGATGCCGCATCTGGCGGAAGAGTGCTGGGCTGCACTGGGCCACAAGACCCTGGTCGCCACCGAAATGTGGCCGGAAGTCGAGCCGGACCTGCTGGTCGAGAGCTCGATCACCCTGCCGGTCCAGATCAACGGCAAGAAGCGCGCCGACGTCACCGTCCCGCGCGAGGCCGGCAAGGACGAGATTGAGGCTGCCGTTCTCGCCCTCGATGAGGTAAAGAAGGCACTGGACGGCAAAAGCCCGAAAAAGGTCATCGTCGTCCCGCAGAGGATCGTGAATGTCGTCGTCTAGCGCCCCGCGCCTCGTCCGCACCGTTGCCCGGGCGGCCCTCGTTCTGGCCCTCGCCGGCCTGACCGCCGGCTGCTTCCAGCCGCTCTACGGCTCGGGTGCGAACGGCCCGGCCGCCGGCACGGCGAACGTGGCCGACCGGATGTCCTCGGTCGAAGTGGAGCAGATTGTGGCCCCGGCCGCCACGCCGCTGTCCCGCCTCGCCGTCGAGGTTCGCAACGACCTGATCTTTGATCTGACCGGTGGCGGTCCCGCAGCCTCGAGCGCCTATAAGCTCAGGATCAGTCTGTCGACGAGCACGCGCCAGGTCATCGTCGACATCAACAGCGCTCGTCCGGAAATCCAGAATTACGGCATCAACGCCAGCTATTCGCTGATCGACAACGGCACCGGCAAGACGCTGTTCACCAGCAACACCTTCTCCCGCGTGTCATACAACATCCCCGGCCAGCAGCAGCGCTTTGCCGGCGACCGCGGCCTGCGCGACGCCGAGAACCGCGCCGCCAAGGTGATTTCGGAGAACATCCGCAATCGCGTGGCCTCGTATTTCGCCGCGGGGACCTAAACTGTCGTCCCCGCGTATGCGGGGACCCATAAGCCGTGCCCTATCGATCGACTGGGGATATGGGTCCCGGCTCTCGCGCAAGAGTGCGCTCGGCCGGGACGACAACATCGCATGACCGCCATCAAAGCCGCCGACGTCGACCGCTTTGTCGCCAAGCCCGACCCGCGCACGCCGGTCGTACTGGTCTACGGCCCGGATTCCGGGCTGGTGCGTGAGCGCGTCGAGGCGCTGGTGAAAGCCTCGGTCGATGACGTCAACGATCCCTTTTCGTTTGTGCGCCTCGAAGGCGAGGATCTCTCCGCCAATCCCTCGCGTCTCGTCGAGGAAGCGCACACCGTGCCGTTGTTCGGCGGCCGCCGAGCCGTGCTGGTGCGACCCGGATCGCGCAACATTGCCGGGGCCGTCGAACAGGTGATCGCCGCGCCGTCGAACGAGTGCCGCATCATCATCGAGGCTGGCGACCTGAAGAAATCGTCACCGCTGCGCTCGATCATCGAGAAGGCCAAGGCCGCCGCGGCATTGCCCTGCTATGTCGACAACGCCGCCGCCATCGGCCGCCTCATCGACGACGAGATGACGGAAGCCGGCCTCGCCATCGGCCTCGACGCCCGCAACGCGCTGATCGGCCTGCTCGGCGGCGACCGCGCCGCCTCGCGCAACGAGATCCGCAAGCTCGCGCTTTATGCCCGCGGCCAGGAGCGCGTCGAACTCGACGACGTCATGGCGGTGGTGGCGGACGCCTCGGCGCTGGCGCTCGACGGCGTGCTCGATGCCACCTTCGCCGGCCGCACCGCCGAGGTCGAAACCGAATTCGGCAAGGCCCGCGCCGGCGGCTCCTCTCCGGCGGCGATCATCTCCGCCGCCATTCGTCACGTGTCCAACCTGCACAAGATGCGCCTCGCCATCGACGACGGCGACTCCGCCGAATTCGCCATGAAGCGCGGCGCCCCGCCGGTCCACTTCTCGCGCGAGCGCAAGGTCGGCGAAGCGCTGCGGCTGTGGTCGTCGGCCGGCCTGCTGCGGGCGATGAACCAGCTCGCCGAAGCCTCGCTCGAGGCCCGCCGCAACGCCGTGCTCGCCGAAGCGATCGCGCAGCGCGCGCTGCTGTCGCTCGCCGTCAGCGCACGGCGGCGAGAAAGCTGAAACGGCCGCTTCAATGCAAGCGGTTGTTAAGATCGCTTGTTAAGCCCTCTTGCAACCTGCTCGAATCTTTACGGTTCTCGGCCTAGGCAAACGACAGGCGAGCGGTTAGGCTTCGATCGTTCGAAGAAGGCCGCCTTCATGCACCGCTTGTCCAATGTCATGAATGCGCTGGTGCGCCGCGGCCCGCGTCCGGGCTCGTTCGAAGCCTATGGCATTGCCATTGCCTGCGTGCTGGCCGCCACCCTCGTGCGCCAGGTCGCCGATCTCTCCGCCCCGAACTCCATCTATTTCGGCACCTTTATCCCCGCGGTGCTGTTCGCCGCGCTGGTCGGCGGCCTCGCCGCCGGTGCGACCGCAACGCTGCTCGGCGGCATCATCGCCTGGTGGATGTTCTTCGAGCCGCGCTTTGCCTTCACGCTGGTCTCGAAGAACCACGTCATCAGCATGGCGCTGTACCTGTTCGCCGGCGCGCTGATCGTGTGGACCGCCAACCAGTATCGCGAATTGTTGCGGCGGATCGACGAAGAGGAAAAATACCGGCGCATCGTGGTCGATGAGCTGAGCCATCGCGTCAAGAACAAGCTCGCCACCATCTACGCCATCCTGCGCCACGAGCTGCGCGACCAGCCGGACATCTGGGACAGCGTATCGGGACGGCTGCAGGCCTTGTCCACGGCCGACGATTTCATCGGCCGCGACGAAAAGGCGGGCGTCGATCTGACCATGTTGCTCGGCATGGAAATCGAGCCGTTCGGCGCCGACCGGTTCACCTGCTCAGGGCCGCCGGCGCGGCTGTTCGGCAAGTTGCCGACCGTGCTGGCCCTCGTTTTCCATGAGCTGACGACCAACGCCGCCAAATACGGCGCGCTGCTCAAGCCGGCCGGGCACGTTCATATCTTCTGGCAGAAAGCCGGCGACGCTTTCGAAATTGCCTGGACCGAAAGCGGCGGTCCGGAAGTGATGACGCCGCTGCGCCGCAGTTTCGGCAGCCACCTGATCGAGCGCAGCCTCGACAGCTTCGGCGGCAGGGCTTCGCTCGAATTCGCCCCGGAAGGCGTCATCTGCCGGATCAGGCTGCCGGCGGCGCAGGTCCAGCTGGACGGCGAAGCGGCCCCGCCGGCCGGCATTTAAGCTTCGCGACGACGGGACGCTGGGGACAGGCCGCGGTTGCGCGCTTGCCGCCCCTCCCGCTTGCATGACGGATTTGTTATCGATTCGGCACCGGGCAATTGCCGCGACGAAAGCGTCCCATGCTGCTGGTCAAAACCTATCTCGACAAAAGCGCGATCCACGGCCTCGGCGTTTTCGCCGCCGAGCGCATTCCCAAGGGCACCAGGATCTGGCGCTTCGTCGAGGGCTTCGACCGCTGCTACACGCCGAAACAGTTCGCCAAACTGCCCAAGGCGGCGCGGGATTTCCTGGCCAACTACGCTTACCGGGTCGACGGCGAGATCCTGTTCACGGTCGATAACGACCATCACATGAACCACGCCGAGAAGCCGAACACGCTCCTGCGCGGCGGCTATGTGATTGCGGCGCGCACCATTCCCAAAGGCGCCGAGATCACCAACGACTATCGCGAGTTCGATCCTGAACTGTGCGCGGCCTTTCTCAAGAAGCCGGCGAGCAGCAAGGCCGTGAATGGCAAGGGCTTGAACGGGAAGTCGCACCCGAAGGCGAACGGCCGGGCAAAGAGGTAAGCGGATCGCGCGCTGTCGCCATCCGCCGCGCTGTTTATTCAGTCGATATATCCATTTTGCCAAAAATGACGCCGATTTTAACCGGCTCCGCATAGCCGGTTAAGCATGACCGCTTACGACTCCGCCGTGGGACCGGGAGTGAGTTGGAGCGTTCGATGCCCGTCCGGAGTTTGTTGCGGTCCTTGGGCCATGTCCTCGGCCGGTTTGTCGTGGCCCCGCAGGGCAACGTCGCCATCACCTTCGCGCTGTCGAGTCTCGTCGTCGTCGGTGGCGTCGGCGCCTCGATCGATTACTCGCGGGCCAATTCCGCCAAGGCCGCGCTGCAGGCCGCGCTAGATTCGGCCGTGCTGTCGCTGTCGCGGGAGGCGGCGACCGACACAACGGCGCAACTCCAGGCCAACGCGTCGAGTTATCTGCTGGCGAATTTCAATAGGCCGGGCACCACCAACATCACGGTCACGCCGGTCTACACCACATCGGGCGGCAGCCAGATCGTGGCCACCGCGCAGGCCTCCGTGCCTACGACGGTCGCCGCGGTCCTGGGCGTCAACGCCATTACCGTGTCGGCAACATCCACGGTCAAATGGGGCAATTCGCGGCTGCGCGTCGCGCTGGTGCTCGACAACACCGGCTCGATGGCCCAGAGCGGCAAGATTTCCGCGCTGCAGACCGCGACGAAGAACCTGCTGACGCAGTTGCAGGCCGCCGCCACCAACAATGGCGACGTCTACGTCTCGATCGTTCCTTTCGTGAAGGACGTCAATGTCGGCGCGTCCAATTACAAGGCGAACTGGATCGACTGGACGGACTGGAACGCGGCCAACGGCAGTTGCAGCAGCTATTACTATTCGACGCAAAGCGCCTGCGTCGCCGCGCACAAGACCTGGACGGCCGCCAATCACAACACCTGGAACGGCTGCGTCGCCGACCGCGGCGGCTCGAGCGCACCGGACACGGCCAATTACGACACCAATGTCGTCGCGCCGAGCACAACGATCAAGGCGACTTTGTTCCCGGCCGAGCAGTACAGCGCCTGCCCGGCTGCGGCGATGGGGCTGAGTTATGACTGGGCGAGCATGACCGCGCTGGTCAACAACATGTCGCCGAACGGCAATACCAATCAGGCCATCGGCCTGGCGCTCGGCTGGATGTCGCTGACCGGCGGCGGACCTTTCACCGCGCCCGCCATGGACTCGAACTATACGTACAACCAGATCATCATCCTGCTGACCGACGGCCTCAACACGCAGGACCGCTGGTACAGCGATCAGGCCAGCATCGACGCCCGGCAGACTTTGACCTGCAGCAATATCAAGGCTGCCGGCATCACGCTTTACACCGTCGAGGTCAGCACCGACGGCACGCCGGTGTCGTCGCTTCTGCAGCAATGCGCCAGCGATTCCTCGAAGTTCTTCTATCTCACCTCGGCGGACGAGATCGTGGCGACGTTCTCGGCGATCGGTACCAATCTCAGCAATCTCTTTGTCGCCAATTAGCGACGGACAGGATCGGACGATGCGAGTGGCTTTGTTGCGCGGATCGATATTGGCGGCGGCCGTTTGGCTGGGCTTCGGCAACATCGCGCAGGCTGCCGGCTGGCAGTATTGCCTCGCGGTTTCGAACGCCGATCACAAGACCTACATGGGCATGATCGGCGCCGAACAGGCCGGCGCCGACGCGCTGTTCGCCGACGCGCTCGCGCACGCCGGGATTACGGCCGACGAGGTGCAGTGTCCGCGCGCCGACATGCACCTGACCATGGAAGAGATGCGGCGCTACGCGCTTGAGTACAATCGCAACCTCGGCATGACCGTGGTGCCGTTCAACGACGGCCGCGGCGCCCAGGCGCGGCGGTAGGAAATTCGCCGTGCCATTGTCATCACCGGGCTTGACCCGGTGATCTCGTTTGGGAGTGCACCGGCGGCGAACAACAAACTCCGCTCGCCCGTAGCCCGGATGAGCGTAGCGAAATCCGGGAGCCGCTTCCCCGCATTCCGCTGCGCTCCATGCGGGCTACGGCCAAAAAAAACGGCCGGGCTTTTCGCCCGGCCGTCGTGAAACAATCGGAAGCCTTGCAGCCTCAACCCACGCCCAACTTCCGCAGCACGGCGTCAAGCTGATCGAGATCCTTATACTTGATCTGCAGCGTGCCCTTCTCGCCTTTTGACTCGATCGACACATCGAGGCCGAGCGTATCGGTGAGCCGCCGCTCCAGCGCGCGGATATCCGGGTCCTTCTGCTTGGCAACGCCGGCAGCGATCTTCTTCATCTGCTGGTCCATCGTCGCATCGCCGGGCTTGGCTTTGTCTTCGCGGACCCATTCCTCGAGCTGGCGGACGCTGTAGCCTTCGTCGATCGCCATCTCCGCCAGCACCTGCGCATTGGCGTGGCCGACCAGAAGACGCGCGTGACCCGCCGACAGCTTGCCTTCGCGCACCATGCGCTTCACGGACTCGGGCAGATTCAGCAGGCGCACCAGATTGGCGATGTAGGGCCGGCTCTTGCCGATAATCTGCGCGACCTGTTCCTGGGTGCGGTTGCACTGCTCCATCAGCGCGACATAGCCGGCCGCTTCCTCGATGGCGTTCAAGTCGGCGCGCTGCACGTTTTCGATGATGGCGAATTCGAGCGACTGCACGTCGTCGGCATCGACGATGGCGATCGGCACTTCGTGCACGCCGGCGCGCTGCGCCGCGCGCCAGCGGCGCTCGCCGGCGATGATCTCGAACTCGCCGTTCGGCAACTGGCGAACGACGATCGGCTGGATGATGCCGCGCTCCTTGATAGAGTCGGCGAGTTCGACAAGCTGCGCCTCGGTGAAATCGCGGCGCGGATTGCGCGGGTTCGGATGCAGCTTCTCGACCGGCGCCTTGCGCGGACGACGCGGCGCGTTATCCGCCGCCGGCGCATCCGGCTGCGCCACGTCACCCATCAGCGAGGCAAGGCCCCGACCCAAACGCGAATGATCCGCCATCGCCGAAGCTCCCGATGCCATATCAACGTCCTCACGCCGTTTCTTGTTGTTGTCGCCAACTGTTTCTTCATGCACGCGCATGTTCGCATCGAGCTTCTCCATCCGTTCGGAGACGCTCATGCTTTCGATGCGCGATGCGATGGCCGTCATGCGACGGCCGAGCGATGATCCCAAAACCTCAGCCCGCCTTCAGCTCGCGTTCGCGCTGAATGATCTCGGTGGCGAGCCGCAGATAGGCTTCGCTGCCGACGCATTTGAGATCGTAGACCAGCACCGGCTTGCCGTAGGACGGCGCTTCCGAAATGCGGACGTTGCGCGGGATAACGGTGTCGTAGACCTGCTTGCCCATGAACTGACGCACGTCGGCGACGACCTGGTTGGCCAGGTTGTTGCGCGAGTCGTACATGGTCATGACGATGCCGTGGATCGACAGGCTCGGGTTGAGGTTCTTCTTCACTTCCTCGACGGTCTTGAGAAGCTGCGACAGACCCTCGAGCGCGAAGAACTCGCACTGCATCGGCACCAGGATCGAATTGGCCGCCGCCATGGCGTTGACCGTGATCAGGTTCAGCGACGGCGGGCAGTCGACCAGCACGTAAGTGAAGTTGAAGGCCGGCTGGCCGTTGTTGATGTTGTTGAGCGCGGTGCGCAGACGGAAGGCGCGGTCGCGCTGCTGGCCGATTTCCAGCTCGAGGCCGGACAGGTCCATGGTCGAGGGCGCGAGGTGAAGCTGCGGCACCGCGGTCGGGATCACCGCGTCGCGCATCGGCGCGTTGCCGCTCATCACGTCATAGGTCGAAGTGGCGCGTTCCTGATGGGCAACGCCGAGCCCGGTCGACGCATTGCCCTGCGGATCGAGGTCGACGATCAGGACGTGCTCGCCGATGGCGGCGAGCGCGGTGCCGAGATTGATGGCCGTCGTGGTCTTGCCGACACCGCCCTTCTGGTTGGCGATGGCGATGACGCGCGGGCCGGTGCCCGGCGTGGAGGCCGCCTGCGGGCGCTCGAACGGCACCACCTGCGGCGCGTTCGGGGAATTGGTGTCGGGCGTATCGGTCATTGGCTGAGGTCCAATCGACTTTAAGTTGTCGTATGCATCTTTAGGTTGCGGACGATCACGACGCAGCCGTCGGGACTCGTCTTGCTCGGGACTCGCGTGGCCTCAAGTTTCCAATATTTAGAGGCCTCGGTCAATTCGCTCTCTACATCTAGTCCTTTGAGGAACAGGCCAATGGCCCCCCGCTCGATCAGAGGAAACGCCTGATCGCACAGGGTTTTCAATGGGGCGAGCGCCCTGGCGCTGACCGCATCCACACTGTTCACAGTGCCCGCGACATATTTTTCAATTCGCTCGGCATGGACTTGCGCCGGGATGCCGGTCGCGCGGATGACTTCACGAAGGAAGGCGGCCTTCTTGCCGTTGCTCTCCACGAGGTGGACCATGGCGCCGGGCGTGCCGGCGAGCACGCAGGCGATGGGGATCGCCGGGAAGCCGCCGCCCGAACCGAGGTCGACCCAGGTTTTGGCGCCGGGCGCCAGGTCGATGAGCTGCAGCGAGTCGGCAATATGCCGGGTCCAGAGCTGCGGGATCGTCGAGGGCGAAATCAGGTTGGTTGTCTGCTGCCAGCGCAGCAAGAGCTCGACGTAGGTGTCGAGGCGCTTCTCTGTTTCACGTGAAACAGGCGTGAGCGCCAGCGCACGGGCCTTGTCCGCTGCGAGATCCAAACCGGTCGGTGCCTTGCTCACGCGCTTTGGGCGGTCGGCTTCTTGCCGAGACCGCGCTTCACATGAGCCACCACCAGCGTCAGCGCCGCCGGCGTGATGCCATCGATCTTTGCCGCATGGCCGATGGTGCGCGGCCGGTGCTTGATGAGCTTCTGTTTGGCCTCGTTCGACAGGCCTGGCAGCGAGGCGTAATCGAGGTTCTCCGGCAGAGCGAAGCCTTCGTCGCGGCGATAGGCCTCGATATCGGCATTCTGGCGGGTCAGGTAGACCTCGTACTTGGCATCGATCTCGATCTGCTCGGCGATCTTCGGGGCCAGGTCGCCGAAGCGCGGCCAGATCTTCGCCAGATCGGTCATGTCGATATGCGGATAGGAGAGGAGCTCGAAGGCTGTGCGGCGCTGACCATCCTGGTTGAGGGTAAGGCCCTGCTTTTCGGCCTCCCGCGGCGTCAGCGACACAGATCGGGCGAACGCACGAGCCTCGTCGAGGGCATCCTGCTTGCGGCGGTGATGCCGCGCCCGCTCCTGTCCCACGCAACCGATGGCAATGCCCCTATCGGTCAGGCGCTGGTCGGCATTGTCGGCGCGCAGCCGCAGCCGATACTCGGCGCGCGAGGTGAACATCCGATAGGGCTCGTTGACGCCCCGGGTCGTGAGGTCATCGACCATGACGCCGATATAGGACTCGGCGCGATCAAAGGTGACCCCCGGGGAGCTCGAAGCCACCGCCGCGGCATTGAGGCCGGCCAGAAGCCCCTGCGCCGCAGCCTCTTCATAGCCCGTGGTGCCGTTGATCTGCCCCGCCAGGAACAGGCCGGGTAGCTTTTTGGTCTCCAGCGTCAGCTTGAGCTGCCGGGGATCGACGAAATCGTACTCGATGGCGTAGCCCGGGCGCACGATCCGGGTCTTTTCCAGACCCGGGATCGACGCGACGATGGCCATCTGGACGTCCTCGGGCAGCGACGTCGAGATGCCGTTCGGATAGACCGTTGAATCGTCGAGCCCTTCCGGCTCCAGGAAGATCTGGTGGCCATCGCGCTCGCCGAAACGGACGATCTTGTCCTCTATGGATGGGCAATACCGGGGGCCCGTCGAGGCGATTTGCCCGGAATACATTGGCGAACGGTGGACGTTTGTCCGGATAATCTCATGCGTCGCCGGAGTCGTCCGGGTGATTCCGCATTCGATCTGCGGCGTGGTGATGCGCTCGGTCAGCATCGAGAACGGCTCCGGCGGCTCGTCGCCGGGCTGCATTTCGAGGGCCTTCCAGTCGATCGTGCTCCCATCAAGGCGCGGCGGGGTGCCGGTCTTGAGGCGGCCGAGGGTCAAACCGGCCCTCTCAAGGGTGGACGAGAGACCTAAAGCCGGCGCCTCCCCAACACGACCAGCCGGAATCTGCCTCTCGCCGATATGGATGAGGCCCCGGAGGAACGTGCCGGTGGTCAGAACGACAGCCCTGCAGGCAATCTCGCGACCATCCTTGAAACGAACGCCGGCAATCTGCCCGTCTTCGACGAGCAGATCATCGGCCTCGGCCTCAATCACCGTCAGGTTTGGCGTCGCCCTGATCGCCGCCTGCATAGCGGCGGCGTAGAGCTTGCGATCCGCCTGGGCCCGGGGCCCGCGCACGGCCGGACCTTTGCGGCGGTTGAGCACGCGGAACTGGATGCCGCCCTGGTCGGCCACACGGCCCATCAGACCATCAAGAGCGTCGATTTCGCGGACCAGGTGCCCCTTACCCAAACCGCCGATGGCGGGGTTGCAGGACATAGCTCCGATCGTCGAAAACTGGTGGGTAATCAGAACCGTGCGAGCCCCCATCCGCGCGGCCGCGGCCGCAGCTTCACAGCCGGCGTGGCCGCCACCAATCACGGCGACGTCGAAACTGATGGAGCGCTCTGACATGCGGCTCCTTTAGCGGAGCCACCGGGGACGGTCAAAAACTTCCGCAACGGCGATGTTTCACGTGAAACATGCGTGTCCGCCTCACCTACTTACCGATGCAGAAGTCACGGAAAATAATGTCCAAAACATCCTCGACATCGACCCGGCCAGCCAGGCGCCCAAGTTCCGTCGCTGCCAGCCGAAGCTGCTCGGCCAGCAGCTCTTCCTGGCCTCCGGCAGCGTCGAGCGCGCCCGTCAACAAATGCTGCACTGCAGCAAGATTCTCGCGATGCCGCGCGCGCGTCACCAGCGACTGCTCAGCCCCGCCGAGGTTGGCAGCCGCAAACGAACCGAGCCTCGCAACGAGACTGTCGAAGCCGACACCACTCTTCGATGAAAGAATGAACTCGTTTTCATCAAATAATTGAACTCCTGTTTCATTTTTATAACGCACTGATTCCGCGCTAGAAAAATCCGTGGATAAGCCGGATAAAACCGATTCATTTCTATTGCCAGATTGCTGCCTTTCTCCGTCGCTGGCTTCGTGGCGCGACACGCTGGCGTCCGCCGGTCCCGTGTCAATCAGCGCCACCATGCCCTCGTCTGCCGTACCTTCCACGGTGCCCGGCGGAGCCACATTCCCGGGGCCACCCCCAGTCCCTCCCACCGATGCACGCCCAGCGGGAATTTGCCCCGGCACCTGCCCCGCTTCCGCATTTATTGTGCGCAGCATTTCCGCACTCATGCTGCGCACAAGATCGGCCTTGTTGCGAATTCGCCAGACCGGGACGATGCGCCCCGCTCCCTCCAGGTTCGGTTGCGGTGCAGCATCGCCCTCGCTGGCGTCGGTCACCCACAGCACCAGGTCGGCAGCGGCCGCCCGCTCCCGGGCACGGCGCACGCCCTCCATTTCCACCGGATCGGCGGTCTCGCGAATGCCGGCGGTATCAAGCAGGGTCATCGGATAACCGCCAAGGTCGAGATGCACCTCAATGACGTCCCGGGTGGTGCCGGCATAGGGGGAGACAATGGCGGCCTCTCGCCGCGCCAGCCGATTGAGCAAGGTGGACTTGCCGGCATTCGGCGGCCCGGCAATGGCCACGACCAGCCCGTCGCGGAGCCGCTCGCCGCGATTGTCGGCCAGCGCGGTCGCGATCTCGTCGCGCAATTCCTGCACGATCGCCAGCGCCGGCCCGACCAGCTCCACCGGCACATCGGCCTCATCGGAAAAGTCGATCCGCGCCTCGACCAGCGCCAGGGCGCGGACCAGCCGCTCCCGCCACGCCTCGGCGCGGCCACCGAGCGCGCCCTTCATCTGGCGGAAGGCGAGCCGCCTTTGCCCCTCGGTCTCGGCCGCCACCAGATCGGCGAGGCCCTCCACCGCGGTGAGGTCGAGCTTGCCGTTTTCGAAGCCGCGCCGGGTGAATTCGCCCGGCTCCGCCATGCGCAGACCGTCGATACTGCCCAGCGCATCGAGAATGCCGGCGATCACCGCCGGGCCGCCGTGGCCCTGCAATTCAACCACATCCTCGCCGGTCTCGCTGTTCGGGCCGGGAAACCACAGCGCCAGCGCCTCGTCGATGATTTCGCCGGAGCGCGGATCGCGAATGCGAGCGAGACGCGCCTGGCGCGGCGCCGGCACTTTCACGCCGAGCGCCTCCAGCGCGGCGCCGGCGCGCGGCCCGGAAATGCGGATCACCGCAATGGCCGCGGGCGGCCGCCCGGAGGAGAGGGCGAAGATGGTGGCGCGAGTTGAGTCCGGCATGACGCCCAAGGCAAACGCCTATCGGCCACGCGCGTCAAGCCAAGCCGCGCATGGCACAGCGCGCGCGTCACGCCAGCAAGGAACGATTTGAAACGGCGACGTTTACTTCGCTTACACCCCCGGGCGTCAGAAACCTGGATGCGATCCGCCTGACATTCTCCCTGAGGTTATCGATGAAAACTCATTTCACATTACTCGCCGCGACAATTCTTTCTCTTTCACTCGCCGCCTGCGGCGACAGCGCCAAACTCACCGAGCAGCAATCGACCGGTCCCAATCCGCAAATCCCGCAGCCCACGACCTCGTGGTTTCCCACCATCCATGTCGCGAAGGCTTCGTCCTGGCCGGAAGGCGCAACGCCAACGGCCGCACCGGGCCTAAGCGTGAATGCGTTCGCCAAGGGACTCGATCATCCACGCTGGCTCTATGTGCTGCCCAATGGCGACGTGCTCGTCGCCGAGAGCAACAAGCCGAAAAAAGACCACACCGATTTCAACATCAAGGCGTGGGTGAGGGGTCTGGTGCAAAGCTGGGTCGGCGCCGGCGTCGAAAGCCGCAACCGCATTACCCTCCTGCGTGACGCGGATGGCGACGGCATTGCTGAAATCAAAACGGATTTCATCACCGGGCTGCATTCGCCTTTCGGCATGGCGCTGATCGGCGACCAGCTCTATGTCGCCAATACCGACGCCGTGCTGCGTTTCCCCTACAAGGAAGGCGAAACGAAAATCAGCGGCGCCGGCCACAAGGTGGCGGACCTTCCGGGCGGCCCGATCAATCATCACTGGACCAAGAACATCATCGCCAGCAAGGACGGCACCAAGCTTTACGCAACGTCAGGCTCCAACAGCAATGCCGCGGAGAACGGCCTCGATGCGGAAGAGAACCGCGCCGCGATTCTCGAAATCGATCTGGCGTCAGGCCGCACGCGTCTGTTCGCTTCCGGTATCCGCAATCCGAACGGCCTCGCCTTCGAGCCGACCACCGGCGTCTTGTGGACCGTGGTCAACGAACGCGACGAACTCGGCAGCGACCTCGTGCCCGATTATCTGACATCGGTGCGCGATGGCGGGTTCTATGGCTGGCCTTTCAGCTATTGGGGTCAGCATATCGACGAACGCGTCAAGCCGCAGAAGCCCGAGCTGGTTGCCAAAGCCATCGTGCCGGACTACGCGCTCGGCAATCACGTCGCGCCGCTCGGCCTGACCTTCGCGCAATCGACCGAAGGCAACACCGCCAAACTGCCGGCGCCGTTCACGGCGGGCGCCTTCATCGGCAATCACGGCTCATGGAATCGCAAGCCGCGCAGCGGTTACGCCGTGGTGTTCGTGCCGTTCGCCGACGGCAAGCCGTCGCAGCATCCGCCGATCAACGTGCTGACCGGCTTCATCAGCGCGGACGACACTGCGCAGGGCCGGCCGGTCGGCGTCACCATCGGCAAGGATGGCGCGCTGCTGGTCGCCGACGATGTCGGCAACACGATCTGGCGCGTCACCGGGGCGCCGCGGACGGCTCAGCAATAAGAACGGCGAGCTGCCGCGGCATCCGCCGCGGCGGCCGCCTGCCGCCGGGCATGCTATAAGAGGCAACCCGCCCCCGCCCGCGATCGGCAATCCATGATTGATCTTCTCGCCTCCAGCATCATCGCGGTCTTCACCGGCCTGCTCAGCGGTCCCTCGCCGGCGGCGACCCCGTTCGGTCTCTGGCAGCGCGCCGACGCGCAATTCGAGGCGCGGTTCTATGCATGCGATGACAAGCTCTGTGCGCGTCTCACCGTGGCCCATGCCAAGAACAGCCAGATCAGAAGCGGCGCGATGCTGGTGCAGAGCGCGGCGCTCACGTCTCACAATATGTGGGAAGGCCGGGTGCTGAATATCGACAGCGGCGCCATGACCGCCGGCGTCATCACCTTGCAGGGCCGCGACACGCTTGCCGTGAAAAGCTGCACCGCTTTGGTGTTCTGCCGGGTCGAGAGCTGGAGCCGCGTCAGGTAGCGCCCTGGCTGTCCAGCCTGCCGCGGTTCCGCCCGGCCTCGGTGTGTGCGAACAAACAAACATGTGCCGCACTGCGCAAACGATTGTGCGCGGCACACGCCAGCCGTTTGCCGCCGGTCCTGCTAAACTCGCCGCAACAACACAGGAGGAAGCGATGGCCAGGACCGTCTCGACATCCGCGTCGATTGCCGCGGCTGCAATGCTTGTTGCCTGCTCCGCGGCGGCTTTCGCCGCCGACCCCACCGGCACATGGGTGCGGCCTTCGACCGGCACGCAGATCAACTTCTACAATTGCGGCAGCGCGCTCTGCGCGCGCATCACCGCGGTGAAGGACCAGTCGCGCAAGAACACGATCGGCACCGTCATCGTCAAAGGCGCGACCAAGTCCGGCGACAACACCTGGAAGGGCGACCTGCTCAACACCGAGAACGGCAAGACCTATTCCGGCGTGTTCACGCTGGAGAGCGCCAATGCGCTCAGCCTCAAAGGCTGCGTCGCCATGGTGATGTGCAGCGGCGAGACCTGGCAAAGGGTGAGGTAGCCCATCCTGCAAGGAACACACCGTCATCACCGGGCTTGACCCGGTGATCCCGCTTAGGAGAGCACAGTGCCAACCTAAGCGGGATGGCCGGGACAAGCCCGGCCATGACGGATAGTCTGTTTCAATGGCCGACGCACCAAACTCCCAGCACACCAATCGCCTCGCGGCGTCCACGTCGCCTTATCTGCTGCAGCATCAGCACAATCCGGTGGACTGGTGGCAGTGGGGCCCCGAGGCGCTCGCCGAAGCCAAGCGCTCGAACCGGCCGATCCTGCTGTCGATCGGCTATGCGGCCTGTCACTGGTGCCATGTCATGGCGCATGAAAGCTTCGAGGACGAAGCCACCGCGGCCGTGATGAACGAATTGTTCGTCAACATCAAAGTCGATCGCGAGGAGCGGCCGGACATCGACCAGATCTACATGAGCGCGCTGCACGCCCTGGGCGAGCAGGGCGGCTGGCCGCTCACCATGTTCCTGACGCCGGCCGGCGAGCCGGTGTGGGGCGGCACTTATTTTCCGAAGGAGGCCAAGTTCGGCCGGTCGGCCTTCACCGACATCCTGCGCGAAGTGTCGCGGCTGTTCCGCGAGGAGCCC
Organism: Pseudolabrys sp.; assembly: GCA_035556455.1. GTDB lineage: Bacteria > Pseudomonadota > Alphaproteobacteria > Rhizobiales > Xanthobacteraceae > Pseudolabrys. The sequence goes on from DATMEX010000019.1 coordinate 62,621, forward strand.
GCCAAGATCGAGCAGAACCGCGCGGCGTTGCTGGCGCGGCTGGCCGACACCGCGCGGCCGGCGGGCAAGGTCACGATCGGCCTCAAGGAACTGGACGGCGCCGCGCGGCAGCTCGGCAATGCCTTCGACAGCATCCAGGGCGGGCTGCGCGGCGCACCGAAATTCCCGCAGGCGGCGCTGTTCGAGATGCTGTGGCGGGCGGGGGAGCGGACGAAGGACGAGCGCTTCGCCGAGCTGTTCGATCTGACGCTGACCCATATCGGCGAGGGCGGTATCTACGACCACCTCGGCGGCGGCTTTGCACGCTACTCGGTCGACGAGCGCTGGCTGGTGCCGCATTTCGAGAAGATGCTGTACGACAACGCCCAGCTTCTCGCACTTTATGCTGCAGCATGGACCCGCAGCAAAAACCCGCTCTACCGCGCCCGCGCTGCTGAGACGGTGGAATGGCTCCAGCGGGAAATGACCAATGAACACAAGGCCTTCTGCTCGTCCTTGGACGCCGATTCCGAGGGCGAGGAGGGCAAATTCTATGTCTGGTCGCTCGGCGAAATCCGCGACACCCTGGGCCCGGATGCCGATTATTTTGCAGCGCAATATGACGTGACCGAAGAAGGCAACTTCGAAGGACACAATATTCTCAACCGCCTCAAGCACTTACCGCGCACAATCGAGGGTGATGCTGCCGGAGGTCCGGACGAGGCCCGATTGGCCATGTTGCGCGGTAAGTTATTGATCGAACGTGAGAAGCGGATTCGGCCCGGTCTCGACGACAAGATCCTGGCGGACTGGAACGGCCTGATGATCGCGGCGCTGGCGCAAGCGGCCACGGCGTTCGGGGAGCCCCGCTGGCTGACCCTGGCGCGGCAGGCTTTCGACTTCGTGGCCGGTGAGATGACCCGCGACGGCCGGCTCGGCCATTCCTGGCGCGCCGGGCAGTTGCTGCTGCCGGGGCTGGCGTCGGATTACGCCTGCATGATCAAGGCGGCGCTGGCACTGAACGAGGCCACGGGCGAGGGCGCTTATCTCGATCGCGCCGTCGGCTGGCAGCAGGCGCTCGACCGGCATTACACCAATCCGGGCAATGGCGGCTATTTCCTCACCGCCGACGACGCCGAGGGCCTGATCGTGCGGCCGTCCGCGACCAGCGACGACGCCACGCCGAACCCGAATGCGGTAACGGCGGAGAATCTGGTGCGGCTCGCTGCGCTCACCGGCGACGACCAATGGCGGGCCCGCGCCGACACTTTGCTCGAGGGCATTCTCTCAGGCGCAACGCAGAACCTGTTCGGCCATGTCGCGCTGCTCAACGCGCTCGACTTCCGCCTGCGCGCCGCAGAGATCGTCTGCACCGGGCCGGACGTCGAAGCCTTCGCGCGCGAGGCGCTGAAGCTGCCGCATCTTTCTCGCATTGTTTTGCGCGCGCCGTCGGCCGACGCGCTGCCGCCATCGCATCCGGCGCAGGACAAGGTGAAGGCGGTTCAGGGCAGCGCAGCCTTCGTCTGTGTCGGCGAGCGGTGCTCGTTGCCGGTGACGGAGGCGCAAGCAATCGCCGACGCCGTCAGAGCAATGAATTGAACCAACTCCGTTCGTCCCCGCGAAAGCGGGGACCCAGTTCTTCGCTTTCTGGATTCCCGCTTTCGCGGGAATGAACGGAGAATGAGGTGACGTCGGCAATCAACCGGCGCGCTTCATGGCATTCTGCGCCAACCACCCGCTCCACGGCTCCGGCGCGATGAGGCCATCGCTGACGCGCACGGGCCAGATGACATTGTTCGCGTCCATGCGGCCGACCACCGACGGCTTGTGCAGATGCTGGTTGTCCGGATCGAGCCGCACGTCGAAGCCGGACGGCGCGCGTAGGGTGCGGCCGGCGAGGGCACGGCGCACCGCCTGCGTGTCGGTGGTGCCGGCGGCGGTCACCGCCTGAACCCAGAGATTGAAACCGATAAAGGTCGCTTCCATCGGATCGTTGGTCAGCGCCTGATCGTCGCCTGTGAAGCGCCGCCATTCGGCGATGAAGGCGCGGTTCTCCGGCGTGTCGAGCGTTTGCAGATAATTCCACGCCACCATGTGGCCGACGAGATTGCGCTCGTGCAGCGCCGGCATTTCCGCTTCGCCCAGCGACAGGCTCATCACCGGCAGGATGTCGGCATCAAGGCCCTGCCGTGCGCGCTCGCGGAAGAAGTGGACATTGGAGTCGCCCGACAACGTCGCGATGATGGCGCCGTCCTTGCCGCAGAACTTGCGGATACGCTGCACCGCCTCGCGCCAGTCGGTTGCGTTGAACGGCGTGTAGAGCTCGTCGACCGCATCGTCGCCGATACTGTGCGCGCCCTTGAGATAGTTGCGGATGATGGCGTTGGTGGTGCGCGGATAGACGTAGTCGGTGCCGACCAGGAAGAAGCGGCGACGGCCAAGGCCGATGAGATGATCGACCGCGGGCAAAGCCTGCTGCTGCGGCGTCGCGCCGGTGTAGATCACATGCGCCGACTGCTCCTGGCCTTCATACTGGCTGGGATAGAACAGCAGGCCATCATGCTCCGCCAGCACCGGCAGCACCTGCTTGCGCGAGGCCGATGTCCAGCAGCCGAAGATCGCCGCCGCCTTATGGTCGCGCAGCAGCGCCTCGGCCTGGCCGGCATAGGCCTTCACATCCGAGCGCGGATCCATGATCGCGGCCTCGACGGGGCGGCCGAGCAAACCGCCGGACTCGTTGAGCTTCTCGATCAGCATCACCAGCATCTGCTGCAGCGGCCGCTCGCTCGCCGTCAGCGTGCCCGACAGCGAATGCAGGATGCCGACCTTGATCGAGCCATGATCGAGATCGGCGAAGTAACGGCCGACAGACGCGGTGAGCGATTGCGCCCGCGTGATGAGATCGTCAGCGGTGGTCAGCACGGCATCGCCGGCATCGGCCACGTCGGACACGATGGCGCGGATGCTCGGCAGCGTTTCGCTCACCGTCACCGCTACCTTGCGGGCGTCGGTGCCGATGTGGTCGAGCTTGGCGATCTGCTCTTCCATCAGCCGCGTCACGTTCTCGTTGACCTGGCTCATGGCCGCGACGCTCTGATCGACCGCGACAATCGCTTCGGCGGCTTCATCCACCGCGGCCTGAATGTCGTGCACCTGCGTCGCGACTTCCTTGGTCGCCTGTTCGGTGCGACGCGACAGCTCTTTTACTTCCGCCGCAACCACGGCGAAGCCACGCCCGGCATCGCCGGCGCGCGCGGCTTCGATGGTGGCGTTGAGCGCCAGCAGCGACGTCTGTTGCGCGATCGCCTGAATGAGCTTGATGACCTGTTCGATGCGTGAAGCGGCAAGGCCGAGATTGCGCATGGTCTCATCGGCGCGACTCAGCTCGGTGACCGTACGCGTGGTGGCGGCGCGGGCGGCATCGACCTGACGCGACGAGGTCACCGCCAGCGCCTGCACATCGCGCGCCGCGGCGGCAACGCCGGCGACTTCCTCGGCGGCCTGCGCAGCCGCATCGGAGGAATACATCACCTGCTGCGCCATCAGCCGGTTGGTCTGCGCCAGTTCGTCGGCCGTGCGGCGAATACGCTCGCCCGCCATGGTGAAGGCGTTCACGACATCGTCGATGGCGCGACGGAAATTGCCGGTGAAGAAATGACGGCCGGCGTGATGCAAGCGCGCTTCGGTCTCGCGTCGGCTCTGATCCACCGACAGCGTATCGGCCTCGATCAAGGCGGTGCGGATCTGCCCCGCGGTCTCGTTGAAACTGCGAATGGCGCCGTCGCCGATGCGATCCGGCAGGCTGGTGTAACGATCGCCGCCGGCAATAGCGCCGATCGAGGCAATGACCGCGGACAGACGATGCTCGGCAAATGAGCCGACGACCAGCGCGCCCACCGCTCCGGCGGCGAGCGCGATCCAGGTCGAGCCCGACAAATAGAAAGCCGCGACGACAGCGGTGCAGACAGCAAACACCGGCACCGCGATCCACAGGGCGGGCCGCGGAATTCGAAAACGGGCGGACATTGCAGGCTCGAATGGGAGAGGATTTCGCCTATGAAATTCGCCCGAATATGGTTTCCAAATTCTTGTCGCAGGTGCTGAAACACCGCATCAATTGTCGGCAAACGCGCTCAAGTTTTAGGCGTGACCCGATCTGCCTTTCTTCTTCGCACCGCGCGGCGGCTGTCCCCGGATCGACCGCCAATCCAGTGCAGCCACTTCTTCCTTGATCCACTTGCTGAAAGCAGCAGCCGCCGGCGAGCGCTTACGGTTCTTCGGGCCGACCAGATAGAACGCCCGGCTCGACTCCAGCGCCAGCGGAAACGGCATGACGAGATGGCCGCTGCGCAGATCGTCATAAGCCAGGATGTCATAAGTGAGCAGCACACCGCCGCCCTCGCAGGCGGCATCGAGCGCATGATCGGCGCTGTTGAACCGCAGGCCGCGCCGCAGATCGACATCGCCGACGCCGGCAGTTTTGAACCAGACGCTCCAGTCGGGCCGCGCGGCCGCCGGTATCAACGAATCGTCGTGAATGAGGCGAAGCCCCGCCAGATCCGCGGCCGAGCGGATCGGGCCATGACTCTCCAGAAGCCGCGGGCTGCACACCGGCACGAAATAAACATCGACCAGCATGTCGCATTCGAGCGCCGGGTCGAGCTTCGGCGGCACCGCCATATTGCGCAGCGCCATGTCGATGCCGTCATTGACGAAGTTGGCATTGCTCGGCGTCGCCGAAATCCGGATATCGAAATCGGGATAGGCGGCGGCGAAACGATAGAGCCGGGGCACCAGCCATTTCGCCGTCAGGCCCGGCGACGTGCTGAGCACCAGCACGCGGCCGTCCTGTGTTGCGTCGAACGAGGCCACCGCGTCGCGGATATGGGCAAAGCCGGTCTGCAGGCCGGGATAAAGCTGCCGGCCGGCCGCGGTCAGCGCGATTGAACGCACGCGGCGCTCGAACAGTTTGACGCCCAGCATCTCCTCGAGCGCGCGGATCTGGTGGCTGAGCGCACCGGGCGTAACGTTCAGTTCGCCGGCGGCCTGGGTGAGGCTCAGATGGCGGGCCGCCGCCTCGAAGGCACGCAGCGCAGACAACGGAGGCATCGCCATGGGCAAGCACCTATGCTTGAGCCAATCTCAACTATCGACTGAGACCTTATCCTTTGTCAGACGGCAATAACAGCAGGAAAGTGACATTCGACAGTTGAGCCTGCCTCAACAAATCACGGAGGTCCGCCATGACCATCGCCCGCCCCCTCGGCTATCGGATCATCTCTGTGCCGGCCGCCACCGGCCAGCCGCCGAAGCCCGGTCTGCTGCGGCGCCTGTTCGACACTCTGTTCGAAACGCGAGAGACCCGCGCTCAGCGCGCGTTGGACGAATACATCGCGCAAAGCGGCGGCCGCCTGACCGACAGCATCGAACGCGAGATCGGCCTGCGCATCCTCGAAGGCGGCGCGCGGTTTCGCCACTAGCAACATTTGCCTGCGCGGACCCCTCTCAACCGCGCAGTCGTGAGGCCGCCCGTAGTTCCCCTCCGGGCGGCCTCACTTACTTGAAGTTTGCGTTTTCCTGGCCGCGCCGATCGCGGCCTGCGCCGTCCGCTCCAGCGCGCCGCGCAAGAACATATGCGCCGGATCGCTCTGAAAGCGCTGATGCCAGACCATGTACATCGGCAGCTCGGTGATGCCGTCCTTCAGCGGAATGGCGGCCTGCGCAAAGGGCTTCATCATGCCGGTTCGCAGCAGACTCGGCATCGACGCGAGCAGCTCAGTGCCCTGCAGAAAAGCCGGCACGCCATAGAAGTTCGGCACCTCGATGGCGATGTCGCGCGCGATCTTTTTCGCCGCCAGCCGCCGGTCGAACTCCAGCCGCTCATTGTCGGGGTACACGACGGTGATGTGCCGCGCCTTGAACCAGGCGGCGAGATTGCGCGGTGCGGTGCGCTTGGCTGCGTCATAAAAGCAGACATAGCGATCGCGAAACAGCAGCCGCTGAAACACGTCGGTGGCGACCGGCGGCCTTGGCGTGATCAACAGGTCGCAGCGGCCCTCGCGCAGCATCTCGCCGCTCGGCAGGCCGGAGGGGATGACGCGCAGATCGATGCCGGCGGTTTGTGCCGACAGCCGCGCCAATAACGGCGGCAGCAGCAGGTCGCGCTGGAAGTCATTCGCGGCCACGGTGAGCGACAGCTTCGCCGTTTTCGGGTCGAAGGCCGCGCCTTGCGCAAAGACCTTCATACCGTCGAGCAGCTCGTGCGCCCGCGCCGCCAGCGAATGGGCGTGCGCGGTGGCGACGATGCCGCGGCCGGATTTGACGAACAGCGGGTCGGCGACAATCGCGCGCAATTTGTCGAGGCCGTGGCTGACCGCCGATTGCGTCACGCCCAGCCGGGCGGCCGCCGCCGTGACCGAGCCCTCCTCGAGCACCGCCAGGAACAGCCGCAGGCTCTGGCCGTCGAGGGCCGAATAATCGGTTTTCTTCATACGTTTGATTATAATCAATCTATTTATCGGCGCTATCGGATTAGCTCATCCTGCGCAGCGGCGGGGCACGCATCGGCGGGCCGCGCGCCGTCGTGACGTCAACGAACAGAAAACCCCACGGGAGCCCACAGGAATGAACGTCCAGGGACAGACATTCGCGGCGGACGAGCCGGTGTCGGTGCATCCGCAGCACCAGCCGCTCGAATTCTTCTCGCGCGACCGCGCGATGCAGCCGCCGGCCTATCAGCCGATCTACAAGACCTCGGTGGCGCGCTCGCCGCGCCGCGCGCTGCTGTCGCTCGACCAGTCGCTCGGCGACATCACCGGACCGGTGTTCGGCCACAACGACATCGGCATGCTGGATAACGACCTGATCCGCAATTACGCCAAGTCGGGCGATCCGATCGGCGAGCGCATCATCGTCCACGGCCGCGTGCTCGACGAATCCGGCCGTCCGGTGCCGCGCACATTGGTCGAGTTCTGGCAGGCCAACGCCTCGGGCCGCTACCGGCACAAGAAGGATACGTATCTGGCCCCGATCGACCCGAACTTCGGCGGCTGCGGCCGCACCCTCAGCGACGAGAACGGCTACTATTATTTCCGCACGGTGAAGCCGGGCCCTTATCCATGGCGCAACTACGTCAATTCATGGCGGCCGGCGCACATCCACTTCTCGATCTTCGGCACCGGTTTCGTCCAGCGCCTGATCACGCAGATGTATTTCGAGGGCGATCCGCTCATCAAGATCTGCCCGATCGTCAATGTCGTGCCCGACAAGGAAGCGATCGACCGGCTGATCGCGCCGCTCGATATCAACGCCGCGGTGCCCGACGATTGTCTGACCTATCGTTTCGACATCGTGTTGCGCGGCCGCCGCTCGACCTTGTTCGAAAATCGGCTGGAAGGAAACTGAACCATGACGCAGCCAATCGCCTATCTGAAAGAAACCGCGTCGCAGACCGCGGGGCCGTATGTGCATATCGGCCTCATTCCGCACATGGCCGGCTTCGACATCTTCCAGAACAATTTCAGCGGCGTGCTCGCCGGCGCCGATACGCCGGGCGAACCGGTCGCGATCGAAGGCCGCGTCATCGATGGCACCGGGTCGCTGGTGCGCGATGCGCTGCTGGAAATCTGGCAGGCCGACGCCAACGGCCACTACGCCCATCCGGCCGACAAGCGCGCGGCGGCCGCCGGTTTCCGCGGCTGGGGCCGCACCGGTACCGATTTCGACAGCGGCATCTATCGCTTCGACACCATCAAGCCGGGCCGCACGCCGTGGCGGAACGGCAAGGTCTGCGCGCCGCACATCAATTTCTGGATCGTGGCGCGCGGCATCAATATCGGCCTGCAGACGCGGATGTACTTCTCGGATGAAGAAGCCGCCAATGCCGACGACCCGGTGCTCAAAGCCATCGAGCACAAGAACCGGGTGCCGACTTTGATCGCAAAGAAGCAGGACCGGCCCGGCAAGGCAACCTACACCTTCGACATCGTCCTTCAGGGCGACAATGAAACGGTGTTCTTCGACATCTGAAAATCCCGGCGCCGCAACACGGTTTCGGCAGGCGGTGTGAGCCTGCGCACCGCCTGCCAGACCACCGCGGCAAAGGCCGGCATCAGCACCAGCGGCCCGAGGGCAAGGCCCGTCGCGCTCGCCAGGCCCGCGCCGAACAGCGGCAGCAGCAGCACGCCGCCCGCGCTCGCCAGTGCGACGCGCGGCCGGTCGGGCATGGCCTGATAGATCCACACCGCAACGAAAGCGCCGACCACCAGGTCGTAGTCCTGCAAGTAAGGCGTGGCGAGGCAGGTGCCGAGCACCAGCGCGGCATATTTAATGGCGGCCGGGCAATCGCGCCGGCGCCACAACAGCACGACGACAATCGTCACCAGCAACGCCATCACACATTGAATGGCGTAGGCGGAAGCGACGTCGGCGCCGATGCGCCGGATCGCGACGAAGACCGACATCATGCGATGCCAGACGCCGGTACCGTCCTCGAGGATGCGCTCACGCAGCACGCCGATGTTTTCGAGATAGCCGCTCCAGAGCCGGAAGCCGAACAACCCCACGCTCGCCGCGAACAAGGCCGTAACCGTCGCCGCAGCCGCCGCAATCGTGCGCCAGTAACCTCCGGCCGCCAGCGCGAGCGGCAGCAACAGCCCCATCTGCGGCTTGTAGGCAAGGCAGCCGAACAACACGCCCGACAGAATCGGGCGCCGCTCCAGCAGCGTCAGGCCACCGCCCAGCAATGCCGCGGTCCAGGTCCCGTTCTGACCGCTGACGGCATTGACGAAAATTGCGGGCGTCGCCAGGGCCAGCCACAGCCCTTGTGTCGGCGACGCCACGCGCAGCGCCGCATAGAACGCGCACCATCCCGAAACCAGCCAGGCAAAGAGACCCGGTACATAAGGGAGTGCGGCAAGCGGCGCCGAGAGAACCAGCAAAATCGGAGGGTAGCTGTAGTGATAGTAATCGATCGGCATGCCAGCGATGCCGGTCTGGAAAACATGAAAGGCGTTCCAGTCGTAGATCTCGCCCGCTCGTCCATGAAAGGCGAGCCAGGCGGCCGACCAGTAGTTGATGAAGTCGTCGCCGAAAGGGCGACCGGTTCGCGTGCCGTCGAACAGGCGCGGCGCCATGAGATCGATGAAGTAGATGATCGGCGCAATGGCACACCATGAAATCGCAATCGCACGCAAACGAGATTGCACGGAAACACCCCCGGCCGGGCAACTGGCTTCTCATTCGCTTGAAGCCTTCAACCCGGTCGGGTGTATCTCTGCCACCCACCACCTACGATTAGGTGACGCTCTGCGGTTGCATTTGAACTATTGTTCCATGCAACAGAAAAGGCCGGGCTTGGGGGCCCGGCCTTCGTTATTCGCGATAAGCGTCTGTGATATCGCCGGCAGCGCCGCCTTACGTATTCATGCTCTCGAAGAACTCGGCGTTGCTCTTGGTGTTGCGCAGCTTGTCGAGCAGGAAGTCGATCGCATCCATCGTGCCCATCGGGTTGAGGATACGGCGCAGCACATACATCTTCTTGAGCGTGTCCTTCTCGGTGAGCAGCTCTTCCTTACGCGTGCCCGAGCGGGTGATGTCGATCGCCGGGAAGGTGCGCTTGTCCGCGACCTTGCGGTCGAGGATGAGTTCCGAGTTACCGGTGCCCTTGAATTCTTCGAAGATGACTTCGTCCATGCGCGAACCGGTGTCGATCAGCGCGGTGGCGATGATGGTCAGCGAGCCGCCTTCCTCGATGTTACGCGCCGCGCCGAAGAAGCGCTTCGGGCGCTGCAGGGCGTTGGCGTCGACACCGCCGGTCAGCACCTTGCCGGATGACGGCACGACGGTGTTGTAGGCGCGGCCGAGACGCGTGATCGAGTCGAGCAGGATGACGACGTCACGGCCGTGTTCAACGAGGCGCTTGGCCTTCTCGATGACCATTTCGGCCACGGCGACGTGGCGCGTCGCCGGTTCGTCGAAGGTCGAGGACACGACCTCGCCCTTCACCGAACGCTGCATGTCGGTGACTTCTTCCGGACGCTCGTCGATCAGCAGAACGATCAGATAGCACTCGGGATGGTTCGCCGTGATGGCGTGCGCAATGTTCTGCAGCAGAACGGTTTTACCGGTGCGCGGCGGCGCCACGACCAAAGCGCGCTGGCCCTTGCCGATCGGCGCGACGATGTCGATGACGCGGGCCGACAGATCCTTCTTGGTCGGATCGTCGTGTTCCATCTTCAGCCGCTCGTCGGGATAGAGCGGCGTCAGGTTGTCGAAGTTGATCTTGTGGCGCGCCTTCTCGGGGTCCTCGAAATTGATCGTGTTGACCTTGAGCAGCGCGAAGTAGCGTTCGCCTTCCTTGGGCGAGCGAATCTGACCCTCGACAGTGTCGCCAGTGCGCAGGCCGAAACGGCGGATCTGCGAGGGCGAGACGTAGATGTCGTCCGGGCCGGACAGGTAGTTGGATTCCGGCGACCGCAAAAAGCCGAAGCCGTCGGAGAGAACCTCGACCACGCCTTCGCCGATGATCTCGATTTCCTGCGCCGCGAGCTGCTTCAGGATCGCGAACATCAGCTCCTGCTTGCGCAGGGTGGAGGCGTTCTCGACCTGGTGCTCTTCGGCGAAGGCCAGGAGTTCGGCCGGAGTCTTGGACTTGAGGTCCTGGAGTTTCATTTCCCGCATGGGGGGTAGGGTCCTTGAAAGGAAATCCGGGCTTGGTCTTTAAACCTTGGCCTTGGAAAAATTCGGGGCCAGCGCCGGGTCAACAGTGGGAGTGATTGAGTTCGCAGGTCTGGGAAGACGCGGGGCTTTTCAGGAGAAGGTCCTGGAGCCTGCGGCGGTTCCGAACGGCTCGGTTCCGGTACGCGACTTCATCCGCCTGCGTTCGGTGGGATGTCACAAAGATATGTGAGCCCGGGTTTTGGCGCAAGAGGCGAGCGGCAAGGCCGCAACCTTGGGTCTCCCGGAGCCCACGCCTAGAACGGTTTCACCACCACCATGATCACGATGAAGATCATGAGGAGTGTCGGTACTTCATTGATAATCCGGAAGAATTTGGCGTTCTTGGTGCTGCGGCCGGCGGCCAGGTCCTTGGCCCAGCGTCCCAGCATGCCGTGCAGGGCGCTCATGGCGATAACCGCCGTCAGCTTGGCGTGCAGCCAGCCGGACGCCAGCCAGCCGCCTTCGAGCATCAGCACCACGCCGGCGATCCAGGTGACCGCCATGGCCGGCGTCATGATGAAATGCAGCAGGCGATGCTCCATGACCTCGAAGGTCCTGGCCTGCTGCGAGCCCGGCTCCGCGGCGACGTGATAGACGAACAGCCGCGGCAGATAGAGCATCCCCGCCATCCACGAAATGACGGCGACGATGTGCAGGGCTTTGATCCAGAGGTACATGCGATCGTCGGTCCTTGCTGGCGCAGCGGGTGGGCACACCACGTCCGTAGCGGTCTGGAAGCCGCGAGTCCAAGGCGCACATCAGCCACGTGGGGATAGCGGTCGAATCCCGATCGCAGGCCTTGCAGGCTGCGTCCTCTCGCCACGCCAATCTGCTTCTCACCATTTTGACGGGAATCCGGTCGGATTGTACCATCCAAAAGGTGGTATTCTAATATGGCGGAAGCGTATCAATGGCTTATCGGATGACCTTCGGCCGCCTTGTTGCGGCAATGGCAGCGTCGCTCTCACTTGGACTTGCTTTGTCGCCAGTCGCGACGGCGCCGGCATACGCGCAGTTCGTCTGCACCGATGCCAGTAACAGCACCGGCGGCGCCACCGCACCCGGTCAGCAGAGCGTGGCCTGCGGCACCAACGCCACGGCCGCGACAACCGGTACCCACAACACCGCCTTCGGCAACGCGGCCAACGCTGGGCTCTCGGCGGACACCGCGATCGGCGGCAACAGCACCGCGAATGGCGGCGGAAGCACCGCCGTCGGCTACCAAAGCACCGCCAGCGGCTCCTTCAGCGTAGCCGTCGGAGGGATGAGCTCGGCCTCCGGCACCTACGCCACGGCCGCGGGCCACAACAGCTCCGCCAGCGGGTTTATGAGCTCGGCCTATGGGTACCAATCCGTGGCCAGCGGTTACGCCAGCACGGCGATCGGCAACAACAACAACGCCGCCGGTACCAACAACAACGCCGTCGGCACCAACAACACCGTCAACGGCAACGACAGCAGCGCCTTCGGCGGCAACAACACCGTCAACAACACCAACCAGGTCGCCTGGGGCAACCGCATTCAGATCGTCGGTTCGAGCAACACCGTCGCCAGCACAGCCAACGCCTCCGGCTCCTCGGTGGTCGGCTACAACAACACCGTCAATGCCATGAACGCCGTGGCGGTCGGCAACGCGATCGCCGTCACCGGCGCCAATGGCATCGCCATGGGCAATGGCGCACAGGTCGCAGGCGCGGACGGCATTGCTCTCGGCACCGGTGCATCGGCAGGCTTCGCCAATTCCGTTGCCATAGGCAATGGCGCGACGACGACGCGCGCCAATCAACAATCCTTCGGCACCTCGACCAGCACCTACACCATGAGCGGCATCACATCGTCTGCGAGCAAGGCCGCGCAGAGTGGTCCGACGCAAATTGTGACATCCGACGGCGCCGGCAACCTCGCCACGACGACGCTTGCCAGCCTCGGCATTGCCTCGAACAACGATATCAGCACCATCAACTCACAACTCGCCTCGATGCAGACGCAGATCAACGACAACCGCCGTGAGGCTCGCGCCGGCAATTCGACAGCCGCCCCGGTAAAGTCTCATTGTCGGCAGCCCTCGGCCATTTCAAGGGCGAGACCGGCCTTGCCACGGGTATCGGTTACGCTTTTAGCGACCGCCTGAAATTCAATGCCGCCTTCAGCGGTGCCCCGGCTATCGGCGACTATGGCGCCAGCATGGGCATGTCGCTGACACTGAACTGATCGAACTGGAAATATGGAATGCTCATCCGGAAGACAGCGCCTGTCGCGCTGGCGGTTGGCCTCAGCCTGAACCTTCCGCTCGTCGCGCAGCCGGCCACGGCACAGCCGGCACCCGCAAATACCCAGCAAAATGCCGCAACTCAGAAACTGCCGGTCGATCTAAGCCAGGCGCTCTATCTGATCCGCTCGACATTGCTGACGTTGAACGACGCCAACCGCTCCGGCAATTACACCGTGCTTCGCGACCTCGCGGCGCCAGCCTTCCAGGCGCGCAACAGCGCCGCCGATCTCGCGTTGAATTTCGTCGATCTGCGACAACGGCGCTTCGATCTTTTCGGTGCTGCCCTGCTGGCCCCGACGATGACGGCACAGCCGCAACTCGATGCCAATGGCATGCTGAGGCTTACCGGGTTTTTTCCAACGCGCCCGCTGCAGATCGATTTCGACCTGCTGTTCCAGAACGTCGACGGCCACTGGCTGCTGTTCGGCATCAGCATCGCAACGCCGCCGGCGGCACCACTCCCGCAAGTGCAACAACAACCGGCGAAGAAACCCGCGAACCGCTAGCCCCGCACCCGCTTCAGCATCTGCTCGACATGCGCGATCGGCGTTTCCGGCAGAATACCGTGACCGAGATTGAAGATCAGCGGCCGGTCGGCCATCGTCAGAACATCCTCGACTTCACGATCAAGGGCCGCGCCGCCGGCAAGCAGCGCCAAAGGATCGACATTGCCCTGAATTGGCACCCGCGGCTGCAGGATGTCGTGCGCCAGACTGCGCGGGAACATCCAGTCGAGGCCGATGGCATCGACGCCGGTGATTTCGACGTAAGGCAGCGCCATCGCGCCGGCGCCGCGCGGAAAGCCGATGATCTTGGCGCCCGGCACCTGGGCGCGCACGCCGGTGACGATGCGCTCCGTCGGCTCCATGCACCAGCGGTCGAACTGCTCCGGCGGCAAAATGCCGGCCCAGGTATCGAAAATCTGCACGCAATCCGCGCCGGAATTGAGCTGCGCCACCAGATATTCGATCGAGCCTTGCACGAGGCGATCGATGATGCGCTTGAAGTTCTCCGGATCGCGATAGGCAAACAGCCTCGCCGGTCCTTGATCGGACGTCCCTTCACCGGCCACCATATAGGTCGCCACCGTCCAGGGCGCGCCGCAGAAGCCGATCAGCGCCGTGTTCTCGGGCAGCCCTGCCTTGACCCGCCGCACCGTCTCGTAGATCGGCGCCAGCACATCGTGATCGACGCGGTCGCGCAAGCCTGACAGCGATGCGGCATCCTTCATCGGTTCGAGTTTTGGCCCTTCGCCGGCGAGGAACTCTACCTTGCGGCCGAGTGCCAATGGCATGACCAGGATATCCGAGAACAAAATCGCGGCGTCGAAGTTGAATCGCCTGATCGGCTGCAAGGTGACTTCAGCCGCAAGTTCCGGATTGAAGCAAAGATCGAGGAAGCCACCTGCCTTGGCACGCAGCTCGCGATATTCGGGCAGGTATCGGCCGGCCTGGCGCATCATCCAGACCGGCGGAATGTCCTGCGCGCGACCTTCCAGGACTTGCAGCAGGGGTTTTGTCCCCACGGAGTTCGCGGTCACCATGCTCTTCCTAAAGAATCCTTAAGATCTATTTGTAGTAGTAGTTGGGCTGTCGATTGGACTCATGACTCGCAGTCAACAGTCTGTCCACTGCGATGCCGGTCGTCGTTCAGTTTCCCCTGCTTTTCCTCGTCGCAACATCCCCGGCAAAAAGCGCGCGATACCGCCATTTGGGCGACTTATCCAACACTGTCCCCAGACCGCCATCCACATCCGGCCGCGAGCTGACGCCCGGTCTGCTTTCGTTCGTCCCGGGAGACGGCGGTGTGGACAAAAATTGACCTGTCCCGCCGCGCCCGCTTACATGCCCGCCGAGGGGCCGACTTCGTCCCCGGTAATCCACATTTCGTCCGGCCACCATACAGATGTCCGATACAGGCTACTTTCATTTGCATCTGGTGTCGGACGCGACCGGCGAGACACTGATCACGGTCGCGCGCGCCGCCGCGGCCCAATATGCCAATGTATCGCCCGTCGAGCACCTTTATCCGATGGTGCGCTCCAAGAAGCAGCTCGATCATTGCCTGGCCGAGATTACCGAGTCGCCCGGCCTTGTCCTCTATACGCTGCTGGAAGAGGACCTGATCCAGCTTCTCGAGAACAAATGCCGCGATCTCGGCCTGCCCTGCATGTCCGTGCTGGGGCCGATCCTGCGTCTGTTCCAGTCTTATCTCGGCGCCGAAACGATCCACCGCGCCGGCGCCCAGCACGTGCTCAATGCCGAATACTTCAACCGCATCGACGCGCTCAACTATACGATGATGCATGACGACGGTCAGCATGTCTCCGGCCTGGACGACGCCGATGTGGTTCTGATCGGCGTGTCGCGCACCTCGAAGACACCGACCTCGATTTACCTTGCCAATCGCGGCATCAAGACCGGCAACGTGCCGCTGGTGCCGGGCGTACCGCTGGCGCCGGAAGTCGAGAAGCTGAAGCGGCCTTTGGTGGTCGGGCTCTATGCCAGCCCGGAGCGCATTGTGCAGATCCGCGAAAATCGTCTGCTCGGCCTCAAGGCACACCGCGACGACGATGCCTATATCGACCGGGCCGCGGTTGCCGAGGAAGTCGCTTATTCGCGGCGGCTCTGCACCAAGCATGGCTGGCCGTTGATCGACGTCACCCGGCGCTCGATCGAGGAAACCGCGGCCGCTATCGTCAAGCTGCTCAGCGAGCGGCGTCGGCAGCCGGCGTCGATGTAATTCGTCCGACGAAAGAAAACTCATGCCTCTCTGGTTAGGCCAACAGCCTTTGGTCCTCGCATCGAAAAGCGACATTCGCGGCAAGATTCTCGCCGCGGCCGGTCTGCGCTTTGGCATTCGCGCGGCGCAGATCGACGAGCGTGCGGTCGAAGCCGAGGCGAAAGTCAGCGACGCGATTGCCGCCGCGCGACTTCTGGCGCGCGCCAAGGCCATGGCGGTGGCGGCGCAGATGCCGGGCCATATCGTGCTCGGCGCCGATCAGACGCTGGCCTATGGGTCGATGCGTTTGACCAAGCCGGCCAATCGCGAAGACGCCGCTGCGCAACTGCGCACCTTGCGTGGCCAGACCCATGAGCTGCATTCGGGCATTGCGGTGGTGCGCGACGGCGAAGTGTTGTTCGATCTCGTCGACACCGCGCGGCTGACCATGCGCGATTTTTCCGACCGCTTTCTCGACGACTATCTCGACATGACCGGCGATGTCGCGATGACCAGCGTCGGCGCCTATCAGCTCGAAGGCATCGGCATCCATCTGTTCGACCGCGTCGAGGGCGACTACTTCACCATTCTCGGCCTGCCGCTGTTGCCGCTACTGACGTTCCTGCGCGAGAGCGGTTATGTCGATGGTTGAGGCGCTGCGTCCGGGACAAGGGATCGCGTGATGTTTATCCTCGGCCTGACCGGCTCGATCGGCATGGGCAAGACGGCGACGGCGAAGATGTTCGCCGAGGAGGGCGTACCGGTGCAGGACGCCGATGCCGCGGTGCATGCGCTCTATGAAGGCAAGGCGACGCCGCTGATCGAAGCGGCGTTTCCCGGCACGACCGCGGACGGCAAGGTCGATAGGGTCAAGCTCGGCACGATGGTGATCGGCAAGCCGGAGGCCATGGCCACGCTGGAGAAGATCGTCCATCCGCTGGTGGCGCAGGAGCGCGACAGCTTTCTGGCCGGGGCGGAAAAGTCCGGTGCCGATATCGTGGTGCTCGATATTCCGCTGCTCTACGAGACAGGCAGTGACGTCAACTGCGACGCAGTGGTCGTCGTCTCGGCGCCCGCCGAGGTGCAGCGCGAACGCGTATTGGCGCGGCCCGGCATGAGCGAGGAGCGTTTCGCCGCCATTCTGGCCAAGCAGATGCCGGATGCGGACAAGCGGGCGCGGGCGGATTTCGTCGTGGATACGTCACGCGGCTTCGATGCCGCGCGGCAGCAGGTGCGTGAAATTCTCAGCCAGTTGCGTAATATGCCGTTCAAGGCGCCTTGAGTCGCGGCACGGAACCATGCGCGAAATCGTTCTCGATACCGAAACCACCGGCCTCGATCCCAACCAGGGCCACCGCCTGGTCGAGCTCGGCTGCGTCGAATTACTCAACCGCATTCCGACCGGGCAGACGTTCCACGTCTACGTCAATCCCGAGCGCGACATGCCGATGGAGGCCTTCAACGTCCATGGCCTGTCGGCGGAGTTCCTGAGCGGGCACCGCAAGTTCGCCGAGATCGTCGACGACTTCCTCGCCTTCATCGGCGACGACACGCCGCTGGTGATCCACAACGCCGAGTTCGACCACAAATTCCTCTGCGCCGAACTCAAGCTGGTCAAGCGCACGCTGATCGCGCGCGAACGTCTCGTCGACACCTTGGCGCTGGCGCGGCGCAAGCATTCGGCCGGCCCGTACAATCTCGACGCGCTGTGCGGCCGCTACGGCATCGACAATTCGCGCCGCACCAAGCACGGCGCGCTGCTCGACGCCGAAATCCTGGCCGAGGTCTATCTTGAATTGCTCGGCGGCCGCCAGGCCTCGCTGGGTCTGGCCGAAAGCGTGACGCCGAGCGCTTTCGCGGTCAGCGGCTCCACGACGGTGCGGACGCGGCCGGCGCCGCTCGAGCCGCGCCTGACCGAAGCCGAACTCGCCGCGCATCGCGAATTCGTCGGCACGCTCGGCGAACAGGCGCTGTGGCTGAATTACCGCGCCTGATCTGACAGCACCGCACCTTCGCTAGGCGGGTATCGCCGAGATCTCGTCAGAGAGCCGTTGCACCTGCTCGCGAATGACCCGGGTCTGATCGGCGACGCCGGTCGAGGCTTCGCTGACCTTGGTCGCTGCGCGTGAGGCCTCAACGGCAATGTTCTCGATCCGCGCCATTGAGCCGCCGACCATGTTGACGCTGTCCGCCGCAGTATAACCGTTGACCGCGATGTCGCGCGCGCCAACAGCCTGGCGGTCGACCGCTTCGGCGATGCGGGCCGAGAACTCGTCGACCTTCTTGATGGTCTCGGAAATCGAAACGATGGCCTGCACCGATGTGGCGGTTTCCGCGCGCATGGCCTCGATGCTGCGGGCGATTTCCTCGGTGGCGCGGGTCGTCTGGCCGGCCAGAGACTTCACCTCTTGCGCCACCACGGCAAAGCCCCTGCCGGATTCGCCGGCGCGGGCGGCTTCGATCGTGGCGTTCAGCGCCAGTAGGTTGGTTTGTGCGGCAACGGCATTGATCAGGCCGGTCACCTTGCCGATTTCCTGCGTGGTGGCGGCGAGCCGGTCGATCGTGTCCTTGGCGCGACCGGCCTGCGTCACGGCGCTGGTGGCCAGCTGCGATGATTGCAATGCATTCTGGCCGACTTCGGCGATTGCGGCGGCGAGTTTCTCGCCGACGGTGGCGGCGCTCGTGACGATATGGGCCGTATGCTGAGATGCAACCGAAACGGCCTTGGATTGCAAGCTTGCGTCGTTGGCCGTCCTGTCGAGACGGCTGGCGTCCTGCTGCAGCGTCTGTGCGGCATCGTGGAGTATGCCGGTCGATTGCTCGATGGCGTTGCGGAAGCCGGTCAGCAGGCCACTCAGCTGTTCGGCGCGATGTCTTGTCGCGGCGAGTTCAAGTTCGCGATGTTTGCCGATACGGGCGAGTTCCGTCGCCGCCAGATCGGATGCGCGCTGCGCGGCTTCGGCACGATGAAATGCGGCGCGGATGGCCTGGGTGATGCCGATCAGCATTGCCGTCTCGAAGACGACGGCAATGGCATGCACGATCACCCGCCAGGTGCTGGTGCCGCCCGGGAAGATCGCCATGGGAAGGAGATAATTGAGAGAAAGATGTTGGGCGGCGATCAACAGCGCCGTGGCCACCAGCAACATTGAATCGCAGAATCCGGACACCAGCGCCAGCACGACGAAATAGTAGAAGTGCATCTCGATCTGCCACGCATGATCCGCGAACAGAAAGACGAGTAACGAAGTCTGGCCGACCAGCGCGATTGCTATGCCGTAGGTGACGGACGACATCGGCCGCTTGAGCATCAGGAGCAATGCCGGTGCAGCCGCGAGCGCCAGCGAGACGACGATCGTGCCCGGCACGGATCGGCCGAACGAGAATGCGACAATCGCAAGCACTGGCGTGGCCGCGATCGAAAGAGCGATCAGCGCGATAGCCACGGTCCGGCGAAGCTGCTCCAGGGTGGTCATGACGTCGGCTCACTGAAGGGCAATGCTGCGGCACAGGCGGCGATGAGTTTGGGATCCATCACCAGCCAGGCGCCGTGCGCGAACAGGCGGTCGGCATAGCCAGCGTCGGGTGGCATCACGACGGCGATAAAAGGCAAGCCGCCGAATCTGACAAAGCGGCCGCCGCTCGCCGTAGCCCGCGACAAACTGTCCGATGCCGTCGTCCACGGCGCGAACATCACGGCGACGCCGTCATCTGATGTTCGCGGCACGAGTCCGATCCGCGCGCTGGCGGCGAAGCCGCCAAGCGTCACGACGATTAGAAAAGCGATGTCGAGGATTTTGCCGCGGGGCGGCGACGGGCATTTCAAAGCGGGAAACCTGTGGTCTCACCGCTATACAAAAAACGTCGTTAAAGAACCCTTATGGGGCATAAGCGGCCGCGGCCATCTCACGCCTTTGTGTGCGATGGCTGCGCCGAAAAAAGTTCCGCGAAGAGACGTTACGTCAGTTGCCGGCCGGCTGCTGCTGTCCCGCGAGCTGTTCCATCTTCTGACGATAGAGCGCGACGAAGTCGACCGGATCGAGCAGCAGCGGCGGGAAGCCGCCATTGCGCACGGTGGTCGCGATGATTTCGCGCGCGAACGGGAACAGCAGCCGCGGGCACTCGATCAGCACCACGGCGTTCAGGCTTTCCTGCGGCACGTTGCGGATGCGGAAGACGCCGCCGAAGGCGAGGTCGAAGCTGAACAGCAGGCTGCCGGAATTCTCCGCCTTGCCGGAGAGATGCAGCACGACTTCGATGTCGGTGTCGGACACCGGCGCGGCATTGACGTTGATCTGGATGCCGATCTGCGGCTGCTGGCCGGTGACGAGCGACTTCGGCGCGTTCGGATTCTCGAACGAGAAATCCTTGATGTACTGCGCCACCACATTGAGCTGCGGCGCCTGCTCCGGGTTGAATTCCTCGCTGTGGCCGCCATTCGTGGTCGTCATCGAAGTTCCCTCTGTTTTCGCGGCGGTTGGCTAACACGCTACCCGGGGCCGAACAAGGATGCCGGCTCGCGATGGAGCCCGTCTCCGCGGCTGGCTCCGATCATCGTAAATGCGCCGATCAGCGATCGGTGCCCTCGCGCTCGCGGCCGGGCAGCCGCGGGTCCTCGACCCGGCGCCATTGCTCGGGCTCGAGGTCGACCACCCCGTCGGGCGCCGTCGATGGTGGCCTGCGGCCAACAGCCGCCCCGGTCAGGCTGCGCCACAATGGCACCAGCAGCACCAGCAGTCCGATGGTGCCGGTGATCAGCCCGGGAACCGCCAGCAGAAACCCGCCCAGCAGCGTCAGCCCGCCGGTGCTGTCGGCGCTCAGGGCGGTGAATTCCTGGCGGCCAAAGCCGTCGCGCATGGCCATGCGCACCCGCTGTATGTGATTGCCGCCGGCACGGCGCAAAATCACACCGCCGGCGAGCGACAGGCCGATCAGCACGGCCAGCGCCGGCACGAAGCCCCAGGCCGCAGCGACCGCGATAAACACCGCCAGTTCAGCCAGCGGCAGGGCCAGTAGGGCCAGCACCAGCCATTTTGCCACATTCATCTGTATTCCTCTGATCGGCCGGCGATATTGGCGTTCAGGCGCCGATCGTTTATGGTCCGGCAGGTCCAAATGCGCCGCGAAATCGGTGCCAAACCTCTGGATCGGCGCGTCCGCGGGTTTAGATAAGGCGGATACGCGATAATCGCCATTTCGCCTCGCGGCCCATTTTCGACAAGCCGGCAGGCTGACGTGAAGCGCCTTCCGGGACGGTAGCCGAAAGAATGCAAGACGTGTTCGATATCTACACCATCATCTTTCTGGCGCTTGCGGTGTTCATTTTCCTGCGGCTGCGCAGCGTGCTCGGTCAGCGCACCGGCCGTGAGCGCCCGCCCTACGATCCCTATGCCGCCCGCGAGCCGGCCCGCCCCACGACCGACAACGTGGTGCAGATCCCGAACCGCGGCGCGGAAGCCGCGCGCAAGCCCGACGAGGCGGCCGAGGAAGCCGCGCCGGCGGAGCGCTGGAAGGGCATTGCCGAGCCCGGCTCGCCCGTCGCCAACGGGCTCGATGCGGTGGCTGTCGCCGACCGCAGCTTCGACGCCAACCACTTCCTCACCGGCGCCCGCGCCGCTTACGAGATGATCGTCACCGCCTATGCCGAGGGCGACCGGCGCACCTTGCGCAATCTGTTGTCGCGGGAGGTCTATGACGGCTTCGAGGCCGCGATCACCGATCGCGAGAAGCGCGGCGACGTGGTCGAGAGCCGCTTCGTGTCGATCGACAAGGCCACGATCACGGGTGCCGAGGTCCGCGGCCGCAGCGTGCAGATCACCGTCCGCTTCCAGTCCAAGCTGGTGACCGCGACGCGCAACAAGGCCGGCGAGGTGATCGACGGCAATGCCGAGAGCGTCACCGACGTGACCGATGTCTGGACCTTCGCGCGCGATGCCTCCTCGCGCGACCCGAACTGGAAACTGGTCGCGACCGAAGCCGGGCAGTAACGGCATGCCGGGGGGCGAAGCCTTCTCAAGGTCATTCCGGGGCGCCACGACGCGCCGTCGCGAACTGACGCAGATAGTTGCGGCTATTCTTATCAGCGCGAGTGTCGTGCCTGCATCCGCCAGCGGCAACAAGACCGTCACCCTGCCCAAGGCCGCGGTCGAGCCGGTCGAATTCACCGCGCTCACCGGCTGGGAAGACGACGATCACGCAGCGGCCTTTGCGTCTTTCCTGAAAAGCTGCGGCGCCATCCGCCATGGCACGCCGAAGATGCGCAAGGCCAAGCCGATCTATGGCGGCCTCTACACGGCCTGCACGAACGCGCTTGCGCTCGGCCGGCTCGATCGCGACAAGGCACGCGCCTTCTTCGAAAAAGAGTTCAACGCCTATCGCGTCGCCGCCACCGGCCAGAGCGAAGGCTTCTTCACCGGCTATTACGAATCCGAAGTGCTCGGCTCGCGCACGCGCACCGACGAGTACAAGGTCCCGGTCTATACGGCGCCGGCTCACGCCATCAAGGCGAAGCTGAGCAAGGTGTTTCCCCATCTCGATCGCACCAAAATCGAGGAAGGCGCCCTTGCCGGCAAAGGCCTCGAGATCTGTTGGGTGAAGAATCCGGTTGATCTGTTTTTCGCGCAGATCCAGGGTTCGACGCGCGTGCGTCTCGACGATGGCAAGACCATGCGGCTCAATTATATCGCCAGTAACGGCCATCCCTACACGCCCGTCGGGCGTGACCTGATCGACCGCGGCATCATCGCCAAGGAAGACATGTCGATGGACCGCATCCGCCACTGGATGGAAACCAATCCGGAAGAAGGGCGGGAGCTGCGGCGCAAGAACCGCTCTTTCGTGTTCTTCAAGGAGCAGCCGCTCGAGGAACATGAAGAGTGCATCGGCGCGCAAGGCGTGCCGCTCACACCTATGCGCTCGATCGCGGTGGACCGCTCGCTGCATGTCTATGGCACGCCGGTCTGGATCGACGCCGAGCTGCCGATCGCAAATGAGAAGCCCGAGACGCCGCTGCGCCAGTTGATGATCGCGCAGGACACCGGCTCGGCCATTCTCGGACCGGCGCGCGCCGATATCTATTTCGGCTTCGGCAACGATGTCGGCAGCATCGCCGGCCGGGTCAAGCAGTTCGGCCGCTTCGTCATGCTGGTGCCGCGCGAAGTAACGCTCACTGGCTCCGGCGCCCTGTCGAGAGACGTGCCCCTGCCCAAGCCGCGGCCCGGCGCGGTCGTCGCTGACGTCGCCTCCCGGCCCTGACAGGCCCGGACCATGAGCCGCGATGGCAGACGCCGCGTTCTGAGCTACGAAGAGCGGGTGCTCTGGTCGGCCGTGACGCAGAGCATGAAGCCGCTGCGGCCGGACGAAACGCGGAGCGATTCTGAGCCGGCAACGCCGCCGGCGCCGCCACCGCCAGGCAAGCGCGAAAAGAAAATCAGGCCGCAACACCCCGAAACGCTGGTAGCGCCGTCGCCGCCGAAACCCGCGCCGATCGCGCCACCACTGTCGCGGCGCGCCAAACGCAACGTGGCGCGCGGCAAGCACGAGATCGATGCGCGGCTCGATTTGCATGGGCTGACGCAGAGCGAGGCGCACCATGCCTTGCTGCGCTTCCTGCGTACGGCAAGTGCACGCGATGCGCGGCTGGTGTTGGTGATTACTGGCAAAGGCAAGGCGGGTTCATACGAACACGGCGAACGCGAGCGTGGCGTGCTGCGGCGGCAGGTGCCGCAATGGCTGTCGCTGCCCGAGTTTCGGGATTATGTTGTCGGCTTCGAGGATGCGCATATCGCGCATGGCGGCGAAGGCGCGCTCTATGTCCGGGTGCGGCGCGGACGGGACTGACCGCAAACAGGGTCAAGAGGATCGAACATGGCCAAGAAGCGCAAGAAGAAGCTGAAGACCAGGACGGCGAGCAAGAAAAAGGCGGCCAAGACAGCAAAGCGCTCATCGCCAAGGAAAACACGGAAGACCGCGAAAAAAGCTGTCAAGAAAACTGCGAAGAAAGTCGTCAAGAAAGTCGCGAAGAAGTCGGTCAGGACATCGAAGAAGAAAGTCGCCGCCAGAAGGCCGTCGCCACCAAAGACGGCGAAGCAGGCGATGGTCGAACGCGAGCTGGAAGAAGGGCTGATGGAGACCTTCCCGGCATCCGACCCGGTGGCGCTGACCGATCCGACGACGACGATCAAGTAGGGCGCGCCGCTCAGATCGTTTCTTCCGGCCGAGTGGTGCGTCGGCGGCGGGCTGGCCGCCGGCTGCCTTTACCCGGCCCTGGCTCGCTCAGCCGCGACATCAGGCGCGACACGCCCACCCAGATCTCGAACACGTCGGCCTTGATTTCCTCGCTCAGACGCCGGTCGCCGGCGCTGGGCTGAAACGAACCTTCCTTGCGTGCACTCATGATCGAGGTACCCCCTGTCAGCAGACGTTTTTACAACTGCAAGTATAGGTCCGGGGCAAATGCAGGTGTCAAGGGTAATTTATATCAGGCTTTACACCCAGTCTGACATTTGGCCGCGTCAGGTCGCCTCGGGTGAGGCCGCCAACCGAACGATCTCGAGGGCGGCTACCGGCTTGCCGACATGCAACGGGATGGCCGTTGGTCCCGCATTGAACAGTGCGAAAGTGAGCGCCCCCTTGAAGCCCGGCGCGATCTGCAACGGCGCGCTCACGACCAGACCGGCGCCGGACAGTGAAGCCAGGCCGCCGAGTCGGCCGAGATGGTCGGAGGGAAGTTCGACATGCTCGGCAGTGTTGGCGCTCAAGCTGCAACCGGGCAGCAGCGCAAAGGCACGTCGCGGCGACAGCGTGTGCTTCTTGCCTTTGCTCAGCACCTCGGGAGCCAGCGTGAGTTCGATCGACGCGGCTCGCAAAAGCCCAGCATTGAAGGGCTCTATGATAATGACGCCATCGTTCACGGCGCGCGCGATCTGATGATTGACAAGTACCCCGGTCACTGCCGTTCGAACCGGCGTGCCGACTTCGCTGAACCATTCGCTCAGCCAGTAATCCGAACTGTGTCCGGTCAGGCGGCCGAGCTTGCCGGCCATGGCCCGCGAAATCGTCTGCCGGCCATTGATGATGTTGTTGACCGACTGGCGCGATACGCCGGTTGCTTTGCTGACGGCCACCTGATCGAGACCGAGGCGCCGCAGTTCGGCGCGAAGATGCGCGCCCGGCGCGGTGCGCGCGATCGTCGTTTCGGGGTTGGTCTTGCCCCGCCTGCCTGCGGCCATGCCTCTAGCTCCCCGGCCAAGTTTATTCCTACCCCGCCCGGTATAAAAACGGGGTCAAACTTCAACCGATAATTGTAGCCGCGAATCGGGGAGGCCGCACCGCGCCACCCCGGACAGGGTGAACGCGTTTACCACTCGCATGCGGGAATGGGCGCCGGGATGGTTTACAGGATGAAGCGGGACAGGTCGGCGTTCTTGGCCAGATCGCCGATGTGCTTCTCGACATAAGCCGCGTCGATGCGCACGGTCTCGCCGGCGCGGTCGGTGGCGGCGAAGGAGATGTCGTCGAGGATGCGCTCCATGACCGTCTGCAAGCGCCGCGCACCGATATTCTCGATCGAGGCGTTCACCGACACGGCGATATTGGCGATGGCGTCGATGGCGTCCTCGGAGAAATCGAGCGTAACGCCTTCGGTGCCGAGCAACGCGACATACTGTTTGATCAGCGACGCTTCCGGCTCGGTGAGGATGCGGCGGAAGTCGTCGCGCGTCAGTGCCTTGAGTTCGACGCGGATCGGCAGACGGCCTTGCAACTCGGGCAGCAGATCCGACGGCTTCGAGATGTGGAAGGCGCCGGAGGCGATGAACAGTATGTGGTCGGTCTTGACCGGGCCATGCTTGGTGTTGACCGTCGTGCCTTCGATGAGCGGCAGCAGATCGCGTTGCACGCCTTCGCGCGATACGTCGGCGCCGCCGCGGCGTTCCGAGCCGGCGATCTTGTCGATTTCGTCGAGGAAGACGATGCCGTTCTGTTCGACGGCGCGGACCGCTTCCTGCACGAGCTGATCGCTGTCGAGCAGCTTGTCGCTCTCCTCATTGAGCAGGATGTCGTGCGACTCCTCCACGGTGACGCGCCGCGTCTTGGTGCGGCCGCCGCCCATCTTGCCGAAGATGTCGCCGATATTGATGGCGCCCATCTGCGCGCCCGGCATGCCGGGAATTTCAAACATCGGCATGCCCTGCGCGCCGGCCTGCAACTCGATCTCGATTTCCTTGTCGTTGAGTTCGCCCGCGCGCAGCTTGCGGCGGAAGCTCTCGCGCGTCGAAGGTCCGGAGCCGGGGCCGACAAGGGCATCGAGCACGCGCTCTTCCGCGGCCTGCTCGGCGCGGACCTGGACGTCCTTGCGCTTTTTTTCGCGCGTCAGCGAGATGGCGATTTCAACGAGATCGCGGATGATCTGTTCGACGTCGCGGCCGACATAGCCGACTTCCGTGAACTTGGTGGCCTCGACCTTCAGGAACGGCGCGCCGGCGAGTTTGGCCAGACGCCGCGAAATCTCGGTCTTGCCGACGCCGGTCGGCCCGATCATCAGGATGTTCTTCGGCAGCACTTCCTCGCGCAGTTTGTCGTCGAGTTGCTGACGGCGCCAGCGATTGCGCAGCGCAATGGCGACGGCGCGCTTGGCGTCGTGCTGGCCGACGATGAAGCGGTCGAGTTCGGAAACGATTTCACGCGGAGAAAAGTCGGTCATGCGTCACGTACCATCAAAAGGGCGCGGCCATCCGGCGTATCGATTTCAGAAGTGGGCCTGAAACCAGCCTTTTCATAGGCGCGAATGGCGCGAGCATTGGTGGGCTGGGGATCGAGAACGATGCGCGGCGCACCGGCCTCCAGAAGTCTGTCGCTGAAAGCGCGAATGAAAGCCGAGCCATGGCCGCGGCCGACCATGTTCTTATCAGCGATGAACTGATCGAGCCCGCGCGTGCCGTCCGGCTGCGCGCCGAAACCCGCATGCCAGCCGCCGATGCGGTAGCACTGCAGATAAGCGAACAGGTGATCCGCATGCGAGACGATGAACTGGCCCATGTCGTGATGATCGAGGTCGCCGCTGACGAATTCGAATTCATCGGCGTCGTGCCACCATTGCGCGACATGCGGCACGCTCAACCAGTCGCGCACCAGCGGCAGATCGCCGGCGGTCATCGGACGAAACTGGTAGGTGTCTGGCGTCATCAGGCCGTCTTCAGCGACTCGATCGTGACATTGCGGTTGGTATAGACGCAGATGTCGGCGGCGATATCGAGCGACTTGCGCACGATCGCCTCGGCGTCGGCATCGGTGTCGAGCAAGGCGCGCGCGGAAGCAAGCGCATAATTGCCGCCGGAGCCGATGCCGGCGACGCCGGCTTCCGGCTCGAGCACGTCGCCATTGCCGGTCAGCACCAGAGACACCTGCGCGTCGGCGACGATCATCATCGCTTCGAGGCGGCGCAGATAGCGGTCGGTGCGCCAGTCCTTGGCGAGTTCGACCGCGGCGCGCAGCAATTGCCCCGGATACTGCTCGAGCTTGGACTCGAGTCGCTCGAAGAGCGTGAACGCATCGGCGGTGGCGCCGGCGAAACCGCCGATCACGTCACCTTTTCCCAGTTTGCGAACTTTCTTGGCGTTGGCCTTGACGATGGTCTGGCCGATCGAGACCTGGCCGTCGCCGCCGATCACCACGGTGCCGCCTTTGCGGACCGTCAGAATTGTTGTGCCGTGCCAGGAAGGCGTGTCGTTGGATGCCATATATGGATAACCCTTTGGTTCCCGACATGTAGGCGTCCCGCAGGGCGTATGCAAACCGCCCGGCAGGCCGCAATGCCGCATGCCGCGCCGGCGCGAACATTGACAATGCCCCCGCGCTGCCTAGATTTCACACCATGATCACGCACGCGCGCCACGCTGCACGCCGTTTTTCCCGAGCGGGTCACCTGCACGCAGGCAGGTAGCCCGGGCGACGTCTGTCGTCCCGGGTCTTTTCTGACGTCCATCATCGTCGATCAGTGACTTTGATTGCTCTCGCAAGAGGGCGCCAGCCTGCGAGCGCTTTCATGAATTACGTATCGTTACCACCGGTCAGCATTCCGGAACCCGACTGCCGCCGTCTCGATGACGTCGTGCGTCAGGCCGCGGCGGACCGTCATCCGGTCGCGGCGTTTCTCGCCTGCGAGCTGTCGCGGGCGAATGTGCTGCCCGCGGCTGACTTTCCCGACGATACGGTCGCGCTGGACCGCTGGGTCGCGTTCCGTCCCGATCGCGGCTGGCGGCCGGAACGGCGCCTGCTCGTGTGCCCGGAGGACTACCAGCTCGCCGAGCTGCATCTGTCGGTGCTGTCGCCGCTCGGCGCGGCGCTGATCGGCCTGCGGGTGGGCAGCGAGATGGCCTACCGCAGTATCGAAGGCGTCAGGCACGTCGCCAGTGTCGAAAGCCTCGGCGCGCTTCGCTCATTCAACCCCGAAGAAAGGATTCAGCCATGAATCGCAAGGAATTGCCGCCCATTACCCTGACCCGGTCGGATTGCGACCGCCTCGACCGTCTCGCCAGCGCCGCGGCCTCGTCGCCGACCGCCGACTTCCTGGCGCGCGAGGTGGCCCGCGCGACCGTCGTGCCGTCTGAAACCGCCCCGCGCGATGTCGTGGCCATGGGGTCGAGCGTCACCTTCCGGGACGACGCCACCGGCCAGGACCGTACCATCACGCTGGTTTATCCGGACGAGGCGGACATGACCGAAGGGCGGGTTTCCATCCTGACGCCCGTCGGCGCCGCCCTCATCGGCCTCCCGGTCGGCCAATCGATCGAATGGCAGACGCCGGGCGGTGGCTGGCGTTCGTTAACGGTGCTGCGGGTCGAATGACCGCTCGGCGGCGGCGGGTCTGCCTTGCTGTGGCATAACCCCGCAACCCCTGATAAAAGGCCGCCGAAACGAGGATTTAGCCGCGATGCGGACCGCCACCATCAAGCGCAAGACCAAGGAAACCGACATCGAGGTCACAATTGATCTCGATGGAAAGGGCCGTTCGCAAATCGCGACCGGCATCGGCTTCCTCGACCACATGCTCGACCTGCTGGCGCGCCATTCGCGCATCGACATGACGGTCAAGGCGGTCGGCGACCTGCATATAGACTTCCACCACACGGCGGAGGACACCGGCATCGCGCTCGGCCAGGCGGTAAAGCAGGCGCTCGGCGACATGAAGGGCATCGGCCGTTATGCCGACGTCCACATGCCGATGGACGAAACGCTGACCCGCGTCGCGCTCGACATTTCGGGCCGGCCATTCCTGGTATTCAAGGCCGAGTTCGGCCGCGACAAGGTCGGCCAGTTTGACACCGAGCTGGTGCAGGAGTGGTTCCAGGCCTTCGCCATGAATGCCGGCGTGACGCTGCATGTCGAATGCCTGTATGGCACCAACGACCACCACATCGCCGAATCCTGCTTCAAGGGTTTGGCGCGCTGCCTGCGTAGCGCCGTGGCGATCGACGAGCGCACCAAGGACGAAGTGCCTTCGACCAAGGGAACGCTGGGGAATTGATATAGCGGTAGCCGCTTGACGCGACCTAACCGCTGTCATCGCCGGGCTTGACCCGGCGATCCCGATAAGGGGGCAGTGCCCAACTAAGCGGGATGGCCGGGTCAAGCCCGGCCATGACAAGTGTAGAAAGTGCAGAGACGCCTATGCCCACCTACACCGTGCATGAGCCGCCGCGGCGGAAGAAAGAGAGCGCCGCTAACCCGGAACGCTTCGTCTTCGTGCGCGATGGATTCCACTTCTGGGCGTTCCTGCTGCCGCCGCTGTGGTTCATCGCCAAGCGGTTATGGGTGGCGCTGATTCTTTACATGATCGTGGCCGTCGGCCTTGCTTATGCGATGAGCTGGGCCAAGGTGCCGTCGTCGGGACGTTTCATCGCCGAGTTCATGTTCATGCTGGTGGTCGGTTTCGAGGCCGCTACCATTCAGCGCTGGAGCTTGCGCAAGTGGAAGACGCTCGGCTTCGTCGTGGCTGAAGACGAAGAACTGGCGGAGCGCCGCTTCTTCGCGACGTGGCAGCAAGGTGCCACGGCAAGCGTCAGGTCCACCGAGCCTGCGCCCGTTTATGCCGCGCCCGTATTGCGTGGTTCGCCGTCGTCGTCCGATGTCATCGGACTGTTTCCCGAGCCGGGAAGTTCTCCAACAGGATCTTGGCGATGAGCGTCGTCATCGTCGATTACGGCTCGGGCAATCTGCACTCGGCGGCCAAAGCGTTCGAACGCGCGGCGCGCGAGAGCGGTCACAATCAGCAAATACGCGTGACGTCCAATCCGGACGATGTGAAGGACGCGACCCGTATCGTCCTGCCGGGCGTCGGCGCCTATGCCGATTGCCGCCGCGGGCTCGGCGACATTCCGGGCATGGTCGAGGCGCTGAACGAGGCGGTGCTGCAGCGGGGCAAGCCGTTCCTCGGCATCTGCGTCGGCATGCAGTTAATGGCGGAGCGCGGGCTCGAATATCAAGTGACGCCGGGGCTCGGATGGATCGCTGGCGAAGTCGACAAGATCGCGCCGTCCGATGCCTCGCTCAAGATTCCGCACATGGGCTGGAACACGCTCGACCTCAAGACGATGCATCCGCTGCTCGACGAGATCCCGCTCGGGCCGGACGGCCTGCACGCCTATTTCGTTCACTCCTATGCGTTCAAGACGGCACGCCAGGGCGATCTCATCGCGCAGGCCGATTACGGCGGACCGCTCACGGCCATCGTCGGGCGCGACAACATGGTCGGCACGCAGTTTCATCCCGAGAAGAGCCAGAAACTCGGCCTGCGGCTGATCGCGAATTTTTTGAAATGGACGCCGTGATGCAAATTCAGTTGTCATTCCGGGGCGCGAGTGAAACGCGCGAATCCGGAATCCAGCGCTGGATTCCGGATCGACTTGCTCCGCAAGTCGTCCGGAATGACGGAGGGACAGTATGATCCTCTTTCCCGCCATCGACCTGAAGGAAGGCCTCGCCGTACGCCTGGAGCAGGGCGACATGGCGCGCGCCACCGTGTTTCATCGCGACCCGGCGGCGCAGGCGCGGGCCTTCGAGATGCAGGGCTTCCGCTATTTGCACATCGTCGATCTCGACGGCGCCTTCGCCGGCAAGCCGGTGAATGCCGACGCGGTCGATCGCATTCTCGAGACCATCGGTATTCCGGTGCAGCTCGGCGGCGGCGTGCGCGACATGGCGACGGTCGAAGGCTGGCTCGGCAAGGGCGTTGACCGCGTCATCATCGGCACTGCCGCGGTGCGCGACCCCGCCTTCGTCAAGGAAGCCGCGAAGAAGTATCATGGCCGCATCGCGGTCGGTCTCGATGCGCGGGACGGAAAGGTCGCGGTTCAGGGCTGGGCCGAAGCGTCCGAGCTGACCGTGCTCGATATAGCGCGGCGGTTCGAGGATGCCGGCGTATCGGCGATCATCTACACCGACATTGCGCGCGACGGTATGCTCAAGGGCATCAACTGGGATTCGACCATCGCGCTCGCCGAAGCGATTTCCATTCCGGTGATTGCGTCGGGCGGGCTTGCTTCGATGGACGACATCCGCACGCTGCTGGAGCCGCGCGCGCGCAAGCTCGAAGGCGCCATCGCTGGTCGTGCCATCTATGACGGACGGCTCGACGTGCCGGAAGCGCTGCGCATGTTGCGCGACGCCGAGGTTGCAGGCTGATGTTCAAAGTCCGCGTCATCCCCTGCCTCGACGTCAAAGACGGCCGAGTCGTGAAGGGCGTCAACTTCGTCGATCTGCGCGATGCCGGCGATCCGGTCGAGGCGGCGGTGGCTTATGACGCCGCAGGCGCAGACGAGCTGTGCTTCCTCGACATCACCGCCAGCCACGAGAACCGCGACACCATCTTCGATGTGGTGACGCGCACCGCAGAAGCCTGCTTCATGCCGCTCACGGTGGGCGGCGGCGTGCGCACCGTCGAGGACATTCGCAAGCTGCTCACCTGCGGCGCCGACAAGGTGTCGATCAACACCGCGGCGGTGACGCGGCGTGCCTTCGTCAAGGAAGCGGCCGAAAAGTTCGGCGACCAGTGCATCGTCGTCGCCATCGACGCCAAGAAGGTGTCGAAGGAGGGCGAGCCGCCGCGCTGGGAAATCTTCACCCATGGCGGCCGCAAGCCGACCGGCCTCGACGCCGTCGCTTACGCGCGCGAAGTGGTGTCGCTGGGCGCCGGCGAAATCCTGCTGACCTCGATGGACCGCGACGGCACCAAGTCCGGTTTCGACATCGCGCTGACCCGCGCGGTGGCCGATGCGGTGCCGGTGCCGGTCATCGCCTCGGGTGGCGTCGGCAATCTCGATCACATGGTGGCCGGTATCCGCGACGGCCATGCCACGGCGGTGCTGGCGGCTTCGATCTTCCATTTCGGCGAATATTCGGTGCGCGAAGCCAAGGAATTCATGGCCAAGGCCGGCCTGCCGATGCGGCTGGATCCGTAGGGTTCTTGTCATTCCGAGACGCGAGCAAAGCGAGCGGGCCCGGAATCCATACGCCGCAGCGCTGGGGTTATGGATTCCGGGCTCGCGGACTTCGTCCGCGCCCCGGAATGACGGCGCCAGTGAGAAATGTTAAGGAGGCCGTATGAGCTTCACCCTCGCCGATCTTGAAAAACGCATCGAGGACCGCGCGCGCGCCAGCGCCGAGCAGTCCTATACGCGCGCTCTGATCGACAAGGGCGCGGCGCATTGCGCCAAGAAGATGGGCGAAGAGGCCTTCGAAACGGCGATAGCCGCCGTGCAGGAAGATAAGGGCCGGCTCGTGTCGGAAGCCGCCGATCTCGTCTACCATCTGATGGTTCTGATGAAAGTGCGTGGCGTGACGCTTGCCGACGTCGAAGCCGAACTCGACCGGCGCACCGCGCAGTCGGGTCACGCCGAGAAGGCGTCCCGGCCCAGAGGCTGAGTTCATGGAACAGCGTGTCACCGACAATCTGTCGCCGTATCGCAGCTTCTCGCGCGAGGAGTGGGCGGCGCTGCGTGAAGACGCGCCGATGACGCTGACCTCGGAAGAGGTGGCGCGGCTGCGCTCGATGCACGACCGTCTCGACATGCAGGAGGTCGAGGAGATCTATCTGCCGCTGTCGCGGCTGCTGTCGCTTTACGTCACCGCGACGCAGCGGCTGTTCCGCGCGCAGGAGCGCTTCCTCCACGTCACCGACGAGAAGATGCCCTTCATCATCGGCGTCGCCGGCTCCGTCGCCGTCGGCAAATCGACCACCGCGCGCGTGCTGCAGGCGCTGCTGGCGCGCTGGCCGGGTTCGCCGCAGGTCGATCTTGTAACGACCGACGGCTTCCTTTTTCCCAATGCCGTGCTCGATCGCGAAGGCCTGATGGAAAAGAAGGGCTTTCCGGAAAGTTACGACGTCGCGACCTTGCTGCGCTTCCTGTCGGACGTGAAGGCGGGCCGCCGTCCGGCGCGCGCGCCGATCTATTCGCATCTGACTTACGACGTGGTGCCGAACCAGTGGGTCGAAGTGAACCGCCCCGACATCCTGATCGTCGAAGGCCTCAACGTGTTGCAGACCGGACGTTTGCCGAAGGACGGCAAGGCGATTCCGTTCGTGTCGGATTTCTTCGATTTCTCGGTCTATATCGACGCCGACGAAGACGTGTTGCTCGCCTGGTATGTCGACCGCTTTCTGACCTTGCGCGGCACGGCGTTCCGCGATCCCAAATCATACTTCCATCGTTATTCGGGATTGTCCGACAAGGAAGCGACCACGACGGCCGAGTCCATCTGGCAGCGCATCAATCTCGTGAACCTGCACGAGAATATCCTGCCGACGCGGCAGCGCGCCGACCTGATTCTGAAAAAGACCGGCTCGCACAAGATCGAGCAGGTTTCACTGCGCAGGTTGTAGGCGAATGACAGTTAAGCCGCGCGGCGGCTCAGGTCGAAGTGTTCCATGTAGCGCTGCTTGATCGCCGCCACCGGCAGCACGATGAGCACGTCGGTGGTGCCGAACTCATGATCGACCACGGCGCCGTCGCCGATATAGGCGCCAAGCCGCAGATAGCCCTTCACCAGCGGTGGCAACAGACGCAGCGCTTCCTTCGGGTCGATCGATTCCTTCGAGATGCGGTTCATCTCGACATAACGCTCGGGCAGCGCCTGCGCGCGCCATTCTTCCGGCGCGCGGGCATAGTGATGCAGGAACGACAGCGGCAGCGCGAGGCGCTTCGGCTCGGTGCCGTCGAGGCTGGCGCAGCCGATCATCACGTCGCAACGGTTCTGCGTGATGTAGGCGTGGATGCCGTGCCAGAGCAGTTCGACCGTGCGCTTGTTGCGATACGGCGCCAGCACGCAGGAGCGGCCGAGCTCGAGGAATTGCAGGTTGCGGTGGCGTTCGATGAGACCGCTGATGTCGAATTCGCCGGCGGTGTAAAAGCCGCCATGATCTTCGGCGAGCGCCTGGCGGAGCAGACGATAGGTGCCGACGACGGCCGGCCGGTTGCCGGGCCCGCCTTCGCGGGCGGCATGATCGAGCACCAGAAGGTGGTCGCAAATCGCGTCGTAGCCGTCGACATCGCGGCGCGCGAACAGCCGGCCCGGATTCGGGATGGCGGTGCCTTCCTGATAGAACACCCGGTAGCGCAGCTTCTGGGCCTGCCGCACTTCGGCGGCGGTCTGGGCGAGGCGAACTTCCAGCGAGCCGATGCGGCCGAGCGATTGCAGCGGACGATGCGCCCGCGCCGCCCAGGCCTGCAAGCCGCCATAGGCCTGCAGCGACGAGATCAGCCCCGGCGCGGCAGGAGCCGCGCGGCGGCGGCTGAACGGGTTACGCGTCGGACTGGCGCTGTCGCGCATCATGGATGGTCCCTTTGGGAGCTCGTCGTCGTTGGCAGGTAAATAGGGCCTGATCCGCCCCGATTTAAGACCGGCGAATCGCGACCTGACGCCACTGTGGCAGCGATACACCATGCCCCGAATACGGAATTATGACGATTTGGGGAAGCCCGATTGACGCAGATCAGGCGGCCAGCCAGGCCGGCCAGGCCAGCCGGCCAAGTTCGTCGGCGAGGCGCTGGCGGTCCAGCGGCTTGGTGAGCACGGCGTCCATGCCGGCGTCGAGGCAAGCGGCCCGGTCGTCGTCGGACGCGTTGGCTGTCAGCGCGATTACAGGAGCCGGGCGGAACGCTTCGGGCGCACTCGCCTTGATTTCGGCCTCTCGCGTGCGGATGCGTCGGATCGCCTCGAGCCCGTCCATGCCCGGCATCTGGACGTCCATCAGGATGAGGTCGAATGGCGCGCCGCTCTCCAGCGCCGCGCTCCAGGCGAGCACCGCGCTGGCGCCGTCGCCAACCGTGGTGACACGATGGCCAAGCCGCGTCAGAAGCGCGCGGGTCAGCATGACATTGATGGGGTTGTCCTCGGCCAGAAGCACGTTGAGCCCGCCGCCCGGCGCGGCGACTTCCGTCGGCGGCGCCGGCTCGGCCTTGACCGGCTCGAAGGTCTCCCCGTCGGCAAAGCGCGCGGCGAGCGAGGCGGCGCGCACCGGTTTGACCAGATAGCCCATGAATCCGGCGGCCTTCAGCGCCGGCAATTCGGCGCGCTCGCCCGGATTGACCAGCACGATACATCGCGCCGCGGATGCGTCGATGTCGCCATTGGCGATCATCGCGCCGGCGAGCGAACCATCGACAATCAGCGTGTCGAAATGCCCTTCCGCCAGATGGCGTGCGGCATCGGAAGCATTGCCAACCTCGATCTGTGTCGCCATGCCCCAGGCATCGAGGCGGCGTGCCAGCACTTCGCCTTCGATATAGGTCGATGGGACGATCAGCGCGCTTTGGCCGGTGAGATCGGGTGCTCTGAACGGCGCTGCCGCGTCAACCTCCGCCGGCGGCAATCCGACAGCGAAAGAAAAAGTGGAGCCCCGGCCAGGCGCGCTGTCGACTTCAAGCGTGCCGCGCATGGTCTCGACGATGCGTTTCGAGATGGCGAGACCCAATCCGGTGCCGCCATATTTGCGCGTCGATGACGCATCGGCCTGCTCGAAGTCGCGGAAGATGCGCGCCTGGTCCTCCGGCGCCAGCCCGATGCCGGTGTCGCGCACGCAGAAGCGCACCGCGCTCTCGCCGCTGCCGGGCTCGACGATGAGGGTGACGCCGCCGGTCTCGGTGAACTTCACGGCATTGCCGGCAAGGTTCAGCAGCACCTGGCGCAGGCGCGGGGCGTCGCCCGTGACGCAGGCCGGCAATCGCTCATCGACGAACGAACTGATCGTGATGCCTCTGTCATGCGCGCGGGGCGCCAGCAATTCGATGGTTTCCTCAACCAGCGGCAGCAGCGCGAAAGGCGCCGGCGTCAGTTCGAGCTTGCCGGCTTCGATCTTCGAGAAGTCGAGCACTTCCTCGATCAGCGCCAGCAGTGTTTCGCCGGATGCTTTCGCGGCTTTTGCGTAATTGAGTTGCTCGGGTATGAGCGGCGTATCGAGCAACAGATCGGTCATGCCGATGACGCCGTTGAGCGGCGTGCGGATCTCGTGACTGACGGTGGCGAGGAAACGCGATTTGGCCTGGCTGGCCGCCTCCGCGATCGCGCGAGCTTCGACGCGATCGGTGACATCGCGCCCGACGCTTTGCGTCTCGGTGCCGGTCTCGGTGCGCACTGCAACATCGCGCCAGGCGATCCAGCGCGGGCCGAGCGGCGTGTCGATCTTCTGGTCGTGGGCGCGCGTGCCGTCGGCCATGACTTCGACGTCGGTCTGGTCGATGACGGCGAGTGCCGGTGTTCGGCCGAGGACGTCGGAATGATTTTGGCCGGCAAACTGGCACCAGGCATCATTGGCGTAAGTGAGCCGGCCGTGCGCATCGCGGCGGATGATGAGGTCGCCCTGCGCATCGAGCAGGCCGCGGGCGCGGACTTCCGCCTCTCGCGCCTCCCAGAGTTGATCCGCCAGCTCCTCGATGCGGATTTCAAGATCGCGCTGACGGCTCTTGGCGACGCGGCGGCGATAGAGCAGGAAAGCAATGACGACGCAGGCGACGGCGAACAGCGTGCTGGCGCCGATGGCATAGCCGTGCGGGTCGTAATCGGCGCTCGACACGTGAATGCCGGCCAGAAAGCCGATCCCGCCGGAAATGACCGACAGGGTGATGACCGCCGAACGGCCAAATAGAATGAGCGCGGCGGTATTGCGCGAATGTGTCGTCGCTGCTTTGCCGGTTTTATCTTGCGTCATGCGGGGTTATTTCGCCCCGCAATCCTTGCCTTTCGATGGGCGCGGGGCCGGATTGGGCGGCCGGCCTTGGGACGTGGTGAAGGTCGCGTTAACGCCTGGCCGGCCCGGTTCCGGCGATGGGGGTTACGCCGCCCGCCGCAGATCGTCGGCGAGCGCGCGGTAGGAGAGCGCTTCGGCCAGATGAATGCGGCCGACGCTCGTTGCGCCGTCGAGGTCGGCCAGCGTGCGCGCGACGCGCAGCACGCGGTGATAACCGCGCGCCGACAGCTGCATGCGGTCTGCGGCTTCGCGCAGCAATTTGCTGCCGCTCGCATCGGTGCGGGTGACTTCTTCCAGCAGCGGTCCGTTCGCCTGCGAATTGCAGCGAACATGGGGCGCGCCATGCGCCGCGTAGCGTTCGATTTGAATGTCGCGCGCGCGGGCGACACGCGCGGCGACGTCGCGGCTGCCTTCCGACGGCGGCGGCAGAATAAGATCGGCGGCGGTGACGGCCGGCACCTCGATATGCAGGTCGATGCGGTCAATCAACGGACCGGATAGGCGGCCCTGATAGTCCGCCGCGCAGCGAACATTCGGCGCGCGGTTGCAGGCAAAGCCGGGGTCGTTGGCGCGGCCGCAGCGGCAGGGATTCATGGCGCCGACCAGCATGAAGCGCGCCGGATAGGTGACGCGGTGATTGGCGCGGGCGATGGCGACTTCGCCGGTTTCGAGCGGCTGGCGCAGCGAGTCGAGCACCTGCGCGGAGAACTCCGGCATCTCGTCGAGAAACAGCACGCCGTTATGGGCCAGCGAAACCTCGCCGGGCCGTGCGCGCAGGCCGCCGCCGACCAGCGCCGGCATCGAGGCCGAATGATGCGGCGCGCGAAACGGCCGGCGGTTGGTGAGCGCGCCGCCTTCAATCTCGCCGGCCACCGAGGCGATCATCGAGACCTCGAGCAGTTCGGTCGGTGACAACGGCGGCAGGATGGACGGCAGCCGCGCCGCCAGCATGGATTTGCCGGCGCCCGGCGGGCCGACCATCAGGAGGTTATGGCCACCGGCGGCCGCCACCTCGAGCGCGCGCTTGGCGCTTTCCTGGCCCTTGATGTCGGCGAGATCGAGTGGCGTGCCGTCGAGCTCGCGGATCCTCGGTGTCGGCCGCGTCAGCACCTGGGTGCCGCGGAAATGATTGGCGAGCTGGATCAGCGATTGCGCGGCGATGATCTCAATTTCGGGGCTCGCCCAGGCGGCCTCGGCGCCGCAGGCCTGCGGGCAGATCAGGCCGTAGCCGCGCCCATTGGCGCCAATCGCCGCCGGCAGCACGCCGGCCACCGCCGCGATCGAGCCGTCGAGGCCGAGTTCGCCGAGCACGGTGAAGCCCGCCAGCGCGTCCGGCGGGATGGCGCCGATGGCCGCCATGAGCCCGAGCGCGATCGGCAGATCGAAATGACTGCCCTCCTTGGGCATATCGGCCGGCGCCAAGTTCACGGTGATGCGCCGCGCCGGCAACGCCAGCCCCGACGCAACCAAGGCGGCGCGCACCCGCTCCCTGGCCTCTGACACGGCCTTGTCCGGCAGGCCAACGATGTTGAAAGCGGGCAGCCCCGGCGCGACCTGCACCTGCACGTCTACAGCGCGGGCCTCGATGCCCTCGAACGCCACCGTTGCGACCTTTTGGACCATGCTGCCCTCGCCACTACCAATGAGTGTAGCCAAAGTTGTGGAGGGCCACAAGAACATTTGCAGAACAAAAAGACTCAATTAAGATACCTCCAGTCGAGGCTCAACCCGGAGTGAGTGCCATGATCGACCGCAACAGAATGCAGAACGACCTGCTCGAAGCGCGGCGCGCCCGCCTCGAGGCGGAAGCCGCCAATCACGACGTCGAAGAATTGATCTGGGAGTTGCAGCACGTCCAGCTCGGCCGCCAGCGCGTCGTGTTTTCGATCGCCGGTTTCGAGCAGGAAGCGGCCTAGCCGTTGCCGCCGAGGCGGCGTGCGGTAATTCGGTCGGGCGGACGTGGCGGGGCTGGGCCTCTGCCGCGTCGGCCGGTGCGATGCATCGCGGTGAATGCAACATTAAGATAAAACCGACGCTAGTTATCTTAACTTAGACAAGCATCCGTGTTTTCGGAGAATTAATATCGGCAGTGTCTATTCGCTCACATTGCAATGCGTGCGAGTAGATCGTGACCAGTCCTGACAGCCTTTCGCTTCACGCGCTCCAGACCGAAATTCTCGAAGCCATGGTCACGGGCGAGCGCTTTGAAGTCATTGCCGAGCGTCTTTGTCTGCGCGCCGAAGAAATGGCGCCGGGCGCGACCTGCACCATCGTCGGCGTCACGGGAGACGGCCGCCTCAAGGCGGTGGCTTCGCCCAGTCTGCCGCCGGGTTATGGCGAGGCGATCACGGGGCTCGAGATCGGCCCCGATGTCGGCTCCTGCGGAACGGCTGCCTATCTCGGCGAGCCGGTCGAGGTCGACGACATTTCCACAAGTCCGCTCTGGGCTCGTTACAAAGACGTGGTGCTGCCGCTTGGATTGCGAGCGTCGTGGTCGTTCCCGATCAAGACGCGCGACGGCCGGGTCGCCGCAGCCTTCGGCTTCTATTTCAACGAGAAGCGCGGGCCGACGGTTTTTGAGCGGTCGATCGTCAACACCTGCGTTCATCTGTGCTCGATCGCCATCGAGCATGCCATGGCGCAGAAGCGCAATCATGCGCTCGCCTATTACGATCAACTGACCGGACTGCCGAACCGGCGCAGCTTCGACGACATGATGTTCGATCGCATCGTGTCGATGGATCCGGCATTCGGTCTTCTCGTTGTCGACATCGACAATCTCAAGATCGCCAATGACACGATGGGTCATGTGGTCGGCGACAGTCTGATTCAGGAAGTTGCGTCGCGGCTGTCGGAGATCGCGCCCGGCTGCGCGAGCCGCATCGGCGGCGACGAGTTCAGCGTGCTGATCGACGGCTGTCGCAGTCACGGCGAGCTTGCCGCCGCGGCCGACAGGATCGTCGAGGCGATGAAGCCGACGTTCGATTGCGGCGGCTATACCATTACGCCGCAGATCACGATGGGCGGCGTCGTTTATGAGATCGATGGCGTCGATCCGGATCTGCTGCGCCAGAATGCCGACTTCGCCATCTACCATGCCAAGAGTATCAATCGCGGCGGCTATGCGCTGTTCAAGCGCGACATGCGCACGTCGATTGCGACGCGCATGTCCATGATCCGCGCCGTCGGCGAAGCGCTCAATGAAGAGCGCGTCGTTCCATTCTATCAGCCGCTGGTCACGCTGAGCGACGGCGCTATTCATGGCTTCGAGGCGCTGGCCCGCATCCGGACGGACAATGGCGCCATCGTCTCCGCCGGCCAGTTCGCGGCAGCGCTGTCCGATCCCAGCATCGCCTTCCGCCTCACCGATCAGATGCTCGGCCACATCGCGCGCGACATGCGCGGCTGGCTGGACGCGGGATTCGACGTCCAGCATGTCGGCATCAACCTCTCGACCGCCGATTTTCATCGCGGCGATGTCGAGGAGCGTCTGCTGTCGGCCTTCGAGCCGGCCGGCGTGCCGCTCGATCGCATCGTCGTCGAGGTCACCGAAGGCGTGTTCATGGACGGCACCGACGACAAGGTGGTGCATGTCATCGAGAGCTTGCGGCGCAAGGGCATTACCGTCGCGCTCGACGATTTCGGTACCGGCTTTGCGTCGCTGACGCATCTGATCCGTTTCCCGGTGGACTGCATCAAGATCGACAAGTCCTTCGTCGATCGCATGCTGACGGATCATCCGAGCCAGCTCGTCGTCGAGCTGTTGGTCGATCTGTCGCGCAAGCTGCACATGCATACGGTTGCCGAAGGCATCGAAACGCAGGCGCAGGCCGGCTGGCTCAAGGCGCTCGGCTGCAATACGGGCCAAGGCTATTATTTTGGCCGGCCGGTGGACGTCGAGGCGACGACGAAGCTGATGCGCGAGTGGAAGCCGGGCTTTCCGCAGGCGGCCACCCATGCGGCGCAGAAAAAACGGGCCTGAGGCTCAGGCCCCCGTCTTCCGCTTTCGCTCGATCACATCCCAGGTCAGCGCCGCGGCGTCCGGCCCGCCGAGATTCTTCACGGCGCGGATGCCGGTCGGCGAGGTGACGTTGATTTCCGTCAGCCAGTCGCCGATCACGTCGATGCCGACGAAGATCAGGCCGCGCGATACGAGCGCCGGCTTGAGCGTGGCAATGATCTCGCGCTCCCGCGGCGTCAGATCGGTGGCTTTCGGCGAGCCGCCGCGCACCATGTTGGAGCGCAGGTCGTCATCGGCCGGCACGCGGTTGACCGCGCCGGCGAACTCGCCCTCGACCAGCAGGATGCGCTTGTCGCCCTGCTTCACGGCGGGCAGGAATTTCTGAATCACCCACGGCTCGCGGAACGTCGCCGCGAACATGTCGTAGAGCGAGCCGAAATTGAGGTCGTCGCGGGTGATGCGGAATACGCCGCCGCCGCCATGGCCGTAGAGCGGCTTCATGACGATGTCCTGATGCTCGGCGCGGAAGGCTTTGATCTCTTCCTTGTCGCGGGTGATCAAAGTCGGCGGCATCAATTGGGGGAAGGATGTGACGAGCACCTTTTCCGGCGCGTTGCGCACCTCGGCCGGGTCGTTCACCACCAGCGTTTTGGGGTGGATGCGCTCCAGCATGTGCGTGGTGGTGATGTAGGACAGATCGAAGGGCGGGTCCTGGCGCAGCAGGATGACGTCGAAGGTATCGAGCGGCACCCGTTCGGCCTCGCCGAGGGTGAAGTGGTCGCCGGCCTTGTCGCGAACCGTCAGCGGCTCGACCCGGGCGAACAACCGGTCGCCGACCTGCGCCATGCGGTCCGGGGTGTAGTAGCTCAGCGAATGGCCGCGGGCCTGGGCCTCGAGCAGGAGGGCGAAGGTCGAATCGCCCTTGATGTTGATCCGCTCGATCGGATCCATCTGGACGGCAACTTTGAGCGTCATGGGGGACTTCCTGGGAGCCTTTGGCCACGTCACCAAAGGTTAAGGAAAACAGAAAGTTAACATATTACGGCCAGTATGCGGGAACCCACGATCTATGCCGCGCTCAACGGGGCCGCAAGTGACATTGCCGAAGCTTTCGATCGCCGCCAAGCTCTATGCGATCTTCGCGTTGATGGCCATTACCGCGCTGGCCCTGTCCGGCTCCGCCGTCGTCAATGCCCGGCACTACGCGGCGCTGTCCGAGAACTACGAATCGGCGATCTCCGGCACCCAGAACATCGAGCGCATCAACGGCCTGATCTATGCCGTGGTGGCCGAGGCGCGCGGAATCTATATGCCGAACGAGGCCCCCGCGCGCCGGCAGTTCGTGGATGGCCTCGGCACGTTCCTCAACCGTATCGAAGCCCTGATGGCCGACTGGAAGAAAACCGTCGGTCCCGACGACGCCATTCTGTTCGATCGCTTCTCCAAGCGTGTTGCCGAGTTCGTCGCCTCCCGGCGGGAGCTCGCGCGGTTGGCCGTCGAGGTCAGCGCCCAGGCGGCCCGTGAATGGGGCGAGGCGAGCCGCGACTCCCGCAAGGCGCTCAACGCCGACCTGAACGCCCTGTCCGAGCACTATGCTGCGCGCGCCAGCCAGGTCTACGCTCGTATCAATGGCGATATCGATCAGGGCATCTGGTGGCTGGCGCTGTTCGCCGCGCTGGCCGCCTTCGCCACCATCGCGCTGCTGTTCATCGCGCGCGGCATCGTCAAGCCGCTGACCGCGATCACGCGTGTGACGGAAGCCGTTGCCGGCGGCGCGCAGATCACGTCCATCCCGTTCAGCGATCGCAAGGACGAGATCGGCGCTATGGCGCGATCGATCGATATCTTCCACCGCGCGATGCTGCACAACCGGGAACTGAACCAGACGGTGCTGCAAGACGCCGAGTCGAGAGCGTCTCGCCAGCGCGAGATCAATCAGGAAATCAGCCGCTTCTCCAGCGATGTCGAAATGACCTTGTCGGAGCTGGGGCAGATTTCCGATCAGATGCTCGCGGCCTCGACCCAGCTCGCGCGTGCCGCCGACGATGCTTCGGCCAAGACCGCACGGGCGGAGAACGCCTCGTCGGAAGCCTCGGCCAATGTCCGCGACATTGCCTCGGCCGCCGACCAGCTGTCGGCCTCGGTCAATGAGATCGACCGTCAGGTCGCGCAGTCGAACGCGATCGCATCGAAAGCCGTCAGCGAAGCGGGTCAGACAAATCTCGCGGTGAAGGAGCTTGGTGAAGCGGCCGCGCGCATCGGCGACGTCGTCAAGCTCATCACCGACATTGCCGAGCAGACCAACCTGTTGGCGCTCAATGCCACCATTGAGGCGGCGCGCGCCGGTGAAGCGGGCCGCGGCTTCGCCGTTGTCGCTGGCGAGGTGAAGGCGCTGGCGGGCCAGACCAGCCGCGCCACCGAGGAAATCAGCGCGCAGATCGCCGGCATGCAGCGCGCGACGACGACGTCCATCACGGCGATCAGCGCCATCGAGCAGACCATCCGCGAGATCGGCAACATCTCGAGCGCGATCGCCGCGGCGGTGACGGAGCAGGGTGCCGCCACCAGCGAGATCGCGCGCAGCGTCGAAACCGCGGCGCAGCGCACCATCGAGACCGCCAAGGAAGTCAATCTGGTCG
>DATMEX010000020.1:0-18370 GCA_035556455.1 Pseudolabrys sp.
ACCAACGCCATCAAGGATTTCGTCCTCACCGGCAATGACGGCTACGACTTCGTGCTCTGCGAGGTCGGCGGCACGGTGGGTGACATCGAGGGGCTGCCGTTCTTCGAGGCGATCCGCCAGATCAAGAGCGACCTGCCGCGCGGCCACTGCATCTACATCCACTTGACGTTGCTGCCGTTCATCCCGAGCGCGGGCGAGCTCAAGACCAAGCCGACCCAGCATTCGGTGAAGGAGCTGCGCTCGATCGGCATCCAGCCCGATATTCTCTTGTGCCGCACCGACCGGGGCATTCCGCCGGAGGAGCGCCGCAAGCTCGCGCTGTTCTGCAACGTCCGCGAAAGCGCCGTGATCGAGGCCCGCGACGTCGACAACATTTACGCCGTACCTGAATCCTATTCGGCCGAAGGCCTCGACCGCGAGGTGCTGGCTGCCTTCGGCATCGAGGACACGGGCACGCCGGCCTTGGCGCGCTGGCACGAGATCAACGAACGCGTCCGCAATCCGGAAGGCGAGGTGACCATCGCCATCGTCGGCAAGTACACCGGCATGAAGGACGCCTATAA
This sequence comes from Pseudolabrys sp., assembly GCA_035556455.1. GTDB lineage: Bacteria > Pseudomonadota > Alphaproteobacteria > Rhizobiales > Xanthobacteraceae > Pseudolabrys. Next base: position 564 of record DATMEX010000020.1, read on the forward strand.
ATCGCTCAACGAGGCGCTCAGCCATGGTGGCATCGCCAACAAGGTGAAGGTCAATCTCGAGTGGATCGAGTCCGACGTGTTCGAGCACGAGGACCCGGCGCCGTTCCTGGAGCAGGTCAACGGCATTCTCGTGCCTGGCGGCTTCGGCCAGCGCGGCGCCGAGGGCAAAATCCGGGCCGCACAGTTCGCCCGCGAGCGCCATGTGCCGTATTTTGGTATCTGCTTCGGCATGCAGATGGCCTGCATCGAAGCCGCGCGTAATTTGTGCGGCATTACGGAGGCCAATTCGACCGAGTTCGGCCCAACGAACGAGCCGGTGGTTGGCCTGATGACCGAATGGCTTCGCGGCAATGAGCTCGAGAAGCGCGCCGCGCACGGCGACCTCGGCGGCACGATGCGGCTCGGCGCCTATCAGGCGGCGCTGCGGCGCGGCAGCCGCGTGGCGCAGATCTACGGCTCGACGGAGATTTCCGAGCGCCACCGCCATCGCTACGAGGTGAACACCGCCTACAAGGACCGACTCGAGCAACACGGCTTGAGGTTCTCCGGCATGTCACCCGACGGCGTGCTGCCGGAGATCGTCGAATACGAGGATCATCCCTGGTTCATCGGCGTGCAGTTCCATCCCGAACTGAAATCACGTCCGTTCGAGCCGCATCCGCTGTTCTCGTCTTTCATCGGCGCGGCGGTGGATCAGAGCCGGCTGGTGTAAGCTACGCCGGTCCGACGCATAGACGCTGCGTTGGAGCAGGTTGCGGTCGGCAGTGTCGTGTTGGTGGTCGCCGGTCGCATGAACACCCTTTCGCCAGCTCCGTTTGCTCCGGCTTCGCCCGAAGCCTTAGACGCGTTGCGCTCGCATCCGCATTTTGCCGCGGCCATGCGCGCGTCGTCGGCCGGCATGCTGGAGATGTATCGGGGCAGCCGGCTGTTGAACTGGCTGATCGACGATCGCGGGCAGCTCCTGTTCAGCTATTACACGCTGTATCTGCATTTCACGCCCGATGACGGCGGATTGTCCCCGACGCGGCTGAAAACCATATGCAAGGATCTCGACATTTGCAGCGCCGGCCGTGCCGCCGCGATGCTGCACTTGATGCGCCGGGCCCGATATATCGAGTCCGATACCAACGTCGCTGATCGGCGGCGGCGGCAGTTGCTGGCGACGCCAGCGTTCATCGAGATGTTTCGTCAGCGGTGGCGTCTGCATTTCGCCGCGATGGCGCCGTTATTCTCCGACGGTGAGGACCTGCGCTACGCATTGGAGGATCCCGCTTTTTTCCGCACCTTCGTCATGACGATGGAGTCTGTTTTCCGCGGCGGCTTTCGCTTCACCACCGATCCGCAGCTTCGCCGCGTGGTCGATCGCAATGCCGGCATCATGATCATGGCGAGTTTGATCGCAGGTGGCGCCGCCGACGACACGGTACCGCCGAGCCGGCCGGTTCCGCTCTCCGTCTCGGCGCTGGCAAAACGCTTCTCCGTCTCGCGGGCTCATGTCGTGGGTCTTCTTGACGACGCCGCGAGCGCAGAATTGCTAACGCGCAGCCAGGCCGAGCAGACCTACGTCACGGTGCTGCCGCGGCTGGCCCACGAGTTGCAGAATTTCTTCGCGCAGTTGTTCCTGTGCTTTTCCGCTTGCGCGCGTGTGGCCCTGAAAGTGACGGCCGCCGAATGATCGGCCGCTATCCAGCGTGCTTGTTCCGGCCGCGTGTGGAGGCTATTGCTGAATGGCTTCCATCCAGGCCGCCGGAGATTTGGCAATGATCTACGAGCTTCGCGTCTATCGCTGTATTCCGGGCCGGCTGCCGGCGCTGCTCAAGCGCTTCGAGGATGCGACGTTGCGCATATGGGACAAGCACGGCATCCACCCCCATGGTTTCTGGACGACGCTGATCGGCGAATCCAACATGGAACTGACCTATATGCTCAAGTGGCAATCGCTGGCCGATCGCGAGGCGCGCTGGAACGCGTTCATGGCGGACCCCGAGTGGATCAAAGCCCGCGCCGACTCCGAGAAGGATGGCCAGATCGTCGCCAATATCGCCAGCAGCTTCCTCACGCCAACGGCATTTTCGGCGGCGAAGTAGCGCCTCGATGGCACGTGGTCTCGATCACATCGTCCATGCCGTCCGCGACCTCGACGCGGCGGCCGCGCGCTATCGCGAGCTTGGCTTCACCGTCGGCGCCCGCAACAAGCACTCGTGGGGCACGCATAATCACCTCGTGCAGTTTCCCGGAGTTTTCATCGAGCTGATCACGCTTGCCGAACCGGACAGGCTGAGCGGCGATTTGTTCTCGGAAAACTTCGGCGTCTACAATCGCGACTTCGCGGCGCGCCACGAGGGCCTGTCAATGCTTGTGCTCGAGTCGACGGATTCCGCCGGCGACGTCGCGGCCTACGAAGCGGCGCACATCGCGGCCTCGGCTTCGACGCGGTTCGATCGGGAGGGCAGGCGCCCCGATGGCTCGCCGGTCCATGTGGCGTTTTCGCTGGCTTTCGCCAAAGATCAGGCCGCGCCACAGATCGGCTTCTTCACCTGCCAGCAGCATTATCCGGAGAACTTCTGGAATCCGGCATTCCAGAAGCACGACAATGGTGCCACCGGCATTGCCGCGGTGATCATCGTGGCGGACGAACCGCGGCGTCATCGCGATTTTCTGCTGGCCTTCACCGGCGCTGGCGAAGCGAAATCCGAGGGCGAGGGGTTCATCATTCCTCTGCCGCGCGGCGCTGTCGAGGTGATGACGCCGCGCGCGTATTCGGCGCAAACGGGCCTTGCGGCGCCGGACACAAACAACGGCGCGCGGCTGGCCGCAATGCGCCTTGCAACAGGCGCGACACAAAACCGCACCGAAACTGCGCTTGGAGCGGGGATCGTTTTGATGTGAGTCACGACATGCGGCCGGCGATGATTGCATCGTGGCCGCATGCTTGCCGAGTTGAAGCAACGCCTGTGGGACGCTTTCAAGACAGTCGCGCCGCTGTTCGGCCTGGTCTGTCTGCTGCAGTTCACACTCGTCCACGCACCGGCCGCGCTGTTCCTTCAATTCATCGTTGGGACCTTGCTCGTCATCGTCGGCATGATGCTGTTATTCATGGGCGTCGAACTCGGCATTTTGCCAATGGGGCGGTTCATCGGTGCCGCTCTGCCGCGCCGAGGTTCGGTCACGCTGATTCTGGCGGTGGCCTTTGCCGTCGGCTTTGCCGTGACCGTTGCCGAGCCCGACGTCCTTGTCCTCGCCGATCAGGTCGAGCGCATGTCGCAAGGCGCGATCAGCGGCACGATGGTTCTTTACGTGGTCGCCGTCGGCGTCGGCATTTGTGTGGCGCTGGCCATGGCGCGTATCGTGTACGGTATTTCACTTCGCTTGCTGCTCGGGGCGGCATTCGCCGCTGTCCTCGTTCTATCCTTCTTTGCGCCGCCTGAGTTCGTGCCGCTGGCCTTTGATGCCGGCAGCGTGACTACCGGAGTCCTGACCGCGCCGGTCGTCATCGCGCTGGCGATCGGCCTAAGTTCGGTCCTCGCAGGGCGCTCGGCGGTGGCCGACGGCTTCGGGCTGCTCGGCTTTGCCTCCATCGGACCCATCATCGCGGTGATGATCATGGGAATGGTGCTGCGGTAATGGACCTCGCGCTCCTGATCGACGAGCTGAAGGCGACCTTCTGGAGCGTGCTGACAGCACTCGTGCCACTCACTGCCTTTTTCGCCGCTTTCCAGATTTTCCTGCTCAAGCTGCCACGCGGCGATGTCCGCAATATCGTGATTGGATCGGCGCTGGCGGCAGCAGGATTGTTCTTGTTCCTGATGGGCGTGACGATCGGCTTTCTGCCGTTCGGCCGCGCGGTCGGGGAGGCGCTCGGCTCGCTAGACCAAAAATGGCTGCTGCTGCCCGCAGGGCTTCTGCTCGGATACGTGACGACCTGGGGCGAGCCCGCCGTGCGCATTCTGGCGGATCAGGTCGATGAGGCGTCGAACGGCGCGCTGCCGCGTCGCCTGGTACTGCCGACCATCTGCATCGGCGTCGCGGTCTACACCGGGCTCGGTCTGTTGCGGATCGGCTATGAAATTCCGCTGCTCTATCTGCTGGTGCCGGGCTATGTCCTGGCCCTCGTCATTTTGTGGCTGAGCGACACGACCTTTGCAGCAGTGGCAGTCGACGCCGGCGGCGTCGCGACCGGGCCGCTCGCCAATACATTTTTGCTGGCGCTGGCATTCGGCGTATCCGGCGCCATCGGCAATCAGGATCCCGTGCTGCACGGCTTCGGCCTGGTGGCGCTGATCGCGGTGGCGCCGATCATTTCCGTGATGACACTGGGACTACTTGTCCGTCGCAAGGAGGCTCGAAAGGAGCAATGACGATGCAGAACGTCACCACCATGATCGTGACCATCGTGCGCAAGGGTTGGGGCAATACCGTGCTCAAGGCGTCAGTGGAGGCGGGCTCATCCGGCGGCACGGTGATTTTCGGCCGCGGCGTCGGGGTGAACGAGAGGGAGACGATCTTCGGCGTGGCAATCGAGCCCGAAAAGGAGATCGTGCTGACACTTGTCTATGCCGACAGAGCCGAAGCGATCCTTGATGCCATTGTTCGCGCCGCGGAACTGGACAAGCCGGGACATGGTTTGGCCTTTGTCGTTGCCGTCGACAAGGTTGTCGGCGTGCCGCACATCGCCAAGCTCGGCTCCGGCTGATCGCGACAATATGCGTCGAGGCAGCGAAGAGTCCGGTGCGCTACAGCACCGCCACAAGACGCATTATCGGATTGCTGGATTCGGAAGGTCCGTAGAACATGCCCCATATCGTCGCCGCTACCGATTTCTCAACCCGTTCGCAGCGTGCGCTGCGCCGCGCCGGTCTTCTGGCGACACAAATCGGTGCCGACCTGACGCTCATGAGCGTCGTCGAGGACGATCAGCCGCAAGGCATCATCGACATCGAGCGCGGCGAGGCCGAAAAGTTCCTCAAGGAACAAATCGCATCATTGGATGAGTTACGCGGTGTATCCTGCCGCGCTCTCACCGTCACCGGCGAGGCGTTCGATGGCATCCTCAAGGTCGCGCAGGAAGTGTCGTGCGATCTGATCGTGATGGGATCGCACCGCAAACAGGTGCTGCTCGATGTGTTCGTCGGCACTACCATCGAACGTGTCATTCGCACCGGCGCATATCCGGTGCTGATGGTGAACACGGCGGCGGAAAAGCCGTATGAGCGCGTGGTCGCGGCCGTCGATCTGTCGCCGGCGTCAGCGCGGGCCGTGAAGGCCGCGCAGGCTCTGCACGTGCTGGACAACGTCGACGTAACGCTCCTGCACGCCTTCCAGGCGGCAGATCAGAACAAGATGAACCTCGCCGATGCATCGAGGATCGAGATCGATGCCTATGTCGACGATGTGCGGGAGAGGGCCTCGGCCGAGCTCGCCGAGTTTCGCGACGAGCACGGGCTGACCTATCCTGCGTGGCAATCGCGGCTGGTGGAGGGCGGCGCTTACGAGAGTATCGCACGGATGGCGTCCCGGGAGCGTCCGGATCTGGTGATCATCGGCACCCGCGGCCGCTCGGTGCTGGTCAAGGCTTTGCTCGGCAGCGTCGCGGAGGAAGTGCTGCGCGGCCTGGACGTCGATATCCTCGCGGTACCGCCGGCACGGTAGGGCCCCGAAGCCCCAAGATTTCATAGCGCTATGCAGCCCCGCCCGTTGACCGGGCGGGCGGCCCGCTTCATGGTCCGGCCCGAGAGGACGACTCTTTGGACCAGACCCCCATCCCGAACAAGATCGTGGCCGCCGGTGGCGTGCGCTTCGGCAATGACCTGCCGCTCGCGCTGATCGCCGGCCCGTGCCAGCTCGAAAGCCGCGCCCATGCGCTGGAGATGGCCTCGGCGCTCAAGGAAATCGCCGCCAAGGTCGGCATCGGTCTCGTGTTCAAGACCTCATTCGACAAAGCCAACCGCACCTCGGCCTCGGCCGCGCGCGGCGTCGGCCTCAAGGCCGCGCTGCCGGTCTTCGCGGAAATTCGCGAGACGCTGGGCCTGCCGGTGCTCACCGACGTCCACGATGCTGAGCAATGCGCCGCCGCGGCGCAGGCCTTGGATATTCTTCAGATTCCCGCTTTTCTGTCCCGACAGACGGACCTTCTGATCGCGGCGGCGAAAACAGGCCGTGTCGTCAACGTCAAGAAAGGCCAGTTCCTCGCGCCCTGGGACATGAAGAATGTCGTCGCCAAGCTGACCGGCGCCGGCAATCCGAACGTATTGCTGACCGAGCGCGGCGCGTCCTTCGGCTACAATACGCTGGTGTCCGACATGCGCGCACTGCCGATCATGGCGCGGACCGGCGCGCCGGTGATTTTCGACGCCACGCATTCGGTGCAGCAGCCGGGCGGGCAGGGCACCTCATCGGGCGGCGAGCGCGAGTTCGTGCCGGTGCTGGCGCGCGCCGCTGTCGCGGTCGGCGTTGCCGGCGTCTTCATCGAGACGCATCAGGACCCGGACCACGCGCCGTCGGACGGCCCCAACATGGTGCCGCTCAAGGATATGGAAGCGCTGCTGACCCGGCTCGTCGCTTTCGATCGTCTGGCGAAAGCGGGCGGCCAGAGCTGACGCGCGATCCTTCCTTGGAAGTACGATGAACCCCGTTCTCACCGTCCTCGCTTTCATCGTCTTCGCCAGCGCGATGTTCTCACGTGCGATCGATCCGATCGTGCCGCAGATCGCCGACGGTCTCGGCACCGATGCCGCGACGGCGGCGCTGCTGTCCACCGCCTATGCGCTGCCCTTTGCGTTCATTCAGCCGGTGCTCGGCGCGCTGGCCGACATGTTCAACAAAACCAAGCTGATCCTGATCTGTCTCGCCATTGTCGCGGTGGCGACGGTTGCCGGCGCACTGGTCACCAGCTTTCCGCTGATGGTGGCGAGCCGCGTGCTGGCCGGCATTGGCGGCGGCGGCCTGGTGCCGATCGCCTTCGCCGTGCTCGGCGACCTGGTGCCGGTGAAGGACCGTCAGGTGGCGATGGGCCGGCTCTTGTTTGCGATCATGTCCGGCAATCTTCTCGGCGCCACTGCGTCGGGCTTCATCGGCGATCTGTTCGGCTGGCGCGCGGTGTTCACCGTGATGGCGGTGGTTGGCTGCGTCGTGCTTGTGCTGGGCGGCTTTTCGTTGCGCGGCGTCGGCCAGCGTGGCGGCGGTTTCAGCCTGTCGGCTATGCATTCCGGCTATCGCTCGATCTTCGCCAATCCGCTTGCCAAGTTCTGTTTCGGCGCAGTCTTCGTCGAAGGCGCGCTGATGTACGGCGTCTTCCCGCATCTGGCGTCGCTGTTTCACGACATGGGCGAAACCCGCGCCTCGATCCCCGGCATCGTGATCGGCGGCTTCGCCATTGGCGGCGTGATCTACAGCCTGCGGGTTGGATTCCTGCTGCGCGTCTTCGGTGAGAGCTGGATGATGCGGCTCGGTGGACTGTTCATGGGCCTTTCCATTGCCTTCATCTCGCTACGCGCGCCGTGGCAGGCCGATGTACTCGACTTCGTCGTACTCGGGCTCGCCTTCTATATGCTGCACGGCGTCATTCAGATTTACGCCAGCGAACTGTCGCCGCCGGCGCGCGGCTCGGCGATGGCGCTGCATTCGTTTTTCTACTTTCTCGGACAGGCGGCCGGCCCGGCGGTCTATTCGCTCGGCTTTCACAATGTCGGCGTCACGCCGACATTGATCGTCAGTGGCGTCATTCTGGTCGCCAACGGTGCCGTTGCTGCGCACTTTCTGCGCCGGCCGGCGCAGCAGAGCGCGACTTAGCCGCGGCCGCGATAGGCCGCCACGCCCTGGTCCGGCACCCAGACGCCGGACGGCAATTTGCCCGTCTGCCAGAAGACGTCGATAGGCATGCCGCCGCGCGGATAGAAATAGCCGCCGATGCGCAGCCAGCGCGGCGCCAACAGGTCCTTCAGCCGCTTGCCGATCCCGACCGTACAGTCCTCATGAAACGAGCCGACATTGCGGAAGCTGTTGAGGTACAGCTTGAGCGATTTGGACTCCACCAGCCATTTGTTCGGTACGTAGTCGATGACCAGGATGGCGAAATCCGGCTGACCGGTAACCGGGCAGATCGAAGTGAACTCGGGCATCGTGAAGCGCGCGACGTAGTCCGTGTCGGCGTGAGGATTGGGCACGCGGTCGAGCTGTGCAGCCTCCGGGGAGGCGGGCTGCGCCACGGCGTGCCCGAGCTGCAGGGTCTTGGTCGAGGATTTGCGTTTGGCCATGTCCAGTCTCGCTTTGGGCTGTCATTGCCGGGACACGATTGGGTGGTCAAGGGGACGGGGGCCCGCCAGGCCCCTTTGCCGAGCCGGGACCAATCCTGTAGAAGCCCGCCAAATTCCTCCTCCAGCGCACCGGAAGCTCTCCATGACCGCCATTATCGACATCGTCGGCCGCCAGATTCTCGACAGCCGCGGCAACCCGACCGTGGAAGTCGACGTGATGCTGGAGGACGGCTCGCTCGGCCGCGCCGCGGTCCCGTCCGGCGCCTCGACCGGCGCCCATGAGGCGGTCGAACTGCGCGACGGCGACAAGAGCCGCTATCTCGGCAAAGGCGTCACCAAGGCCATCGCTGCGGTGAACGGCGAGATTTTCGACGCCATCGGCGGCATGGACGCCGAGGACCAGGCCGGCATCGACGAGACCCTGATCTCGCTCGACGGCACTGCCAACAAGAGCCGTCTCGGCGCAAATGCGCTGCTCGGCGTCTCGCTGGCGACCGCCAAGGCGGCGGCGCTGGCCTGCGATCTGCCGCTCTACCGCTATGTCGGCGGCACCGCGGCCCGCCTGCTGCCGGTGCCGATGATGAATATCGTCAATGGCGGCGCCCACGCCGACAATCCGATCGACTTCCAGGAATTCATGATCATGCCGATCGGCGCGCCGGACTTCGCCGAAGGTTTGCGCATGGGCGTCGAGGTGTTCCAGACGCTAAAGAAGGCACTGCACGACGAAGGCCACAACACCAATGTCGGCGACGAGGGCGGCTTTGCGCCGAACCTGAAGTCGGCCGAGCAGGCGCTGGACTACGTCATGAAGGCCATCGAGAAGGCCGGCTACAAGCCGGGCTCCGACATCGCCATCGCGCTCGACTGCGCCTCGACCGAGTTCTTCAAGAACGGCGCCTATGCCTATGAAGGCGAGGGCAAGACCCGCTCGATCGCCGAGCAGGCCAAGTATCTCGCCAAGCTGGTCGGCGACTATCCGATCGTGTCGATCGAGGACGGCATGTCGGAAGACGATTTCGACGGCTGGAAGCAGGTCACCGATCTGATCGGGTCCAAGTGCCAACTCGTCGGCGACGACCTTTTTGTCACTAACGTCAAACGTCTGTCGCAGGGCATCAAAGATGGCCTCGGCAACTCCATCCTGGTCAAGGTCAACCAGATCGGCACGCTCACCGAAACGCTGGCCGCCGTCGAGATGGCCCACAAGGCCGGCTATACCGCCGTGATGTCGCACCGTTCCGGCGAGACCGAGGATTCGACCATCGCCGACCTGGCGGTCGCGACCAATTGCGGGCAGATCAAGACCGGCTCGCTGGCCAGGTCGGACAGGACGGCCAAGTACAACCAGCTCCTGCGCATTGAAGAGCAGCTTGGGCCTCAGGCCCGGTATGCCGGTATCGCGGCGCTCAAGGCCGCGCGCTAGGGCGGGCGGGCCTTCGGATGGCGAAGCCGCAAGGCGGGCTTTAAGCCCGCCTTAACGCCGTTGCGGCACTTTGCCCGCCATGGTTTCGCACCGCCGCCGCCACGCCATCCTGACCGTCATTGGTCTCTACCTGTTCGCCGCTGCCTTCATCGGCTATTTCGCGGTCAACGCCTTCACCGGCAACCGCGGCCTGCGCGCGCAACAGGAAATCGAGCATCAGCTCGCGCTGATGCAAACGGAACTTGCCCAGGTCAGGAGCGAGAAGGCGCTATGGGAGCGCCGGGTGGCGCTGTTGCGCGCCGACAAGATCGACCCCGATATGCTTGACGAGCGCGCCCGGGCGCTGATCGGCTTTGCCGACCCCCGCGATGTGACACTTTTGCTCACGCCGCGCTGAGCGCTTTTTCCGATCCGCGAAATCTTGTTCAAGGCCGTTTCGCTGCAATGCAGCGGCGCGGTTCGGACGCTTCCGCGCCTTCGTAAATTGGGCTATCTGAATTGACATGAAGGCGGGGCGCCACCACGGACGACCGGGGTGTTTTCGGAGCCGCGCACGAATCCGGCGCGGCGTTGCCTTTTTTTGAAAAGATCGTGCGCCGGCAAAATGTTACGACCGGCTTTGCCAAGGCCACAACGGCCAGTCGTCTAGGGAGTGTCCATGCCGGCTGTTTCCGCAGCATCCTCCAGCAGCAAGGCTGCCAGCACCAAATCCGACGGTGCGAAATCCGACTCGCCGGGCGAGGTAACGCCCATCGTCGAGTTTTCCAAGGCTCAGGATCTCTCAGCCTACAAGACGATGCTGACCATCCGCCGCTTCGAGGAGAAGGCAGGCCAGCTTTACGGCATGGGTCTGATCGGCGGCTTCTGCCATCTCTACATAGGCCAGGAAGCCGTCGTCGTCGGCATGCAGATGGCGCTGAAGGACGGCGATCAGGTCATCACCGGCTATCGCGACCACGGCCACATGATCGCCACAGGCATGGAAGCCAAGGGCGTCATGGCCGAACTGACCGGCCGCGCTCATGGCTACTCCAAGGGCAAGGGCGGCTCGATGCACATGTTCTCGAAGGAGAAGGGCTTCTTCGGCGGCCACGGCATCGTCGGCGCCCAGGTGCCGCTCGGCACCGGTCTGGCTTTCGCCAACCGCTATCGCGGCAATGACAACGTCTCGATCACCTATTTCGGCGACGGCGCCGCCAACCAGGGCCAGGTGTACGAGAGCTTCAACATGGCCGAGCTCTGGAAGCTGCCGGTCGTCTACGTCATCGAGAACAACCGCTACGCCATGGGCACCTCGGTCAACCGCGCTTCGGCGCAGACCGATTTCTCCAGGCGCGGCGTCTCGTTCAACATTCCGGGCGAGCAGGTCGACGGCATGGATGTGCGCGCCGTGAAGGCCGCCGGCGACAAGGCGGTCGCCTGGTGCCGCGCCGGCAAGGGCCCGTTCATTCTCGAAATGCTGACCTACCGCTATCGCGGTCACTCGATGTCCGACCCGGCGAAGTACCGCACGCGCGAGGAAGTCGACAAGGTGCGCACCACGCACGATCCGATCGACATGGTGCGCGCCCGCATCATCGAGAAGAAATTCGCGACCGAAGACGAGTTGAAGAAGATCGACGCCGAAGTGCGCGACTACGTCAACGACTCGGCCGAGTTCGCCACGCACGATCCCGAGCCGGATGTTTCCGAGCTCTATACCGATATTTACCGTTAAGCCGCGCTGAGCGTGTGATCAGGAAACAGTTGCGCCCATGCCGACCGACATTCTCATGCCTGCGCTTTCGCCCACGATGGAAAAGGGCAACCTTGCCAAGTGGCTGAAGAAGGAGGGCGACACGGTGAAATCCGGCGACATCATCGCCGAGATCGAAACCGACAAGGCGACCATGGAAGTGGAAGCCGCCGACGAAGGCACGCTCGGTAAAATTCTGGTGCCGGAGGGCACGCAGGACGTTGCCGTGAACACCCCGATCGCCGTGATCCTCGGCGACGGCGAGAAAGCCGGCGACATCAAAGCCAGTGCTCCCAAAGCCGATAAGCCCGTCACCGAAAAGGTGAAGGAAGACGCGCCGTCCGCTGAAAAGGCGATCGCCGAAACCAAGGCGCCGCAGAAGGCCGAAACCGCCGTCGCGCCGCCGCCGGTGCAGGCCGCCAACGATCCTTCCATCCCCGAAGGCACCGAGATGGTGCAGATGACCATGCGCGAAGCCCTGCGCGACGCCATGGCCGAGGAAATGCGCGCTGACAAGGACGTCTTCGTCATGGGCGAAGAAGTCGCGGAATATCAGGGCGCCTACAAGGTGACCCAAGGGTTGCTGCAGGAGTTCGGCGACAAGCGCGTCATCGACACGCCGATCACGGAGCACGGCTTTGCCGGTCTCGGCGTCGGCGCGGCGCTCGCCGGCCTCAAGCCGATCGTCGAATTCATGACCTGGAACTTCGCCATGCAGGCGATCGACCAGATCATCAACTCCGCCGCCAAGACGCTCTACATGTCGGGCGGCCAGATGGGCGCGCAGATCGTGTTCCGCGGGCCGAACGGCGCCGCGGCGCGCGTCGCCGCCCAGCACAGCCAGGATTATTCGGCCTGGTACTCGCACATTCCGGGCCTGCGCGTTGTGTCGCCGTCGAACCCGGCCGACGCCAAAGGCCTGCTGAAGGCGGCGATCCGCGATCCGAACCCGGTCGTCTTCCTCGAGAACGAGATTCTCTACGGCCAGTCCGGCCCGGTGCCCAAGCTCGATGACTTTGTGCTGCCGATCGGCAAGGCGCGTATCGCGCGCGCCGGCAAGGACGTGACCATCGTGTCCTGGTCGATGGGCATGCGCTACGCGCTCGAAGCCGCCGAGACCTTGGCGAAGGACGGCATCGAAGCCGAAGTCATCGACCTGCGCACGCTCAAGCCGATGGACACCGAGACCATCATCGAGTCGGTCAAGAAGACCGGCCGTGTCGTCACGGTGGAAGAGGGCTGGGCGCAGTCCGGCGTCGGCGCCGAGATCGCCGCGCGCGTCATGGAGCAGGCCTTCGATTATCTCGATGCGCCGGTTGCGCGCGTGTCGGGCAAGGAAGTGCCGATGCCTTACGCCGCCAACCTCGAAAAGCTTGCGCTGCCGTCGGCGGCGGAAGTGGTCGAGGCCGCCAAATCCGTCAGCTACAAATAAGTCCCGGTAGGCTTTCCCATGGCGACCAACATCCTCATGCCCGCGCTGTCGCCCACGATGGAGAAGGGCAACCTCGCCAAGTGGCTCAAGAAGGAAGGCGACAAGGTCAAGGCCGGCGACATCATCGCCGAGATCGAGACCGACAAGGCGACGATGGAATACGAGGCGGTCGATGAAGGCACGATCGCCAAGATCATCGTGCCCGAAGGCACGCAGGACGTCGCCGTCAATGCGCCGATCGCCGTGCTCGCCGCCGAAGGCGAGGACGTGAAGGCCGCCGCCTCGAGCGCCGCCAGCGCGCCGAAGGCGGAAGTGTCGAAAGCCGACGCAAAGAAAGAAGAGCCGAAAAAGGAAGAGCCCAAGAAGGCCGAAGCCGCGCCTGCGGCAAAGCCGACGGCTTCCGTTGCGCAACCGACTGCTGCTACGGCCCCCGCGGCCTCGGGCACCCGTATCTTCTCCTCGCCACTCGCCCGCCGTCTCGCCAAGGACGCCGGAATCGACATTGCGCGCATCTCGGGCTCGGGTCCGCATGGCCGCGTCATTGCCAGCGACGTCGAAGCGGCGAAATCCGGCAAGGGCCTCAAGGCTGCGGCCGCCGGCGCTCCGGTCGCTGCTGGTGCGCCTGCCGCCGCTCCTGCGATGAGCGATCAGCAAATCCTCGGTCTCTACGAAGAAGGCTCCTACGAGAGCATTCCGCACGACGGCATGCGCCGCACCATCGCGCAGCGCCTCACCATCGCCACCAACTCGATGCCGACCTTCTACCTCACGGTGGATTGCGACCTCGGCAAGCTGATGGCGGCGCGCGAGGACATCAATGCCGCGGCCGGCAAGGACAAGGACGGCAAGCCGCTCTACAAGCTGTCGGTGAACGACTTCGTCATCAAGGCGATGGCGATCGCGCTGCAGAAGATCCCGGAAGCCAATGTGTCGTGGACCGAAGCGGCGATGCTGCGTCACAAGCATTCCGACATCGGCGTCGCCGTGGCGCTGCCCTTCGGCCTGATTACGCCGATTGTCCGCCAGGCCGAAATCAAGACCTTGTCCGCCATCTCCAACGAGATGAAGGATCTCGCCGCGCGCGCCAAGGCCAAGAAGCTCAAGCCGAACGAATACCAGGGCGGTTCGTCCTCGGTGTCCAATCTCGGCATGTTCGGCATCAAGGACTTCACCGCCATCATCAACCCGCCGCAGTCGTCGATCCTCGCGGTCGGCACCGGCGAGGAGCGGGCGGTCGTGCGCAACGGCCAGATCGTTGCTGCCACCATGATGAGCGTGACCTTGTCGTGCGATCACCGCGCCATGGACGGCGCGCTGGGCGCCGAACTCATCACCGCCTTCAAGAAGCTGATCGAAAATCCGGTGATGATGGTGGTTTAATATTCTCCGTCATGCCCGGCCTTGTGCCGGGCATCCACGCCTTGCTTGCTGGACGAAAAGTCGTGGATGGCCGGGACAAGCCCGGCCATGACAGATCGAGAGGCCAGCGCAATTCGAGCGAGGCGTTATGGCCGACACATCTTTCGACATCATCATCATCGGCGCGGGGCCGGGCGGCTATGTCACCGCCATTCGCGCCGCGCAGCTCGGCTACAAGGTCGCCGTTGTCGAACGCCAGTTTCTCGGCGGCATCTGCAACAACTGGGGCTGCATTCCGACCAAGGCGTTGCTGCGCTCGGCCGAAATCTATCACTACATGACGCACGCCAAGGACTACGGTCTGGCGGCGGAGAACGTGAAGGCCGACCCCGCCGCGGTGATCGCGCGCTCGCGAGGCGTCGTGAACCGGCTCAACACTGGCGTCGGTTTCCTGTTCAAGAAGAACAAGATCACCGTCATCAAGGGTGAAGCCGTCATCGACGCGCCCGGCAAGATCACGGTGAAGAACTACGACTCGCCGCTCGTCAACATGCCGAAAGATGCGCTCGGCGCGGGCGCCTATCAGGCCAGGCACATCATCGTCGCCACCGGCGCGCGGCCGCGCACGCTGCCCGGCCTCGAGCCCGACGGTAAACTGGTGTGGACCTATTTCGACGCGCTCGCCGCCACCAAGTTTCCGAAGTCGCTGCTGGTGGTCGGCTCCGGCGCCATCGGCATCGAATTCGCCTCGTTCTATCGCACCATGGGCGCCGAGGTGACCGTGGTCGAAGTGCTGCCGCAGATCCTGCCGGTGGAAGATGCCGAGATCGCCGGCATCGCCCGCAAGCAGTTCGAGAAGCAGGGCATGAAGATCATCGCCGGCGCCAAGGTGACCAAGCTCGACAAGAAGGCCGACAGCGTCACCGCCACCATCGAGGTGAACGGCAAGTCCGAGCAGATCACGGTCGATCGCGTCATCGCTGCTGTTGGCGTCGTCGGCAATGTCGAGAACCTTGGCCTCGAGAAGGCCGGCGTGAAGATAGAGCGCGGCGTCATCAAGATCGACGATTACGGCAAGACCAATGTGCCGGGCATCTATGCCATCGGCGACGTCGCCGGCCCGCCGATGCTGGCGCACAAGGCCGAGCACGAAGGTATCGTCTGCGTAGAGGCTATCAAGGGTCTGCATCCGCACCCCATGGACAGACAGAAGATTCCGGGCTGCACTTACTGCCATCCGCAGATCGCCTCGGTCGGCCTGACCGAAGCCGCGGCCAAGGCAAAGGGGCTGGATATCCGCGTCGGACGCTTTCCCTTCATGGGCAACGGTAAGGCCATCGCGCAGGGCGAGGACCAGGGCCTCGTGAAGGTCATCTTCGAGAAGAAGACCGGGCAGCTCCTGGGCGCGCATATGGTCGGCTCGGAAGTGACCGAGCTGATCCAGGGCTTCGTGGTGGCGATGAATCTCGAAACCACTGAAGAAGAATTGATGCACACCATCTTCCCGCATCCGACGATTTCGGAGACGATGAAGGAAGCGGTGCTCGATGCTTACGGGCGCGTGTTGAATATGTGATCCTGTCGTCACCGGGCTTGACCCGGTGACCCCGCTTAGGCGGGCACGGTGCCTCCCTAAGCGGGATGGCCGGGTCAAGCCCGGCCATGACAACAAGAGGGAAGAGCGTTCATATGGCCAAATACAATTCGATCCTCGACACCGTCGGCCGCACGCCGTGCGTCAGGATCAACAAGCTGGCGCCGAAAGGCATCAATCTTTACGTCAAGATCGAAGCCTTCAATCCGCTCGGCTCGGTCAAGGACCGTCTCGCGCTCGGCGTCATCGAGGCCGCCGAGAAATCCGGCGAGCTCAAGCCCGGCATGACGGTGGTTGAGGCGACCTCCGGCAACACCGGCATCGGCCTTGCCATGGTCTGCGCCGCCAAGGGCTATCCGCTGGTCGTCACCATGGCCGAAACCTTCTCGGTCGAGCGGCGCAAGCTCATGCGCTTCCTCGGCGCCAAGGTGGTGCTGACGCCCGCTGCCGGCCGCGGCTTCGGCATGGTCGAGAAGGCGCAGGAACTGGCGAAGACCCACGGCTGGTTCTTGACGCGGCAGTTCGAGAACGAGGCCAATCCCGACATGCACGAGCGCACCACGGGGCCCGAGATCGTCGCCGACTTCAAGGACACCGGCCTCGATTACTGGGTCACCGGCTTCGGCACCGGCGGTACCTTCAACGGCGTATCGCGCGTGCTGCGCAAGGAGATGCCGAACACAAAAATCGTGCTGTGCGAGCCGGCCGACGCGCCGATGGTGTCGTCGCACTCGCCGCAGGAGCGCAACGCCGACGGCACGCCCGCCAAGCCGAACCCGGCCTTCAAGCCGCATCCGATGCAGGGCTGGTCGCCGGACTTCGTGCCAAAGATTACCGCCGAGGCCGTCGATCGCGGCGCCGCGTCCGAAGTCATCACCATCGCCGGCCCGGACGCCCTCAAATGCGCCAGGGATCTGGCGCAGAAGGAGGGCATCTTTGTCGGCATCACCGCCGGTGCGACGCTTGCCGGCGCGCTCAAGGTGGCCGAGAAGGCCGCGCCCGGTTCGACCATTCTCGCGATGCTGCCGGATACCGGCGAGCGTTATCTGTCGACGCCGCTGTTCGCCGATGTCGGCGCCGACATGAACGACGACGAGGTCAAGATTTCGCTGTCGACGCCCGGCCAGCAGATGCCGGCGAAGACGGCGTAGCCGCATATCGCAACGGGGGAGGGTGCAATGGGTATCATCGCGTGGATCGTGGTCGGCCTGGTCGCCGGCTGGCTGGCGAATGTCATTCTCGGCGGCCGTGGCGGCCTGCTGGGCAATCTGGCGGTGGGGCTGGTCGGCGCCATCGTCGCCGGCGCCGTCCTGCCGCGGCTCGGTATTTTCATCGCCCCGGATTTCATCGGCAACATCATCAGCGCCACCATCGGGGCGGTGATTTTCCTGTTCATCTGGCGCGCGATCCGGGGAGCGTGACTTCATTGTCATTCCGGGCTCGCGGCCTAACGGCCGCGCCCCGGAATGACAGCCATCACCTTGCAGCCCGGGCCTCGCAGCCGTAAGTATCACCTATGGCCGTCGTCCTCGACCTCGTGAACAATCCGCGTCCCCGGCACCCGGAAAAGGCGCATCGGCCGGATTGCGTCCAGCCGCCGAAGCCGGACTGGATCCGCGTCAAGGCGCCGATCTCACGGGGCTATGCCGAGACCCACGCGCTGATGCGCGAGAACAAACTCGTCACGGTCTGCGAAGAGGCCGGTTGCCCGAACATCGGCGAGTGCTGGGAGAAGAAGCACGCCACGTTCATGATCATGGGCGACACGTGCACCCGCGCCTGTGCCTTCTGTAACGTCAAGACCGGCTTGCCCGGCTTATTGGACGCCAGCGAGCCGGAGCATGTCGGGCAGGCGACCGCCAAGCTCGGCCTCAACCATATCGTCGTCACCTCGGTGGACCGCGACGATCTCGCCGACGGCGGCGCGCAGCATTTCGCGCAGACGATCTCGGCGATCCGCACCCACGCGCCCGGCACCACCATCGAAATCCTCACGCCCGACTTCCTGC
>DATMEX010000021.1:0-86013 GCA_035556455.1 Pseudolabrys sp.
TGGTCAAGCGCGCGCTGGACACGCTGAAGGGCCGCGCGCGAATCAAGCGTACGATGTGGTCGCGCCGCGCGCAGGAATACGAAGCCAAGATCAACTCAGGCGACATCGTCGCCATCGCCGAGGTGGTCCGCGATTTGTACCGCTCGGACACCCAGCCGGAGCAGTCCTATTCCGAACGTCAGCTCTACGAAGCGGCGCTCGACCGCCTGTCGCGCGAGATCGCGGCCGTGCAGAAGGTGACCGAGACCGAAGCGGTCAAGGAAATCGAAGGCGCGCTCGCCAAGGGCCCGCGCCGCGGTCCCAAGCCTGCCGAAGAGGCCAGCTCCGACGACGCGGCCGAGGAAGAAGCTGCCTGAAAGGATGAGGATTGAGGCGGAATGCCTCTCGCCCTCAAGCCCAACGGAACGCACAAGACCTTCAAGACAGAAAGCCCGGCAGCGATGCCGGGCTTTTTTGCTGGCAATCGTGACGCAGGTCGCCGCGCGATTGCGCCATGACAAATCCGGCGCGATGAATCATGATCCGGTTGGCCAGCGATTCGGCGGGACTGTCGCCCCCGGCCGCGTCTGTTCCTCTCGCGTATCCCGCAAGCCGCACGACGCCGGAATGGAATGCATGACCGAAGCCCACTCGCCTTCGCCGTCCAACGACAACGCCGCACAGCCCCACGACAACATCCAGATCTTCATCGCCACGCCCTGCTTCGGCGGCGTCGTGACGACGGGGTACATGTCGTCGATCATGATGCTGATGCAGCTCGCGCAACAGCATGGCGTCTCCGTCAGCATCAACATGCTCGGCCGCGACTCGCTGATCACGCGATCGCGCAACACCCTGGTGTCGCATTTCCTCAGCTCCGAGGAGGCAACCCATCTCATGTTCATCGACGCCGACATCACTTTCGACGCCGAACTGGTGCTGCGTATGCTGGCCTTCAACGAGGACGTGGTCGGCGGCATGTATCCGGCCAAGGCGCTGAACTGGCAGCCGCCGGCGAACATCGCCAGCCGTGAACCGATGAACACCGCGACGCTGCAATATGTCGGCAAGTTTTGCGAGGGCGACGAGCTCGAGCGCCGCGGCCCCTTCGCCACGGGCGTCTATTGCGCCACCGGTTTCATGATGATCAAGCGCCAGGTGTTCGAGCGGCTGATCGCGGCGCATCCCGAGCGCATGTACACCTCCGATCACGTCTATTCGCCGGGTCAGGGCAGCCGGCAGTATCATGCGCTGTTCGAATGCATGATCGATCCGGACACGCGCGAATATCTCAGCGAGGATTTCGGTTTCTGCCGGATGTGGCGCGAGTTGGGCGGCAAGATCTGGCTCGATGTCGAGGGCTCGCTCGTCCACACCGGGCCGCACGATTTCATCGGCATGCCGTCGCTGCGCTTTGGTTCCAGCCAGCCGGTGACCGAAGCCGCGCCGACGCCCCTGGTCGCCAATTTCTGAGCGCGCGGGCGTGCCTTAGCCCCGCGCTCCGGCGCTGCGGCCGACCAGCGCCAGCAGCAGGCGCAAGAGTATCGAGGCGCCAATGACAACGCCCATGGTGCAGGTCGCGTAAGCCGCGGCCTGCGAGGTGAAGCCCGCCTCGTCGAGCCGCATAATCGACACCGACGCGACGCTGACCGAGGCGGTGATCAGGAAGATGATCGCCGACAGGGTCACCATCGACTGCATGAAAAGCAGGAAGAACACCGAAATGACGGTCGGCGCCATATGCGGCGCCACAACGTCGCGCATAACGCGCGGCAGGCTGGCGCCGAGGCAGGCGGCGGTTTCCTGCAGCGAGGCCGGCACCAGCCGCAGACCGGTCATGGTGGTGAGGAAACCCTGCGTCCAGTAATGGAAGATGTTGCACAGCGCGATCAGCATCGCCGTGCCGTAGAGGAAATACAGCGGCGTGCTCGGCGCGTTGAAGGCGAAAATATAGGACAGGCCGAGCACCAGGCCCGGCACCGCCGCCGGCAGCATGCAGAAAAAGTAGATCGGCTTGACCAATGCGCGCGGCATGCGCTGCAGCGCGACGCCGAGCGCGAAGATCAGCGCCGTGCCGATGAGGCCGGCCCAGAGCGAGATATAGACCGTGGTCCAGAGCGGGTCGTAGCCGCCGGCGACCTTCACGGAGTAGTGGCGTAAAGTCAGGTCGAAACGGTAAGGCCACAGCCATACGAAGCTGCCGAACACGACGACACCAACGGTGACGATCGGCATCAGCGCCACCAGCCAGGCGGCAACCGTCATCGGCACGTCGCGCCGCGGCGTGAAGCGCGGCACGATCGGCACCGCGGAATCGCTGCCGCCGCCGAACTGGCGCTGCGAGGCGACGCGCTCGAGATAGAAGGCCAGCACCGTCGGAAACAGCAGCATGATGCCGACGACGGCGCCGAGATTGAAATTCATCTGGCCGACGACCTGGTTGTAGATCTCGGTGGCGAGGATCGAATAGTCGCCGCCGATGGTCGCCGCATTGCCGAAATCGGTGATGGTGACCGTGAACACCACGAAGCCGGCGCTCAACAATCCAAATTTGATGTTCGGCAGCGTGATGTCGCGGAATTGCCGCCAGCCCGATGTGCCGAGGATTTCCGCCGCCTCATAGATACGGGCGTCGGCGCTGCGCAGCGCGGCGCTGATGATGAGAATGGCCTGCGGCAGGCCGTAGAGCCCGTTGGCGATAACGAGGCCCCAGAAGCCGTAAATGTTGACCTCGATGCCGGAGGCCTTGGTTAGCAGGCCGTTGCGGCCGAGCAGGAAAATGAGGCCGAGGCCCTGCACCAGCGATGGCATCAGCAGCGGCAGCGACACAGCGGCCATGACCAATGCGGTGCCGGGGATGCGGCAACGGTGGAGGGCAAAGGACACGACGAGGCCGAGCAGCAGCACCAGCGCCGTCGTCGTGCCGCTCATGGCGAGACTGTGCCAGGCGGCGCGCCAGAAATTCGGCGAACTCAGGATCACCGCGAAATTGCCGAGGCCGATGCTGCCGTCCGGCTGGGTGATGCTGCGCAGCGCCACCATGCTCAGCGGATAGACGAAGAACACGACGAGGCCGAGCAGCGGCACGATCAGGCAAACGGCGATGAAGAGGCGGTCGCGATCGGCGGCCTTTGTCATCGTTCTGGCCAGTGCGCTCACGAGTTGGCGACCCAGGCGTGCTTGTGAGCGGCGAATCCGACCGTGACCTCGGCGCCGGGCTGCAACGCCGTTTCGCCGGGCTGTTCGGCGATGAGTTCGCCGCCGGGCCAGTCGAGCACCAGGCGCGAGATGTTGCCGAGAAACTGCACCGAGGCGACGCGGGCGTCGGCGCCGGGGGTGCCGACGATCACGTCTTCCGGACGCACACAGGCGACGTCGCCGTCGCTGGCGCGGCGGTCGGCGAGCAAGGCCGGTGCGTGGCGTTCGGCCGTTTTCAGGTCGATGAGGTTGCTCACGCCCATGAAGTCGGCGACGAAGCGGCTCGCCGGACGATGGTAGAGCTCCTGCGCCGTGCCGACCTGTGCGATGCGGCCTTTCTGCATGCAGACGATGCGGTCGGCGAGCGACATCGCCTCTTCCTGATCGTGCGTCACCATGATGGTGAGGATGCCGAGGCGGCGCTGCAATGCGCGGATTTCGGCGCGCAATTCGACGCGCACCTTGGCGTCGAGCGCCGACAGCGGCTCGTCGAGCAGCAAAAGCTTCGGCTCGACCGCGACGGCGCGGGCGACGGCGACACGTTGTTGCTGGCCGCCGGACAATTGCCACGGGTAGCGATCGGACAGATGCGGCAACTGGATCAGCTCCAGCAGTTCGGTAACGCGGGACGCGATCTTCGTCGGCGCGACGCCGCGGATGCGCAGGCCGTAGCCGACATTGGCCGCCACCGTCATGTTGGGAAAAAGCGAATAGGCCTGGAAGACGATGCCGAAGCCGCGCTCGCGCGCCGGCACGGCGGTCAGGTCGGCGCCGTCGAGGCTGATGCGGCCTTCGTCCGGCGCGGCAAGGCCTGCGATCAGACGCAGCAGCGTGGTCTTGCCGCAGCCGGACGGGCCGAGCAGGCAGACGAACTCCGGCGCCTCAACGCTCAGCGAAATGTTTTCGAGGGCGAACACGCCCTCGAAACGTTTGGCCACGCCTTCAAGATCGAGCCGCATCGCGGGCTGCCTTGGCGGCGGCCGCTTTAGCGGCCGATCTCCTTTTGCCAGCGCTCGAGAATGGCGGTGCGCTGGGCTGCCGATTTGGCGAAGTCGATTGGCAGCAGCACCTTGGTCACGTCGGCCGGCAGTCCCGCCTTTTCCGATGCGGCTTCGGGCTTGATGCCGGGGATCGTGACGATTTCCTTGTACTTGCCGTAGATGCCGGCGGCTTCCGGCGACAAGGTCCAGTCGAGGAATTTCTCGGCATCGGCCTTGTTCTTCGACGATGTCATCAGCGCCGAGGCTTCGAGTTCGAAACCAGCGCCGGACGACGGGATGACCATGGTGACCGGGAAGCCTTCCTGGATCGACTGGATGGCGGCAAACGCGAGCGACGTGCCAACGGCGAATTCACCGGCGCGCGCCGCCTTGCATGGCCGTGACCCGGACTTGATGTACTGTGCGACATTGGCGTCGAGATCCTTGAGGAACTTCCAGCCCTTTTCGTCGCCCATCTGCTGCAGGATACCGACGATCTGCAGATACCCCGTGCCCGACGACACCGGGTTCGGCATCACGACTTCGCCCTTGAATTTGGGATCGAGCAGATCGGTCCAGTCCTTCGGCGTCGGCAGGCCCTTGGCCTTGATGCGCTCGTTGTTGACGCAGAACGCAGCCATGTAGCCGGTTGCCGCGAACCACTTGTCGTCGACGGCGCGATAGGGCGCGGCGAGCTTGTCGGCGCCTTTGGCCTTGTACGGCGCGAGCAGCGCGAGCACGCGCGGGTCCATCATGTTGGTGACGGCCCAGCCCCAGATTACGTCATGCTGCGGGTTCGAGGCTTCGGCGAGAATGCGGGCGCCGAGGTCGCCGGTGGACAGGCGCAATACCTTGAGGTCGATGCCGGGCAGCGCCTTTTTGGCGGCGGCGACGTATTCGGCGATCTCGTCTTCTTCCAGGGCCGTATAGGCGGTCACGGTGCCGGCATGAGCGGCCGTGGTCCCCACCAACAGCGAGACAATGCAGGCTTTCCAGAAACTGCGCATCGGAGCCCCCCAGGATTGTTAAAAAACTGTCGTAAAGCATCGCACCGCGCCCGGAACTTGTCCATGCGGTCCCGGGCGTTCCGATCCCGTGATTTGGAATGAGGGGCTTCGTCCATCCCTGGACAACTTGGAGTATGCTGAAGAAACAGGCGACGGCCGACCAAGGAGGTGCCCGTGAGCGGAATTTTCGCCCCGGCCGCGCTGCGCGGGGCAAGTACGGCTGCGGTGATGTTTTGGGTCTGCGTCGGCGCCGCGGGGGCCGCCGAAACAAAGCCGCCGCCGCCCGTGGCCGTCGAGGACATTTATACGACCCAGGCCGTGGTCACCGGCAAGGACGAGCGCAACCGGCCGCTCGGCTTCAGGCTGTGTTTCGAGGACGTGCTGGTGAAGGCGTCAGGCGATGCCACCATTCTCGATGCACGCGGCGTTCCGGCGCTGGCGGTGAAGGCCGGCGACTATATCGACAGCTTCTCGTATTTCGACCGCCTGTCCGGACGCGATATTCATGACGAGCAGGGCAGCTACGACCGCCCGCATTTTCTCACCTGTCATTTCAATCCGGCGAAGATCGACAATGTGCTGGCCTCGCTCGGCCGCAAGACCTGGAAGGGAAAGCGGCCGGCGATGACCATGATCGTCACGGTGCAGGGGCTTCAGCAGTCGGCCGGCGCGCGCGACGGCGTGCTCGCCGCCGATGGCGACTTTCACCCAGGCATGCGTGAGGCGCTCGGTACTGCCGCCACGCGTTACGGCATGAAAGTGATGCTGCCGGCCGCGGAGCCGCTGCGTGCCGCCGGCGTGACGCCGCAAACATCGGCGAAGACTATCGGGGCCAAAGCCGAACGGCTGGCACCGCTGGCCGGGGGAGAATTGCCGCTGATCGGCACGCTGATCTGGAGCGACAAGGCGCATGGCTGGATCGCGACCTGGCATATCGCGGCGCAAGGCCGCGAATTCACCTGGTCGGCGCGCGGCGTTAATTATGACGAGGCGTTCCGCGTCGCCATGCGCGGCGCGATGCGCGCGCTGTCCGGTAACGGCGCGCCGGTCACGGAACGTCAGCCGTGAGCGGCGTCATCCGCCGAACAGGTTGAACAGGAAGAAGCCAGAGCGCTCGCGCGTTTCCGGAAGCTCGGCGATCGCCGACCCGCGCTCGCGAACGGGACGCGCCACCTGCTGCGGCGCCGCCTCGCGTTTCTTGAACCGGGCGTTGAGTTCGGCAACGTACTTGGGATCGACCAGTACCTCGTGCTTGAGGTGTGACAGGGGCATTGGCGTCGAGACGCGGTTGCCTATGATGGGGCCCTGCAGCAGCGGATCGAGGGGTTCGAGCGGCGGGTTGTCGTAAACCTGCGGCGACACCGCGACATAAATCGGCACGGCAATCAGCCCGAGCGCGCCGAGGATAGCGCCGGCATAGATCGCAACCGACCCGCCGAGACCCTCATCGGCCATGTCGCGCAACAACTCTTCACGTCCGGACCAATCCATCTTTGTCAAAGCATGGGAGGTCGACGCGTTCCGGCGGGGCGGCGAGGGGTCGCAGGTTGGGCAGAAGTGGGCGCCTTTCGCGCCCGGCTTGGCCGGGCGGCCCAAGAACCGTTTGCCTCACCGAGGCTCGGGGGTATGATGGCGAGAATACAATGACAATCGTCTAGGGAGACTGCAATGACTGCCATCGGCGGCTATGTCGCGCCGAAAGCCAGCTCGGACGAGTTCGGCATCCATTCACTCGACCAGTTCGTGCTCGCCGTTCCGGACGTGAACGTCGCGGACGAGTTCTACACGAATTTCGGTCTCAACATGGTGCGCAAGGGTAATTCCTTGCAGCTCAAGACCTTCGGCCACGATCACGCCTGGGGCTCGGTCATCGAGGGCAAAACCAAGGCGCTGCACCATCTGTCGTTCGGCTGCTACGCCGAGGACATTGACCGCCTCAAAAAGCGCATCGAGGGGCAGGGCGTCAAGCTGATCGACCCGCCCCCGGGCTTCGAGTCGAATGGCTTCTGGTTCCGCAACCACGAAGGCGTCCTGATGGAAGTGAAGGTGGCGCCGAAGGTGTCGCCGGATCAGAAGGCCGTCAGCGAGTGGGTGACCGTCGGCCCAGGGCAGGCGGCAGCAACGACGCGCGCCGCCGCGCCGCTGGTACGGCCGCGCCGGCTATCGCATGTGCTGATCTTCACCAGCGACGTATTGAAGTCGATCGAGTTCTATGAGCGCACCCTCGGTCTGCGTCTGTCGGATCGAGCTTCTGATCTCGTTGCCTTCATGCACGGCATCCACGGCAGCGACCATCATCTGTTGGCTCTGGTCAAGTCGTCGGCCCCAGGCTTCCATCACTGCTCATGGGACGTGACGTCGATCAACGACATCGGTCTTGGCGCGGCCCGCATGCATGACAAGGGCTATCAGAAGGGTTGGGGCCTTGGGCGCCACGTGCTCGGCTCGAACTACTTCCACTACATTATGGATCCGTGGGGTTCATTCGCCGAGTACTCCTGCGACATCGACTACATCTCAAAGGAAGATCGCTGGCCGTCCGCCGACCACAAGCCGGAAGACTCATTCTATCTGTGGGGTCCGGATGTGCCGCGCGAATTTACGCTCAACTGCGAAGCGGGTGAGCAGTAGAAAATTCGCGAGTGCAAACAAAAAGGCCGGGCAGACCCGGCCTTTTTTTCATTCTCACGCCTCGGCGACTATTCCATCACCAGCTTCACCTTTTCGCCCGGCTTGAGCTTGTCGTTCGCCGACAAGCCGTTGAGCAGGAGAAGGCGGGCGAGCTTGTGGTCGCTTGCCATGCGCTCGGCAAGCTTGTCGATGGTGTCGCCAGGCTTCACGGTGACGACACGGATATGCAACGGCTTCACGCCGGCGCTCTCCTTGAGACTCATGCGGCGGAAGGTTGAGACCGACTCGCGGAAGGTGCGGTCGTTCTCGGCCGTCAGGCTGCGCGCTGCGAAAATGAAACGATAGACGTCGCTGCCGAAGCGCACCGCGAACAGCCGGAAGGACCAGCGCTCGCCCTTGGCCGCTGCGGTAGCGGCGGGGAAGCCATTGATGGTGAATTCCTCGGCGCTGGCGGCATCGACATTGTCGATCCATCCCGACTTCAGATAGTCGCTCAGGCGCTGCTCCGCCGGCACGCTGACGACGTCAAGCCGCATCGCTTCGTCGCCGCCGTCCTTGAGGCCGAGCACCGCCTGGGCGGTGTTGTCGAGCGAGAAACGGTCGGGCGCGACGAAGGTGAAGCCGAGTTTGGGATGCAGGAAGCGTCGGCCGCGGGCGAATCCTTCGCTCGGATCCTCGCCATAGACCATGCCGTCAATGGCGGCGAGGTAGGCGTCGCGGTCGCGCGCGCCATTGCCGAGGCCGCCAAACTGGCGCGCATTGGCGAGCGCGTTCTTGACACGCTCCGGCGTCGCCGGGTGGCTCGACATGAAGTCCGCGAGCTGAGGGTCGACGTTGTCATTCTTGCGCGCGTTCTTGAGATCGGCGTTGCGCTGCATGGCGGTAAGGAAGCGCGCCGCGCCGAAACTGTCGAAGCCGGCGCGCGAGGAAATGCCGACGCCGATACCGTCGGCCTCGAATTCCTGCGCGCGCGAGAAGCTTGCCAACGTCAGTTTCGACTTGGCCAGCGCCAGCGCGCCCATGTTCGGATCGCTCAGCACTTCGCTGACGACCTGACTGACCAGCGCGTTCTGTCGCGCCTGCTCTTCGCGGATCGCGGCGTGGCGCGCGATGACATGGCCCATCTCATGCGCCAGCACCGAGGCGAGCTCTGCCTTGTCGGCGGCGAGCGCGATCAATCCGCGCGAAATGTAGAGATGGCCGTTCGGCAGCGCGAAGGCGTTGATCGCCGGCGAGTTGAGCATCGTGACCTGATACTTCAGGTCGGGCCGTTCGGAGGCCGCGACCAGCCTGGCCACGGTCTGCTCGATCTCGATCTGCAGCGGCGGATTGTTATAGACGCCGCCATAGGAAGCCAGGATGCGCGCGTTCTCGCGCACGGCGGCGGTCGGGGGCGTGTCGCGCTCGATGGTGCTTGGGATCGGCAGCGAGACCTGACGCGGCGCATCGGACACCTGCGCGCAGCCGGCCAACGCCGCCAGCAGCACCGGCGCGGCAAGCCAGAGGCGCCGCGCGCGACGCCTCCGCAGGCTCGAATGGCTCACCGTGTTACGCATGTCCTAGTCAATCAACTCGATCTGTTCAGGCGCGGTCACGTCGATGATCGGGCCGCGGCGGTGCTCGACAATGCCGCGTATTCGGATGCGGCGGCGCTCCAGCTTGTTCGGCTCGATCCCGGCGGCGGCGAAATTACGCGCCTCACGCTTCGGGATAGTGACTGCGAAGTCCCGCGTCCAGCGCCGCCCGAAATTGACATAAATAGTGGCCCCGCTCTCCCGCACCGACAAGACCTGGCCCTCGACCAGGGCGAACCGCCCCAATTCCGCGGCCAATATGGTTAAATTTTCGGAACTCAAAGGGGCGAAATTGGGGTCGGCCCACAGGCCCCGCCGGCCGGCGCGGGCGGTGCGCTCCGCCCGGAGAAGAAACTCGGCACAGGTCTTCGATCCGACGCGGGCCGCCACCCGGGCCTGCCCCGCCTCGAGCAGGGCGGTTTGCAGGAGTTCCGGGGAATCGCCGGCGGCGGCGAATACGACGACGCGGCCATAGCGGTCGTCGGCGACGCGCTCGATACGAAGGGTTTGCCCGGTCGTGAGCGCGCGCAAGGCGGTGCCGTCGGCCGGCGTTTCGATGCCGGCGAGGCGGATCTCGCGGCCGTCGGCAAGCATCAAGGTGCGGCCGTCGCGCACGGCGGTGACGCCGCCGCCCGCGGCCGGCGTGCCCTTGCAAGGCGGCTCGGCCTGCGCAGTTGCGATGGTCGCAATGCTGACCGCGGCCACCGTGATGAATATATGTGCAATCATGGAGCATAGTCGGAAACAGCCACAGCGTCGTCAAGCTAACCTCGAAAGTCTGACGGGCGTGCGAATTATGTAGGGCTTCCGAAATAAAATTAGATCAACTGTCGTCAGTTGTTGGAAGTCGCATCGACTATTGTCATTCTTTTATCGGAGTCTGACCAAGGCGCTGGCTTTCCCATCGTCGGTTCGATGCAATCGTATCTTTGATTTGATCGACCGTTCTAAAATCTCCCGGGAAAAAACTTACGACGGGTCGCACCGGCAATTTCAAAAAGAATACGTCCCACGCCTTGAATGATGCGAGACCAAAATGGTCAATATTACAGAGTTCGGCATCGATAGGCTTGTCATCAAAACTCAAGATGAGACCGAATGGGGGGAAAGCAATTTCCGCGAAGGTCTCGCTGGGGCCTCCCAAAATCATACGCCCAGTCAATCCGGCCTGCCGAGTAGAAGTCGATTCTGTAGGGCTGCGCAAATAGAGCCAAATATGGATGCCCTTCGGAAGGACTCGTGCTTGACGATTTAAGACGAACCGAACCAGATCAGGATGTGCTTTGCTAAGGCCTGGGCCGCATGCAGAGAAGAACATCGTAACAATCTGCTTCAGAACGCGTAGCGGAAAGATTTTGTACGGGTACGCAAGAGACAATCGGCCGCTTGATCGGTGCAAAAGTGTCATGGCTTGATATGAAAAATCTACGTACGAAGGGCCATACCATGCACCTGTGTCGTTATTGCATTTGGCGCAGAGGGTGTGTGCGCCTGCGCCGCGTTGGGACTGGCGCGCGCCAATGAGCGGCTCGCCAGGTGTCCATTTGCCGCCGATTAACTGATCGATCTTCGCGTGAAACACTCTTCGGTCGTTAAACGCGGCCTCTGGAGGCACGTGTTCAAACGTCAATTTCCCAATATTTCCGCAAATGCGGCATTCGCCAAAGCTTTTTGTCACAGGATGCCCCCGTCGACGGGGGTATATGGTGGCTTATTTGTTCGATTCAATCATTGGCCGAGCGGCCGAGTTGGCCTTGCCAGGAAGTCGAAGTCGCAGCCCTCATCGGCCTGCTGCACATGGTCGCGGTAGAGTTTGGCGTAGCCGCGCTGCGCCACTTCGGGCACCGGCGGCGGCTGCCAGGCGGCTTGGCGCTTCTTCATCTCGGCATCGTCGATCAGCACGTCGATGCGCCGCGCCTTGACGTCGAGGCGGATGCGGTCGCCGCTCTTCACCAGCGCCAACGGCCCGCCAACGGCGGACTCTGGACTTATATGCAGCACGATGGTGCCGAACGCGGTGCCGCTCATGCGCGCATCGGAAATCCGCACCATGTCCTTGACGCCCTGCTGCGCCAGCTTTTTCGGGATCGGGATGTAGCCGGCTTCCGGCATGCCCGGTGCGCCGATCGGGCCGGCATTGCGCATGACGAGGATGTCGTCGGCGGTGACGTCGAGCGCCGGATCGTCGATGCGCGCCGTCATATCGGCGACCGAGTCGAACACCACGGCGCGGCCCTCGTGCTGCATCAACTTGGCATCGGCGGCGCCCTGCTTGAGCACGGCCCCGCGCGGCGCGAGATTGCCACGCAACACGACAAGGCCGCCCTCGCTCTTCAAGGGTGCATTTCGCGGGCGGATCACGGTCTGCCCCGGCACGTTCTCGAATTCCTTGATTGCGTCGCCCAGTGTGCCGCCCGCGACGTTCTTAGCATCGAGCGCCAGCAGGTCCTTGAGCTCCTGCATCAGGCGCGGCACACCGCCGGCCTGATGGAAATGTTCCATATAATGCTGGCCGGTGGGCTTGAGATCGACCAGCACAGGCGTATTGCGGCCGACTTCATCGTAGGTCTCCAGCGCGATCGGATTCTTCGTGCGACCGGCGATGGCCGAGAGATGCACCACGCCGTTGGTCGAGCCGCCGATCGCCTGCAACATGACGATGGCGTTGCGGAACGCAGCTTTGGTCAGGATGTCGGACGGCTTCGGCCCGGCGCCCTTGGCCATTTCGGCGGCGCGCTTGCCGGTCAATTCCGCCATGCGGATGCGGTCGGCATGAACCGCGGGCACCGAGGCGCTGCCGGGCAGCGACAGGCCGAGCGCTTCGGTCATGCAGGCGATGGTCGAGGCGGTGCCCATGACGCCGCAGGTGCCGACGGACGGCACCAGCCTGCCATTGGCAACGTCGATATCGTCGCCGCTCATGCGCTCGCCGCGGAATTCGCCCCACAGGCGGCGGCAGTCGGTGCAAGCGCCCAATTGCTCGCCCTTGAAGTGGCCGACCAGCATCGGCCCGGTCGGCAGTACGATGGCCGGCTTGTCGGCGCTGGCCGCGCCCATGATCTGCGCCGGGATGGTCTTGTCGCAGCCGCCGATCAGGACCACGGAATCGACAGGCAGCGCGCGGATCATCTCCTCGGTGTCCATCGCCATGAGGTTGCGCAGGAACATCGAGGTCGGGAACGCGAAGCTCTCGTGAATCGAGATGGTGGGGAACACCATCGGCATGGCGCCGGCCAGCATGACGCCACGCTTCACCGCCTCGATGAGCTGCGGCACATTGCCATGACACGGGTTGAAGTCGGAATAGGTGTCGGTGATGCCGACGATGGGGCGGTCGAGGGCGTCGTCCGAGTAGCCCATGCCTTTGATGAAGGCCTTGCGCAGGAACAGCGAGAATTCGGTGTCGCCGTAGCTGGTCAGGCCTTGCTTCAGTCCGCTCGCCATTCCGTTCAAACCATCATCCGCCGCGCGCCGGACGCCCGGCGCGCCCAGGCCGTTCGGCCAGTTGCGCGGGATCATAAAGGGGGATCGTCGGAGCGCAAACCGGCCGTCAGCCGATAGTCCGCTCCAGCAGCCTGAGCCAGTTTTCGCTGGCGATCCTGGCCATCAGCGCCTCGGGATAACCCTTGGCGCGCAGTGCCTCGAACAGGACCGGCAGCCCGGCCGCCGAGCCGATCGCGGCCGGCACCATAGCGCCGTCGAAGTCGGAACCGAGGCCGACATGATCCTCGCCCAGTTTTTCGAGCAGATAATCAAGTTGCTGCACCATCAACGCGATATCCGTGTCGCCTCGCATCTGGCCGTCGGGCCGCAGGAAGCCGGTGGCGAAGTTCAGGCCGACCATGCCGCCGGTGTCGCGAATGGCGGCGATCTGCTTGTCGGTGAGATTGCGCGGCGACGGACACAAGGCATGAGCGTTGGAATGCGTCGCGACCAGCGGCGCCTTCGACAGCCGCGCCACGTCCCAGAAGCCCTTTTCGTTGATATGCGACAGGTCGATCAGGATCTTCAGCTCATCGCAGACACGCACGAGGTCTTCACCCACCGCGGTCAGCCCGTCGCCGGTATCGGGGCTCGAGGGAAAGCGGAACGGCACGCCATGGCCGAAGATGTTGGGCCGGCTCCACACCGGGCCGAGCGAGCGCAGGCCGGCGGCATAGAGCACATCGAGGAACTGAAGCTTGTCGTCGATCGCGTCGGCGCCTTCGATATGCGGCACGGCGGCCAGTGCGCCGCGCAACATGGCGGCCTTGATCTCGGCGACGTTGCGGCAGATCGCGACCGCGCCTTGCGAGGCGCGTTCGATCCTGACCAGCATCGCCAGTTCGCCGACGATCGAGGCCCGCGCCTCGTCCATCGGCAGTGGTGGCGGCAGGGGCCGGGAAAACGCGCCGGTCGACGGCTCTGTCGTGTTCGCCGCGCGCGGCGAAGGCGAATACAGCGCGAACAGCCCGCCGGCAAAGCCGCCGGCTTTCGCCTTCTTCAGGTCGATATGGCCGGCCTCCTCGCCCTTGAGGAAATCCGCCACCGGATCTGCGGAGGCGGACTTGTAAAGCCGCAGCAGCACGTCGTTGTGGCCGTCGAAAACGGGAATGGGAGGAGACATCGTTTCTGCCCGAGCTACGCCAGAATCGGTGCACCCTAGCACGGCCGAAGCGGATGGTGCCGGCTCGGTGCGACTTCAACTTGACCTGCGATGCGTTCGCCCGGACAGTTGCGGCAACAACCCGGGCGGGCCAAGGATGAGATCGGCAATTCTGCGAAGCGGCTTTGCGGTGCTCGTCCTGCTGTTGGGCTTTGCCGGCGCAGCGAACGGCCAGACCATATGGACGGTCCCGGACGTCGGAGCGCTGCCACGCGACGAGGCCGGGATGCGGATCCGCGAAGGCCGCGACCTCATTGCGGCCACCTATGCGCATGTCGGGCCGAACGTTCAGGATCCCGCCCGGCGCTACGCCGGCAACAATCTCGCTTGTACGAATTGTCACCTCCAGGCCGGAACGAAAAAGTTCGGCCTGCCGCTGTTCGGTCTGTTCGGGCAATTCCCGCAATACTCGGCGCGCTCCGGCGCCGACATCAGCATCGAGGACCGTATCAACTCCTGCATGACGCGCAGCATGAACGGGCGCCTCATGCCGGAGGATGCGCCCGAGATGCGGGCCATCGTCGCTTACATCAAGTTTCTGAGCACCGGCGTGCCGGGGCGCGAGCAACTGCCGGGCATGGGCACCGGCAAGATGCCGGAACTGTCGCGCGCCGCCGATCCCAAGCGCGGCAAGGCAATCTATGCGCGGGTCTGCGCCGCGTGCCACAACACCGACGGATCCGGCGTTCGCAATGGATGGCCGCAAGACGCGCTGGGCTACATGATTCCACCTTTGTGGGGCGCTGACAGTTTCAACGATGGCGCCGGCATGGCGCGCCTGACGACCGTAGCCAACTTCGTGCATTTCAACATGCCGCATGGCGTGGACTATCTCGACGCGCGGCTGACGCCGGAGCAAGCGTGGGACGTCGCGGCCTATGTCGTGTCGCAACCGAGGCCGAAGCGCGCCGGGCTGGACAAGGATTTCCCGGACCTGCTCGCCAAGCCGGTCGACGCGCCGTTCGGTCCCTATGCCGATGGCTTCAGCGCCGCGCAGCACAAGTACGGTCCCTTCGCGCCGATCCGGGCGGCGATCGCCACGCTTAAACGCGCCCGGCAGGACTAGTTGTCGGGCTCAGCGCGGAACACGAGCCGTCATATATGCGTTGCCGGCGATCGTCCGTATCCTTGATACTCAAGCGCGTTGCCAGCTTCGCCGGTTATCATGCCAGAAAATACTCTATTGACGGGATATCGCATTGTCGTGGCCGAGGATGAGTCGATCATCGCTCTCGGACTAGAAGAAACGTTGACGAATTTCGGCTGCGAAGTGCTCGGCCCGGTCGCGCGTCCTTCCGACGTCCTGAAGATAGTCGAGCGGGAGCGGGTCGATGGCGCGCTGCTGGACGTCAATTTGCGCGGCGAGCAGATATTCAGTGTGCTGCCGGCGATCCTTGAGCGAGGTATCCCCGTTATCATCACTTCAGGCTATGGCGACCTGACGCTCTACCCGGAAGAGTTTCGTAGCCTGCCGCGCGTCACCAAGCCATTCGATTTTACGCGTCTCGAGCGGCTGTGCGTCGCCGTGTTCGCGCCATCGAAGGCCTAGTGCGGTCGGGTGGCCGACCCCGGCACTTCTTCCGGTGCGATGTCGGTCTTGAGCGGGAATTTCAGCGTGCAGGTTATTCCGGCCGGGTCGTAATCGATCTTGAAGTCGCCTTCGAGATCGAACGTGATGACGCGGTCGATGAGCTTGGTGCCGAAACCGGTGCCCTTCGGCTTTCCGACCTTAGGCCCGCCGCGCTCGGTCCATGTCAGCGTAATCGCCTTCTGCCCGTCCATCGACCATGCGATGGCCAAGCTGCCGGAGACTTGCGACAAGGCGCCGTACTTCGAGGCGTTGGTCGCGAGTTCGTGGATGACCATCGACAGCGGCATCACCGACCGGGCGGGCAGCAGGATCGGCGGCCCGTCGACTGAGATCGCACGCTCCTCGGCCCGGTAAGGCGCCAGGACCTTCTCCATCAGATTCATCAGCCCGACGCCGATCCAGCGCGTCTGCGTGAGAATGTCATGGGCGATGGCAATCGCCTGGATGCGGCCGGAGAACGTGTCGTTGAAGGCTTGCATTGAGCCGGCATTGCGTGTGGTTTGCAGCGCGACCGACTGGACGATGGCGAGAATGTTTTTCACGCGGTGGTTCAACTCCGCGACCATCATCGTCTGCTGCTCTTCCGCCCTCTTGCGGTCCGTGATCTCGGTAAGCGTGACGATCGATCCGACGGACGCCTTTTCCTCATTGAGTAGCGGTCCCGCGCTCAGCAGGAAGGTACGATGCGCCAATCTCTCGCTGTTCAACTTTACTTCGACGCCGTGAAACGGCTTGGTCGCCAGCAGGGTGTTCATGCTCTCGGCCGAAAACCTGGCCAGCAGGCCGGCATGGGCTTCCCTGCCGGTCTGGAGGGGGAAGGCGTCCATGAACATTTCGCCGATGACTGAGCGGCCGGCAAGCTCCTCCGCCATGGCGCTGGCGTGCAGGATCGCACCGTCCCTGCCGAGCACCGCGATGGCGTCGGTCGCCTGCTCGAGGATGGAGCGGGCGAAGCGCTCGGCGTTTGCCGTTTCGATGGCCTGACGGTGAATAGTCTGATCGGAAAGAGTTATCAGCGTCGCGGTAACGTCGCCGATCTGCAACGGACTGGCGCAGACGGCGACGGGCAGCGTCGTGTCACCCTTGCCCTTGAGATGCGCCTGCACCGTCACGTCCGGCTGCAACGTCGGCGCCTCTTCTGCGAAAAGGGATTTGAAGTTCCTGCCCACCAACTCCTTGATCGGCCGGCCTGACATGGTGGCAAGACGGCTGTTGGCATACATCACGGTGCCATGATCGTCGACGGTGGCGGCGCCGTCGCTCATGCGCTCGACAAGGACGCGGTAAGGCTCGTCGGCGCCCTGCAACACGACGACTTGCGGTCCGTTCGGGCCCTGCACGACGATGGCATCGACTTTGCCGTGACGGATGGCCTCAACCGTCTCCGCCGCTTCCTGGAAAGGCGCCAAATGGGTTTCGTTGTCGGACACGTTCGTACTCACGTCGGGGCGATATCGAGACCGACCAGAACCTTCTCGGCATTTGAGAGATCGCCGATCACGCGCTTGAGCGGCTCAGGCAGTTGCCGGATCAGCGTGGGAATCGCGACGATCTGGTCGCGTTGCGCCAAAGCCGGGTCCTTCATCAGGTCGATGACTTCGATGGTGTAGCGGCCAGGCAGATGCTTCTCGCAAAGCTTCTTGAGATTGGCGATCGCGTTCACCGACTTGGGCGTCTGCCCGGCGACATAAAGTCGAAGATTGTAGCCACCTTGTTCGGTCATGTCGGTGTCGCTCACTTCGACTTCTCTTTTCTAGTTGAGGAAACGTGGCGGATTGCCGCCATGGCCTTGCGATCTGCGTCGAGCTGCTCGCGGCTGGCGTCAGCCTGATCGGCGAGCAGTGCCGCATCGGCGACGTCGCTGTCGAGTTGAGCCTGCAACGATTCGATCTGCGCCGCGATCTCGCGGTGCTTGCGGGCGATTTCGCGATTACGCCGCTCGGCCTCTTGCTGCTTCGCGATGGCTGCGGCTTTCTCCTTGGCTTCCTGCGCGAGACGCGCCGAGCCGGTGAGCACGCCCTCGGGGCCAATATAGGCCTCGCGTAGCTTGATGCCGTTCTTCGACATGATGAACTCGCGCACCTGATTGGAATGCGCCATGCCGCGCGATTTGATGAGATAAAGCTGACGATTGTGCTCGCCATTGGTTTCGCGGTTGTAGAGAAGGAGCCAGACGTCCATCAGCGAGGAAATTTGCATTTCCGTCGTGGTGCTTTCCGCCTGGCCGTGGCCGAGATTGGTGAACAGGGCAGTGATGCCGCGGGACTTCAGGAAATCGACGAGGCGCAGGATCATCGATTGCACGTCGGTGGTGACGCCGGCGCTCATCAGCGCCGACATCGGATCGACGACGACGGCCGCCGGTTCGAACTCGCGGACCTCGCGATGCATGGCGGCAAGATGGGTCTCGAGGCCGTAGAGATTCGGCCGTCGGGCGCTAAATTTCAACAAGCCTTTGTCCACCCACTGCTGCAAATTCAGCCCGATGGATTTCATGTTGCGCATGATCTGCGCCGGCGATTCCTCCATCGCAAAGTAGATGCAGCGCTCGCCACGGGCGCACACGGCATCGGCGAAATGCGCCGAGGTCGTCGACTTGCCGCTGCCGGCCATGCCGGAGATCAGGATGCTCGAGCCTTTGTAGTAGCCCTTGCCTTCAAGCATGGCGTCGAGATCGGGGATGCCGCTGGTGATGCGATCGGTCGAAGCGTCGTGGGCGAGGCCGGCCGACGTCACCGGCATAACGGTGATGCCCTGTTCGTCGATGATGAACGGATACTCGTTGGTGCCGTGCGCCGAGCCGCGATACTTGACGATGCGGAGCCGCCGCGTGGACAACTGCTCCTGCACCCGGTTGTCGAGCAGGATGACGCAGTCGGCGACGTATTCTTCGAGGCCGTAGCGTGTCAGCTGACCGTCGCCGCGCTCGCCGGTGATGATGGCGGTGACGCCCTTTTCCTTGAGCCACTCGAACAGCCGGCGCAGCTCGGAGCGCAGCACGGCTTCATTATCGAGGCCCCCGAACAGGGTCTCGATCGTGTCGATGACGATGCGCTTGGCCTTGATGCTGTCGATGGCGAAACCGAGCCGGATGAACAGGCCGTCGAGGTCGTATTCGCCGGATTCCTCGATCTCGTTGCGGTCGATGTGAATGTGATCGACGGCAAGGCGCTTGTCGTCGATCAGCTTCTGGATGTCGTAGCTGAGCGAGCCGACGTTCTTGATCAGGTCTTCCGGGTGCTCTTCGAAGGCAATGAACACGCCCGGTTCGTCGAACTGGGTGGCGCCGTTGTACAGGAACGTCATGGAAAACAAGGTCTTGCCGCAGCCCGCCGAGCCGCACAGCAAAGTCGGACGTCCCTGGGGCAAGCCACCATAAGTGATTTCGTCTAAGCCAATGATTCCGGTAGGCGCCTTATCAATTACGGGTAACATGCGGTCGCGCGGACGCGCTTTAACAATTGATACTGACATTACTCCCCCTGTCGGGCGACGGCGCAGACCCGGCCCCAAACTCGCCAACGCTTATATGGAGAGAAAGTTCCGCCAGTCCCGTCGGCGCTCAAGCCGGAAATCGTAACAACTTCCGACAGCGGGAGCGTCGCCTGTTACTTCAGGCGCGGTTTCCGATGAGCTTGTTCTGCCTCGCCAGCATCGTGCTGGATATCGCGGCCGCGCTTCCCGTTACCGCGATCAGAATGAAGGCCAAAGCGGCGCCAAAGGGCCAGTTCATAACCAGTGCAAATTGCTGGTAGACGACGGGCGCCATCATCCGGAATTCGGGGCCGCCCAGCAGGATCGGGGTCGCGTATGAATTCATGGCCACCGTAAAGACGATGACGGCCGCGGCCGAAACACCGGGAATGGACAGTGGAAATATCACGCGCCAGAACGCGGTCGCCGGCGGCGCACCGAGATTCTGCGCGGCGTCGAACAGGGCGAAATCCAGTCCTTCGAGGACGCCGAGCAAAGTGAGGATGACGAACGGCATCATTACGCTCATGAGGCCGATGAAGACCGCCGCATTCGTATACATGAACTGGATGGGCTCCGCGGTGAGCCCAAGGCTCATCAGCACGAAGTTGAGAAATCCGTCCCGGCTGAGAAAGATCGTCCAGCCGGCGGCGCGAACGACGTTGCCGACCAGCAGCGGAAACAGCACGAGAATGATGAGAATGCTTTTCCATCGCGATTGCGTGCGCGCGAGCATGTACGCGACCGGATAGCCGAGGGCGACGCTCGCGACCGTGCAGATCGCCGCAAGCCCGAATGTACTGAACATGACCGAACGAAAGTACGGCTCGAGAAAGAACTTTGCGTAATTCTCGAGCGTGAACGCCTCGATCATCAACTGGGTTGGCGAGTACCTGTTGACGCTGTATCGCAACAGCGTCAACAGGGGTAGCACCAGCAGCACGCCCATAACGACGAGCGAAGGCCCCATCATAAGAAGGGCCAGCGATCGGTCGCGCTTTGTCACCGTGTGAGCCATCAGCCTTTGAATTTCTGGTTCCAGAACTCGCTGATCTCGGTGGCCTTTTGCGTGGCGTACGCATAGTCGGGACGATGGAATTTCGCCCGATCGGCTTCGCTGAAGCCGATCTTCTCGACCATGTCCGGCGGCAGCTTGGCCGTCGAAACCGTCGGCACCTGGCCGATCGCCGTCGCCACGGCAAGCTGAACGTCCGGCTCCAGGGCGGCGCCAAGCACCTTGTTGGCGGCCTCCGGATTGCGCGTATTCTTGGTCACGCCGAGCACGAAGAAAGTCGGATAAACGCCCTCGCTCGGGGTGACATTCAGGATCGGCACGCCCTGTTCGGCCCACTGGAACGCGCGGCCCTTCCACATCAGCGAAATCAGGATTTCTTCGCTCTTGAGCGCGGCGCCAACGGCTTCGTTGGACGGGTAAACGCGCACGCCCTGTTTCTTAAGCTCCAGGAGGGCATCGTAGGCCGGCGTGAAATTGCTGACGCCACCGCCGAAGGCGATCGCGGTCATCGGAATAATCTTGTCGTAAGACAGGTCGGTAAAGCCGATCTTGCCGGCATACTCCTTCTTCCAAAGGTCCTTGATGGACTTCGGCGGGGTCACCTTCTTGTTGTAGACGAGGACCAGAGCGCCGTAGCAGTTGGGGACACTATAGTCGGTTCGGAACTCTTCGTAGATAGTGTCGTAGTTCGGAATGGCCGAGGGGTCGTTCGGCTTGAGAAGCTGCTGCTGGTTCATCTGATACATATCGCCGTCGACGAGCCACGGAATATCCATGCTGTTCTGCGGCCGCGATGCCTGCGCAATGAGCTTGGTCTTGCGGGCGGTCGGCGTGCCGACGTCGAAGACGATGTCGACGCCGAACTTTTCCTTGGCCTTCGGCGCGAGTGCCGAGCGCAGGATGCGCTCGGAATCGCCGCCCCATGTTCCCAGAACGACCTGTTGATTATCGGCGAAGGAGCGCCCATTCGCTCCCGCGAGCGTAAGACCGGCGACTCCGGCGCTCAGTTTAAGGAAGCTTCGACGCGATTGAATGATCATAGCGCTCTCCTCGTTTTCGCTTTTATGATAGTTGTTCGGCCAGAAGCTTGGCCGCCGTGTCTTTCCAACCTACGGCACAGCGCGCGCCGACCGAGAGTCCGGCGCTGGGCGCGCCGCGGTTTTGTAAGTGCACCAGAATAGGCTCGGTGCGCCCTGAGGCCCGGATCTCTATTTCCGTGATCGAGCCGAGATAGGTGATGCGCTCAACATCGCCCGTGAGCGCGTTGGCCCCGTCCGCTGTGTCGAGAATATCGACAGCCTCGGGACGGACACATAATGTGCCGCGGCTGCCGGTTTCAAAGCCGCTCGTGTCGCACGGGACGCTGATACCGATGTCGGCAGCAAAACGCCCCTTGTCGGTCACCCTGCCGGGCATCAGATTGGCCTGGCCGAGGAAGCTGGCGACGAAAACATTCGCCGGATTGGTGTAGAGCTCGGCCGCGGTGCCGATTTGCTCGACGCGTCCGCCGTTCATGAGCACCAGCCGGTCCGCGAGGGCGAGTGCTTCCGTCTGATCGTGCGTCACGAATACGGTCGTCAGGCCCAGCGATTTTTGCAACGCGCGGATTTCGAGCCCGACGCTTTGACGCAGCTTCGCGTCCAGATTGGAGAGCGGTTCATCCAACAGGAAAACGCCCGGTCGCACGGCCAGGGCACGGGCAATGGCGACGCGCTGTTGCTGGCCGCCGGAAAGCTGGCGCGGATAACGGTCGCCGAAATTTTCGAGATGAACCAGTTGCAGTGCTTCCGCGACCTGCCTCTTGCGGTCCGGCGCGGCGACCTTGCGCATTTCCAGACCGAAGGCCACGTTCTCGGCGACCGTCATGTGCGGAAACAGCGCGTAGCTCTGGAATACCATGCCGGTGTCGCGCCGGTGCGGCGGCGTCTGGGTAACATCCTTGCTGCCGATCTGAATGCGGCCGGATGTGACTGGCAGGAAGCCTGCGATCATGCGAAGCAATGTCGTCTTGCCGCATCCGCTCGGTCCGAGGAGGGCGACCAGCTCTGAGCCTTCGACCGTCAACGACACGTCGTCGACCGCCATGACGCTGCTGGCGTCGAATCGCTTCGATACGGAATCGATCGATAGCCGGGCCATTACACCACCCGGCTCAGTTTCACGAAGCGGTCGGTAATAAGCAGGACCGCCGCGACGATTGCGACCTGCACGGCCGTTGCGGCCGCGACGGTGGGATCCATCTGAAATTCGAGATACTGCATAAGAGCGATCGGGAACGTGGTTGACCCGGGCTGAACCAGCAACAACGAAATCTCCAGGTTTTCGAAAGAAATAATGAAGCTGAACAATGCGGCGGCGATGACGCCGGACCGCATGATGGGCAACGTGATCCGCCAGAACACAGTCAGCGGTCCGGCGCCGAGATTGGCCGCCGCTTCCTCGATCTGCCTGTTCATGCCGATGAGGTTCGCGCAGATGAGGCGAACGGACCACGGTATCGTCAGCAGAATATGCGCGAGGACGAGGCCGAGGATGCCGTGGGTGAGATCGTATCCGCTCCAGTTCGCAATCGCGATGAAGAAAATGTAGAGCGCGATTCCAAGAACGATGTTGGGAACGATTGTCGGCAGCAGAAGAAAGCCCTGCACCGCTCTCATGCCGCGCAAGCCGCTGCGGACGATGACAAGGCTGGCCGCAGCACCCAGCGTAACGCTCGCCAGTGTCGCAAAAAGCGCGACCGTGATGCTGGTCTTGAACCCCGAAGCAAAAGCATCGTGCGCTGCCGCCTTGGCGAACCAGCTCAGCGTGTAGCCGGGCGGCGGAAATGACATGAACATGCTGTCAAAGAACGCCGCCCACACCACCAGTGCGACCGGGGTCAGCATCACGATGTAAGCCAGAACCGCGATGACCGTCCTGAACGCTTTGAATGGCAGAGCGACATCCATTTGCCAGCGGCTCCCTAGCCAACGCGGGTGTCAGGATGATGCCCAGGCACGCACCTGGTCGGAGTGGCCACGGCGTAGGGCCTTGGTCTGTTGTGTGATGGGAAGCTCGACTCCCAGTCCGCGCTTGACCGCCCGGTCATAGACCAGGGAGGCCATCGCGATGTCCCAGAGGCCGATGCCATGCGACTTGAACAGCGTGATGGAAGAAGCGGCCTGCCGGCGCGGGCCCTTGGCCACGATGTCGCTGATCTCGTGAATGCGGTTCCAGTCGAGGCGGCCTTCCTCGACCGCCTTGATGAACTCGCCGGATTCGACGTGGCTCTGCTGCCAGTCGTCGACCGCGATGAGGTCGGAGCGCTCCACGGTCCGCGTATCGACTTCGCGGCTGGTCGGCTTCATGGCGCCGACGAGGTTGATATGGGCTCCTTCCGGAATCCAGTCGCCGTCGACGACAGGGTCCTTCGACGAGGTAATGGTCGACAGAATGTCGGATTGGCGAACGACCTGTTCCACCGACTCGGCCGGTTCGACGGGGACGCCAAGATGCCTGGACATTCCTTTGCAGAATTCGAGGAGCTTTTCCTTGGTCCGGCTGTAGGCGAGCACCTTTTCGATCTTGCGAACGGCGCAGATCGCTTCGAGCTGGCTCGGAGCCTGATAGCCGGTGCCTAGAATACCGGCGACCTTGCTGTCCTCGCGGCTCATATATTTGGTGGCGATACCCGAGGCGCCGCCGGTGCGGATCAGGCCGATGTGCTCGGCCTCCATCAGGCAGTGCAGTTCGCCATCCTCCTTGAAGAGGAGTAGCCAGAACCGCACGCCATCGGGACCGACGGTGTAGGTTTTATATCCAAGGCTGCCGAGGCTCGGAATGGCGGCCGGCAGCACCGAAAGCTGGGCATTCGGCGTCGCCACGATCTGGCGGGGACGGTTGGTGGCGATTTTCTGGCCGTGTTCCCGGATGGAAGCTTCCAGCACATCGATGGAATCGGCGACGGTCAGGAGCTTTTCCACGTCGTGTTCGGTCAGAAACAGGGCCATTGCAGTCCTCAGTTGATAACGAAGTTTCGGCTAGACGTTCGCCTTCTTCATACTTAGATTGGATACAATCGACAAGATAAAATATTCGAGAGAGCCAATTGTCGCAAGCCGATCGACTGCACCTGCACGATGCACCCCCGCTGCCCTCCAGCCTGACGGAGCATGCCTATCGGCATCTGCGCCAGGCGATCATGACCGGGCGTCTGGAGGCGGGAGCTGCGTTGCGTCAGGAGAAGTTGTCTCAGGAGCTGGGCATCAGCCGCCTGCCGTTGCGCGAGGCGCTTCGTCAGCTGGACGCCGAGGGGCTCGTGGTTCTACGTCCGCGGCGCGGCTATATCGTCGCTCTGCTGGATACGAAGGAAATTGAGGAGCTCTTCGAGATACGGGCCATGATGGAGGCGCGCGCCGGCTATCTCGCTGCCCAGCAGCGAACGGACGAAGACGTTGTCGAAGTCGGACGGATTCTCTCGGAACTGGAAGCCGTTGCCGCTCGAAGCCCGCTGGACATCAGTGAGTTCTACCGGCTGAATCGGCTATTCCATCAGCGGTTTTTCGCCAGTTCCCGCCGTACTCATTTGTGCCGGTTGCTCAGCGGGGTTCACGACAGCCTGGTGCCGTACATCCGGATGGGCGGAGATATTCAGTCGCTGGAAGAATCGCAGCAGGACCATAGCAACCTGTTCGCGGCCTTCAAATCCGGTGATGGAGATCTCGTCGCGCGGCTGTGTCGCGAGCATTGCGCGGCGTCTTGCCGGCGACTGGTCAAGTCCAGCGCCCCGACGCCACCAGCCTGATTCTGGTCGCTTCGCCCGGCA
Organism: Pseudolabrys sp.; assembly: GCA_035556455.1. GTDB lineage: Bacteria > Pseudomonadota > Alphaproteobacteria > Rhizobiales > Xanthobacteraceae > Pseudolabrys. Next base: position 24,899 of record DATMEX010000021.1, read on the forward strand.
CGGTGACATTGTCGCGAGCCGAGATGGAGACCGCCGTCGTTCGTGTCTCCACGCGTTTGCGGCAGGGATGCGCGTCGCCAATGGCTATGCTACACGCTGGCACGCACGGTCCCGTAGCTCAGCAGGATAGAGCAGCGGTTTCCTAAACCGAAGGTCGGAGGTTCGACTCCTCTCGGGACCGCCATAAAATCTCGTCGAAATATCAGAGTGTTACCCGTCGCGAAGGGGCGGGGCCGCCGTTGGCGATGCGCCCGTGAAGGCTGATCGCGTACCAACTACTGGATCTTGATATCGCGCTTCTTGATGATATCCGCCCATTGCGCGGTTTCACGCTCGATCCGTGCCGCGAGGGTCTGAGGAGGTTCGATCGACACTGCGAGGCCTTGCGCCTGCAGCTTGTCCTTCATCGCGGACTGCTCAAGAACGTCCCGGGTGACCGTGTACAGCGCCTCGATCGTGCTTGTGGGCACCGCCTTCGGCGCCAGCAGGCCGTACCACGACGTGACGTCGATGCCTTCAACACCGGCTTCCGCCAGCGTCGGCACCTCGGGTGCTTGCGGGCTGCGCGCGGCGGTGGTCATGGCGAGCGGCACCACCGTCTTTTCGTTGATGTTGCCGAGCACGGCGGGAAGGTTGGTCGCCAGCACGTCGATGTGGCCGCCGAGCAGATCGGTCAGGGCCTGCGACGAGCCGCGATATGGCACGTGCGTGAGGTCCGCACCGGTCTTCTCCTTGAAGAGCTCCATGGCGAGATGAAGCTGGCTGCCGACGCCGGGGCTGCCATAGGTCAGTTTGGCGGTTTTGGCCTTGTCGATCAGCTCCTTGATGGTGGCGACTCCGAGCGTCTTCGAGGCGACGAAGACATTCGGCGCGCTGGCCAGCAACGCGACCGGCGCGAAATCGCGCAGCACGTCCATGCGCATGTTCGGCATCAAGGTCGGGTTGATCGTCAGGTTGCCGGCGGGAATGACGAGCAATGTCGCGCCATCGGGCGCGGCCTTGCGCACATAGTCGATGCCGATGTTACCGGCGCCGCCGGTTTTGTTCTCGACGATGGCGGCGATGCCGGAGCGGGCCTGATATTCCTGCGCGAGCAGCCGCGCCAGCACGTCGACCGGGCCGCCGGCGGTGAACGGCGCCACCAAAGTCATCTGGCTTTGGGGAAAGCCGGAGGGCACGCCGGCGGCAAAGGCCATGCGCGGCGCGACGGCGGCCGAGGCGAGCAGCGTCAAAGCGGCGCGGCGGGTGAGCCGCGCCGTCGTCCCGGCTTTCATTACATTTTTCCCGCGGCCTGGAGGTCGGCCAGTTGCTGGCGCGCCTGCTGCGCCAGATAGCGGCGCAGGCGGATCACGCCGGCGTCGTGCTGGTACAGCATTTCGAACTTCTCCAGACCCGGCTTCAGCCCGTCCAGCATCTCGCGATCCTGCTCAAGGACGTGCCAGTGGCGCTTCTCGAGATTGGTCTTGTACAGGAAGCGCCAGGTGTCGCGCTGCCAGCCGGACACCTTGCGGGTGCGCCAGAAGAACACGCACATGCGGTCTTCGTCGATCGGCGTGCCGAAGCCGGTGATGCCGAAATTGCCGCCCGGGCCGCCCGACGGCGGGTAGGGGATTTCAAGGCGCACATAGAGCGCGCCATTATCCACGAGTTCGCTCCAGTCAAAATTGACATCGCGCTGGCCGCTCTTCTCGAAGAAGAAGCCGTGATCGGTGTCGCGCGTGACGAAATGCGCCTGGGTGTCGCCCTGATACATCGTGTGCGAATTGGCATGCAGGAACGTGCCATGCATGGGATCCATCAGGTTGTCGAAGGCGTAGCGCCACGGCATTTCCCAATCGGCGTAGCAGAGGAAGCTCGAATAGTCCGGCGCCGAAATTTCCGGCGGTGGCTCGAAGGCGCCCGGCTCTTCGTGCAGCGCATCGCCGAACCAGACGAAAATCGCGCCGGAGATTTCGCGGCTCGGATAGGTCTTGACCGCCTTCTTGCCTTCGAGCGGGCAACCGGGCTGTCCGGGCACGCTCAGCACCTTGCCGTCGGGGCCGACTTCGACGCCGTGATAATTGCAGCGCAGGCGATCGCCTTCGTTGATGCCGCGCGACAGCGGCACGGCACGGTGCGGGCAACGGTCGGCCTGGACGTGGATCTCGCCACGGGAGTCGCGCCACAGCACCAGCTTTTCGCCGAGGCGCATGATGCCGAGCGGCTTGCCGCCGGTCTCGACGAAGCGCGAGGGAAGCACGGCCCACCAGCGATTGCGCAGGCCGGTGCGCAGATATTGCTGGACCTGCTGGTCGGTCGGGCCGGCCGGCGGCGTGGCGGCGGTGGGCTTGCGGCTTTCAAGAGCGGTGACTGACATGGCTCAGGCTCCCAGTTCGCGCATCAGCGTGGTGAATTTGTCGGCGGTCCAGTCGCCGCCATCGAGCGGCCGAACCCGCGTCTTGTTCATGCCGGCCACGACCTCGTCGAGTTCGCGCGCGCCCTTGGCGAAGACGCTCTCGATGGCGTTGGCGAGCTCCTGCTGCCAGGCCGTCGGCTCGGCCGTACGGGTCTGGTGCGGTTCGAGATAAGGATAACGATAGTCAGGCATCGCATACCTCCTTCAGATATCGAGCACGAGCCGTGCGCCCTTGGCGCGCGACACGCAGGTCATCATGGTCTGGTTGGCGGCGCGCTCGGACGACGACAGGATGCTGTCGCGGTGGTCGGCTTCGCCTTCGATGATGCGGCACTCGCAGGTGCCGCAAATGCCCTGTTCGCAGGAGCGCGGCACGTCGATGCCGGCTTCCGTCATGACTTCGAGAATCGATTTTTCGGGCGGCACGCTGAGCGTGATGCCGGAGACCGCGCATACGACTTCGAAGGCGCCGCTCACTTCATCGCTCGGGCGGGAGCGCGGCGCGAACCATTCGAAATGCACGGTGCCGTCCGGCCAGCCGGAGGTCGCTTCCTCGACCGCCAGCATCAGCTTCTCGGGGCCGCAGCAATAGACCACGGTGCCTTCCTGCGGCGTCGTCAGGCGCTGCGCCACGTCGAGCCGGGTGCCGGCTTCGCTCGCATGCAGCGAGAGAGTGCCGCCCAGCGCCTCGATTTCCTTGAGGAACGGCGCATCCTCATTGCGCTTGTTGCAATAGAGGAGCGTCCATGAAGCCTTCTTCGCACTCAGCTCTCGCATCATCGGGATGAAGGGCGTGACGCCGATCCCCCCGGCAACAAAGATGTAGTCTTTCGAAGCGACCAGCGGAAAATTGTTGCGCGGCGTCGACACGGTCAGGACGTCGCCGGGCCGCAGCCGGCGGTGGACGAAGCCGGAAGACTGCCCGCCGGTGACGGCGCGGATGCCAAGCCGGTAGTGCGACAGATCGTTGGGATCGCCGCACAGCGAATATTGCCGCAAGGTGCCGTCGGGCAATTTGACGTCGATATGCGCGCCGGGCTCGAAGGCGGGCAGCGGCTTGCCATCGAGCGAAGCGAGTTCCAGCGACAGCACGCCCGGCGCTTCCCAGATCAGCGCACGCAGGCGCACGTCGAAGGTCTGCTCGCCGGGACGCGGCGCGGCGACCGTTGGCGGCTTGGTCATCTCAGCGGCTTCGCCCATGACTCATTCCTTACAGCGCGCTTTTGGCCCAGGGATGCGGCGCCTGGGACAGGTCGCAATAGAGCGATTTCTGCGCCATCCAGGCGCGGATACCGTCACGGCCCTTTTCGCGGCCGAGGCCGGAGTCCTTGGTGCCGCCGAACGGTGTCGAAATCGAGAACTGCTTGTAGGTGTTGATCCACACCGTCCCGGTATCGAGGGCGCGGGCGATGCGCCACGCCTTCGGGAAGTCGCGGGTGTAAATGCCGGAGGCGAGGCCATAGTCGTTGTCGTTCGACTGGCGGATGAGATCGTCCTCGTTGTCGAAGGGCAACACGGCGAGCACCGGGCCGAATACTTCATCGCGACACAGCCGTGTGTCATTGCCGAGACCGGCGATGATGGTCGGGCGGTAATAAGTGCCGTCCTTGTAGTCGTTGCCGGACGGGCGTTCGCCGCCGGTCAGAACCTTGCCGCCGTCGGCGCGCGCTTTGGCGACGTGATCCTCGACCTCGTCGCGATGCTTCGGCCGGATCAGCGGCGCGACCTGCGTCGTCGCCTCGAAGGGATGGCCGACCTTCAGCCGCTCGGTGGCGGCAACGAGTTTGGCGACGAAGGCATCGTAAATGCCGCGCTCGACGAACAGCCGTGAGCCGGCGATGCAGGATTGTCCGGTCGAGGAGAACACCCCGAACATGACGCCGGCCACGGCGAGGTCGAGATCGGCGTCGGCGAACACGATGGTCGGCGACTTGCCGCCGAGTTCGAGCGACACCGGCATCAGCTTGTCCGCCGCCTTGCGGGCGATATCGCGGCCGGTCGCCGTGCCGCCGGTGAACGACACCTTCTTGATCGCCTTGTGCGTGACGATGCGCTCGCCGACGATCGAACCTGCGCCGGGCAATGTCGAGAACAGGCCCTTCGGCAGGCCGGCTTCCTCGATGACGCGCGCGAGTTCGAGGCAGACAAGCGGGCTCCACGACGACGGCTTGAGCAGGATGGCGTTGCCGGCGGCGAGCGCCGGGGCGACCTTCTGCGCGTCGGACGCGATCGGCGAATTCCACGGCGTGATGCCGGCGGTGACGCCGAGCGGCTCATAGACCGACATGGTCAGGTAATTGCCGCGCGCCGGGGTCAGGGCGTCTTCCATGGTCTCCAGCGCCGCCGCCATGTAGCGGAAGGTGCCGGAAGCACTCAGGGCGAGCGCGCGCGTTTCGCTCAAGGTCTTGCCGGTGTCGCGCGACTGCACATGCGAGATGCGATCGGCGTGGCGGGCGATGCCCTCGGAGATTTTGTAGAGATACGTCGCGCGCTCGTGCGGCAGCAGCTTGCGCCAGGCTGGATCGTTGACGGCATCCTGCGCGCGCTCGATGGCCAGATCGACATCTTCCAGCGAAGCGCCAGGTAAGGTGGCGTTGTGCGTGCCGTCGGCCGGGAAATTCGACGTGATGTCGGCGCCGCGGCCGCGTCGCCATTCGCCGCCGATGTAGAGCTTGTCCTGGAAGGTGACGGTCTGGTCCATGATTCCTCTCAGATCGCGACCGCGCTGACGCGGTTGATCAACTCGCGCGCCATGCTGTAGCCGGCGAGCTGCGAGGTCTTCGGGTTGGAGGCCGACGGCCGGCCTTCGAGCTTGACCTCGAAATCGCCGCAGCCGGATCGCACGGCGAATTCGTGGACGTTGCGGGTGACGTTCGGATCGGCGACGAGGCGTACCTTCGTGGCGTCGAGGCCGATACCGGCGATCGCCAAAGTGGCGGCGACATTGGCGTTGAACGGGTAAGTTTGCGCGGCGTCGCGTGCCGAGCCTTCGAAGAAAATCGCCGCGTCCTTGAGCGTGTCGAGGTCGAGCAGCTTTTCCGCCGGCGTGCCTTTCCAGGCCTTCGGTGGCTTGCGGCCGGTATAGATCACCTCTTCGAGGCCGGACAGTTTCGCCGCGGCGAGGGCATCGATGCCGCCGACGGCGCCGGCCGGGAGCACCAGACGACCGCCGCCGGACGTTGCCGCCGCTTCGAGCTTGTGACGAAGGGCGTCATCGGCGAGCGCGCCGATAGAAATGACAATGAGATCGCAGCCGGCTTCGAGAATCTTTGTGCCATGATCGCGCACGGCGACGTGACCGGCGCATTCGGCGACGGTGTCCGGTCTGTCGGCGAGTAGTGCCTTGATATCGGAATGAATAGCCGCCGAGCGTGTCAGCGCCGGACCGCAACGCTCAAGCAGCGCCTCGGCGCGCTCGGTGGAGCGCTCGGGGACAAGGATGCCAACGTGATCGAGCGGCGCGTCGAGCGACTTGACGAGCGACGTCAGCGCCAGTTCGGCAATGCCGCCGGCGCCGATCACCCCCAATCGCGTCATCTTCTTCGTCATTACGCTGTCTTCCCCGCGGCGCCTGCCGGCGGTCCGGCAAAGCTCGCGCCAAACGGCCCGATGGCGACCATGTCGACTTCGATGAGGCACGGGCCGGGCGCGACAAGGGCGCGATCGAGCGCGGTTTCGAACGCAGCGACATCGGATACGCGCTGGTGCGGCAGGCCGACGGCAGCGCAGAGCAGCGCAAAATCGGGGGTCAGAATGTTCGAATAGACATGACGGCCGCCATATTGGGCGTCCTGGATGTTGCGGATGACGCCATAGCCTTTGTCGTTCATCAGCACGAACACCATGTTGGCCTGCATCTCGACGGCGGTTGCCAGTTCACCGATCATCAGTTGCGCGCCGCCGTCTCCGACCAGCGTGATGGTCTTGGCCTTGATGCCGGCATGCGCGGCGCCGATGCCCATGGCAATGCCTTGGCCGATGCCGCCGCCCAGCGCGTGCACGCCGAGATGGGGCGCGGCAAGTTTAACGTAACGATTGCCGAAGGTGCTGTTCGAGATGGTGACATCGCGCACCCACGGATGGCCGTTCTTCGACACGCGGGCGCTGAGCGCATTGGCGAGCGGTACGTAAGGCCCGAGCGCCTTGCACAGCGCCGCCTCGGAGCGCTGGCGGGCCGCGCCGATGTCTTTGATGAAGCCGGCATCGGTATCGAGCTTGCCGGGCAGGCGGCTGAGCAGGCCTTCGAGCGCAAGGCGCGCGTCGCCGGCAATGAATTGTTCGACCGGATAATTGCGCCCGCCCTGGCCGACATCGGCGTCGATCTGAACCAGCGGCGGCAGCGGCATGCGGTTATTCTGCGTTTCATTGCCGCGCAGGCGCGAGCCGACCACGATCATGAGATCGCACTTGGCGTAAATGCCGACGGCGTCCGGCGTCATGTTGAAGGCGCCGAGGCTATAGGCGTGATCTTCCGGCACCACGGCGCGGCCATTGGTCGAGGTGACGATGCCGAAGCCGCGATCGGCGAGCGCCGTTGCCGCTGCCGCGGCGCCGCGGGCGCCGCCGCCGAGCCACAGCATCGGGCGCCTGGCGTTGCGCACGCGCGCCGCCAGCGCATCGAGCGCAGCAGCATCGGGTGTCTTCAGGGCGACGGCCGGCCAGCCGGCGACATTGCATCTCGCCGTCGGCAGCCGCTGCACGTCCACCGGGATTTCCAGCGACACCGGGCCGGTCGGCGCGGTCAACGCATCGCGGCTCGCCGCCAGCAGCGTTTCGATCGCGGCGCTCGGCTCCCAGATGCGGTGATAGGCCTTGCTGACCGCCTTCAACATGTCGGGCTGGCGCGGCACGTCGTGAATGGCGGCGCGGTCGCGGTCGGCGAATTCGCGGTCGATCTGGGTGGTGATGTGCAGCACCGGGGAACCGGCGGTCAGCGCTTCAACCTGCGAGCCGGCGGCATTGCCGGCGGCGGTGCCGGTCGAGGTGATGGCGACGCCGAGCGAGCGGGATACGCGCGCATAGGCATCGGCCATGTTCATGGCGCCCGCTTCGCCGCGCGCCGGCACGAAGGTGATGCGGCCCTGGCGGGCAATGGCGTCGAGGATCGGCATATTGTGGATCGAGATGACGCCGAACACCACGGTGACGCCCATGTCGGCCAGCGCGCGGGCGATGGCGTCGCCGACCGGCTCGGTCGCTACGGCGCTTTGTGAACTCGGTCGCTCGGTGACGACGATGGGAGCGTTCATGACTCTATGACCCGGGCCTTAGATGAAACGTGACACGCCGCCGGATACTTCCAGGCTGGCGCCAGTGATGTAGCTCGCGGCTGGCGATCCGAGGAACACGATGGCGCGGGCTGGTTCGTCCGGCGCGCCGAGGCGTTGCAGCGGGATGTGCTTGTCGCGCGCCAACGCCCCGAACCATTCCTCGCGCGAGAGGCTCTTGTCGGCGCGCGCCTCGAAACGGCGTTGCCACTGGCCGGAATCGACGAGTCCGAGAAGGATGGTGTTGACGCGGATGCGCGGCGCGAATTCGGTGGCGAGCGACTTGAGCAGGTTCTGCACGCCGGCGCGCGCCGCCGAGGTGCACACCATGTGCGGCTCGGGCTGCAGCGACAGCAGCGAATTGACGGCGACGATGGCCGGCGCCGGCGCCGCGTCGAGCAGCGGCTTGAAAGCGCGCAGCGGCAGGATCTGGCTGAAGAACTTCAGATCGAGCTCTTCGCGCCATTGCGCGTCGGTGGTGTCGGCGAACTTGGAGACGCGGCCCTGGCCGGCATTGTTGACCAGGAGATCGAGCTTGCCGCCGCTCCAGGCCTTCACCTTGTCGGCGAAGGCATTGACGTCGCCGCTGTCGAGCACGTTGCAGCGCTCGGCCAGTACCGCGCCCGGCTTGACGGCATCGAGTTGTGCCTTGGCGGCGGCAAGGCGATCCGCATCGCGGCCGCAAATGGCGACGCGCGCGCCTTCCTCGATGAGGATGCGCGCAGCGGCAAGCCCGATGCCGGACGTTCCGCCCGTCACCACCGCATAAGTATTGGCAAGCCCGAGATCCATGGTTGCCTCTTAACCGCCGTTGCCGGCCGCGCGCGGTGCGGCGTTGGCGTGCCAGCCGAGACGTTGCGAAATCTCGCGGGCCGCCGCCGCGACTTCGACGGCAAGTTGATTGTGCCGCGCCTCACCGGCGAAGTCGGCGGCATGGCCGATGACATTGAGCGCGGCGATCGGCGTGCCGGTGGCGTCGAAGATCGCCGCGGCGACCGAGCTGATGCCGGCCTCGAAATTGCCCTCGCTCCAGGCGAGCCCGGCCTTGCGGTCGGCGTCGAGCTGGGCGTGAAGCTGCGTCAGCGTCGTCGGCGTGCGTGCGGTCACCGCCTTCAACGCGGTGCCTGCGTAAAGCCGATCGACACGGTCGGGCGGCAGATGCGCGAGAATGATGCGGCCCATATTGGCCGCATGCGCGGGCAGGCGGCTGCCGACCCGGATGTTGCTGGCGAAAGTGTGGTTCGGCACGCGGCGGGCGAGATAGACGATCTCCTGGCCGTCGAGCGCGCCGAGATGCGACGACAGGCTCAGGTTTTCGGTGAGCCGCGTCAGCACCGGCACCGCGGTCTGCACCAGGTCTTCGGAGAAGAAGGCCTGCGCCGTCAGTCCGATCAGGCCGATGCCGATGCGCCAGCCCTGACCGTCCGGCAGCGCCTCAATGAAGCGCTCGACCTCGAGCGTGTGCAGGAGTCGCAGCAAGGTCGTGCGGTTGATGCCAAGCTCGCGCGCCGTCCGCGACATGTTGGTGACGCGATCGCCTTCCGCGATATGGCGGAGCAGGCGGGCGGCGCGCTGCACCGGCGGCGAGATGTAAGCATCGCCGTTGGTTTCGGCCGCAGGTTCATCGACGCGTTCAAGCATCGCAAGCCTCGATCAGGTTGACCAGCAGGCGGGCGATGGCCGCCGGGTTCTCCTGCGGCAGGGCGTGGCCTGCGCCGGGAATTTCGTGGAAGCCGGCCGGGCGCGGCAGCGCGTCGTAAAGCTTGCGCGCATTGGTCGGCGGCGTGATGACATCCTGAGCGCCGACGGCGACGAGCGTCTTCATGGACAGGTTGTGCGCGTCGGCCATGAGGTCGCCGGCGCCGAGCGCGCGGGCGGCCTGCATGTAACCGACCGGATCGATGGCGGCCATCGCCTCGCGCACCGCGTGGAGCACCGCCGGCTTGATCTCCGGCTGATAAACAAGCCGCGCCGCGCGCTTGGCGGCGAAGTCGCGTGGGCCGAGCGCGCGCAGTTCGTCGATACGGCCCTGCACGGTTTCCGGCATCGCCTCGCCAGCCTTGACGCCATAGCCGAGCGCCGGCGACAGCAGCGCGAGCGCGCCGACGCGCTCGGGGTTGCGCGCGGCGAAGCTGCCGGCGAACAAGCAGCCGAGCGAATGGCCGACCAGTGTGATGCACTCGAGGTTGAGCGCGTCGATGAAGCTCAGCAAGGCTTCGGCGTAGTCATCCGGCCGCGGAGAAGAAATCACCAGCGACCGCGAGCCACCGTAGCCGGGGCCGTGCCATGCGATCGCATCGAACGCCTCCGGCAGCGCACCGAACAGCGGCTCGAAACTGCCGGCATTGCTGCCGATGCCGTGCAGCAGCACGATCGCCTTGCCGTGCTCCGTCCCCGGCCGGCGCAAGAAGCGGATGCCCGCTTCGCAGCCCGTCACCACGTCCGTGATGTTGGCGGTGAGGGTCATGGCTTGGCTGGGGGCGGGCCCGCCGCTTTCGGCAGATAGTGCAGGATGCGGCTTTCGAGCGCCGTCACCGCCCAGTACATGGCGATGCCGATCACCGTGAGCAGCGCGATGGCGTCGAACACCATGGCGGTGTTGGCCTGGCCCTGGCCGAAGCTGATGAGATAGCCGAGGCCGATTTCGCCGCCGACCAGTTCGCCGACGGTGATGCCGATCACCGCCAGCGTCGCGCCGATGCGCAGGCCGGCGAGCAGGTTGGGCATCGAGAACGGCAGCATGATCTTGAAGAAGATCTTGGTCCGGCTCATGTTGTAGGCGCGCGCCAGATTGACCAGATCGCGGTCCATGATGCGCATGGCCTGCAGGACGTTCACCAGAATCGGGAAGAACACCACGAGGATGGTGACGATCAGCTTGGGCCAGGCGTTGTAGCCGAACCACAGAATGAACAGCGGCGCGAAGGCGACCTTCGGCGCGATCTGCAGCGCGAGAATGTACGGCGACAGCACCTTCTCCCAGGTCGGCAGCAGGCCGAGCGCGTAGCCGAACACGGCCCCGAGCAGGCCGCCGAGCACGAAGCCGAGGATCGACATCGACGCCGTCGACATGAAGTGCTTGAGCAGGTTCTCCTGATTCCAGAGACGGATCATCTCCAGATAGAGATCGCTGACGCGCGGGATGATGTACTTCGGCACCCCAAGCATCGGCGGCAGATATTGCCAGGCGATCAGAACGACGACGGCGACGGCGATGCTGGCCAGCGGCGCGCCATAGCTGGGGCGCCAGAGCCGCCCCCCGGAGGGAGCGTGCGCCGGGCGCTGCAGCGTTGCGGTGCGATTGGCCGGTTTGCTCATCGCCGTCTCCGCGGAGGTCATGACACGAACTGGTTGGTGTACAGATCTTCCACCGGCACGGCCGACTGGATGATGTTGTTCTGGACGTAGAAGTCCTGCACCTGCTTGATCCGCTTGGGATCGAAGCTGCCGAGCGCCGATGCCGGCGTGGTGGCGTACACTTCCTTCACGTAGCGGTTCAGGATGGCTTCGATTTCCTTTTCCTTGCCGGCGTGCTGCGGCACCTGGGCGACGTAATCCTTCGCCGCGGCGACCGGGTCGGCGATGCTGTCGCGCACCGCCTGCAGCACCGCCTTGACGAAGCCGCCGACGGCCGCCGGGCGTTCCTTGACCATCTTGTCCGAGGTGAGGATGGCCTGCGCCATCGCCGGGAAGGTCTTTTCGATCGGGAAGTAATCGAGCGGCACGCCGCCGGCTTCGATCGCCACCGCCCATTCCGGCACAGCCATGATGCCGTCGAGCGACTTGGCGATCATGAGCTGGGTCACGCCGGCGGGGCCGACCGCCTGGATCTGCAGGTCGTCGCGCTTGAGGCCATTGGCCGCCAGCACCGCGAGCAGCGCGTAATAGCCGGTGTCCTGATAGCCGATGACGCCGAGCTTCTTGCCCTTGAGATCGGCGAAGCCCTTCATGCCGACATCCTTGCGGGTGACGAGCGTGAACAGCGGGTGCGAACCGAGCTGCGCGACGGCGCGCACCGGCAGGCCGTTCGGCCGCACGATCATCGAGGTTTCGCCGAGGCCGCCGCCGATATCGGCATTGCCGGCGCCGACCTGCTGGGCGACGTCGGCGCCGCCCTTGCCGGTCTGGAAGGTCACTTCGACGTTGTTCTTGGCGTAGTAGCCGCGCTTGAGCGCAAGCTGGAACGGCAGGAAAGCCGGCAGGAAGCTCGGCGCCGGGAACAGATAGGTGATCTTTTCCGGCGCGGCGAAAGCCGGGCGGATGGCGGCGGTGGCGATGAGGCCGCCAAGTGCGGTGCGGCGCGTGATCTTCATATCAGTGAACTCCCCTTGCGTTGACTGGATGACGTCTGGTGTTGTGCGGGCGATTGTCGTTGATGGCGCTCACGCATTCTCGCGCTCGCCGAGATGCAGGGCGTGGAACAGATGCTTGATGATTTCGCTGGCGCGCGGCGTGCCGGCGCGCGCCATCGGGTTGTCGCGGTCGGGCAGGCCGACATTGATCTCTTCGATAATGCGGCCGGGGCCGTCGCTCATGACCAGAATGCGGTCCGACATCGCCACGGCTTCGGACAGGTCGTGGGTGATGAGCAGGGTGGTCAGGTTGGAGCCGGCGATGGTCGCGGCGAAGCTCTTCTGCAGCACCAGCTTGGTCTGCGCATCGAGCGCGGAGAACGGCTCGTCGAGCAGCACCACGTCGGGATTGATGGCGAGCGTGCGGGCGAGCGCCGCGCGCTGCCGCTGGCCGCCGGAGATCTGGTACGGATAGCGGTCGGCGAATTCGGTCAGGCGGCAGCGCTGGAGTTCGCGCAGGGCGCGCTCGCGGCGCTCGGCCGCCGGCATGTCGCGCGCCTCGAGGCCGAACTCCACATTGTGGAGGACCGTGCGCCAGGGCAGCAGCAGGTCCTTCTGGAGCATGAAGCCTACATGCGAACTCGGCCCCGCCACCTCCACCCCATGCAGCGAGACGGTGCCCTCGCTGGGCTGATCGAGACCGGCGACAAGATTGAGCAGGGTGCTCTTGCCGCAGCCGGACGGCCCGACGACCGAGACGAATTCACCTTCGCCGACATTGAAAGACAGGTTGCGGACCGCCGTGAACGGCGGCGCGCCTGAGGACCGGCCAGGAAAGCGGCGGGCCACATCGCGCAGCTCGAGAACGGTCGAGGTCACTGTCACCTTGCGTCCACTCCGCATTGTTCAAATATGAACTTGTCGTTCGTAATTTAAACAAGTTCACACCTGAACGTAGAATGAGTCAATCCGCTCGATGATCGAAATTTCATCGTGCGCTGCACCATTTGTTTGCACTGCGGCGCGATGGCACATGGCTTTTTTGATCGTCCGCTCTTGCGACGCTGACGCGCTCCGGCGGCCTTTCTAAACTGCCTGCAATTTCCTCTTCCCAAAAAATAGTTTTATCTGGTATACGGTGTTTAATTAGCGCAACAAACTGAATGGCGCGCGATGGCCAAGAAGGTAACTTCGCCCGAGAATTCAACGCTCAGTGCCGCCTCGGGCGTGCCGAGCGACGAGCGCTATCTGGTGCCGGCGCTCATTCGCGGCCTGACGATTCTTCAGCGCCTGTCGGGCGAGACCCGCGGCCTCACCTTGTCGGAAGTCGCCGCGGCGCTCGGCGTTACGCGGTCCTCGGCGTATCGGCTGCTGTTCACGCTCGGCCATATGGGCTTTGTCGTCTTCGACGCCGACACCAAGACCTACGCGCTGGGTCCGGAAGTTCTCCGCCTCGGTTATGGCTACCTGGCATCGCGCGATCTGGTCGAAGTCGCGACACCGCATCTCGTGCGCCTGCGCGACCGCACCGGCTGGTCGGCTCATCTCGGCGAACTGCAGGGCCGTGACGTCGTTTATCTCGCCCGCGTTGCCACCCGGCGGTCGATCGCCAGCACCGTTCATGTCGGCACCCGGCTGCCGGCGCGCGCGACCACGATGGGCCGCATACTTTTGTCGGGCCTGACGTTCGACGAAGTACGCGATCTCTATCGCGATCAGCCTTATTCCGGCGAAGGCGGACAGGGCAGCCTCGCCGATCTCGACGTTCAGCTCGCCACCGATCGCGCCAATGGCTTTGTGCTGCAGGTTTCCGGCTACGAGCCCGGCGTTGCCAGCGTCGCAGCGCCGGTGCGCGACACCAGCGGCAAGATCATCGCCGCCATCAATATCTCGGCCGTCGCTCTGCTGACCAGCGAGACGGATTTGCAAGGTCCGCTCACGGCGGAAGTCGTGGCGACGGCCCAAGCGATTTCACGTGACCTCGGCTTCAAGGCCGCGGGCGAAGTGGATGGTGCCGGAGGGACGCAGGCGCGTCATTCGGCACGTTGAAGACCAGCGAACAGTAAACCCGGCATACCAAGGAGTTCAAACATGGATGATGTGACCCGCCGGTCCTGGGACCGCCCCGAAGGCGCAACCTTTGAAGAGTGGATGAAGAGCCGCGTCGCCCGCGTCTCGGAGCGCCCCTACGACTGGAACGCGCTCAAGTTCCAGGCCGATTTCGATCCGAAGTATCGCCGCGCGCAAAAGCGCTTCATCGGCACCGGCGGCACCGGCGTCGCCAAGGATACGAACGTGATCCCGGCCGAGCATTTCACGCTGTCGAACATGATCATTCCCGCCGGCGGCGAAGGCCCGATGCATCTGCATACCGATGCCGAGGAAGTGTTCTTCGTGCTGCGCGGCAAGATCAAGGTCATGGTCGAAAAGGACGGCGAGTATTTCGAGACCATCCTCAATGAGCGCGACTGCGTCTCGGTGCCTCCGGGCGTCTATCGCGGCGAAATCAATATCGGCGAGGAAGACGCGATCATGATGGTGATGATCGGTTCGCCGAAGCCGGTCACGCCGACCTATCCGCCGGATCATCCGCTGGCCAAGGTCAAGCGCGGCTAAGGTCGCCACTATGCTCCAGCGGCCGCCGCTGATGCGGTGGCGGCCGCTTCTAACTTGTTGCTGTATCCGGCCCGGCCGGGACGAGGGAGTTTAGAACATGTCGCTGATGGGTATCGATGCCGTTGTTTTTGGCGTTGAGGATATGGCGGAAGCCAAACGCTTCCTCGCCGACTGGGGGCTGACCGAGGTCAGCGCAGACGCCGGAAAAATCGTTTACCGCACCCGCGACGGCGCCGAAGCCATCGCCCGTCCGATCGATGCGGCCGATCTGCCGCCGGCGATCGAAGGCGGCAAGACAGTGCGCGAGGTGATCTGGGGCGCCGCCAATCAGGCGGAGCTCGAGGAGACCTTGTCGCGGCTCAAGTCGCTGCCGAGCTACAAGGTCGGCGCTGACGGCCTGCCGCGCGTCACCGATCCGAACGGCATGAGTCTCGCCTTCCGCGTCACCAAGCGCACGCCGATCAAGGTCGAGCCGACTTTGCCCAACGCGCCTGGGTCGCATAATCGCGTCAACAAGCGCTCGCCGATCCACGATCAGGCGCATCCGATCAATATCGGTCATGTCGTTCTGTTCGCCAACGACTTCGCCGCCATGCGCGCCTTCTACACCGAGAAGATGGGTTTCTCGATCAGCGACGAATATCCCGGGCACGGCGTCTTCATGCGCTGCCAGAAGATTGGCGATCATCACAACACTTTCGTGCTCAATCGTCCCGGCAAGCCCGGCATTAATCACGTCGCCTTCACCGTCACCGATATCCATGAACTCATCGGCGGCGGCATCGCCATGGCCAAGAAGGGCTGGAAGACGGAAATCGGCCCCGGCCGCCATCCGATCTCGTCCGCCTATTTCTGGTACTTCGAGAACCCGCTCGCGGCGCCGCTTGAATACTACGCCGACGAAGATTACTGCGACGAAGGCTGGAAGCCGAGCACATTCGAGCGCAAGCCGGAACTGTTCGCCGAATGGGCCATCGTCGGCGGCATTGACGGCACGACGCGCCGGCAGGCTTCCGGCGTCGATAAAAGCGGCCGCGGGCACGCGTGAGGGCGGACATGCGTCCCGATCTGCGGCGCATCGTGGCGGTGGAAGCGCATCGGCGGCGGTCCGGGCGCATTCCCTCGCGCGTTCATTCGCTCGGCACCGGCGAGACCTTCGCCATTGAGCCCGCGCCGGATGGTTTCATCGATGTCGAAACCGGCATGACCATCCGCAGCCGTGGCAGCGCCATCGTTCTGCCGGACGGCTCGGAGCCGATCGAACTGACGCTGATCGGCGACATTCTGTTCGAGGGCATCGAGCGGCCCGGCGGCGAGCCGTTCTTCGGCCGCGCCGGCGGCGGCTCCTCGGTCACGCTCTACGATCGCACGCAGAACGACTACTTCCAGTACGCCCTCGGCACCGAGGAAGACCGCATTTGAGTGATGCCATGACACAGCGCTTTGCCGGCAAACGGATCGTGGTGACGGGCGCGGGGCGCGGCCTCGGCTTTGCCTTCGCCGAGCGGCTGGCCCGCGAAGGCGCCAGCGTCATCATCGCCGAGATTGATCCTGTGACCGGTGCCGAAGCCGAGAAAAAGCTGCGTGAGGCCGGTCTTGCCGCGCGCTTCGTGCAGACCGACATCGCCTCCGAAGCATCAGTTGCGGCGATGGCGCGGGAAGCCGCTCGGGATTGTGACGGCATCCATGGCCTCGTCGCCAATGCGGCCCTGGCCAACAATGTCGGCGGCAAAACCTTCGACGAAATCACGGTCGAGACCTGGGACCGCATCATGGAAATCAATGTCCGTGGCACCTGGCTTACCGTGCGGGCCATCGGCCCGCTGATGAAGAATGGCGGCTCCATCGTCACGCTGTCGTCGGACACGATCTACTGGGGGCCGCCGCGGCTTCTGCACTACGTCACCAGCAAGTCGGCCATCGTCGGCATGACGCGCTCGCTGGCGCGCGAATTCGGCGAGCGCATGATCCGCGTCAATTGCCTGCTGCCCGGGCTGACCAAGGGCGAGGCAACGAAGGATATCCCGCAAGCGCGCTGGGCCGATTATGCCGAGCGCACCATCCTAAAGCGCACGCAGCAGCCGGACGATCTCGACGGCGTCGTGGCGTTTCTGATGTCGGACGATTCGAAATTCATCACCGCCCAGACGCTGGCCGTCGACGGCGGTTTCTCGATGCATTGAGGGGTGCGTATCATGAAGATCGGCATTAACGGCGGCGGCATCGGCGGACTGGCGGCGGCGATCGCGTTGCGCCAGGCCGGTCATGAGGTCGAAGTTTACGAGCAGGCCACGGATTACAGGCGCGTCGGTGCCGACATCAATCTAACGCCAAACGCGGTCGCGGCGCTCAAGAGCCTCGGCGTGTTCGACGATCTGCAGGAAACCGCAGCGCGGCCGACGCATCGCATCAGCCGGACCTGGGACACGGGCGAGGAGACCTCGCGCCTCGAGATGGCGAATGCCGCTGAAGAGAAATACGGCGCGCCGCAACTGACCATCCACCGCGCCGATCTGTTGCAGGCGCTGCGTCGCCAGTTGCCGGCGGAGGTCATCAAGCTCGGTTACCGTATCGAGGCGATCGACCTCAAGGGCGACAATCCCTCGGTCCGTTTCGCCAATGGCGAGACGCGCACGGTCGATGCGCTGGTCGGCGCCGACGGCATCCACTCGCCGACGCGCACGGCCATGTTCGGCCCCGAGCATCCGCAGTTCACCGGGCTGGTGTCGTACCGGGCCGTGGTCGATCGCAGCAAGCTGAACGTCCCGAACCTCGACGCCTTCACCAAATGGTGGGGACCGACGCCCGACCTGCAGATCGTGACCTTTCCGCTCAACCGCGGCCGCGAGACCTTCATCTTCGCCACCACGGCGCAGGACGACTGGCGTCACGAATCCTGGACCATGGAGGGCAATGTCGAGGAACTGCGCCGCGCCTATGCCGGCTTCCACCCGGAGGCGCGCGCTTTGCTCGATGCCTGCGACAGCGTCACCAAATCCGCGCTCTATATCCGCGAGCCGTTGCCGCAGTGGTCCCTCGGCCGCGTGACATTGCTGGGCGATGCCTGCCATCCCATGGTGCCGTTCATGGCGCAGGGCGCCTGCATGGCGATCGAGGATGCGGT
The DNA here is from genome assembly GCA_035556455.1 of Pseudolabrys sp. Classification (GTDB taxonomy): domain Bacteria; phylum Pseudomonadota; class Alphaproteobacteria; order Rhizobiales; family Xanthobacteraceae; genus Pseudolabrys. Next base: position 42,593 of record DATMEX010000021.1, read on the forward strand.
GGTGCTCGGCCGCGCCCTACGCGGTGTCCAGGAGGCCGGCGTTGCCGACGCCTTCAAGCGTTATGAGAACGCGCGCAAGGAGCGGACGGCCAAGGTGCAGATCGGCTCGCGCGGCAATGAGTGGCTCAAGCAGGGCGGCAACGCCGATTGGGTCTACGGCTATTCGGCGAGCGACGTTCCGCTCGAAGCGGCATAGCTGAGCCGCCGGTTCGGCTTGCGAGGGGCGGATTTTGCCATCCTGCCCCCGCGGGCCTATGGTTTGCGGACACGTCCGGAACCGCGACCATGCCAGCTTTGCCGCCCGCCGAAATCGGCGCTCCGTTCTCCGAGATCGACACGCCGGCTCTGGTGATTGATCTCGATGCCATGGAGCGCAACATGGCGCTGATGGCGGAGCGGGTGACGGCGCTCGGCGTGCGCATCCGCCCGCACGCCAAGACGCACAAGTCGGCGATCATCGCGGCCCAACAGGTGGCGCTCGGTGCCGTTGGCATCTGCTGTCAGAAGGTGGGCGAGGCCGAGGCACTCGCCGCCGGCGGCGTGCGCGACATTCTCATCAGCAACGAGGTGGTCGGTGCGCGCAAGCTCAAGCGGCTGGCCGCACTGGCACGGCAGATCCGCATCGGCGTCTGCGTCGATGAATTCGCGCAAATCGCGCTGCTCGCCGATGCGGCGCGGCAGGCCGGATCGCGCATCGATGTGCTCGTCGAGATCGATGTCGGCGGCCGCCGCTGCGGCGTCGCGCCGGGCCCGGAGGCGGCGCGCTTCGCCACGGAGATCGCGCGGCATGAGCATCTGCGTTTCGGCGGCCTGCAGGCCTATCACGGCAGCGCCCAGCATCTGCGCGCGCCGGCTGAGCGGCGCGCGGCGATCGAGGCCGCGCAGGGGGCGGTGACCGACACGCTCGGGCCGCTCGAGGCGGCGGGTTTCGCCTGCGACACGATCGGCGGCGCCGGCACCGGCACGTTCGCGATCGAAGGCGCCTCCGGCGTCTGGAACGAATTGCAGGCCGGCTCCTACATCTTCATGGACGCGGACTACGCCAGGAACGTGCCGGACGACGGTGGCAACGCGCCGCGCTTCGATCATGCGCTGTTCGTGCTGGCCACTGTGATGAGCGCGACCATGGGCGCGCAGGTCGTCGTCGATGCCGGACACAAGGCGCTATCGAACGACAGCGGCTTCCCGATGGTGTGGCAGCGCCCGGGGCTCTCGTATCATCGGCCTTCCGATGAGCACGGTGTGGTGACGGTGGCGGATGGCGCGCAGAAGCCGGCCTGGGGCGAGAAGCTGTTGCTGGTGCCCGGCCATTGCGATCCCACAGTCAATCTGTACGACTGGTATGTCGGCGTCCGCGATTTCGGCACGCCGCGCGCCCGCGTCGAAACCTTGTGGCCGGTCGATGCCCGCGGCGCGGTGACCTGAGGCAAAGGTGACGCCATGCGTGGCGCGTGGCTTTCAGGAGTTACGGTTGTTGCGCTGGTCGCATGCGGCGCCGGCGGTTTGTTGGCGGCCGACGCTGACATTGTCGGGCGCGGCCGCACCGTCTTTCATGCCGTCTGGGTGCCGCCCGGCGAAGCGAAGGAATTCACCGGGCTCGGCCCGATGTTCAACACCAACTCCTGCGCGTCGTGCCACGTCGATAACGGCCGCGGCGCGCCGGTCCGCGCCGATGACTACGCCAACACCTCGCTGGTGGTGAAGTTCGCGGCGCGGAACGACGGCGCCGGGGCGGATACGATCCGGCGCTATGGCAATCGTTTCAACTATTGGGCCGTAGCCGGCGTGCCGGCCGAAGGCGAACTGACGGTATCCTTCGAGACCATCGAAGGCCGTTTCGCCGATGGCGAGCGTTACACCTTGCAGAAGCCAGTCTATGGCTTCGCCAAGCTCGGCTATGGCGCGATCGAGAAGGAGACTCTTGTCGCCGTGCGCATGGCGCCACCCATTGCGGGGCTTGGGTTCCTGGAAAAAGTGCCGGAGGAGTGGATCACGGCGCGCGCCGCCGCCAACGCGGCGAGCGGTGGCCCGGTGAAGGGCAAGCCAAATGCGGTGTGGGATGCGATCAACTTCCGCATGACCCTCGGCCGCTTCGGCTGGAAAGCAGATACGCCTAATCTCACGCGCATCATCGCCGCCGCTTTCATTACCGACATGGGCCTGACATCGCGGCTGTTTCCGGTCGACAATTGCGGCGAGATGCAAGCCGCATGCAAGGCCGCCGCAAAGCCGGGCCGGATCGAGGTCGATGACGCGACGCTCGACGCCGTCGCGCAATATGTCGCGTCGCTGCCGCCGCCGCGTTCTGATGCGGACGTGGAAAGCGGCCGCGCACTGTTCGCCAGCACGGGCTGTTCATCGTGCCATGCGCCGGCGGTGCCGGTCGTCATGCCGGACGGCACGACAAGCGAGATCGCGCCCTATACCGATCTGCTGCTGCACGACATGGGCGAGGGCCTTGCCGACGGCATGCCGGAAGCGGCGGCCACGGGCCGCGAATGGCGCACCGCGCCGCTTTGGGGTCTCGGCCAGGTGCGTCATACGCCGGACCGCGCCGGTTATCTGCATGACGGCCGCGCACGCAGTGTCTCGGAAGCGATCCTGTGGCATGGCGGCGAGGCCACGTCGGCGCGCGATGCGTTCATGAAACTCGATGCTGCATCGCGCGAAGCGCTGCTGAGTTTTCTCGGCAGCCTCTAAAGCGCTACAGGCGGCAATAGCGCGCTCGATGCCTGCACCGGCGTCACGCTCACCGACACCGTGATGCGCTGGCCGCCGGCGGCGACGATGACGCCGTCCATCGGCGCGACGTCGGAATAATCGCGCCCGATCGCCAGCGTGACATGGTCGTCGGAAGCGATCATGTCGTTGGTCGGATCGAAGCCGACCCAGCCGATGTCATGGCCACACCACACCTGCACCCAGGCATGCATGGCGTCCGCGCCTTGCAGTTCGGCCTGCTCGGGCGAACGCGTTGTGCGCAAATAGCCGCTGACATAGGCCGCCGGCAAACCAAGGCCGCGCAGGCCGGAGATCATGATATGCGCGAAATCCTGGCACACGCCGCGGCGCAGCGCGAACGACATCGGCGCCGTCGTCGTCACCGTGGTGGCGCCGATCTCATAGGCCATATCGGTCTTGATGCGGTGATTGAGGTCAAGCGCGGCTTCGAGGATCGCGCGGCCCGGCGTAAAGCTCGCGCGCGCATAGTCCCGGATTTCCGGATCGAGCGACACCATGCGGCTGGGAAACAGGAAATGCACCGGAGATTGCGGGCCGATATCGCTGGCGGCGAATACCTCCTCGCGCACGCTCTCCCATGCTGGCGCGGTGGCCGCATCGGGCAGCATGACGTTGTCGACCGCGATGCGCGCCGACACTTTCACGGTCAGCGTTTCGTGGGCTTCGTTGATGGCGACGGAGGTCAGCTTGTTGCCGAAGAAGTCCTGGCCCTCGCGCGATTTCACCGGCCGCGGCTCGATCTGCAGCGACGACACATGGACGCGCTGGCCGTCGCGGTTGACCGGCGTCAGGCGCAGCACATGGTGGGCGTGGCTCACCGCCGAGGCGTAGCTGCAGGTCGTGACCTGGCGCACATCGTAGATCATGACGCGCCGCTCCAGCCGGGTTGCAGGCGTTCGCTGTGCGTCAGGTAGGTCGAGGCGATGGTCTCGGACAACTTCATCAGCTCGTTCTCGACGCCGACGATTTCGGCAGCGACGATGCTGGCGGCATCGGCGGTCCGCAGGCGCGTCGCTAGCGTCGCCGCGATTTGCCGCACCGGCGATAGCCGGCCCGCGACCTCGCGCTTCGGCAGGGCCGCAAGATGCGTCTCGATGCGGTCGAGCTGGAAGGCGACCGAGCGCGGATTCGACGGATCGAACATCACGAGGTCGATGACCGGCGCCAGAGCCGCGATCATCACGTAACGCTGGCGGTAGGTAAGCTGGCTGTCGGCGAGTTCGAGCAGCACATCGAGGCTGCCGCCGGGCGAGGCCTTGTCGCCGAAGGTGCGTACGAAACGGCAGGTGTTGAGCGCGCGTTCGATGCGGCGGCCGAGCTCGAGGAAGCGCCAGCCGGCCAGCTGCGTCATGTTCTCCTGCGCCAGCCCGGAGAAAGACGCGGTGATGCGCAAGGCCGCTTCGACGCGATCGATCATCGCGCTTTCCGACGGGCCATTCGGCAGCGGCGTGGCGATCAGCGAGACGAGATCGGACACCGCGCGCCAGGCGTCGGGCGAAAAGCGCTCGCGGATCACGGAGGCGGCGTTGCGCGCCGCGCCGGCAAGGCGCGGCATCGCGCCGGGGAAATCCGGATTCATCAGCACCGAGCGCGCCACCAGGTTCGGCGGCGAGAAGGCGGGGTCGAGCGTTGCCGCGCTCCAGCCCTGCAACAATCCGGCGATCGACGACACCAGCGGGCCTGTGGTGTCCGAGCCGTCGGCGACGCGGCCCAGCAGCGCGCGCGTCAATCGCAAGGTCGCTTCGGCGCGCTCGAAATAGCGGCCGACCCAGAACAGGTTGTCGGCGGCCCGGCTTGGCAACATGCCGGTCATGCGCTGGATCGTCACTTGTTCCGGCGCCGGCAGCATGGTGGCGGTGGAGACAGGACCTTCGGTCAGCACCCACGCGTCGGCGGTGAGATCGCCCCGCTGCAAGCTGACGGCGCGCGCATCGGCATTCTCGGCAATGCGCACGAAGCCGCCCGGCATCACCTGCCAGCCGTCGCGCGTGCGCGCGAGGAAAAGCCGCAGCGTGAACGGCCGCGGCTGCAGGCGGCCGTCGCGCCACACCGGCGTCGTCGATAAGGTTACCGCCTCCTGCGCGACGTAATCGATGCGGCGGTCGTCGAGCGCTTGCATCAGGATGGCGCGCTCGTCGTCGGTCAATTTGGCGCCGAGCACGCCGCTGCCGAGGCGCAGGTCGGTCATCTGCGCACCGAAGGCCGGCGCGATGACGACGTCATCAAGACGCTTGAGAATGTCGCCGCGCGCCTCGTCGCGGCCAAGCCACCAGGTCGCGACATTCGGCAGCTTCAGTTCTTCGCCGAGGACATGCGGCGCCAGCGCCGGCAGGAAGGCGAGCAGCGCGCGCGCCTCGACGAAGCCGGCGCCGAGCGCATTGGCGATCACCACCTTGCCGTCGCGCACCGCCTGAACGAGCCCGGCGACGCCGAGGCGCGAGGCGGCATTGAGTTCGAGCGGGTCGGCGAAGTCGGCGTCGATACGGCGCAGCAGCACTTCGGTGCGGCGCAGGCCGGAGATGGTGCGGATGAAAACGCCGTCTTCGCGCGCGATCAGGTCTTCGCCTTCGACCAGCAGCAGGCCGAGATAGCGCGCGAGAAACGCGTGCTCGAAATAGGTTTCGTTGAGCGGCCCGGGCGTCAGGAGGCAGACGCGCGCGTCGTCCTGCCGGTTGTATTCGAACAGCTCGGCTTGAAAGGCCTGGAAGAACGGCGCGACGCGCTCGACGCGCGTCTTCGAATAGACGTCCGGCATGGCGCGCGACAGCGCCAGCCGGTTCTCGATGGCGTAGCCGGCGCCGGATGGCGCCTGCGCGCGGTCGCCCAGCACCCACCAGCGGCCGTCGGGGCCCCGGCCGATATCGACCGCGTAGAATCGCAAATGCGCGCCGCCCGGCGGCTCCACGCCGACCAGCGGGCGCAGGAATTCAGGATTGCCGGCAACCAGCGCCGCGGGCAGGCGGCCGTCGCGCGTCAGTTCGCCGGGGCCATAGGAATCTGCGAGCACGGCTTCGAGCAGGCCAGCGCGCTGGATGAGACCTTCCTCCAGCGCCTTCCATTCGGTCGGATCGATGATGAGCGGCACATGGCTGAGCGGCCAGGGCCGCTCGGCGCCAGCCGGGTCCTCATAGACGCGATAGAAAACGCCCGAGTCGTGCAGATAGCGGTCGGCGGCGGCAAAGCGGCGGCCGATCTCGTCGGCGCCCAAAGCGGCGAACTGCGACAGCAAGGTTTGCCAATGCGGCCGCACGCGGCCGTCGGCATCCATCATCTCGTCGACAACGCCGGGCAGGGGCCGATAGCCGGCCACGAATTGCGCGAGGCTTGCTTCCGGATCCTGTGCGGTCGTGTCCGCTGCCGTGTTGTCGCGTGGCGGTGCCATCTGAATGGGTTAGAGCCAGCCCGGCCGTCTCAGGTCAAGCGTATAGGGATATTCGCGCGACGGCATTTCCTGGGGCGGCTCGTAGCGGCCGCCAGTATGGCCGATATCCTCGAATCGCGCCCGCCGGCGGGCTTCCGCCTCGTAGGAGTTCACAGGATATGTCTCGTAGTTGCGGCCGCCCGGATGCGCCACGTGATAGACGCAGCCGCCGAGCGAGCGCCGGCTCCACAGATCGACGATATCGAAGGTGAGCGGTGCGTTGACGGGCAAGGTCGGCTGCAAGGCCGCCGACAGATTCCACGCCTTGAAGCGAAGGCCGGCCACAGCCTCGCCGTTGCGGCCGGTGGAGCGCAGCGGCAGCCGCCGGCCGTTGCAGGTGACGGCGTGGCGCGCGTCGTTGAAGCCTTCGACCTTGACCTGAAGGCGCTCGACCGAGGAGTCGACGAAGCGCGTCGTGCCGCCGCCAGCGACTTCCTCGCCGAGCACATGCCAGGGCTCCAGCGCGTGGCGCAGTTCAAGCGAGACGCCGCCATGTTCGACGACGCCATAGCGCGGGAAGCGAAACTGCCGCTGCGCATCGAACCAAACCGGATCGAACGCATAGCCGGCACGCTTCAAGTCGTCGAGCACGTCGAGGAAGTCGCTCCAGACGAAATGCTCCAGCATGAACTGGTCGTGCAGGGCGGTGCCCCAGCGCGCCAGTTTGCCGTCCTGCGGCTCGCGCCAGAACCACGCCACCAGCGCGCGCAGCAGCAGTTGCTGCGCCAGCGACATGCGGTGATCCGGCGGCATTTCGAAGGAGCGGAATTCGACGAGGCCGAGGCGGCCGGTCGGGCCGTCCGGCGAGAACAACTTGTCGATGCAGATTTCGGTGCGATGGGTGTTGCCCGTCACATCGACCAGGATGTTGCGGAAGAGGCGATCGGTGAGCCACGGCGGCGGCGCATAGCCGCTGCCCGGCGCCGGGACGTTCGACATCGCGATTTCGAGTTCGTAGAGAATGTCCATGCGCGCTTCGTCGATGCGCGGCGCCTGGCTGGTCGGGCCGATGAACAGGCCGGAGAACAGATAGGACAGCGAGGGATGGCGCTGCCAGTACAGCACCAGACTCTTCAGCACGTCGGGCCGTCGCAGGAACGGCGAGTCCGACGCGAATTGTCCGCCTAATACAACATGATTGCCGCCGCCGGTGCCGGTATGGCGACCATCGGTCATGAATTTGTCGGTGCCGAGCCGCGCCTGCCGCGCGTCCTCGTAAAGGCCCTTGGTGATCTCGACGGCTTCGCGCCAGTTCGCGGCCGGATGGACATTCACCTCGATGACGCCCGGATCGGGCGTGACCTTGATGACGTTGATGCGCGGATCGTTCGGCGGCGCGTAACCCTCGATATGAACGGGGATATTCAGCGATGCCGCGGTTTCCTCCACCGCGCTCAGGAGTTCAAGATATTCCTCCAGCCGGTTGGTCGGCGGCATGAACACGCATAATTTGCCATCACGGATTTCCATGGTCACGGCGGTGCGCACCGGGAAGTTCCGCGACTGCAGTTCCGACAGCGCGCCGGGGCTGGTCTGCGCGACCAGTGTTTCCGGCTGCAAAGGCGGCGCCTTGCCGGGCTCGGCGGCCGCGGCGACCGCCGCCAGCGCCGGATGATCGCTGAACGGATCGGCCGGGATTGGATTGGGATAATCGGTCGGAGCTATATACGGCAACTGCCCGAGCGGCAGACGAAAGCCGGCCGGTGAATCGCCGGGGATCAGATAAAGCCGGCCGCGCCGCGTGCGCCACACTTCCGACAGCCAGCCGCCGCCGGCCTTCGCGGTCCAGTGCTGCACCGGAATGACGAAGCCGGCCGGATGCGTCAGCTTTCGCTCGAAGGTGCGCATGATGCGGTTGCGCTCGGCGGCATCATCGAGCTTGGGATTGGCCGGGTCGATATTGTCCGGCAGCGCGCCTTCCTTCAGCAGGCGCTCGGCCGGGTCTTCATAGACAGGCTGCACGAAATCGGCGGTGATGCCGATGCGCGCCGCGACGGTCTCGGCAAAGCTCTGCAGATCGAGCGATGTCGGCGGCGGCGTCGTCGGCTGGCGCGCGATGAGATCGAGGTTCTGCCACATCGGCTCCCCGTCGCGGCGCCAATACAGCGAATAGGCCCAGCGCGGCAGTTCTTCGCCCGGATACCATTTGCCCTGGCCGTAATGCAGCAGCGCGCCCGGCGCGAAGCGCGTGCGCAGGCGCTGAATGAGATCGTCGGCGCGCTTGAGCTTCTGCGGCCCGAGCGCCGCCGTGTTCCATTCGGCGGATTGGTAGTCGTCGATGGAAACGAAAGTCGGTTCGCCACCCATGGTGAGCCGCACATCCCAGGCATTGAGGTCGGCATCGACCTTGTCGCCGAGTTGATCGAGCGCAGCCCAGGCTTCATCGGAGAACGGCAAAGTGACACGCGGCCGCTCGGCAATGCGATCGACTTTCATCTCGAACGCGAAAGTGACTTCGGCCGGCTCGACCAAACCGGTGATCGGCGCGGCGGAGCGATAATGCGGAGTCGCCGCCACCGGGATATGGCCTTCGCCGCACAGCAGGCCCGATGTCGGATCGAGGCCGATCCAGCCGGCGCCCGGGAGATAGACTTCAGTCCAGGCGTGCAGGTCGGTGAAATCGACTTCGGTACCGCTCGGGCCGTCGAGGGATTTCAGATCGGGACGAAGCTGGATCAGGTAGCCGGAGACGAAGCGCGCGGCGAGACCGATGTGGCGCAGGAGCTGCACCATCAGCCACGCAGAGTCGCGGCACGAGCCGCTGCCACACGACAACGTTTCGTCCGGCGTCTGCACGCCCGGCTCCAGGCGCACGACGTATTTGACGGCCTTGTTGAGGCGCTGGTTGAGATCGACGATGAAGTTGACGGTGTTGGGCGCCTCGCGCGGGATCGAGTCGATCAGCGCCTGCAACAGCGGTTCGGCCGGCTCGGCTTTAAGATAGGGCGTCAGATCGTCCTTGAGTTCATCGCCATAGGCGAACGGCCACTTGTCGGCATAAGGCTCGACGAAGAAGTCGAACGGATTGATGACTTCGAGGTCGGCGGTGAAATCGACGGTGACGGAAAACTCGGTGGTCTTCTCCGGGAAGACGAAGCGGGCGAGCCAGTTGCCGTGCGGGTCCTGCTGCCAGTTCACGAAGTGCTCGGCCGGCGTCACCTTCAGCGAATAGCTCGGAATCTTGGTCCGGCTGTGCGGCGCCGGGCGCAGCCGCACGATCTGCGGGCCGAGGGCGATGGGCCGGTCGTATTTGTAACTGGTGAAATGATGCAGGCCGGCGAGGATGGACATGGATACCCGTAACCCTGATGCTCGGAGCCAACTCTAATCGCTTTGCGGCCGAAACGTTTGCCCATTAACCAAGCAAATTCCGGGCCGCCTGCGCGTCCATTGGGCGCTCAAAATGGCACAACTTCCAGACATTTAGCCTGACTTGGTTACGAACCGGCGACGGCCTGTAGCCCGCATGGAGCGAAGCGCAATGCGGGGAGCGGCGTTCCCGGATTTCGCTGCGCTTCATCCGGGCTACGGCTCGGCGGCTGCCTTCAATCCCTCATGAATCCGGTCTGGCTTGAGCGGCAGGCGATAGAACCGCACGCCGGTGGCGTCGCGGATGGCGCTGGCCAGCGCCGCGGCCACCGGATTGTACGGGCTTTCGCTCATCGACTTGGCGCCGAACGGCCCGAGCTCGTCCGAGGTCCTGGCGAACAGCACTTCGGTATGGGGCACATCGGCAAAGGCCGGGATGCGGTAATGCCGGAATGACGGATTGGTGACGCGGCCGCCATCGTCGATGACGACCTCCTCGAACATCGCGGCCCCGAGCGCCTGCGCCACGCCGCCTTCGACCTGAGCGCGGCATTGCATCGGATTGATGACCGTGCCGGCGTCGGCGGCCTGCACGCTCTTGAGGATTTTCACCTCGCCGCTCACCGGGTTCACCGCGACGCGGAAGCCCTGCACGTTGAAGGCTACCGAGCGGGGAATGCCGTTGGTGGTGCCGTGCGCCTTGAGCTCGACGCCCTGCGCTTGCGCCGCCTTGAACAGCTCCGTGAGCGCGATGGCTCTGCCGTCGCATTCGACGGCGCCGTCGAAAAGTTTGCAAAGCTTTCGATCGACGCCCGAATGCTTCGCGGCGAATGCCAACAGCACATCGCGCATCGCCTCGGCGGCGAACTGCGTGGCGCGGCCGGCGATCACCGTGCCGGTGGAGCCGTAAGCGCCGGTGTCGTGGCCGCCATGGTCGGTGTCGCTTTGCCTGACGTTGATGCTCGTCGGCCTGGCATTCAGCACGCTGGCCGCGATCTGCCGGTGCACGGTCGAGGTGCCGTTGCCGAACTCGGCGGTACCGATGGTCATGGCGAACGTGCCATCGGCCTCGAGTCGGATATACGTGTCGGAGTAGTGTCCGCCGGGCGGCACGGTGTCGATCATGGTCAGCGCATAGCCTTCGCCGACCGCCCAGCCGGGCGGCGGTTCGTCGCCGTCGCCGCGCAGCATCGCCGCTTGCGCCAGATCGAGGCACTGGTCGAGGCCGTAGCTGCCATAGATGACGTCGTCGGGCGATTGTTCGAGGCCGATCATCGGATCGCCCTTGCGCACGACATTGCGGCGGCGGAATTCGATGGCATCCATGCCGATCATGCGCGCGATCTCGTCCATCGCGGATTCAACGGCGAATCCGGCTTGCGGCAGGCCGTAGCCGCGAAACGCGCCGGCCGGTACGGTGTTGGTATAGACGGCGTAGCCATCCACCCTCTTGTTGGCGCATCGATAGACGCTGATCGACTCCGAGCAGGCATGGCCGAGCACCGGCATGCCGTGATTGCCATAGGCGCCGGTGTTGGATACGACATGCATCTGCATGGCGGTGAGCGTGCCGTCGCGCTTGGCGCCGACCTTGACGCGCACTTTCATCGGATGGCGCGTGGTCGCGCCGATGAACTGCTCCTCGCGGGTGAATTCGAGCTTCACGGGTCTGCCGGTCTTCAGCGCCGCCAGTGCGGCGATGTCCTCGGTCAGCATTTCCTGCTTCGCGCCGAAGCCGCCGCCGACGCGCTCGCAGAAGACGCGCACCTTGTCACGGTCGAGGCCGAAAACATGCGCCAGTTCGAGCCGCGTCAGGAACGGCACCTGCGTCGAGGATCGCACATTGAGCCGGCCGGCGGCGTCGATCCAGGCGATGGCGCACAAGGTTTCCAGATGCGCGTGCTGCACGCGCGGCACGAAATAGGTGCCTTCATGGATGACGTCCGCCTCGGCGAAGCCTTGCTCCACATTGCCATGCGCGCCGTGCAGTTCGGCGGCGAGATTGCGCGACGGGTCGTGGATGCGCGCTTCCGGGCCCTTGTTGTGGAGCTGCGGCGCGCCGGGCCGCATCGCTTCTTCCGGATCGAACACCGCAGGCAGTATGTCGTATTCGACGACGAGCTTGCGGCAGGCCTCCTCGGCGGCGGCTTCGCTCGTCGCGACCACGGCGGCGACGCGCTGGCCGATGAAGCGCACGACGTCGTCGAGCACGCGGGTGTCGTCGGGATCAGTCTCGCGGGTCTCGTGCCGCGCGCTGGAATAGAGCGTCGCCGGCGCATCCTCATGCGTCAGCACGGCGACGACGCCGGGCACGGCGAGCGCCGCGCTCTTGTCGAAGCCCTTGATGCGCGCATGGGGGTGCGGCGAGCGCACGAGCTTGATGTGGTGCAGACCGTCGATGGCGACATCGAGCGTGAAGCGCGCCTTGCCGGTGACGACATCCGGCCCCGCGGGCGCCGGCACGTTGTGGCCGACACCACGGCCGGCTTCGGGCTTCGCGGCGTCGCAGCGGCCCGCAATGGCATCCTCGATGGCGCGGTAGCCGGTGCAGCGGCACAGGTTGCCCTTGAGCGCGCGGCCAAGATCGGCCTTCTGTTCCTGATTGAGCGCGGCCGCCGTCATGATCATGCCGGCGGTGCAGAAGCCGCACTGATAGCCCTGCGCGTCGAGGAAGGCCTGCTGCATCGGATGCAGCTCGTTGCCTTTTGCGAGGCCTTCGATGGTGGTCACCTCATGGCCTTCGGCGCGGAAGGCCGGCACGAGGCAGGAATGCACGGGCTCGCCGTCGAGATAGACCGTGCAGGCGCCGCAATCGCCGGCGTCGCAGCCCTTCTTGACGCCGAAATGGCCGAGCTGGCGCAGGAAGGTGCGCAGGCACTGGCCCGGCGCGGGCTCCTCATTGAACGCGTTGCCATTGACGCGGAAGGTCATCGCGCGCCTCCGCCGAGTTCGGCGACGATTTCGCGCGCGAAATGCAAAGTCATTTCGCGCCGCCACGCCGGCAGGCCGTGAATGTCGTCGAACCAGTTGCCGGCGATCTCGCTGTCGATGCGCGCGATCAGTTCGTCGGCATCTGGCAACGTGTCGAAACGGAATTGATGCGGCTTCGGCGTCGAGGCGGTGACCGTGAGAGCAAACGCGCCGCCTGGGTCGAGCGTGCCGATCACCAGCGCGCCGGAGCGGCCGAAATTCGTCAGCGAAATTTGCCGGAACGCGGTGCGCCGCGTCAGCGCTGCCGCCGGCAGATGGATGGTATCGACGATCTCGCCGGGGCCGAGCGTGTTGCGATTGTTGCCCGTGACGAAGTCGATCACCTTCACGCGCCGCTTGCCGCCGTCCGGCGTCCAGATAATGAGTTCGCCATCGAGCGCGACGCACAGCGAGATCATCGGCCCGGCCGGCAACGACATGACGATATTGCCGCCGACCGTGGCGACGTTCTTGATCTTGAACGAGGCAAGGAAGGCGTTGCAGCACTGCTCGATCAGCGGCTTCACCGGCCACGAAGCCGGCAGGCCCATGTTTTCAAGCTGCGTGATAGTGCAGGTCGCGGCGATCTCAAGGCCGGAGGGAGTGGAGCGCAGCGGCACCGCGCCCATGCCGGGCAGGTCGATCAAACGGCGCAAGCGCGGCTGCGGCTCCGAAAACAGCCATGTGCCGCCGGCGAGAAAGGCGTCGCCCGCGCGCCATATGGGAATCTCGCTCCGCTCGGTTGGGCGGACGATCTCGGCGATGGTGTTCAGGTCCATGGCGAAACTCCGAGCTCCCATGAACTCGGCGCGCTCCCTCTCCCCATCGGGGAGAGGGTTGGGGTGAGGGGGCAAGTGAGCCAGATAGTTTGTAACCCCTCACCCGACGCGCTATCGCGCGTCGACCTCTCCCTATGGGAGAGGTGAAGAAGAGAAGATGGCTGGCCCCGACCTTGCAAGTGCCGATATGATGCCGGTGAAGGAACAAGCGCATGACCGACGCACTGTGGATCAAGGACCCGCTCGCCATTTTCGCTGACGGCGCCGAACGCGGCGTCGTCGTCAAGGACGGCGCGATTGTCGAACTGGTCGGCAAGGGCCGCGAACCGGCGACGCCGAATGCCAAGGCGTTCGAGGCGCGCGATCATGTCGTCATCCCGGGGCTGATCAACACCCATCATCATTTCTACCAGACTTTGACCCGCGCCGTCCCGGCCGCGCTCGACCGCGAACTGTTTCCCTGGCTCAAGGCGCTGTATCCGATCTGGGCGAAGATGACGCCCGAAGCGCTCGACGCCGCCGTCACGGTGGCGATGGCCGAACTGATGTTGTCCGGCTGCACCACAACCACCGACCATCATTACGTGTTCCCGAAGGGCCTCGAGGACGGCGTCGATATCGAAATCGCGGCGGCGCAAAAGCTCGGCATTCGCGTGCTGCTGACGCGCGGCTCGATGAACCTGTCGGAGCGCGATGGCGGTCTGCCGCCCGACTCTGTCGTGCAGGACGAGGACACCATTCTCGCCGACTCTGAGCGCGTAGTGGCGCGCTATCACCAGCGCGGCGAAGCGGCGATGACGCAGGTGGCGCTGGCGCCGTGCTCGCCCTTCTCGGTGACGACGTCGCTGATGAAGAAGACCGCGGCGCTCGCCGACAAACTTGACGTGCGCCTGCACACGCATCTCGCCGAAACCGAGGACGAGAACGCCTTCTGCCTTGAGCTCTATAACTGCCGGCCGCTCGATTATCTGGAAGATTGCGGCTGGCTCAATCACCGCACCTGGCTGGCGCATGGCGTGCACTTCGACAAGGCGGAAATGCCGCGCCTCGCCAAGGGCAAGGTGTCGATCAGCCATTGCGCCTGCTCGAACCAGACCTTGGCCTCGGGCCACTGCCCGGTGTGCGAGCTGGAAAGCGCCGGCGTTGCCGTCGGTCTTGGCGTCGATGGCTCGGCGTCGAACGATGAATCCAATCTGATGCAGGAGGTACGCGCCGCGTTCTTGTTGCAGCGCGGGCGCTACGGCGTCACCAAGGTGAGCCACAAGGATGCGCTGCGCTGGGCGACCCAAGGCTCGGCGGCCTGCGTCGGCCGGCCTGAGCTTGGCGCGATCGCCGTCGGCAAGCGGGCCGATCTCGCGCTCTACAAACTCGATGAACTGCGCTTCTCGGGTTACGGCGATCCGCTCGCGGCGCTGGTGCTGTGCGGCGCGCATCGCGCCGACCGCGTCATGATCAACGGCGCCTGGACCGTGATCGACGGCGCCATTCCCGGTCTCGATATCGCCGGTCTCATGCGCCGCCATCAGGCCGCGGCGAAGATGGTGCAGAATTGAGCTGTCATGGCCGGGCTTGACCCGGCCATCTCGCTTAGGAACGCACTGTGCCCGCCTAAGCGGGATGGCCGGGTCTCGCCCTGCGGGCGGCCCGGCCATGACCGTTGTTGTGGTGGAGTGCGTCAGCCTCACTTGCCGCCGGGGATCTTGTCGTCGATGCCCTTCACATAGAAGTTCATGCCGAGGATCTGCCCGGCGTCGAGGTTCTTGCCGCCCTTGCATTCCACTTCCTTGCCGTCCTGGCCGATGACCGGACACTTGAAGGGATGCAATTCGCCCGACGTGATCGCGGCTTCGGTCTTTTCCGCCAAGGCCTTCACGTCATCCGGCATGTTGGTGTAGGGCGCCATCAGCACCATCTTTTCCTTGAGGCCGTCCCAGGTGTCTTCCGCCTTCCAGGTGCCGGCCAGCGCGGCCTTGGCCTGCTTCACGTAATAGGGCCCCCAGTTGTTGATGATGGCGGTGAGCTGGGTCTTCGGGCCGAACTTGATCATGTCGGAGTCCTGGCCGAAGGCGTAGATGCCGCGCTGCGCCGCGACCTGCATGGCGGCCGGCGAGTCGGTGTGCTGCATGATGACGTCGACGCCCTGATCGGCCAGCGCCTTGGCGGCGTCGGCTTCCTTGCCGGGATCGAACCAGGTGTTAACCCAGATGATCTTGAGCTTGATGTTCGGGTTGACGGTCTGTGCGCCGAGGATGGTGGCGTTGATGCCGGAAATCACTTCCGGGATCGGGAACGAGGCGATGTAGCCGAGCGTGCCGGTCTTCGACATCTTGCCGGCGATCACGCCCTGGATGTAGCGGCCCTCGTAGAAGCGGCCTGAATAGGTGCCCATGTTGGGCGCGCTCTTGAAGCCGGTGGCGTGCTCGAATTTGATCTTGGGGAACTGCTTGGCGACCTTCAGCGTCGGGTCCATGTAGCCGAACGAGGTGGTGAAGATCAGGTCGTGGCCGGTGCGCGCCAGTTGCACGATCGAGCGCTCCGAATCCGGGCCTTCGTTGACGTTCTCGAGATAGGTCGTCTCGACCTTGTCGCCGAGCTCCTTCACCATCATCTGGCGACCGACTTCATGCATATAGGTCCAGCCGAGATCGCCGACCGGGCCGAGATAGATGAAGCCGACCTTGATCTTGTCGGCGGCGGTGGCATTGAAGGCGGTGGCGGCGAGTGTCAGCGCCGCGGCCGCGGCGGTCATCAGAAGTCTTTTCATGGTCCAGCTCCGGTTAGAGTACGTCAGAAAAGGTCAGCGATCGGGCACGAACACCGTGCCGAGCGAGGCGGGCGCCACCGATCCGGCGGCGCCGCGCGCGCGGGAGATAATGACGAGCACGATGACGGTCGCGAGATAAGGCAGCGCCGTCATCAGTTGCGAGGGAATGCCGAGGCCGAAGGCCTGCGCATGCAGTTGCAGGATCGACACCGCGCCGAAAAGATAGGCGCCGGCGACCAGCCGGCCCGGCAGCCATGACGAGAACACCACGAGCGCCAGCGCGATCCAGCCGCGGCCGGCAGTCATGCCCGGAATGAAGAATGGCGTATAGGCGAGCGGCAGGAAAGCACCGGCGAGGCCCGCGCAGCCGCCGCCGAACAGCACGGCGAGCAGGCGGATTTTCAGCACCGGATAACCGAGGGCGTGCGCCGAGGTGTGGCTGTCGCCGACCGCGCGCAGGATCAGGCCGCCGCGCGTGCGATAGAGGAACCACCAGATGCCGATCACCAGCGCGATGGAGAAATAGATGAACGCATTCTGTCCGAACAGGATACGGCCGACGAGCGGAATGCCGGTGAGCACCGGAAGGTAAAGCTGCGGCGCCGGCATGATCTTTTCGCCGACGAAGCCGGCGCCGATCAGGCCCGACAGGCCGATGCCGAGAATGGTCAGCGCGAGTCCCGCCGCCACCTGGTTGACGGCGAGCCCGAGCGTCAGCACCGCGAAGATGAAGGACAGGGCCATGCCGGCGGCGATGCCGAACAGCGCGCCGACGAAGGTCGAGCCGGTGAGATAAGCGCCGGCAAAGCCGCAGGCCGCGCCCATGATCATCATGCCTTCGACGCCGAGATTGAGCACGCCGGAGCGCTCGACGATCAGCTCGCCCGCCGCCGCCAGCAGCAGCGGCGTCGATGCGGCGATGATCGAGATGATGATGGCTTCGACCAGACCCATGGCGCTCACGCGGCTTTCGGTTTCGCGGTGACGAGGCGGATGCGATAGAGAATGAGGCTGTCGCAGGCGAGCACGTAGAACAGCAACATGCCCTGGAACACCTTGGTGAGGTCGAGCGGCACCTTCATCGAAATCTGCGCGCCTTCGCCGCCGATGAAGGTCAGCGCCAGGAACAGGCCGGCGACCAGAATGCCGATCGGATTGAGCCGGCCGAGGAAGGCGACGATGATCGCGGTGAAGCCGTAGCCGGGCGAGATGCCGGGCTGCAGCACGCCGACCGGGCCGGCGACTTCGATAATGCCGGCAAGGCCGGCCAGCGCGCCGGACACGGCAAAGGTGAAGACCACCAGCTTCTCGGATGAGAAGCCGGCAAAGCGCGCCGCGCGTGGCGCCGCGCCGACGACGCGGATCTCGAAGCCCTTGATGCTGCGGCCGAGCATGACCGCGACCACGACCACAAGGGCGAGTGTAATGATGACGCCGGCATGCAGGCGGCCGCCGTCCATGATCACCGGCACGGTGGCAACCGGATCGAACGAGGCGGTGGTCGGGAAGTTCATGCCCTTGGGGTCGCGCCACGGCCCGCGCACCAGATAATCGAGGATGAGATCGGCGACATAGACCAGCATCAGCGAGGTGAGGATCTCGTTGGCGCCGAACCGCGTCTTGCACAGAGCCGGGATCATCGCCCACAGCGCGCCACCGAGCGCGCCCATCACCAGCATCGCCGGCAGCACCCAGGGCCCGGCGCCGGTGCCGTTGGTGACGACGGCGAGCCAGCTGCCGGTGACCGCGCCGATCAGGAACTGGCCTTCGGCGCCGATATTCCAGACATTGGCGAGATAGCAGAGCGACAGGCCGATTGCGATCATGACCAGCGGCGAAGCTTTCACCGCGATTTCCATCAGCGTGTAGGAATCGGTCAGCGGCTCGATGAAGTAGACATAAAGCGCGGTGACCGGGTTCTTCCCCAGAAGAAGGAAGAAGATCGACATCGTCACCAAAGTGAGCGCGATCGCCAGCACCGGCGAGGCGAGCGCGATGAAGGTCGAGCGCTCGGCGCGTTTCTCAAGCACCAGCTGCATGAGAAACCTCCTCGACAGTCGCGGTCTCGGGCGAGGCGCCGCCCATCAGCAGGCCGAGCTTCTCGCGCGTCGCATTGGCGGCGGCGATGGGCTCGGACAACGTGCCGTGGAACATCACGGCGATGCGGTCCGATATCTCGGCGAGTTCGTCGAGATCCTGGCTGATCACCAGCACGGCGCTGCCGCGGCTCGACAGGTCGATGAGCGCTTGCCGGATCACGGCGGCGGCGCCGGCATCGACGCCCCAGGTCGGCTGGCTCACCACCAGCACGCCGGGCTCGCGCAGGATTTCGCGGCCGACGATGAATTTCTGCAGGTTGCCGCCGGACAGGCTGGCGGCTTCCGGATCGCGCTTGGCCTTGCGCACGTCGAAAGTCCTGGTGGTGGTATCGACGGCTTTGAGCGTCGCCGGCCGGTCGACGAAACCGTGCTTCACCATATGGCTGGCGGCATGGCCGGTCAGCAGCGCGTTCTCCGACAGCTTCATGCGCGGCGCGGTGCCGTGGCCGAGACGTTCTTCCGGCACGAAGGCGGCGCCCAGCTTGCGGCGCTGGGTGACGGAGAGATTGCCGGCGGCATGGCCGTCGATGATGACATTGTCTTCATACGGCGCGATGCGCTCGCCCGACAGCGCCGAGAAGAATTCGTCCTGGCCGTTGCCGGCGACGCCGGCAATGCCGAGGATCTCGCCGCCGAACACTTCGAGCGAGATGTTGCGCAGATACGTGCCATGCGGATCGTCCGGCGCCATCGACAGGTCGCGGATCAGGAGCCGCGGCACGGTGGTGGCGCGCGCGGTCGTCGCGCGCACTTCGCCGATCTCGGCGCCGACCATCATGCGCGCCATCGACGCGGCGGTTTCGGCGCGCGGATTGCAGGTCGCGACCTTCTTGCCGCCGCGCAGGATGGTGGCGGTGTCGCAGAGCCGCTTCACTTCATCGAGCTTGTGCGAGATGTAGAGCAGCGCGCGGCCTTCGCCCTTGAGGCGCTCGAGCACGGTGAAAAGCTGGTCGGCCTCCTGCGGCGTCAGCACCGCGGTCGGCTCGTCGAGGATCAGCAGCTTCGGGTTCTGCATCAGCGCGCGCACGATTTCGATGCGCTGGCGCTCGCCGACCGACAGCCGCCACACTTCGCGCTTTGGATCGAGCGGCAGGCCATAGTCGCGCGAGACCTGCGCCAGGCGCGCCGACATGGCGGCAAAGCTCTCCTTGCCGTCGAGACCGAGCGCGACATTCTCGGCGACGGTCAGGTTGTCGAACAGCGAGAAATGCTGGAACACCATGGCGATGCCGCGGGCGCGCGCGTCGGACGGGCCGGAAAGCTCGATCTTCTCGCCCAGCCAGCGCAGTTCGCCGGCGCTGGGCTGGATGAGGCCGTACATCGTCTTGACCAAGGTCGATTTGCCGGCGCCGTTTTCGCCGAGCAGCGCATGGATTTCGCCGGGATAGAGGTCGATGGAAACGCCGTCGTTGGCGAGGAAAGTGCCGTAAAGTTTGGTAATGCCGATGGCCTGGAGCAGCGGCGCGCGCGCGGCAGAACTGACCGGCCCCTGATCCGACATATGGAAGGTTGTCCCGTTACTCGTGACTGACGCCGCTGTCCCCCTGCGGCGTCTAGAAAAGTGACAAGCCAATATTGTGCCAATTCCGGCGGCAGTAGAAGGGACCAATTGTCACCAGTCCCTGCCTATCCACGCGGCAATTGAGGCCGTTCGGCCTTTGGTTTGGGCAAATGAGGTCAGCTGCCCCGGTAGGTTCCATAGGCCCAGGGCGAGGCCGAGAGCGGCACATGGTACCGGCCCTCGGGCTCGGCGACGCTGAAGCGGATCGGCACCACGTCGAGGAACGGCGGATCGGCCAGCGGTACATTCCGGCTTCGGAAATGGTCGCCGAGCCAGAAACGCAGTTCGTAGGTGCCGATCGGCACCGGCCGGCCGCCAATGATCGGATCGTGGGTGCGGCCATCCTTGTTGGTGATGGCCTTGACGATCAGGCGCGCCGCGCCGTCGCGTGACAATTCCCACAATTCGAGCGCGACGCCCTCGGCCGGCTTGCCGTTATGCGTGTCGAGCACATGCGTCGACAAATGGCCTTTCACCGGCAGCTTGTCGTGCGCGGTGACCTGGCTGTCGAGCCGCAGCGCGCCGATGCGGAAAATCTCGGTCAGCGCCGTGTCGATTTCGGTGGTGTCGCCAATACCATTCCCATGGGCGAGGCGGCGCTCGAACTGATCGAGGATCGAATCCTTGGTGTGCCGCCGCACGCAGATAATGAAGGGAATGCCGAACCGGGCCTTGTAGGCGTCATTGAGTTGATGGAAGCGCGCATAGTCAGTGTCGCTCAGGCGGTCGAGCCCGGCGCTCAGTTGTTCGTCTGTCGAATCCTTCGTCAGCGTGCCGGCCCGCGCCGCCTTGCCGGCGAGATCGGGATGCGCGGTGATCAGCTTCATGCGCGCGTCGTTGGGTGCGGCTTTCACCGCCGCGACCATCGCCTCATGCAGCGCGTTGAGCGTTGGAAAAGGCCGGTGCTTTGCCGCCGCTTCCGCGACCCATGGCGAATGCTCGTAGATATCCGCCAGCGCCGCGGTGAAATCGGCGGGGGACATCGAATTCAGTTGATCTAATGTCACCGTCATGGCCGGGCTTGTCCCGGCCATCCACGTCTTGTCGCCTTCAAAGGAAGGCGTGGATGCCCGGCACAAGGCCGGGCATGACGGAGACTGTGCGTGCTCTCGCGTACCATCATTCACTCCCCCGGCGCGCCGGCCGCATACCAGGCCGCGATGACCTGCCGTTCTTCCGGCGTCATCTCGGTGACGTTGCCGGGCGGCATGGCGCTGGAATGGCCGGCCTGCAAGGCGATCAGCTTGGCATGCAGGCGGATCGCTTCCGCGCTGTCGAGATGAACATCCTTCGGCGCCGCGCCGATGCCGGTCCAGACCGGCTCGGCGGTGTGGCACATGCTGCAGCGGGACATCACGATCTCATTGACCTGCGCGAACTTCGGCGTCTCCGGCAGCGCGCCGGACCTGCCGCCCATCGGTCCACTGGTCGAGAGCCACAGCACCAGCATCATGGCGAAGGCGGCGACGAACCACGTCCACCATGGCGATGGCTTGCCCTCGTGCCGCGCATTGAAGAAGTGGCGGATCACCGGGCCGACCACCAGCACGATGGCGACGATGAGCCAGTTGTTCCTGGTCGCGAACAGCAGCGGATAGTGATTGGAGAGCATCAGGAAGACGACCGGCAGCGTCAGGTAATTGTTGTGCACCGAGCGCTGCTTGCCGCGTTCGCCCCACACCGGATTTGGCTTTTCGCCGGCGATCAGCGCCGCCACGGTCTTGCGCTGGTTCGGCATGATCACGGCGAACACATTGGCGACCATGATGGTGCCGATCAGCGCGCCGATCTGGGTGAAGGCGCCGCGGCCGCTGAACACGTGGGTGAAGGCGTAGGTCAGCGCGACGAGATAGACGTAGCCGACCAGCGCCAGCGCCACTTCATGCTTGCCGAGCGGCGAGCGGCACAAGGCCTCATAGACCAGCCAACTCGCCAGCAAACTGAAGAAGGCGATTCCCGCCGCCATCGGCGCGCTCATGTTGAGCACCGACTTGTCGATCAGGAACAGGTCGGCCTGCATGTAATAGACCAGCACCAGCAGCGCGAAGCCGGACAGCCAGGTCGTATAGGCCTCCCATTTGAACCAGGTCAGTTCGTCCGGCATGTTCTTCGGCGCCACCAGAAACTTGATCATCTGGTAGAAGCCGCCGCCGTGGATCTGCCAGGCGTCGCCCTTGACGCCGTCGGGCAGGCCGGCGCGCTTCTTGAGGCTCAGGTCGAGGTGAATGAAGTAGAACGACGAGCCGATCCAGGCGATGCCGGCGACGACATGCAGCCAGCGCACCGTGGCGCTCAGCAGTTCCGAAGCGACGAGATAAAAGTCCAAGCAGCGGCCCCCAAGGATAGCCCGGCCGGGCCACCATGGCAGATGCCCGGCTAGGTATTCAAGGGAGCGGGCGCCTATTCCGCCGCGCGATAGAAGGCGGCGGCGTCGTTCGAGAAGGCTTTGCGCTGGTCGGCGGCGATGTAGAACATATGGCCGCCCCGATAGAGCTTGAACTGCACGCGGCCGGACGGCCCGATCGGCGGCAGATGGTCGAGCACGTAGCGCGACATGCCGTAGGGCGTGACCATGTCGGCATAGCCGTGCACCACCATCAGGCGGAACGACGGAGTGAATGCCAGCAGGGTGCGGATGTCGTCGTCGGACGTCGCGGCGAAGCGGCCGCCATTGCCCCAGTCCCAGTTGCCGCTGATGTCATTGGCCAGCAGGGTGTAGGTCATCTCGGTCTTGAAGCCGAGTTCGTTGCGGGCGTAGTCGGCAAAGCCGCCGCCATAGGCGCGCGATACGCCATCGAGGATCGGGTCGGGGCCGCGCGCGGAGCGGCGCTCCGGGTTCGGATCGTCCACGGCGAAGTCGGCGTCGTAGCGGCTGACGATCTTGCCGGCGCGGATGGTCTTGACGAAATCGTTGATGAAACCGCGCGACGCCGTAATCGTGCCTTCCGGCACGCCGGTCATGGCGGCGACACGCGCATAGAAGGCGTTGGCGGCATCGCCTTCCGGCCTTTTGCCGGCGAGCGTCACCAGATAATCGGTCATGGCGAACTTTTCCGCCTCGGCCTGCGCCTGCGGCGTGAACGCTTGCCTGCGCTCGAGTTCGGCGGCGGCGAGCGACGGCATCTGCAACGCAGCGCGCAGCGCGGAAGTGTCGTCGCCGAAAGTGAGCCAGCCCTCGAGCAAGGGCGAGACCAGAATGAGCCCGCTCACCGCGAGGCCCTGTTCGCGCAACAGCGACCGCGCCGTCTTCACGGCGCGAAAGCCGCCATAGCTTTCACCGAGCAGATATTTCGGCGCGGCGCCGCGGTTGTTGCGCGCGATGTAAAGCGCGATGGCTTTGGCCATGGCGTCGGCGTCGCTGCGCACGCTCCAGAAATTCTTGGCGTTGTCGCTCTTGGCGGCTCTACTCCAGCCGGTGCCGACCGGATCGATCAGCACGAGATCGGTGAAGGCGAGCCAGGTGGCGGGATTATCGCGCAGCTCGGCGCGCGCGGCGTCATGGCCCTGCGGCCCGAGTTCGAGAATGCGCGGGCCGACCACGCCCATGTGCAGATAGGCCGACGCCGCGCCCGGCCCGCCATTGAAGGCGAAGGTCAGCGGCCGGTTCGGTCCGCCGTTTTTGGCGACATAGGCGGTGTAGAACACCGCCGCGCTCTGGCTGCCGGACTGGTCGTAGAACGGCAGCGTGCCGGCGGTCGCGGTGTAGTCGATCTTGCCTTGCGGCGTCGCGATGGAATGCTGGGTGACGGCGTCGGCCGGCAGTAGCTTGAGAATGCCGTCGGTGCTGGCTTCGCGCCGGGCCTCGGGGCGCTGTTCTTTCGTCTCGGGGGAGGGCTGAGCCAAGGCGGCCGATGCCGCCAGCAGAAACGCGACGACCGAGCAAAGGGACTTTCTTGTCATCGGCGGCGCTCCCTTGATGCTTGGTCCCGCCGAAACGAAATGTCCCGGCGCGAGGGCCGGGACATTTAGAGAGACTAACGGCGGCGGAAATTCGGCCGGCGCTGCGCGGGCGCTGCCGTCGGAGCGTCGCCCTTGTGCCGGAAACTGATGCGGCCGCGCTGCAGATCGTAGGGCGACATTTCCACGATCACCCGGTCGCCGACGCCGGTGCGGATGCGGAATTTGCGCATCTTGCCTGCGGTGTAGGCCAGCACTTCGTGCTCGTTATCGAGCTTCACCCGGAAATTGCCGTCCGGCAACACTTCGGTCACCGTCCCGTCGAACTCCAGCATTTCTTCTTTCGGCATCCAAATCCTCTCCCGGTGGGGCCGCGCCCTAAAACAGGCGGGGCTACCTTTATCCGAAAAACCGATCCCTCCCCAAGGCCGTTTTTCGGCCTTTGGGGAGGTAATTCATTGATTGTTAGCGCGGCGCGTGGCTGCGCGGCCGGTTCGGGCCCCGCTGCATGAACTTCATGCCGCCAATGTTCTCGCCGCCGCCATTGCCGCCGATTGCCGCCGTGGCCGCCACCGGGCGGTTGCCGTTGCGCTGGCCGTTCTGGTGACCGCCATTAGCGTTGCCGCCATGGCTTTTGGCGCGCTGCGGGCGCTGTTCGCCGTGACCTTGGCCGCCATGACCATGACCATGACCATGACCTTGGCCCTGGCCGCCATGACCACCGCCATTGCGACCACGGTTCTGGCCATTGCCGCCGCGGCGGTTGCCACCGCCATTGCGGCCGTTGGCGTGATGGTGCGGCGCCGGTTCGGCGCGGCCGGCGGAACGGCCGGTGCGCTTGTCCTCGGACGGGATCTTGATGCGGATCGTGCGCTCGATGTCGCGCAGGAAGCCGTTTTCTTCATGATCGCAGAACGAGATTGCGACGCCGTCGCGGCCGGCGCGCGCGGTGCGGCCGATGCGATGCACGTAGGATTCCGGAATGTTCGGCAGATCGTAATTGACGACATGGGTGATGCCATCGACGTCGATGCCGCGCGCGGCGATGTCGGTCGCAATCAGGATGCGGAGCGAACCGTCACGGAACTGGGCGAGCACGCGCTCGCGCTGGTTCTGCGACTTGTTGCCGTGGATTGCCGCCGAAGGCAGGCCGGCGCTCTCGAGCTGGCGCACGACCTTGTCGGCGCCGTGCTTGGTGCGGGTGAACACCAGCACGCGGTCGATGGTCTCCGACTTGATGACCTCGACGAGCAGGCCGGGCTTGGCCGACTTTTCGGTGAGGATCACGCGCTGCGCGATGCGCTCGACGGTGGTCGATTCCGGCGTCACCGATACGCGCTCGGGATCCTTGAGCATCGACTCGGCGAGCTGGGTGATTTCCTTCGGCATGGTGGCCGAGAAGAACAGGGTCTGCCGCTTGTGCGGCAGCATCGCCACGATCTTCTTGATGTCGCGGATGAAGCCCATGTCGAGCATGCGGTCGGCTTCGTCGAGCACCAGGATCTCGACCTGGTCGAGCACGACCGAACGTTGATGCACGAGGTCGAGCAGACGGCCCGGCGTCGCCACCAGCACTTCGGCGCCGCGGGCCATGCCGCGGGACTGCCGGTTGATCGGTACGCCGCCGATGGCGAGTTCGACCGTGAGCGGGCGGATGTGCCGGCCATAGGTGCGGAACGAGTCGGCGATCTGGCCGGACAGTTCGCGGGTCGGCGACAGCACCAGCACGCGCGCGGCCTTCTGCATCGGGCGCATGCGGTTGTTGACGATGTGGTTGAGGATCGGCAGCGCGAAGGAGGCGGTCTTGCCGGTGCCGGTCTGGGCGATGCCGACGATGTCGCGGCCCTTCATGGCGGCGGGGATCGTCTGGGCCTGGATCGGGGTGGGGGTTTCGTATTTCTCTTCGGCGAGGGCACGAAGAATCGGTTCGGCGAGGCCGAAGTCGTTGAAGTTAGTCAAAACAGCTCTTTTCTAATGCGTCGACACGACCGGGCGCGCTTCGCGCACGGCGGATCGGGGTTTCAAGACATCCCGCGTTGCCAGGGTTGTCGTGTCGGTAGGTGAGGCGGAAGAGGCGGGGCGAAAATCGTCTGATCGAGATGATCTGCTGGAAATTCGTGCACGCAGCCCGCGGAGCTCGAATCGAGCCTTCATCCGCAAGGCTGATATGACAGCGCCGCGTGTTCTTTTCAAGGCGGAAATCGGCAATATCGCGCCGGAACGTGAACAAATTCCGCCCTCCGACGCTCGCCTTTATCGCCGATAGACTTCCCTGCCCGGATCGTGGAAGGTCTTGGTCCCGTTGAAGCTTTTGACTGTTTGGAGCTGCTTGAAATGCCATTTCCCCGGGCGTCCTCGGCCCTGTCCCGATTTACCATTCTCGACCTGACCCGCGTCCGTTCCGGCCCGACCTGCGTGCGCCAGTTCGCCGACTGGGGCGCCAATGTCATCAAGATCGAGACCCCGCAGCACCTGGAAAAAGGCGAAGGCCCGGGTGGCCCGCGCGAGAACGCCGACTTTCAGAACCTGCATCGCAACAAGCGCTCGATCACGCTCGACCTGAAATCGCCACAGGGCATCGCCGCCTTCAAGCGCCTCGTCGAAAAGGCCGACGTCGTGGTCGAGAACTTCCGCCCCGACGTGAAGGACCGCCTCGGCTTCGACTATGAGTCTTTGAAGAAGATCAACAAGCGCATCATCCTCGCCAGCATTTCCGGCTTCGGTCAGGACGGGCCGTATCGCGACCGCCCGGGCTTCGACCAGATCGCGCAGGGCATGGGCGGCCTGATGTCGATCACCGGCGAACCCGGCCGGGGCCCGATGCGCGTCGGCATTCCGATCGCCGATCTGTGCACCGGCCTGCTGTGCGCGCTCGGCGTGCAGACCGCGCTGCTCGAGCGCGAAGTGTCGGGCGAAGGCCAGTGGGTGCAGACCTCGCTGCTGCAGGCGCAGATCTTCATGCTCGACTTCCAGGCGGCGCGCTGGCTGCAGCAGGGTGAAGTCGCGCAGCAGGCCGGCAACGATCATCCGACCACGATCCCGACCGGTGTGTTCAAGACCGCGGATGGCCACATCAACATCGCCGCCGCCGGGCAGGTGATCTGGGAGCGGCTGTGCAACGCCATCGGCGCGCCGGAGCTGATCGCCAATCCTGATTTCAAATCGAACAGCCTGCGCTCGAAGAATCGCAAGGCGGTCAACGAGGCGATCGCCGCCAAGACCGTGCATAAGACCAGCGCCGAGTGGATCGCGCTGTTCGAGAAAGCCGAAGTGCCGTCGGGTCCGATCAACGCGATCGACCAGGTGTTCGCCGACGAGCAGGTCAAGCACCTCAAGATGGCGTGGGACGGCACGAAGCCGAATGGCGAGACGCAGACTTTCGTCGGCCAGGCGATCGGCCTGTCGCGCACGCCCAGCCGCATCGCCGCGACGCCGCCGAAGCAGGGCGAGCACACCGACGAGGTGCTCAAGGAATTCGGCTTCGCCGAGGCCGAGATCGCCGCGCTGCATGAGGCGAAGGCGGTTTAGAGAATTCGCTGAATCAATCGTCGTCATGGCCGGGCTCGACCCGGCCATCCCGCTTAGGAAAGGCATTGCATCCCTAAGCGGGATGCCCGGCTCAAGGCCGGGCATGACAGAAATGGAGACATGAGGACATGACCACCCCCGCGACCACCGACAAGATGCTGTCCCGCAAGGAGGGTCAGGTCGGCTATCTCACCTTCAATAATCCCGACAAGCTCAACGCTGTGTCGCTCGACATGTGGGAAGCGGCTGAGGGCTATCTCGACGAGTTCAAGAATGACGACAATATCCGTGTCGTCATCGTCACCGGCGCCGGTGGCAAGGCCTTCGTGTCGGGCGCCGATATTTCCAAGTTCGCCAGCGAGCGCTCGAACAAGGAAGCGTCGGATCGCTACAACGAAGCGGTCGATCGCGCTTACGGCGCCTTCTATAATTTCCCCAAGCCGACCATCGCCATGATCCGCGGCTACTGCGTCGGCGGCGGCATGGGCCTGGCGCTCGCCTGCGACATCCGCATCTGCACCGAGGCATCGAAATTCGCCGTGCCGGCGGCCAAGCTGTCGCTCGGCTATCGCTATGCCGGCGTGAAGAAGCTGGTCGATGTCGTCGGGCCGTCTTTCGCCAAGGAAATCTTCTACACCGCGCGCCAGTTCACCGCGCAGGAGGCGCAGGTCATGGGCCTCGTCAATCGCGTGGTGGCCGATGGCGAACTTGAATCCTATGTGCAGAACTATGCCGAGACCATCGCCGGCAATGCGCCGCTCACCGTCGATTCCATCAAGTTCATCGTCAACGAAATCCTGAAGGATCCGGCCGATCGCGACATGGACAAGGCCGAGGCCATGGTCCAGGCGTGCTTTGCCTCGGGCGATTACATCGAGGGCCGCAAGGCCTTCATGGAAAAGCGCAAGCCGAAGTTCACCGGCAAATAGCCGGCAAAGTCATTCGACTATCCTTTCCGAATTATCTTTCATCTGCACCGCGACAGGTGCGGTGGCCGCGGCACGCTTAAAGTGGTAAGCCACGCGCCGAGTTGAGTGACACCGGGAAACGACGAGGTTCGCACATGTACACCGATCTCAAGCTTTACATCGACGGCCAGTGGCTGGGCGCCGACAACCGCAAGAGCGAGGACGTCATCAATCCGGCGACCGGCAAGGTGCTGGCCAGGCTGCCGCATGCCTCGAAGGCCGATCTCGACAATGCGCTCGCCGCCGCCGACAAGGCGTTCGGCGCCTGGAGCCGCACCTCGGCCTACGATCGCTCGAACTTCCTGCGCAAGGCCGCGACGCTGATGCGTGAGCGCGCCGATCACATCGCGCGCGTGCAGACGCAGGAGCAGGGCAAGCCGTTCCCGGAATCGCGCATCGAGGTGCTGACCTCCGCCGACATTACGGATTGGTATGCCGAGGAAGGCCGCCGCGCTTACGGCCGCATCGTGCCGGGACGCATGAAGGGCACGCGCCAGATCGTGGTGCAGGAGCCGGTCGGCGTCGCCGCCGCCTTCACGCCGTGGAATTTCCCGACGCTGACGCCGATCCGCAAGATCGCCGGCGCGCTCGCTGCGGGCTGCACGCTGATCATCAAGGCGTCGGAAGAAGTGCCGGGCGGTTGCGTCGAGTTGGTGAAGTGCTTCGCCGATGCCGGCGTGCCGGCGGGCGTGCTCAATCTCGTCTTCGGTGTGCCGGGCGAGGTGTCCGAGCACATCATCCCGTCGCCGATCGTCAAGAAGGTGTCGTTCACCGGCTCGGTGCCGGTCGGCAAGCACCTCGCCGCCATGGCGGCGCGCGGCATGAAGCGCGCGACCATGGAGCTCGGCGGTCACTCGCCGGTGCTGGTGTTCGACGATGCCGATCCGATCAAGGCGGCCGACACCATCGCCGCGTTCAAGTATCGCAACGCCGGCCAGGTCTGTATTTCGCCGACGCGCTTCTATGTTCAGGAGAAGAACTACAACAAGTTCGTCGAGCGCTTCGTCGAATACGCCAAGGGTCTCACGCTTGGCGACGGTCTCGAGAAGGAGACCAAGATGGGCCCGCTCGCCAATCCGCGCCGGCTCGACGCGATGGAATCCTTCGTCAACGACGCCAAGGCGCGCGGCGGCAAGATCGCGGCCGGCGGTAATCGTCACGGCAACCAGGGCTTCTTCTTCGAGCCGACGGTCATCACCGACATCGCCGACGATTCCAAGATCATGACCGAGGAGCCGTTCGGCCCGCTGGCGCCGATCGTGCCGTTCAAGACCTTCGATGAAGTGATCGAGCGCGCCAACTCGCTGCCCTTCGGGCTCGCCTCCTACGCCTTCACCACCTCGACGGCGACTGCCAATGCGGTGGGCGACGCCATCCAGGCCGGCATGGTCGGCATCAACTCGGTGGCGGTGTCGACGCCCGAGACGCCGTTCGGCGGCGTCAAGGATTCCGGCTACGGCTCGGAAGGCGGCATCGAAGGCCTGCAGGCTTATCTGAACACGAAGTTCATCAGCCAGGCGTGAGGTAACACCGCCGTCATGCCCGGCCTTGTGCCGGGCATCCACGCCTTTCTTAAGGTCCGGCAAGACGTGGATGGCCGGGACAAGCCCGGCCATGACGGAATGTGTGGCAAAACGGCCGGACTCATCGCCCGGCCGTTTTTGTTTATTCTGTCGTCCCCGCCTGCGCGGGGACGACATGATCATGCTCAGCAACGCGCGGCTTGCTTTCTTCCCCTCTCCCTCAAGGGGAGAGGGGAAAGCGCGTTCGCCGCTTCTTTCTTGTCTAACCCGCCATCCCCTTCTGCACCGCCGCCCAGACCTTGGCCGGAGTCGCCGGCATGTCCATGGCATCGGCGGCGCCGTTCGGCACGGCGTTTGAAATTGCGTTCATCACCGCGGCGATCGCCGCCGTGGTGCCGGCCTCGCCGGTGCCCTTGACGCCGAGAGGATTGGTGGTCGCCGGCACCGGATGCACGGCTTCGCGCAACTCCAGCGGCATGTCGTGGGCGCGCGGCATGCCGTAATCCATGAACGAGCCGGTGACGAGTTGGCCGCTGCCGCTGTCGTATACCGCGCTCTCCGTCAGCGCCTGGCCGAGGCCGTTGGCGATCGCGCCTTGCACCTGGCCTTCGACCACGGCCTTGTCGAGCACATTGCCGCAGTCATCGACCGCCGTGTAGGTGACGATGTCGAAGCGCCCGGTGTCGGGATCGATCTCGACCTCGGCGATGTGACAACCATTGGGGAAGGTGAGCGGCGCCTCGGCCTTCTCTTTGGTGTCGAGGCTCTCGCCCATCGCCTTGGCGCGCTGCGCCGTCTCGAACAAGGTGATGCGGCGGTCGGTGCCGACCACTTCGAAGCGGCCATCGCGATACTGGATATCGCTTTCGGCCGCTTCCAGCGCCGATGCCGCAATCTTCCTCGCCTTCACCAGCATGGCATCAGCGGTGGCGACGATGGCCGAGCCGGCGCATTGCGCCGAGCGCGAGCCGACCGAGGCAAAGCCGGTGAGGCCGAGATCAGTGTCGCCGTGGCGATGCTCGATGGCCTTGGCGTCGATGCCGAGCCTGGCCGCCAGCAAGCGCGGGAACACGGTGGCGTGGCCCTGGCCGGTCGATTGCACATTGCAGCCGAGGATCAGTTTATCGTTCTCGGGGAAACTCACCGAGGCCCACTCGGTCGGCAGCGATCCGGCATGCTCGAGCATGCAGGAGATGCCGATGCCGCGCAGCTTCTTGCGCTTCTGCGCTTCGCGCTTGCGTTTGGCGAAGCCGTCATAGTCGGCAAGCGCGAGCGCCTGATCGACCACGGCGGGAAAGTCGCCGGAATCGTAGGTCTGGATCGGCGTCTTGAACGGCATCGCTTTCGCCGGAATCAGGTTCTTCTTGCGCAATTTCGCCGGGTCCATCTTCAGCAGCCTTGCCGCTTCCTCGACGGCGCGCTCCAGCGCGTAATTGGCCTCGGGCCGTCCGGCGCCGCGATAAGGCCCGATCGGCAGCGTGTTGGAGAAATAGCAGGCAACCGACACATCCATTTTCGGGATGGCGTACATCGCCGGCAGGCAGCGCCAGAAATTGACGGTGTTGATCTGCACGCCGGCATTGGAGACATAGGCACCCTGATTGCACAGGTGGCGCACGCGCAGCGCGGTGAACTTGCCCTTGTCGTCGCAGGCGAGTTCGACATGCGTGACCGTGTCGCGGCCCTGCGTGTCGCTGACAAAAGCTTCCGAGCGCGTCGACATCCAGTGCACCGGCCGGCCGAGCTTTTTCGCCGCCACCAGCACCGCGATGTATTCGGGATAGACCGGCGTCTTCATGCCGAAGGCGCCGCCGACATCCCTGGTGATGACGCGCATCCGCTCGTTGGGCACGCCCATGATCGAGGCGGCCATGCCGCGCAAGGTGTCGGCGCCCTGCGAGCTGGCATGCAGCGTGTAGCTGTCCTTCGCCTTGTCATAGACGCCGGTCGCGCCGCGCGTCTCCAGCGAGGCGACCACCATGCGCTGATTGGTCACTGTGACCTTGGCGACGTGCGCCGCCCTGGCGATGAGGTCGGCGACCGCCGCCTCGTTGGCCTTGTCCTCGGTCATGCCGGGCCAATCGACCGCGACATTGCCCGGCGCTTCATCGTACAGCACGGTCCCGGCTTTCATCGCCTGATCGAGATCGACGACCGGCGTCAGTTCCTCGTACTCGACCGCGACGAGATCGGCGGCGTCCTGCGCCTGCGCCCGGGTCTCGGCGACGACAACGGCCACAGGCTCGCCGACATGCATCGCCTTGTCGGCGAGCGCGGGGCGGAACGGCGTCGCCAGCTTGGCGCCGCCGCGGCCGGTCAGCGGGCCGTGCCGCGTCAGAGTGCCGATACCGGCGGCCTTGATATCCGCCGCGGTGAGCACGGCGAGCACGCCCTTGGCCTTGAGCGCCGCCCCGGTCGTCACCGACAGAACGCGCGCGTGGGCATGCGGCGAGCGCACGAACACCGCCGCCGCCTGTCCCGGCAGGCGCGGATCGTCCATGAATTGCCCGGCGCCGCGCACCAGCGCGTCGTCCTCGACGCGCGGCTCGGCTTTGCCGCGGGGTGGGACGGTCAATGTCTTGGTCGGATTCGTGGTCGGATTCATGGGTGAATTCATGGGCGGCATCCTCGGACGTATCGGACCTGCAACCGAAAAGGGCACGGCTCTATAGCAGGATGCAATGCACAGCTGTAGCCGCTGCCCACCACTGGCGCGTCTCGCGCGGAACCGCTATGCGGATAGGCAAGACAAAGCCGCCGCGGTCAACGCGAAGGAAATGTAAGGGAGAGAGCTGCAATGTCCAAGAACACGCAGAAGATCGGCTGGATCGGACTTGGCCGCATGGGCGCGCCGATGGCCGAGCGTCTGCTGAAAGCCGGCCACGATGTTACCGTCTGGAACCGCACACGCGCCAAGGCGGAGCCACTGGCCAAGAGCGGCGGCAAGATCGCCGACAAGTTGTCCGATCTCGCCGGCCTCGATGTGGTGTTCTCCATCGTCTCGACCGGCAAGGATCTCGACGAGATTTACTTTGGTCCGAATGGCGTGCTCGCCGGCGGCGGCAAGGCGCCGAAGGTCGTGATCGATTGCTCGACCATTTCGATCGAGGACTCCGTCGACATTCGCCGCAAGCTGATGGAAGCCGGCAGCGATTATCTCACCGCGCCGGTGTCGGGCAACGCCAAGGTCATCAAGGCCGGCAAGCTGTCCTCGGTCGTGTCCGGCTCGGAAGATGTGTTCAACGCCGCCAAGCCGCTCATCGACATCATCGCGCCGCAGGGCGTCGCCTATGTCGGCGAGGGCGATCTCGCCCGCGTCTGCAAGATCGCGCATAACGTCATGCTCGGCGTCGTCATCGAAAACCTGATCGAGATCACGCTGCTCGCCAACAAGATGGGCGTGCCGCGCCACGCCTTCCTCGCCTTCATGAACAACGGCGTCATGGGTTCGATGTTCACCAGGTACAAGTCGCCGGCTCTGGTCAATCTCGACTGGACCACCACCTTCACGCCGGAGCTGCTGCGCAAGGACCTCGACCTCGGTCTCGAGCTCGGCCGCGAATTCGACGTGCCGATGCCGGTGACGGCGGCGACGCGCGAGGTGCTGCAGGGCCATTTCGGCGCGGCCACGTTGCAGAAGGATCCCGAAGCCTATCTGCAGAAGGATTTCGCGGCGCTGATGGAAACCATGGCGCTCGCTTCCGGCATGAAGCTGGAGCCGGAGAACGTGAAGGTCTCCACCGGACTGGAATAATTTTCTCTTCGTCTGGCTCGCCGAAGAAAAAGAAGGGGCTTCCATGAGGAAGCCCCTTTCACAAGGTGGAGGATTTTCGGTGTCTACCGTCCCAGTCAGAAACGACCGACACTCGCACAACGGGATTGAGTGAAGCGCCGGCACCGCGCCATCTCAAGTAAAGATGGCGTAACAAATAACGCGCTCGGAATATGTGTAATCGTGGCCGCTTTGTGACGCGGCCTGCGCGCATGAATTCATCATCGCAAATTGCGCCTGACGACGTCCGCATGACGGTGTCATTAAGCAATCGGGAAGATATCAAGGCCTAAATACCGCCATTGAAATTCCCCTTCCCGGAAATCCAATGCTGCGCATGTCTGCGATTCGCCTGCCTATCGCCGCCAAGGCGATGCTGCTGATCGGCGCTCTCGGTATTTTGTCGGCTGCCGCCAACTGGTACAGCCTGCGCAGTCTGCAGGACATCGATCGCCTCAACGACATCGTCACGCATGAGATCGCACCGGTGCGGCTCATTCTCACTGAATCGAAGATCGCCGCGGAGTCGCTGGGGCTCGCGACCTACAAGATGGCCGCCGCCAGCGACCCGGATACCATCCGCGAAGCCGTCGACGAGCGCGCCGGCCAATATGCCTCGGCGAAGCATTGGCTGGGCGGCGTTATCGAGGCGATGCCCGCGCGCGAGAACGACGTGCGCGGCATGCTGCGCCGCCTCGATCTGCTCAACGCCATCGCCGACGAGGTGCTGGCGGCCATCAAGGCGGGCGACGACGCCAAAGTCCGCCATCTGCTCGAATTCCGCTTCGATCCGGCGATCGTCGATGCCACCACCAGCATGAACCGCCTGATCGACGTTCTCGGCGGGCAGATGCGCGGCGCCGTCGAGACCGCGACCGCGAAGCGGGCCGCGACCTACAGCCTGCTCACCATGATGTTGATCGGGGGCACGCTGGGCACCATTCTGGTCGCCATGCTGCTCGCCCACCGCACCGTGGCGTGGCCGCTGCGGCGTCTTGCCGGGGTCATGCGCGAGATCGCGCAGGGCCGGCTTGACGCGCCGATCGACGGCCTCAAGCGCGGCGACGAAGTCGGCACCATGGCGCGCGCCGTGCTGGTGTTTCGCGACAACGCCGTGGCTCTGAAGGATGCACAGGAGATGCGCCAGCGGGCGCGCGAGCAGGCCGCGCTCGACAAGCGCGAGGCGCTCGATCAACTGGCCCGCAATTTCGAGAGCAAGATCCTCAGCGTCGCCGCCGCGCTCGCGCATTCGGCCTCCGAACTCGACCGGTCGGCGCAGGCGATGAGCGAGGTCGCCGATGAATCCGGCGATCATGCTGGCACCGCCGCCGTCGTGGCGCAGGAGACGACCGCGGTCGCCGGCACCGTCGCCGCGGCCGTCGAGGAATTGTCGGCTTCGATGCATGACATCGACGGCCAGCTCACCAACGCCACTGGTGCGGTGCTCGACGCCTCGCGCCGCGCCGAAATCGCCGTGACCAATGTCGACAGCCTCACGCAGGCCGTGAGCGACATCGACAAGGTCGTCGGCATGATCCAGGCCATCGCCAGCCAGACCAATCTGCTGGCGCTCAATGCCACCATCGAGGCGGCGCGTGCCGGCGAGGCTGGCCGCGGCTTTGCGGTGGTCGCGCAGGAGGTCAAGTCGCTGGCGACGCAGACGACGCAGGCGCTCGCCGACATCCGCGGCAAGACCGAGTCCGTCGCCACCATCATCGGCGGCGTGCGCACCACGACCGAGTCCATCGCCCAGGGCATTGCCGGCATCCGCAGCGTGGCCCGCGCCATTACCGAGGCGGTGAGCGTGCAGAGCCAGGCGACGCAGAAGATCGCCGAGACCGTCGAAGGCGCGGCGGTGCGCTCGCGTCAGGTGTCGCAGACCGTCGACGGCGTCAACGAATTCGCCGCGCGCACGCGCACCGGCGCGGTCGAGATCCAGCACG
This sequence comes from Pseudolabrys sp., assembly GCA_035556455.1. Taxonomy (GTDB): domain Bacteria; phylum Pseudomonadota; class Alphaproteobacteria; order Rhizobiales; family Xanthobacteraceae; genus Pseudolabrys. The sequence goes on from DATMEX010000021.1 coordinate 77,869, forward strand.
CCGCCGCCGACCTCAGCCGTCAGGCCGCCGCATTGCAGATCGAGGCGCAGGATTTCATCGCCGGCGTCCGCGCGGCGTAACACTCAGCCGTCATCACCCACGCGCTCTGCCGTCATCACCCGCGCATAGACGTTCGAAGAACGGCGTTCTTTCAGAACGCCTATGAGCGGGTGATCCAGCAATCTTCTGCAAGAACTGGATGGTCCGCTTTCGCGGACCATGACGGCGTTACGATTGCACGGCCTGCCGCGCCTTCTTCGCGGCTTCGAAGCCGTGCAGGCCGGCATACCATTGCAGCGCGACGACGGTGCCCTTGACCGGCTGCAGCAGGCTCATGGCCATGACGAAGGCGAGCGCCGGCCACAGCGACACGCTGAGCCAGATCGGCGGCGCATAATTCATCTCCACCGCGAGCACGACCGGCACCAGCAGCAGGCCGGTCAGCACCGTCACCAGATAGGCCGGGAAATCGTCAGCGCGGTGATGGTGCAATTCCTCGCCGCAGGCGGGGCAGCGATCGGCCACCTTGAGAAAGGCGCGAAACAGGCGGCCCTGGCCGCAGGCCGGGCATCGGCCGCGAAAGCCGCGGCCCAGCGCGCCAAACGCGCCGCGCGGCAACTGGCGGGCCCGCTGAGTTGTGTCGATCATGTCGGCAATCCGGTCCGGCGAAGTTGCCGGCGATCGCCTTGTAGCACGCGGCCGCTCGCTCGCCAGTTTCAGGTGGCGAGTTTCAGGTAGCCAGTCTCAGGTAGCGATGGCGCGGATCAAAGCGAGGATCGGATAGCCGAAGGCGGCGTCGATCTGATGGGCGAGGTTGCGCAGCCACGGCGGCGCCTGGTCGGTGTAGGCGTACAGCATGAACGCCACCAGCAGCGCCACCGCCGCGCCGCCCCACAACGCGAACGAGACGTAGCGCGCGCGGTTTTCGGCGCGCTGCTTGTCGGTCATGTAGCGGGGATCGACGGGCGGGATCATACTTCTTCTCTCCGTCATCATCCGCGCATAGCCGTTCGAAGAACGGCGTTCTTTCGGAACGCCTATGAGCGGGTGATCCAGCGCTTCAAGAGCTGGATGGTCCGCTTTCGCGGACCATGACAGTCTGATGCCTCAATACCTGTTCGCGATCGGCAGCTCTTCCGCCGGGAACAGCGAGATCACCTTGCAGCCCTTGTCGGTGACCACGACCTCTTCCTCGATGCGCGCGCCGGAATAGCCGTCGGTCGCCGGGCAATAGGTCTCGATGGCGAACACCATGCCTTCCTTGATTTCGGTCGGGTGGTCCATCGACACCACGCGCGAGATCACCGGCCGCTCGTGCAGCGCAAGGCCAAGGCCATGCGCGAACTGCAAACCGAAAGCCGAGGTCTCGTCCGGGAAGCCGAATTCCTGCGCCGTCGGGAAGGCTTCGGCGATATGCGCCGTGGTGGCGCCGGGCTTGATGCGCTCCATCGCGTTGTCCAGCCATTCGCGCGCCAATTTGTAGGCGTCGTGCTGCGCGGGCGTGGCGCGGCCGACATTGAAGGTGCGGTAGTAGCAGGTGCGATAGCCCATGAACGATTGCAGGATGTCGAAGAAGCACTGATCGCCGGGCCGGATCATGCGGTCGGTGAAGTTGTGCGGATGCGGGTTACAGCGCTCGCCGGAGATGGCATTCACCGCCTCGACGTCGTCGGAGCCGTGGCGATAGAGAAACTCGTTGACCATGGCGACGACATCGTTCTCGCGCACGCCGGGGCGCAGCTTCTCGTTGATCAGGTCATAGGCGCCGTCGACCATCGCCGCGGCGCGGTTGAGCAGATGGATCTCGTCCTGCGACTTGATCTCGCGCGCTTCCAGCATCACCTGCTGGCCGTCCACCACATTGATGCCGGCCTTCTGCAGCTCGAACATCATCGGCGGCTCGATGAGATCGACGCCGACCGGCATGGTGCCGACGCCGGCTTCCTTGAGCAGCGAGGCGATTTCGCCGGCATGCTTTTTCATCAGGCCGAACTTGGGATCGACCATGCCGCGCATGCCGATCAGGCCGGCCTTGCAATTCTCCGGCGCAAGCCACGGCGTGTACAGCTTGTGATGCACGGCGGCGGAGCCGAAGTCCCACAGGATCGGCTCGCCGGTGCGGGTCAGCAGCGCCCAGCGGCACAATTTGTCGCGCTCCCACTCGCCGATCTTGGTCGAGGTGAGGTAGCGGATGTTGTTGACGTCGAACACCAGCAGGGCGCCGAGCTCGGACTTCTCCAGTGCCTGCTTGGCGCGGCCGAGCCGGTAGCGGTGCAGACGCTGGTAATTGACGCGCTCCTCGAAATCGACGCCGTTGGTGCCGAGCGAGGGCAAAGCGCGGCCCCAATTATGACGCGGGTTTACGTCTTCGGCGCTGATCTGGCGGACGATCTGGTCCATCGGGGGCTTCCTCGCACGGTCTGGTTCTTGTTGTACCGGCGCATCGGGCGGCCGGCTTGATCGGAGCCATTATAGCGGCTCGTCGGCGCGGCAACAGGGTTGGGCAGAAATGTCTTTTCGCCCGCCTCGTTCCTGTAGCCCGGATGAGCCAACGGGTCGGCGCGAAGCGCTGCCCGATGGCGAAATCCGGGGGGGCGCCTTCGACCATCGCCCCGGGTTTCGCTTCGCTGCACCCGGGCTACAAGCCGGACGCGATCATAGAAAATAGTCCTTGACTGTTATTCCTATTATAGGATAACGTTCATCCGTCCTGCTCGGCCGGGGACGTCATCTAGAGACGTCTTGATGACGGAGCAGGGTGTGGCGCCTGCGGGCGGGGCTCGTAACCCCGCACTCGGGAGGCCGCGGGTAGCCGTCCGGGCCTACTACGGGGCTCTGCCTTCAATGGCTGGACGGGGGTTCGGTGAAGGCGGGCGAAAGCCTGCCGGAGGCTGTGTCCCGAAAGGGCCGGCCGCTGACCGGCCGCCGGAAGTACGGCCCCGCGGACAGAAATCGCCACCATGGAGCGCCGCGGGGCGCAGGCCTTCTCCGATCGCAAGGAGGGGCCGTGCACCGCAAGGTGCATCGTTTGGGCGCCTCGCGGCGCTCCATTCCCTCGGCGTTTCCGGGGGACGAAAGGGAAGCCGGCGTGACCCGCGCCGCAAAGAACAGGGTCAGCGGAGCGTTGGCTGTTTGAAAATTGAATCGGTGATGAAGGTGCTTGCAACGAATTCCGCTCACCCCCGCGAAGGCGGGGGTCCAGTTCTTCTTGTGGCGGTCGACGCTTAGCCTGGGTCCCCGCCTCCGCGGGGACGAGCGGAGCAAGAGTTGACACTTCGCCCGCGATGAGTTTCACGCCACCTTCTTGCCCCACAACCGCGTCGAGGCGATGTCAGCGCCATCGCGCAAGGCCTTGAGCTTGAGCCACACCGCCGGCTCGATCACCCACTCGCGGTTGGTGAAGGTTCCGAAGCCGCAATCGGTCGAGGCGACGACGCGCTCGCGATCGCCCACCGCCGCCACGGCGTCCTCGATGCGCCGCGCCACGACTTCCGGGTGCTCGACGAAATTCGACGTCGTCTCGATCACGCCCGGCAGCAGGATCATGTGCTTGGGCAGCGGCGCCTTCTTGAACGCCGCGTATTCGTGGGCATGACGCGGATTGGCGAACTCGATGGTCAGCGCGCCGACCTTGGCCTGGTAGAGCGCCGGCAGGATCTTCTCCAGCGGGATGTCGTAGATATGCGGGCCTTCCCAGTTGCCGTAGCAGACATGCAGCCGCACCCGATCGGCCGGAATGCCGTCGATGCCGGCGTTGATCGCATCGACATGCGCCTCGACGCGCTTGATGAAGGCAGCGTCGTCGAGATCGCGGTAGAGCATGGTGCGGTCCATGGCCAGATCGGGCGCGTCGATCTGCAGCACCAGACCAGCGTTATGAATCGCCAGGTACTCATGCCGCATCTCGCGCGCCAGCGCGGCGAGATAGGCGTCGTGCGTGTCGTAATGCGCGTTCAGCATGGTCGAGGAGATGATGCCGGGCGAGGGCGCCGTCATGAAAGTCTCGGCGAACTTGCCGGAGGCGATGCGGTTGAAGCGCTTGAGTTCGTCATTGATCGGCTTGACGTCGAGATACTTCAGCTCGCTTTGGCACTCCGGCGCATTCTGCTGCTTCGAGGTGTGCGGGAAGCGCCGCACCAGGCTCGCCACCAGTTCGGGGAACGCTTCGAACTCCTTGCCGCGCCGCCGGTTCGACACGCCGGCAAAGCCCGACATGCGCTGCGGCACATAGGTCTGGAAGCCGACGCGCTGCTGCTCGCCGTCATTGCCGATATCGATGCCGGCCTCGGCCTGCTTGCCGACGACATGGGCCACGGCCTTGTCCAGTTCGGTAGCCATCTCGGCGGCGTCGAAAGGCTGGCCCTGTTCCTGGCGCACCAGGAGGTCGGACAATTTGTCGTTGCGCGGCAGCGAGCCGACATGGGTGGTCAGAATACGGTCGCGGCTGAGGATCATTGCGGCTTCACTCCCTGCTGGCGCGTTCTTGCTTTGGAAATATGCTGCGCTAGGCAGCCTGCGCCTGTGTCGGGCATAATACCCGAATACTTCGGGAGGAAAACAAAATGACGGTCGCGGAAAAAATCGCGGCGGACAAAAGCGCGGCCGGCGCGGTGGGCATTAGCCCCGTGTTGGGCGCGCGCGCCTACAATTTTGCCGCCGATGTCCTCCAGCGCAATCTCGATGCGGGCCGTGCGGGCAAGCCGGCCTATATCGACGGGCGCGGCACCTGGACCTATGGGCAGCTCGCCGATCGCGTGAACCGTTTCGGCGCCGCGCTGCGCGGCCTCGGCATCCGCCGCGAGGAGCGCGTTCTGATGGTGGTGCTGGATACCATCGACTGGCCGACCGCGTTTCTCGGTTGCCTCAAGGCCGGCATCATCGCCGTGCCGGTGAACACGCTGCTCACCGAAGACGATTATCGCTTCATGCTGGCCGACAGCCGCGCCAAGGCGCTCATCGTGTCGGAGGCGCTGTTTCCACGATTTGAAAACATCATCAAGGAGAGCCCCGACCTCGAACACGTGATCGTCTCGGGGGCTGATCCTCAAATCCTCGATGCCAAGGGCTATCGCCTGTTCGAGGACCTGATCGGCGCCGATGAGCCGGAGGAGTACACCGCGCCGACGGTCGCCGACGACATGGCGTTCTGGCTTTACACCTCGGGCTCGACCGGCAAGCCGAAAGGTGCCGTGCATGTCCATGGCAGCCTCAAGATCACCGCCGACCTCTACGGCACGCCGGTCGCGGGCCTCAAGGAAAGCGACGTCGTGCATTCGGTGGCGAAACTGTTCTTCGCCTACGGCCTCGGCAATGCCATGACGTTCCCCTTGAGCGTCGGCGCCACCACCGTGCTCAATGCCGATCGGCCGACGCCGGATGGCGTCGCCGCGCTGCTGAAGAAGCACCCCATCACGATGTTCTTTGCGGTGCCGACCTTCTACGCGGGCTTTCTCAATTCGCCGAGCGCGCCGCAGAAGTCCGAAGTGAAGCTGCGCCATTGCATCTCGGCCGGCGAGGCGCTGCCGGAGGGCATCGCGCGCAAGTGGGAAGAGCGCTACGGCGTGTCGATCTATGACGGCCTCGGCACCACCGAGATGCTGCACATCTTTCTGTCCAACCGCCCCGGCGCTACCAAATACGGCACCACCGGCAAGCCGGTGCCGGGCTACGAGATCAAGCTCATCGGCGAAGACGGCTATCCCGTGCCGAAAGGCGAGATGGGCGAGATGTATTCGCGCGGGCCGACCTCGGCGATCATGTACTGGAACAACCGCGACAAGTCGCGCTCGACCTTCCAGGGCGAGTGGACGAAATCCGGCGACAAGTACATCGAGGACGAGGACGGCTATTACATCTGCTGCGGCCGCGCCGACGACATGCTCAAAGTCTCGGGCATCTATGTTTCGCCTTTCGAGGTCGAGGCGGCCTTGGCCTCCCACCCCGACGTGCTCGAAGCGGCTGTAGTCGGTTGGCACGACGACGAGCGGCTGGTGAAGCCGCGCGCCTTCGTCGTGCTCAAGCAGCAGGACAAGGCCAGCGAGGCGCTGGCGGTGGTGCTGCAGGAGCACGTCAAGCAAGTGCTGGCGCCCTACAAATATCCGCGCTGGATCGAGTTCCGCGTCGATCTGCCGAAAACGGCGACGGGGAAGATACAGAGGTTCAAGCTGCGGGCGGAGCAGAATTGATAACGCGATTCGCCGTAATCCTCGGTCATCGTCCGCGAAAGCGGACGATCCAGCGCTTTGCGATAAGTGCTGGATGCCCCGCTTTCGCGGGGCATGACGACTGAGTAAAAGTCGATGTGTACAGAGTACCTAGCCATGCAACTTCCCGACTCCGGCTTCCTCTCCATCGCCGGCCATTCCCTCGAATACCGCATGATCGGTCCGCGCCCGGACGCCGCGCCGACCATTGTCATGCTGCATGAAGGGCTCGGCTGCGTCGGCCTGTGGGGCGACTTTCCGGAGAAGGTGCAGCAGACGACGGGCTGCGGCGTGTTCGTCTATTCGCGCGCCGGTTACGGCCAGTCGTCGCCGGTGAAATTGCCGCGGCCTTTGACCTATATGCATGATGAAGCGCGCGATGTGCTGCCGAAGCTGCTCGACGCCATCGGCGTCAAACGGCGCATCCTGTTTGGTCACTCGGACGGCGCCTCGATTGCGGCGATCTATGCCGGCTCGCATCAGGATCACCGCCTCGGCGGCCTCATCCTGATGGCGCCGCATTTTTTCACCGAGGATATGGGCATCGCCGCCATCGTCGAGGCGAAGAAGGCTTACGAGACCACGGACCTCAAGCAGAAGCTGGCGCGCTGGCACAAGGATCCGGACAACGCCTTCCGCGGCTGGAACGACGCCTGGCTCGATCCCGATTTCCGCCAATGGGATATCACCGAGCAGCTCGCCTATATCCGCGTGCCGGTCCTGATCGTGCAGGGCGAGGACGATCAATACGGTACGGTGAAGCAGATCGAAGTCGCCGAGCGCGAGTGCTATTGCCCGGTCGATGTGGCGCTGCTGCGAGGGGCGAAGCATTCACCGCAGCGCGAGGCGCCGGAGGCGACGCTGGCCGCCGTCGCCGATTTCACCGCGCATGTGCTGGCGAATAATGGGTGGGAGCGTGCGGCGTAGGTGCAGCCGCGGCGTCATCGTCCGCGAAAGCGGACGATCCAGCGCTTGTGGCACGAAGAGCTGGATCCCCGCTTTCGCGGGGATGACCGGAATAAAAAAAGCCGGGCAGAAGCCCGGCTCTTTCAATCGAGTGAGCGTAACTTACTCCGCCGCCTGCTTCCTGGCCGAGCCATGCTGCGACAGCAGATAATCCATCGCCGCCTGCGCGCCGCCCTTCTTGATCGGCACGCCGAACAGCTGCAAGGCGACTTCGGTCGTCGCAAGGCAGCCCATCATGGTCGCGTCATTGACGTCGCCGAGATGGCCGATGCGGAAGTACTTGCCGGCGAACGGGCCGAAGCTGGCGCCATAGGAGATGTTGAAGGTCTCCAGCGCCATGGCGCGGAACTGGTCGGCGTTATGGCCTTCCGGCAGCAGGATCGCGGTGACGGTCGGCGAATAGTACTTCGAATCCTTGCACAGGATCTCGAGGCCCCAGTGCTTCACCGCGATCCGTGTCGCCTCGGCGAGGCGGTCGTGGCGGGCGAACACGTTGTCGAGGCCTTCCTCGTGCAGCATGTCGATGCCTTCGACCAGGCCGTGCAGCATCTGCGTCGCCGGCGTGTAGGGGAAGAAGCCGACCTTGTTCATGGTCAGCATCTCGTCCCAGGCGAAGAACGACTTCGGCAGCTTGGAGGTCTTGTTGGCGGCGATCGCCTTGTCGCTGATCGCGTTGAACGACATGCCGGGCGGCAGCATCAGGCCCTTCTGCGCGCCGCCGACGGAGACGTCGACGCCCCATTCGTCGTGGCGGTAGTCGGTCGAGGCAAGCGAGGAAATCGTGTCGACCATGAACAGCGCCGGATGGTTGGCGGCGTCGATCGCCTTGCGGATCGCCGCGATCGGCGTCAGCGCGCCGGTCGAGGTTTCGTTGTGCAGGACGCAGACCGCCTTGATCTCCTTGTTCTTGTCCTCGCGCAGCCGCGCTTCGATCGCCTTCGGGTCGGCGCCGTTGCGCCAGTCGGAGGTGATGAAC
>DATMEX010000022.1:0-44881 GCA_035556455.1 Pseudolabrys sp.
CATGGGCATTACCGCGCGTGGCGCCTGGGAGTCGGTCAAGCGGCACTTCCGCGAGATGGACGTCGACATCGGCCGGACGCCGTTCACGGTCGTGGGCGTCGGCGACATGTCGGGCGACGTGTTCGGCAACGGCATGCTGCGCGAGGATACGATCAGGCTGGTCGCGGCCTTCGATCATCGCGACATCTTCATCGATCCCGATCCGGACCCGAAGAAGAGTTTCGCCGAGCGCAAGCGGCTGTTCGATCTGCCGCGCTCGAGCTGGCAGGATTACGACAAGGCGCTGCTGTCGAAGGGCGGTGGCATCTATCCGCGTTCATCCAAGGAAATCCGGCTGTCGGCGGAGGCGCAGAAATTGCTCGGCGTGGCCGAGAAAGTGACGCCGCAGCGACTGATGCAGGCGATCCTGAAGGCGAAGGCCGATCTGTTGTTCTTCGGCGGCATCGGCACCTATGTGCGCGCCGCGAGCGAAGGCGACGAGGCCGCCGGCGACCGCGCCAACGACGCCATCCGCATCACCGGCGCCGATCTGCAGGTCAAGGTGGTGGGCGAGGGCGCCAATCTCGGCATGACCCAGCGCGGCCGCATCGAGGCGGCGCTGAACGGCGTGCGCCTCAACACCGACGCCATCGACAACTCGGCGGGCGTCAACACCTCCGACGTCGAGGTGAATATCAAGATCGCCTATGCCGAGCCGGTGCGCGCCGGGCGACTGACGCTCGACAAACGCAACGCCGAACTCGCCGAGATGACCGACGAGGTCGCGCGGCTGGTGCTGCGCAACAACTATCAGCAGACCCTCGCGCTGTCGCTGGCGCACCGGCGTGGCCTAGAGGACTTCGGCTTCCAGCAGCGCCTGATGCAGACGTTGGAACAGCAGGGCCTGCTCGATCGCGCGGTGGAATATCTGCCCGACGAGGTCGCGCTCGCCGACCGGCGCAAGCGCAACCTGCCGCTGACCCGGCCGGAGCTCGCGGTGCTGCTCGCTTACGCCAAGCTGACGCTCTATTCGGTGCTGCTCGATTCCGACGTGCCGGACGATCCCTTCCTCGGCCGCGAGATCAATCGTTATTTCCCCAAGGAGATGGTCGAGCGCTATCCGGACGCGCTGCAGTCGCACCGGCTGCGCCGCGAGATCATCGCCACACAGCTCACCAATTCGATGATCAACCGCGGCGGCGCCACCTTGATCGTGCGCATTGCCGACCAGACCGGCGCGGCGCCGGCGCAGATCGCGGCGGCCTTCGCCGCCGTGCGCAACAGCTACGACCTGATCGGCCTCAATGGCGAGATCGATACGCTCGACAACAAGGTGCCGGGCGACCTGCAATTGTCGCTCTATGCCGCCGTGCAGGATCTGCTGCTGGATCGCCTCGTCTGGTTTCTGCGCAATGTCGATCTCAAGGCCGGACTTGAAGCCATCGTCGCGCATTATCGCGACGGCATTGCCCAGGTCGAAGCCGCGCTCGATACCTGTCTGCCGAAGGCAGCGTCGGCGGCGCGCGACGCTCACATCGCACAATTGACGCGCGACGGCGTGCCCGAAGCACTGGCGCGGCGCATCGCCAATCTGGCGCTGACCAAAGCGGCGCCGGATATCGTCATGGTGGCCGATCGCGCGCAGAAGCCGATTGCCGAAGTCACCGCGACCTATTTCGCCACCGAGGCCTTCTTCCAGCTCGACAAGGTCGCGAACGCCGTGCCGGGGATTGTCGTGTCGGATTACTTCGATCGTCTCGCGCTCGACCGTGCCGTCGATCAGATCGGCGATGCCGAGCGGCGGCTGACATCAGCGATGATCGGCAATGGGCATGCTGGCGCGGAGGCAGTGGAAGAATGGCTCAAGCCGCGCAAGGCCGAGGTCGAGCGCATCCGCGCCGCGATCCACGAGATCGCCGGCTCGGGGCTGACCTTATCGAAGCTCAGCGTGGCGGCGAGTCTGCTGGGCGATCTGGCAAGGGAGTAGTCAGGTCGGCGGAGCGCCCGCCGGCTTGCGCTCGTTCCATGCCAGCAAGGCGTCGAGCGCCGGACATAGAGCTTCGCCCCAGTCGGTGAGGCGATATTCGACGCGGGGCGGCACTTCGGGATGCACGACGCGGGCGACGATGCGGTCGCTCTCCAGTTGGCGCAGTTGCTGAGTAAGCATCTTCTGCGAGACGTCGGGCATGGCGCGCTCCAGTTCCGAGAAGCGCATCACCTTGCCGTCGAAGAGATGAAACAAGATCAGAATTTTCCAGCGGCCTTCCAGCATGGCGAAGGCGCTTTCGATCCCCTCTGCCGCGGTCTGCGGCGTGTGGTCGGGGTTACTTTGCCGTTCGTAACCCACTTTCAGGTGCGTTCTTGTCATCGCGGAAAAGTAAGGCCACCTCAGCTGCGTCGCAATGCTCGACGCGGAGAAAATCAAGATGGCTTTCCAGTCAAACAGCTCAGAACGCGAAGTTCCCCAGCCCGACATTTCCTTGCCGCAGACAATCGCGGCCTATGTTGCCGCGAAAAATGCTCATGATCCCGACGCGGTTGCGCAGACTTTCGCCGCGGACGGCATCGCTTACGACGAGGGCAAGATCCATCGCGGCCGGGCGGAGATTGCCGAATGGGCCCGCGACGCGATGAACAGATATCGCATGACCATGTCGCCGTTGTCGGTGACTGGCAAAGAGGGAAAGACCGTGCTGACCGCGCGGGTCGAAGGCAATTTTCCCGGCAGCCCGATCGAATTGAACTTCAAATTCGAACTGGGAGAGGATGGCATCCGGTCGTTGAAGGTCGGTGGATGACCTTGACGAGGGAGCGTCTGATCCCACTGATTCGAATTCCGTCATGGCCGGGCTTGTCCCGGCCATCCCGCTTAGGTCTCTCCGGCGTTAGCGAACTAGATGGCGATTTCTTCGTAGAGATCGCGCCAAGTGGGATTGGCTTCGCTGATCAAACGCGTCTTATAGACGCGCGGCCAGTGCTTGATGTTCTTTTCGCGCTGAAGTGCGTCCTGGGCGGCCGCGTATTCCTCGAAATGAACAAGCTGATGGATGTTGTAGCGCTTGGTGTGTCCTGCCACGAAGCCTTGCCGGTGCTCGTAAACGCGGCGAACGAGATCGCTGGTGACCCCGACATAAATGGCGCCGCCCGGTCGGCTCGCTAGGATGTAAACGAAAAACCGCCGCATAGCCCGAGTGTCGATGATCGGGATGGCCGGGACAAGCCCGGCCATGACGGCGTTGGCGAGTCAGGATGGCGAGTTATGCAACCTCAATGCTTGAAATGCCGCGTGCCGGTGAACACCATGGCGATGCCGTGCTGGTCGGCAGCGGCGATCACTTCATTGTCGCGCATCGAGCCGCCGGGCTGGATCACCGCGGTGGCGCCGGCCTCAATGGCAACGAGCAGGCCATCGGCGAACGGGAAGAACGCATCGGACGCGACCACCGAGCCCTTGGTCAGTGGCGCCGGCAATCCCAGTTCCTTGGCGGCGTCTTCGGCCTTGCGGGCGGCAATGCGCGCCGAGTCGACGCGGCTCATCTGCCCGGCGCCGATGCCGACGGTGGCGAGATCTTTCGCATAGACGATGGTGTTCGACTTGACGTGCTTGGCGACGCGGAAGGCGAAACGGAGATCGCCAAGTTCGGCGGCGGTCGGCGCGCGTTTGGTGACGACCTTCAATTCCATGTCATCGACCACGGCGGCATCGCGCGACTGCACCAGCAGACCGCCGGCCACCGACTTCACCAGCAGACCCTTCTCGCGCGGGTCCGGCACGCCGCCGGCGAGCAGCAGCCGCAAATTCTTCTTCGCCGCGACGATGGCGATGGCTTCCTCGCTGGCATCCGGCGCAATGATGACTTCGGTGAAGATCTCGGTGATGGCTTTGGCGGCTCCGGCATCGAGTGGCCGGTTCAGCGCGACAATGCCGCCGAAGGCCGAAGTCGAGTCGCAGGCCAGCGCCTTCCTGTAGGCATCGAGCAGCGATGAGCCTTCGGCGACGCCGCAGGGATTGGCGTGCTTGACGATGACGCAGGCCGCCGCGCGCTTGGGATCGAACTCGGCGATCGCTTCGTAAGCGGCGTCGGTGTCGTTGATGTTGTTGTAGGAGAGCTCCTTGCCCTGCACCTGACGCGCGGTCATGACTCCGGCGCGGACGTTCGGCGTGCGGTAGACCGCCGCCGTCTGGTGCGGGTTCTCGCCGTAGCGCAGCGGCTGCGCCAGCCTGCCGCCGAAAGCGCGGTAATCCGGCGCGTCGTTGTTCAATGTCGCGGCGAACCAGTTGGAAATCGCGGCGTCATAGGCGGCGGTGCGCGCATAGGCCTTGGCGGCGAGCTTCTGCCGCGTCTCGTAGGTGGTCATGCCGCTGTGGGTGGTGAGTTCCTCGAGCACGACAGCGTAATCGGTGGTGTCGACGACCACGGCGACGTCGCCATGGTTCTTCGCCGCGGCACGGATCATCGCCGGGCCGCCGATGTCGATGTTCTCGATGCAGTCGTCGTAGTCGGCGCCCTTGGCGACGGTTTCCTCGAACGGATAGAGGTTCACGACCAGGAGATCGATCGCCTTGATGTTGTGCGCCTTCATCGCCGCGGCGTGCTCGGCGTTGTTGCGGATGGCGAGCAGGCCGCCATGCACGTTCGGATGCAGCGTCTTGACGCGGCCGTCCATCATCTCGGGAAAGCCGGTGAGATCGGAGACGTCATCGACGCGTAGGCCGGCGTTCTTGAGCGCCTTGGCGGTGCCGCCGGTGGAGACCAGCTCGATGCCGAAGCCGGCCAGCGCCGTGGCGAATTCGATGAGGCCGGATTTGTCGGAAACCGACAGCAGGGCGCGGGTGACGCGGCGCGGATGGCTGGACATGGGACTCTTCAGTTGTGGCGTTTGGGATTGTTGGCGGTGGGCTAGCACAGGAAATGGGCCAATGGGTATGCGGGATTTCCCGAGCTGCTGGTCAAGTCCACAGTCACCGGCCGCGATCTCAGCGCGCTCCCTCTCCCCTTGGGGGAGAGGGTTGGGGTGAGGGGGCAAGTGCCTTTCCTGGGTTCACTAACCCCTCACCCGCCCGCCTTCGGCGGGCGACCTCTCCCCATGGGAGAGGTGAAGCAAGGCATCTATGGCGGCGTCGGCCTGCAGGGCAAGCGTTAGAGCGGCAATTCCGGCTCTTCGGCGCGGTCGAGGCGGGCGCCGCCCTGCGGTACCGGCGGCGTATGGCGGAAGGTCCAGCGCACTTTCCCCTCCTGGCGGGCGTGGCCATAGACCACGATCTGCACCGCCCGACGCGGGCCGTCCGAGCCGGCGAGATAGACGCTTTCCTCGACCTCGACCGTCTCGCCCATGGTGGCGAAGGTCCACACTTCCTTGTCGGGCAGCAGCAGGATCACGCCGCGCCCTTCCGACAGGCGGCTCGCCTTGATCGACGGGTGCAGGTGAAAACGCACGGCGTATTCATCGCCCTTGCGCAGGTCGAACGCCTTGTGCGCCGGCGTGAACGCGTCCTCGCCATCGATGGTGCGGCCATCGGCGCTCACCTTGAGGGTGCGCGTCTGCACGACGCCGAATTCGCCGGCATAGCCGTCCTGCGAGGCGACGATGGTGATGCCCTCCTCGGTGTCGTGGCGCTCGACCGTAACCTTGCGCGGGCCGGAAATGATCGGATTGCCGCCGAGCAGCCGGCGCAGCGATTTGGATTCCAGAAACCGGCAGGACGACGTGTCGTTGAAGGTGACGGTCGAATGCGCCGCGGTGGCGCGCGCCACCTGCCGCCAGTTCTCGCGGTTCATCGAGGGCAGGCCGCAATTGACGATGACGCGGTGCTGCCGGAACGACATCTCGAACGACAGGCAGCCGGCATGCGCTTCGGTCGAGAGCGCGACCGGCGGTGGTCTGCCGGTGTCCATCAGGATCACGGTGGCATCGGCGTCGATGCGCTGATAGCCGGAATGCGGCGCGTTCGACAAAGGCGCGCCGCGCGCGTCGTCATAGGCGAGCGCGGTGGCGAGCAGATCGACGGCGGTCGGACCCATGCCGTTGAACTGCGCGAAATTGCCGTCCGGGTGACGGAAGAATCGCAGCATCGGCATCATGCGGTCGACGGCGTTGTTGATGGCCTGCGGCGGCTGCAGATTGCGCGCCGTGAAGAGCTGCCGCAGCGGCAACAGGTCGATGACGATCTCGATCAGCGCGCCGGGATTGCGGCTGACATGGCCGCCATCGGGCAATATTTGCGCGCGCAGTTCGTCGATCAGGCGCCGCGCCGTCGGCCGCAACTGGCCCGACAGGCCGTTGAGGCACAAGGTGGCGTAGGTCAGCGCGATCAGCGCCTGCAGGCGCGGCAGTCCGGCGCGCGCATCCTTCACCGTGCCGCGCAGATAGCGAACCTGGCGCTGCAGGCTGCGGATGAAACGCCGGTAGAAGCGCGCATCGGCGTCCTGCAGAATGAAGGGCGAGTGACACAGCCAGGAGATGATGCGGCGTGACAGGATCTCGGGTTGCCAGCCGATCGGATGGCCGCTGCCCTGATGCGTGATCCACTCGTCGATCAGCGAACGCGCATTGGCGCGGGTGATCGCGGAATCGGCGGCGCGCAGATGGCGCAGCCACGAGAAGTTGAGCAGCACCGTCGCCCATTCTTCCGACGGCGGCAGCATCTCGAAAGGCGAGCGGCGGTCGCAGATCACCACCTTGCCGGCGAAGGCGAAACGCCCGGCATAGATTTCGGCGGCGCGCGTGGCGTCGGCGGTGCGCAGGTCCTGCGGCGCGATCACGAGGCGGTCGGTCTTGGCCGAGCCATAGCGCCAGCGCAGCAGCGGATGCGTGCCGACGCTGCCGGCAAGACTCCGCAAGGCGCGGCGCCCGACCAGCAAAGACAGCCTGGCTCGTTCGCCGAGCGTAACCCGCATTGCCTCTATTCGTCCCCAGCGACGCGGCGATTCCCGCGTGCAATCCGTAGGATAGCGGAAGGGTCTTGATCCGGCCAATGATGCTGCCGCCGGCGTGGGCAGCGGTGCATAAGTCCGCTCAGTCCGGTTTCCGGGTCAGGCGGGCGGCAAAGAAGCCGTCGAGGCCGCCCCAGTGCGGATCGGCGTCCGGGAGGTATTGCGGCAGGGTGCGCAATTCGCCCAGCGCGGTGACGAATTCGCCATGGCCGAATACCTCCGCGGCGGCGATCGGTGCGCGCTCGAAGCGCTGATCGCGCGTCAGGAAAGCGGCGATCTGGGCTTCGCCTTCTTCGGGTTCCAGCGAGCAGGTGCAGTAGACCAGCGTGCCGCCCGGCTTGAGCAGGCCCGCGGCGCGGTCGAGCAAGCGGCTTTGCAGCGAGGTCAGCACGCCAAGGTCGTTCTCCGACTTGAGCCATGGCACGTCGGGATGGCGGCGGATGGTGCCGGTCGCGGTGCAGGGCGCATCGAGCAGCACGGCATCGAACAGCTTGTCCGGCTGCCATTCCAGCGCATCGGCGGCGACGGTTTCAACGTTGAGCTTGAGCCGTCCGAAGTTCTCCTTCAGCCGCGCAATGCGTGCCGGCGAGCGATCGACGGCGGTGACCTTGGCGCCGGCATTGGCGAGTTGCGCCGACTTGCCGCCGGGCGCCGCGCACAGATCGCAGACATCCTTGCCGGCAATATCGCCGAACAGCTGCGCCGGGATCGAGGCGGCTGCGTCCTGCACCCACCACGCGCCTTCGACGAAGCCGGGCAGCAGCGAAATTGCGCCATGGGCCAGCGTGCGCACGGTTCCCGTCGGCAGCACCTTGCCATGGACGCGTTCGGCCCAATGCGCGGCATCCTTGCGTACCGTAAGATCGAGCGCCGGCTCGTGGCCATTGGCGGCGGCGATGGCGCGCGCGGTGTCCTCGCCATAGGTCTTCTGCCAGCGCGCCAGCAGCCAGGCCGGCGTGTCGCGCGTCACATCGGACGAGTCGAACTCGCTGCGCGCCTGCGCCACCCGGCGCAGCACCGCATTGACGAGACCGGCATAGCGCGCGGCGCGCCGGTCAGCTTGTGCGAGACGCACCGACAGATCGACCGCGGCGTGATCGGGTACGTCGAGCCAGAGGATTTGCGCGGCGCCGACCAGCAGAATCGTTTCAGTGCGCGGCGCGTCGGCGGGAAAGCCCTTGTCGAGAAAGCCGCCGACCAGATGGCGCAAGGTGCCCAGCCGCCGCAGCACGGTGGCGGCGAGGCGGCGCATCAGCGCGCGGTCGCGGTCGGGAAGCGTGGCGAGGCCGAGATGCGCGGACTTGCCGGAGAGCTGATCGTCGAGCGCGATATGGCGGCGAAGCACGCCATCGACAATGTCGGTGGCGATGCGCCGGGCGGCCAGACCGGGGACTTCAGCTTGAGGGGCGATTCGCGCGCGCGCCATGACGCCCTTATTGCCACGAATTGTGTCGCTGGCGCGAGCGGATGACGAAAAAGTGCGCGGTATCCGGTGTCCGGTCTACTGCACCACATAGACCTCGGTACCGAGCGGGGTGCGGCGGTACAGGTCCATGATGTCGGCGTTGTGCATGCGGATGCAGCCGTGGGAGACGTAGCCGCCGATCGAGGACGGATCGTTGGTGCCGTGGATGGCGTAATTACCGCGATCGAGCCCCATGGCGGCGGCGCCCATTGGATTTTGCGGCGAGCCGCCCGGATAGGTCGGCGTGCGGCCCGGTACGCGCGCCCAGGCCGGGCGGATATGTTTGGCGGCGACATAGGCGCGGCCGTGCCAGGCCATGCCGGCCTTGCCGACGCCGACCGGATAGCGGATCGCCTGTCCGCGGGGCAGCACATAGAAGAGCTGCCGCGATCCGGTGGAGACGACGATGGTGCCGGGGCCGTAGGCGCTACGGAACTGCACGACATCGCCGCGCGCCTGCGCCGGCTGCGCGCCGATCATGGAACCGAGAAGGAGGAGGAGCGCGGCAAGGCGCGGCAGGAGTTTCATGGCGAACTTCAGACCTTGGCCGTCACTGCTCGACGATGACCGGCGTGCCGACATCGACCATGCGATAGAGTTCGCGGATATCGCGGTTGAACATGCGGATGCAGCCATAAGAGACGAAGCCGCCGATCGAGCGCGGATTGTTGGTGCCGTGAATGGCATAGTCGCCCCCGCGCATGGTCAGCGCGGCATCGCCCATCGGATTGCGCTTGTCGCCGCCGGCGATGACGTCCGGCAGATGCGGATTGTCGCGGCGGATATCGTCCGGCGGCGCCCAGGCCGGCTTGACGTATTTGCCTTCGATGCGCGCCTTGCCGGTCCAGGTCTTGCCCTCGCGGCCGACGCCGACCGGGAAACGCAGCGCGCGATAGTCGTCGAGCACGAGATAGAGATAACGCTCGTTGGTGCGCACCACGATGGTGCCGGGCGTGAAGCCCGAGAATGGCACGACGCCGCGCTCGCCCGGTGCGAGTGCGCCGCTATAGGGCGCGCTGTGCGCGACCACTGCGGCGAGAATCGCCCAGCAGAGCACGAAGGTGACGAACAGAACGGTTCGCTTGATGAGTACGTGAGTCATGCCTTGGCCGCCCGGAATTACCGGGACGGATCATAAGGCGGCGCGGATACCGGGCGGCGGAAAGCTGCCGGTAACGTAAATGCGGGGAGTGGAACTTTGCGCTCTGCGCGTATCGGCGGTCAGAGACCGAGGGAGGATTTCAGAAACGCGGTCAGCACGGCGCTTCCCGTGATCTTTGCCAGGTCCAGCACCCATGACGCCGACTTTTTCAATATCGCCGCGGCGCCTTTTTCATCGCCCGCTTCCGCCTTCTTCGCCGCTGCCTCGACCAGCGAGGCCTCGACGTCGGCATCCTCGCGACCGGATTGCTTGCGCACCAGTTCGGCGAGCCCGCTGAGCGAGGACGCAACGGTTTCGACGTTCACCGGCGCGTTGGTGCTCTGGCTTACTGTGGCGTTGGCACCGCGCCCAACAGCCACGCCCTGGCCCGAGATATCGATCTTCCCGTATTTGTCTCCCATGACCTTGTCTCCCATGACTTTGTCGCCGTGGATGTCGTCTCCGAAATTGATGCTGCTCACCGCGCCGAACGCGTTTTCGGACAGTTCGAGGAAGTTCAGCAGTTTGCGCGCCACGTTCGGACGGATCGAGCTGTTCTGAATGCTGATCCGCAAACTGTTGGTCAGGCCCGGGTAAAGTCTTCCGAATGCGGAGTAGCAATATTCGATCAGCCGCGGCGAATTGAACTGCTCGATGCGCTGGCGCGAGCGATTGATCTGTCGGGTATATTCATTGACGATATTCTGGATCCGGTCGTCGTCGATCGTCGCCAGCGGCAGGGAAAACATCAGCGATAGCGATTCGACGTTCTGCAGCAGCCGAAGCGTATAGGTGCGCACATAGCGGGCTTGCGCGCGGAAATCCGAACCGCGCGTAACGGGCGCCGTGTCGGACGGGTCGGTCGCGGGAGGCGGGGAAATCAGCAACAGTTCGCTCGGCTTTTTGCCGCGCGTCATGGCGAGTTCGATCACCGGGGCGTCGGAGGGGGGCGGCGCCCCGGCATCGGCCCGCTCCTGCAGGCACTGATCGCTTTCGACGATGCAGATCGGCCGGCCGCTTCTGATCCACTCCGCGTGCTTGTCACGGCCGTGCTTGACGGTGCTGTCGGCCCACAATGGTCCGACGACCGCCGGCAAGGTGCGCAAGGTACCGCTGAAACCCAGCCGCGGCGCCGCCGCCTCGACGTCGAGAAAGCGGCGCGCCGCGGTGAGCGCGAGTTCGCGCGTGGCGGGGAAAGCGTCGGCGGTGAAGAGAAATTCAAAGCGGCCGTTGGTCAGCCCGTCGAAGAAGCAGGCCTTGCGGACCAGCCGCAGGCGGCCGAGCTTGTCGACGCTGTCGAACCGCGGCAGGCGCAGCGCGACGGCGTTGATGCCGAAGGCCAGGCGGTCCTCGCCGATCCAGCCCTCGAAGCCAGGTTTGTAGCGATGCCGGATGCCGCCGATGCTGCGCAGATGCAGGCCGGCGGCGGCGTCCGGAAACGGCCAGGCTGGTTTCGACAATCGCGCGAACCCCTCGACCATAAGGGGGCGAAAGTCGGAAAACGGCAGGTACACGTTTACAAGCATGGCCGGAAAAGGGGGATCGGGCCCAAGGCTCCAATCCCCGGCGTTCGCGGCCGCTTGTTAAGCGGCCGCATGCCAACTTCAATTGCTGGTCCGATGCCAGCAATGCAACCATAGCAGGTGATATGGCGTCCAGCAACCCGCGCGATGGCGCCAAGGAGGCGCCGGGGTCTATGCTCCGGCGCCTTCCTTCTTGTTCTGGCGGTTGTTGACGAGATCATCGACCACGGCCGGGTCGGCGAGCGTCGTGGTGTCGCCGAGATTGCCGAATTCGTCCTCGGCGATCTTGCGCAGGATGCGGCGCATGATCTTGCCGGAACGCGTCTTCGGCAGGCCGGGCGAGAACTGGATGAGGTCGGGCGCCGCGAACGGGCCGATCTCCTTGCGCACCCAGAGCACAAGCTCCTTGCGCAGTTCGTCGCTCGGCTTTTCGCCGGCCATCAGGGTGACATAGGCGTAGATGCCCTGGCCCTTGATGTCGTGCGGATAGCCGACCACCGCGGCTTCCGACACCTTTGCATGGGCGACCAGCGCGCTCTCGACTTCCGCCGTGCCCATGCGATGGCCGGACACGTTGATGACGTCGTCGACGCGGCCGGTGATCCAGTAATAGCCGTCCTCGTCGCGGCGGCAGCCGTCGCCGGTGAAGTACTTGCCCGGATAGGTCTTGAAATAGGTGTCGATGAAACGCTGGTGGTCGCCATAGACCGTGCGCATCTGGCCCGGCCATGAATCGGCGATGCACAGATTGCCGGAGGTGGCGCCTTCCAGCACCTTGCCTTCGGCATCGACGATTTCCGGCACGACGCCGAAGAACGGCCGTGTCGCCGAGCCCGGCTTGAGTTTAGTCGCGCCGGGCAACGGCGTAATGAGAATGCCGCCGGTCTCGGTCTGCCACCAGGTGTCGACGATCGGGCAGCGGTCGTCGCCGACCACGTGATAGTACCACTCCCACGCTTCCGGATTGATCGGCTCGCCGACCGAACCGAGCAGGCGCAGCGACTGGCGCGAGGTCTTCTTCACCGGGCCTTCGCCGCCCTGCATCAGCGCGCGGATTGCGGTCGGCGCGGTGTAGATGATGTTGACCTTGTGCTTGTCGCAGACTTCCCAGAAGCGCGACGTGGTCGGGTAGTTCGGCACGCCTTCGAACACCAGCGAGATGGCGCCGTTCGAGAGCGGCCCGTAGATGATGTAGGAATGGCCGGTGACCCAGCCGACATCCGCGGTGCACCAGTAGACGTCGCCGTCGTGATAGTCGAAGACGTATTGATGCGTCATCGACGCGTAGAGCAGATAGCCGCCGGTGGTGTGCAGCACGCCCTTCGGCTTGCCGGTGGAGCCCGAGGTGTAGAGGATGAACAGCGGATCCTCTGCGCTCATTTCCTCGCACGGGCATTCGGCCGGTACCGTCTTGGCGATTTCGTCGTAATAGACGTCGCGGCCGGCCTTCATGGGCACAGCGGCGCCGGTGCGCTTGACGACGATCACGGTGGCGACGCCGCCGACCTTGTCGCAGGCGGCATCGACATTGGCCTTGAGCGGCACCTTGCGGCCGCCGCGCAGGCCCTCATCGGCCGTGACGATGACGGTGGATTTGCAATCCTCGAGGCGGCCGGCGATCGAGTCGGGCGAGAAGCCGCCGAAGATCACCGAATGCACGGCGCCGATGCGGGCGCAGGCGAGGATGGAGACGACCGCCTCGGCGATCATGGGCATATAGATGGTGACGCGGTCGCCCTTCTTGACGCCGCGCGCTTTCAGCACATTGGCGAAGACCTGCACCTGCTCGTGCAGCTGCTTGTAGGTGACGGTCTTGTCGTCCTTCGGGTCGTCGCCTTCCCAGATCAGCGCGGTCTGGCTGCCACGCTTGGCGACATGGCGATCGACGCAGTTGTAGCAGGCGTTCAGCGTGCCGTCCTCGAACCACTTGATCGAGACGTTATGCGGATCGTAGGTCGTGTTCTTGACCTTGGTCGGCTTCTTGATCCAGTCGATGCGGGAGGCCTGCTCGCCCCAGAAGCCGTTCGGGTCCTTGATCGAGCGCGCGTACATCTCTTCGTACTTCGCGGCGTCGACATAGGCCTTCGACTTCCAGTCGGCCGGTACGTCGTAAATCTTCTCGTCGGACATCGCACTCCCTCCCGGTATCGCGGCATGACGCGGCACCCCGGTTAAGCCCGGGGGCGCTTATGGTTCCCGGGCCATTATGCGCTGCGGGCGCAACCCGTCACAAGCGCTCAGCTTGCGACTTTCGTCGTGTGCGACATTTGGGAAATGTCAATGTCGGGACGGATTCAGGGCGCTTCCGGCACGGGCTGCCGTGGGCGATGAACGGCTATACCGGCCACGACCAGCCCGATGCCGCCCAGATCCCTAAACGATGGCGTTTGCGCCAGAACAACCGCCGCGATGATCGTCGCCGTAACCGGCAGCAGGGCCAGCAGCAGCGCAAAGCTCGCCCGCGGCAGCCGCGCCATCGCCAACTGATCGCAGACATATGGGATGACCGAAGAACAGATGCCGACGCCGATGCCCGCGAGCACCAGACCGGGCGAATCGAAAGCCTTGATGGCCTCGACGAGCCCCACCGGCATGACCGCAATCGCGGCAATCAGCATCGCGGCGCCGAGTCGTTCGATACCGCCGCCGGCCCCCTCCGCAGCGGCCTTGTGTCCGAGGACGATGTAGAGCGCGAACAGAACTGCATTGAAGGCCGACCATGCCAGGCCGAGCGGGTCGGTCGACCATTTGGTGTCGATCAACAGGAACACGCCGATTACTACCAGCGCCAACGCGGCCAGATTTCGGGCTGTGCGCGCTCCGGCCAGCGCGATCACGGTGGTGCCGATGAATTCCATCGCCGCGACCAAACTCATCGGCAGACGATCGAGCGCAAGATAGAAAGAGACGTTCATCAGCGCGAGGCAAAGGCCGAGGCCGAACAGCAGCAGCCGTGTTGGGCCATCGGCGCGGGCGATGGTTTGCAATGGCTTCGTGACGAGGGCGAAGGCCGCCGCTGCCGACACGATACGAAACCAGGCGACGCCGAACACACCAATGGTCGGAAACAGCAGCACCGCCAGCGACGGGCCGAGATAATGGAAGATCGCGCTGACGACGAACCACGCATGCGGCGGAATCGTCTCGGCGGCGCGGCTGAAACCAATGTGCATTCGCATGTCGGCATAGTGAAGGCAGCAGGCGCGTTTGCTATGGCCAACCGCAGGCGCAAGAATTACAGTACCGACTTATTCAAGGAAGAAGTCGTGAAAGTCCTTCGAAAAGAAAATGGCAGTCTGGACGCCGTCGATGCGAAGCTGATCGCCGCGCTGGCGGCTAATGCGCGGATCAGCACCGCCGAACTGGCCCGCATGGTCAAGCTGTCGGCGCCGAGCGTCGCCGATCGCATCAGGCGTCTCGAAGAAAGCGGCGTCATTCTCGGCTACGGCGCGACGATCGATCCGGCCGCGATCGGCTTGCCGATCGCGGCCTGGATCCGGGTGCGTCCAACACCGGGTCAATTGAAGAAGGTTGCCGACGTTCTGCGCAATCTGCCGGAGATCGTGTCATGCGATCGCATCACCGGCGAGGATTGCTATATGGCGCGGGCGCACGTCGCCTCGGTGGGGGCGCTGGAGCGGATCATCGACGCCATCAATCCGTTTGCGATGACCACGACCTCGATCATTCAGTCGTCCCCGGTTGAAAGGCGTTTGCCGCCGATCGCCGCGCCGCGCCGATAAAGGCCGCTCAGACTTTCACGCCGCCCATCTTGCAGATCAGCTTCCATTCGGCGTCGGTGATCGCCGGCAGCGACAGCCGCGACTGTTTGAGCACCTGGATTTCCGACAGCTTCGGCTCGGCCTTGATGGCGGCGAGCGTCACCGGCTTGGGCAACGCCTCCACCGCCTTGACGTCGACGCAGACCCAGGGCTCGCCGGCCTCGGCGGTCGGATCGGGATAGGCCAGCTTGATGACCTCGACGATACCGACGATCTCCTTGCCGATATTGGAGTGGTAGAAGAAACCGCGGTCGCCCTTCTTCATCTTCATCATGTTGAGCTTGGCAGTGTGGTTGCGGATGCCGGTCCAGGCGGTGCCCTTAGGCCCGGCTTTCACCATCTGGTCCCACGACCAGGCATCGGGCTCGGATTTCAACAACCAGTAGGCCATGTGCAACTTTCCCTCGTCATCGTCCGCGAAGGCGGACGATCCAGCGCTTCCAACATAGCAAAACTATTCAGTGCTGGATGCCCCGCCTTCGCGGGGCATGACGGATGTGCATTACTCCTCCGACTTGATCGGCCGTGACAGCAGCGCCGCGATCGCCTCATCGACGCTGTGCTCACCCGCCAGCACGGCGGCGACGGCGGCCGAGATCGGCATGTCGATGTTTTTCTCGCGCGCCATTTCCAGCAGCACCGGCGCGGTGAAGGCGCCTTCGGCCAGCTTGCCGCTTGGCGCTTCGCCACGGCCGAGCGCGGCGCCATAGGAGAAGTTGCGCGACTGCGGCGACGAGCAGGTCAGGATCAGATCGCCGAGGCCGGACAGGCCGGTCAGCGTCTCCGGCCGGGCGCCGAGCGCGCGGCCAAAGCGCATCATCTCGGCAAAGCCGCGTGTCGTCAGCGCCGCCGACGCCGAAGCGCCGAGGCCGCGGCCATTGACGATGCCAGACGCGATCGCGAGCACGTTCTTGACCGCGCCGCCGATTTCGACGCCGCGAATGTCGGTCGAGTGATAGGGCCGGAAGCTGCCGGAGTTGAGCGCATGCGCGACCTTCTCGGCGACCAGCGCATCCGCCGCGGCAATCGTCACCGCGGTCGGCAGGCCGCGCGCGACGTCGGCGGCAAAGCTCGGTCCCGACAAAATCGCCGGCACCGCGGTGTCGGTGCATTCGGTGATGATCTCGGTCATGAATTTGTGCGTGCCATGCTCGATGCCCTTGGCGCAGGCAACGAGCGGCGTGCCGGGCTTCATGGTTTGCGTCAGTTGCGTCACCACCGAGCGCATGGCCTGCGCCGGCACCACCAGCAGAATGGCGTCGTTCTGCGCCGCTTCGCCCAGCGCGCGCGTGACCTTGATCGCGGGCTCCAGTTTCACGCCGGGCAGGAAGCGGCTCTCGCGCTGCGTGGCCAGATGCTCGGCATGGCCGGCGTCGAATTCCCACAAGGTCACGTCGCGGCCGGCGCGCGCGGCGGTTTGCGCCAGCGCGGTGCCCCAGGCGCCGCCTCCGAGAACAGCGATGCGTTGAATGGTCATGCGGGTGTCTTCCGGCAGGAACGGGAGGCTACTTATACGCGGCCGTGCGCGTCAGCGCACCTTGCGCCGCGGCACCGGCATCGAGCGGCCAGCGCGCGCGGGGCGCGAATTCCATGGTGTCGGTGAGGCCGAGCGCGAGGCGTTCGATCCCCGACCAGGCGATCATGGCGCCATTGTCGGTGCACAGCTTGAGCGGCGGCACCGACAAAGGCGTGCCGGTTTCCATGGCGACGCGGGCGAGTGCGCCACGGACGGCCTGGTTGGCGGCAACGCCGCCGGCCGCGACCAGCGCGCTCGGCTCGCCGAAGCGGTCGCGAAACAGCTTCAAGCCGGCGCGCAGCCGGTCACGCACCACATCGACCACGGCTTCCTGGAACGACGCGCACAGATCGGCGACATCCTGCGGCGACAGCGGCGCAATGCGCTCGGCTTCGAGCCGCAGTGCCGTTTTGAGTCCGGAAAAGGAGAAGTCGGCTTCCTTGCGATGCTGCATCGGACGGGGCAGGGCAAAACGCGTCTTGTCGCCGGCGAAAGCCTGGCGCTCGACCTGCGGACCGCCGGGAAAGCCGAGGCCGAGCAGCTTGGCGGTCTTGTCGAAGGCCTCGCCGATGGCGTCGTCCTGCGTCGTGCCGAGCCGCACATAGTCGCCGACGCCGCGCACGGCGATAATCTGCGTGTGGCCGCCGGAAGCGAGGAAGAGAAGATAGGGAAACGCCGTGTTGTCGGTGAGCCGCGCCGTGAGCGCATGCGCCTCGAGATGATTGATGGCGATGAGCGGCTTGTTCTTCACCAGTGCGATGGCCTTGGCGCTGGTCAGGCCGACAATGACGCCACCGATCAGGCCGGGGCCGGCCGCGGCGGCGATGCCGTCGAGGTCGTCATAGGAAGTGCCTGCCTCGCGCATGGCCTCGTCGATGATGACGTCGATGGCCTCGACATGGGCGCGCGCCGCGATCTCGGGCACCACGCCGCCGAATACCGCGTGCTCGTCGACCTGGCTCAGCACGACGTTGGACCGGATGTGTCCGCTGCCGTCGGCCTTGCGCTCGACCACAGCCGCCGCGGTTTCGTCGCAGGTCGTTTCGATACCGAGGACGAGCATCACACTCCTTGTCATTCCGGGGCGGCCGCAGGCCGAGCCCGGAATCCATAATCCCTGCTGCGGCGTATGGATTCCGGGTTCGCCACTTCGTGGCGCCCCGGAATGACGATAAAGGGTCGCTTTCCTTCGTCACGCCGTCTGCACTACAAGGACCGCCTAGCACCGCGAGGACATATGGCGCAATCGGCCCCCCTTCTCCGCCTCGGCACGCGCGGCTCACCGCTGGCGCTGGCCCAGGCCCATCTCGTACGCACGCTGCTGGCGCGGGTAACCGGCGCGCCGGAAACGGCGTTCGAAATCGTGGTCATCAAGACCACCGGCGACGCCATCCAGGACCGCCCGTTGTCCGAGGTCGGCGGCAAAGGCCTGTTCACCAAGGAGATAGAGGAAGCGCTGCTCACCGAGCGCATCGATCTGGCCGTGCATTCGGCCAAGGACATGCCGACCATCTCGCAGCCCGGCCTGCTGCTCGCCGCCTGCCTCGAGCGCGAGGACCCGCGCGACGCCTTCATCAGCCTGAAGGCGAAGTCCCTGGCCGATCTGCCGCATGGCGCCAGGCTCGGCACCGCGTCGCTGCGGCGGCAGGCGCTGGTCAAGAAAGTGCGGCCCGATCTCGTTGTATCGCCCTTGCGCGGCAATGTGCAGACGCGACTGCGCAAGCTCGAAGCCGGCGAGGTCGATGCGACGCTGCTCGCCATCGCCGGCCTCAACCGGCTCGGCATGGCGGACCACGCCACGCACATCATGCCGGCGGAGGAGTTTCTGCCCGCGGTGGCGCAGGGCGCGATCGGCATCGAGACGCGCGGCGACGACAACCGCACGCGGCAGTTTGTGGCGCCGATCAATCATGCGCCGACCTTCATTGCGGTGGCCTGCGAGCGCGCATTTCTCACCGCGCTCGACGGCTCGTGCAAGACACCGCTCGCCGGTCATGCGACCCTGTCGGGCGACACGCTGCATTTCCGCGGCCTCATTGCGCGGCCCGATGGCGGTGCGGCGCATGACATCGCGGGCAATGGCCACATCCGCGATGCGGTGCGCATCGGCGAAGAAGCCGGCCGCGAACTGAAGAGAATCGGCGGGCCGGATTTCTTTGATTGAGTTTCGAGGTGCAACAATGCGCATCGTGGTGACACGGCCGCAGGATGACAGCGAACGCACCGCCGCGGCGTTGCGCGAGCGCGGCCACATCGTCGTGGTCGCGCCGCTGCTGCGCATCGAGCATCTGCCGCTGACGCTTGCTCATAGCTATGGCGCCGTCGTCATCACCAGCGCCAATGCGGTGGCGGCCATTGCCGATCATCCGGCGCGCGCGGCGCTGACGGCCTTGCCGCTTTATGCCGTCGGCAGGCGCAGCGCCGAGGCGGCCCGCGCCGTCGGCTTCACCGATGTTCACGCCGCGGGCGGCGATGCCGAGGACCTGGTGCGGCTGATCGCCGAGCGGCGGCCCGATACGCGCGCGCCGCTTCTTTATCTTGCGGGCGAGGATCGCAGCGCCGATCTGATCGGCGATCTCGCCGTGCATGGCGTCGCCGCCGATCTTGCGGTGGTCTATCGCGCCGTGCCGCTGCCGTTTACGGCGGAGCTGATCGGCGCGCTGCAAAGCGGCGCGGTCGAGGCGGCGATGCATTATTCCAAGCGCAGCGCCGAGCAGTTCATCACCGGCGCCAAGGTCGCCGGTGTCGCCACGCAGGCGACGCGCTTGCGGCAGCTTTGCCTGTCGGGGGCGATCGCGGCGGTGTTGATCCAGGCCGGCGCGCGCAATGTGGCGGTCGCGAAAAGGCCCGATGAGCCGTCAATGATGGCGCTTCTTGAGCCCTGACGATTTATGGTTTCGTCACCTTCGCGGTTTTAGTTGCTGCGGTCAGGGCCTCAAATCGGTAGGGTTCGCAGCATGAACGATACGACTCCCAATCCCGATGGTGTAACGCCCGACAAAACCGCCGGCCGCCGCAAGCGCGCCGCGCCGACCATCGATCTCGAGGCGAAGGAAATACCGCCGGCCGGGACGCCGGAAGCTGCTGTTCCCGAAGCCACTGAGCCATCTGTCGCCGAATCGGCATCAGCTCCCGAATCGTTTGAGGTGCCGCCGGTCGATTCTGATTCGCCCGGTTCCTCGCCGCCGGGCGATATGCCGCCCACCGATGCGCCGCCGCCCGAGCGCAGCGCGCTCAAGTCGCTGGTGATCGGCGGTATTGCCGGCGCCGCTGCCGCGACGCTCGTGGTCGCCATTGGGTGGTCCGCCGGCTTGTTCGCCGCCACGGAGCAGGCCGCGACGCCCGATCCGCGCATCGCGACGCTCGAATCGCAGATCAAACAGTTGCAGAGCCGTCCCACGGCGCCGCCGGCCAATACCGGCGTGAGCGATGCGCTGGCCGCGCGCATTGCCAAGATCGAAGACAGCGTCGGAAAAATTTCTGCGGCGCCGGCCGACGACAACGCGCTCAAATCGCTCGGCGTGGCGCTAACGGCGCTCAACCGTCGCTATGACGAACTCGCCGCCACTTTGCGCGAGACGCAATCGCGCGCCGAAGCGGCCGAGAAGACGGCGGCCGATCTGCGCAGCAATGTGCAGGACGTCTCGAAGACCGCGGCCGCCGCGGGCGCGTCATCGGCGGATGTTGCGTCGTTGCAGCAACGGCTCTCTGCGCTCGAAGAGCAATCGAAGACGGCGCGCGCCGAAATCGCCAAAGCGACAGAATCGGATCGCGCCGCGCGGCTGGCGCTCAGCGCGGCGGCGGTGCGCGATGCCGTGCTGCGCGGCGGGCCTTTCGCCGAGGAACTGGCGCAATCGAAGGCGCTGGGCGCCGACGAGAAGGTGCTGGCGCCGCTATGGCCCTTCGCGGCTTCCGGCGTGCCCAATGCCAAGACGCTGGCGAAGGAACTGACCGATCTGCTGCCGCAAATGAAGAAAGCCGTCGGCACGCCGGCTGAGAGCGGTAGCTTTCTCGAGCGTTTGAAAACCAATGCCGAAAGCCTGGTGCGCGTCCGTCCGGCCGATGCGCCGGCCGGCAGCGATGCGTCAGCCGTTTTGGCGCGCATCGAACAGAGCGCGGCGCAGGACAATATCGCGGCGGCGCTGACCGATATCGGCGCGCTGCCCGAAGCGGCCCGTCAGGTCGCGGCCAACTGGGTAACGCGCGCGACGGCGCGGCAGAAGGCGCTCGATGCCGCGCGCGATTTCGCGACCGGCGCGGCGCGCAATCTCGGTTCGAAGTGAGGGCGGCATGATCCAGGTCGTTCTCTTCCTCATCACCGTCGCGCTGATCGCGGCCGGCTTCGTCTGGCTCGCCGACCGTCCCGGCGACGTCGTCGTCACCTGGCTCGGCTATCACATCGAAACTTCGGTGATGGTCATGCTGCTCGCGGTCGCGGCGCTGATCGTCATCGGCGTGATGTTCTGGTCGGTGGCGCGCGCCATCTGGCGCTCGCCCGAGCAGGTGTCGCTGTTCTTCCGCCATCGCCGCGCCATGAAAGGCTATCTCGCCATCTCGCGCGGTCTCGTCGCCATCGGCTCCGGCGATACGCGGCTGGCGCGCCGCTCCGCCGACGAAGCGGCGCGGCTGTCGCCGGGCGATCCGCTGACGTTGCTGCTAACCGCGCAATCGGCGCAACTCGCCGGCGATCGCATCGGCGCCGAACGCGCCTTCCATGAAATGACGCGCCACGAGCAAACGAAGCTGCTCGGGCTGCGCGGTCTTTATATCGAGGCGCAGCGCCGCAATGACATGGTCACCGCGCGCCGCTTTGCGGAGCAGGCGGCTGAAACCGATCCGGCTTTGACATGGGCCGGGCAGGCCGTGCTCGACGATCGCTGCGCGCAAGGCGACTGGAGCGGCGCGCTCAAGTCGCTCGACGCCATGCGCGCATCGCTCGACAAACAGGACTATCGCCGCAAGCGCGCGGTGCTGCTGACGGCGCAGGCTTTGGCGCTGGAAGACAGCGACCGCGATGCCGCGCGTCTCGCCGCGCTCGATGCGGTGAAGCTGGCGCCGGGTCTGGTGCCGGCCGCGGCCTTCGCCGGGCGTCGACTTGCCGAAGCGGGCGATCAACGCCGCGCCGGCAAGGTGCTGATCGCGGCGTGGCGGCTCAATCCGCATCCCGATATCGCCGAGGCCTACGCCGATCTGCGCCCGGGTGACACCGCGCGTGCGCGGCTCACGCGCATGCAGACGCTCGCCGGCAAATCTTCGGAGGAGCCGAACGCCGTTCGCGAAGGCGCCATCGCAGTGGCGCGCGCCGCCATCGATGCGCGTGAGTTCAAGATCGCGCGCGATGCGCTGGCGCCTTATCTCAATGCGCCGTCGAAGCGCGTTGCGACGCTGATGGCCGAGATCGAGGAAACCGAGCACGGCGACGAAGGCCGCGTGCGCGAGTGGCTGGGCCGCGCCATGCGCGCCGCGCCCGATCCGGTGTGGACCGCCGATGGCGTGGTGTCGGATCGCTGGCTGCCGGTGTCGCCGCGCGGCCGTCTCGATGGCTATGAATGGCGCGTGCCGCTCGCCGAGATCGGCATGACGCATCCGGTGGTCGATGCGCCGCCGCCGCCGCTTCCCGAGATCAAACCGGTCGCGCAAGTGCCGGAGCCGATCGAGATCAAGGCCGTGGCGCCGAGCGAAGCGCCGAAAGCGGAATCGCCCAAGCCGGAGCCGGTTGCCAAGCCGTCCAAGCCCGCGCCCAAACCCGTCACGAAGCCCGTTGTCGCCGAGCCGGTCATGCCGCTGATCCAGGTGCCGGACGATCCGGGCCCGGATGCCGGCCTCGATCCCGATCCGCAGGCCGAAAAGCCCCTGCCGGGCGACGGCTGGCCGCGCGGCGGCAAGCTGTTCCGGTGAATTTTCCTCGTCATGCCCGGCCTTGTGCCGGGCATCCACGTCTTGCGTCCAGGAAGGCGTGGATGGCCGGGACGAGCCCGGCCATGACGAACAGAGCACGGGCCGTGCTTGCCAATCCGGGGCCGCGCCGATACTAAAGCGCCCTATGGCGCCGATGTAGCTCAGTGGTAGAGCATCCGCTTCGTAAGCGGGTGGTCGGGGGTTCAAATCCCTCCATCGGCACCACTCCCGCCGCCGCTTAAACGGCCGCCGGCCAGTCCTCGCCGCTCACGCCCAGCGCCTGCGCCATCCATTCCAGCGACGCCACCAGCTCGGCCTGCTTGTCGGCCGGCAGGCGCTCGAATTCGCGGATCAGCCGGGCGCTGGTCGCCGGGCCAGCCGCCGCCAGCGCCGCGGCGCCCGCTTCGGTCAACCGCGAATGCACGATGCGGCGGTCACCGGCGCTGCGATAGCGCTCCACCAGGCCGCGTTCGACCAGCCGGTCGAGAATCACCGTGACGGTCGCCTGGGTCAGGCTGGCGTCCTCGGAAATCCGCCCCGTCGTGACCTCGCCGAGATCGGCGATGGCCTGCAGCACGGCGAGCTGCGCCGCCGTCAGCCCGGTCTCCCGCGACAGCCGCCGCGAGCGCAAATCGGCCGCGTGAAGGATCCGGCGCACCGCCGCAAGAACCTGCTGCGCCTGCGGTTTTTCGGATCGAATCGGCGCGGTTGGCGTTGACGGCATGGCGAATTGTGGAACCTTTTCGTCCCTGAAGCTTTGATATCGAAATATTCGAACTATAAAGATTGTCGAGAGGGGCAAAGTTCCCTCCCCGGCAATTTTTTCGCGCGAGGCGGTCACCCGGTCCGCCTCACACATGATTGCCCCAAGGACGCCTTTACGGAGACCGGCCGGGCCAATCGCAGCTTTCGATGAGAAGGCGGAGAGGCACCGATGTGTGGATTTTGCGGTGAGTTGAGTTTTGGCGATACCGCGGCGTCGGCCGCCGCGGTCGCGGCCATGAATGCCACCATGGCGCGGCGCGGGCCCGATGGCGCCGGCCTCTGGTCGAACGGCCATGCGGCGCTCGGCCATCGCCGATTGAAGATCATTGATCTGTCCGAGCGCGCGCAGCAGCCGATGGTGGACCCATCGCTTGGCGTGTCGGTCGCATTCAACGGCTGCATCTATAACTACAAGGTGCTGCGCGGCGAGCTCGAAGCCAAGGGTTACAAATTCTTCTCCGACGGCGACACCGAAGTCGTGCTCAAGGCGTGGCACGCCTGGGGCCACGACGCGCCGAAGCGCTTCAACGGCATGTTCGCCTTCGCCATTGTCGAGCGCGACACCGGCAAGGTGACGTTGGTGCGCGATCGCCTCGGCATCAAGCCGCTGTATTACAGCGAGGCCCCCGGAAAGCGCGTTCGCTTCGCCTCGAGCCTGCCGGCGCTGCTCGCGGCCGGTGACGTCGATACGTCGATCGACCTCGTCGCGCTCAACCACTACATGTCGTTTCATGCCGTGGTGCCGCCGCCGCGCACCATCCTCAAGGGCGTGCGCAAGGTCGAGCCGGGCACCATCGTGTCCTTCGACGAAAAGGGCAAACGCAGCGATCACCGCTACTGGACGCTGAACTTCGGCCGCACGGGCGACGACGCGCGGCGCTCGCGCGAGGAATGGCGCGAGCTCGTTCACACCGCGCTGCGCAAGGCCGTCGATCGCCGCATGGTCGCCGACGTTCCGGTCGGCGTGCTGTTGTCGGGCGGGCTCGATTCCAGTTTGATCGTGGGTCTGCTTGCCGAAGCCGGGCAGAAGGATCTCAAGACCTTCTCCATCGGCTTTGAATCGGTCAATGGCGAGATCGGCGACGAGTTTAAATACTCCGACATCGTCGCCAAGCATTTCGGCACCGAGCATCGTCAGCTCTTCATCAAGTCGAAGGAGCTGATCGCGCGGCTGCCCGAAACCATCGAGGCGATGTCCGAGCCGATGGTCTCCTACGACAATGTCGGCTTTTACTTGCTGTCCAAGGAAGTGGCCAAGCACGTCAAGGTCGTGCAGTCCGGCCAGGGCGCCGACGAAGTCTTCGCCGGCTATCACTGGTATCCGCCGATGGTGAATGCCAATGATGCGGTCGATGCCTATGCCGGCGCTTTCTTCGATCGGGACTTCGCCGAATACAGGGAAATCATGGAGCCTGCCGCCGTCGGCGGCGACGATGCGCGCGATTACGTGACGCGCCACTTCGCCAATCCGGGCGCCGACGAGGCCGTCGACAAGGCGCTGCGCATCGACTCGACCGTGATGCTGGTCGACGATCCGGTGAAGCGCGTCGATAACATGACCATGGCCTGGGGCCTCGAAGCGCGCGTGCCTTTCCTCGATCACGAACTGGTCGAACTTGCCGCGCGCGTGCCGGCGGAAGAGAAAATCCGCGATGGCGGCAAGGGCATCCTCAAGGATATCGGCCGCACCGTGATCCCGGCCGAAGTGATCGACCGGCCGAAGGGCTACTTCCCGGTGCCGGCGCTCAAATACATCGAAGGCCCGGTGCTCGACTTCGTGCGTCAGGCGCTCGACGCGCCGGCGGCGCGCAACCGCGGCCTCATCAAGCGCGCCTATATCGACAAGCTGCTCGACGCGCCCAAGGACCACATCACGCGTCTGCGCGGCTCGAAGCTCTGGCAGGTCGCGCTACTCGAACTGTGGCTGCAAGCCCACAAACTCTGAAGGCGGTCCCCATGCAGACGCAGAAGAAAGAAGCGGCCGAGGCGAGCACCGATCCCGAGCGCATGCTGTCGCTGCGCATGTGGGGCGATGCCGCCAAGGATGTTCTCCACGAGGCTTTTGTCGATTGCGGCTGGGGCCGCTTGATCTTCGGGCAGACCTTCGCCGCGCCGGCCTCGCTCGCGGCCATGCTGAGCGCCGAAACGGAAGGCGAGCGCGATATCATTCTTTATGCGCGCGAGCCGCATGTGCTGCTGGCGGAAGCGCCGCAACTCCTGTTTCTCGATCCGTCGCACACTTATCGGCTCGATTTCCTGGTGCCGCGGCCGGCCGGCAAGCAGACCATCTCCTCCATCGCTATCCGCGCGGCGCGCGCCGAGGACGCCGACGAAATCAACCGCCTGTATCTGTCGCGCGGCATGGTGCCGTTGCGCGATGGCTATGTCGCGGGCGATGCGCGTCCGGACAGCGTGCAGCTGCTGGTCGCCGAGAATGGCGAAGGCGGTCTCGCCGGCGTCGTCATGGGGATCGATCACACCAAGGCGTTCAACGATCCCGACAACGGCTCGAGCCTGTGGGCGCTGGCGGTCGATCCGCAGGCACGCGCGCCGGGCGTCGGCACGGCTTTGGTGCTGGCGCTGGCCGACATGTTCATGAAGCGCGGCCGCGCCTTCATGGATCTGTCGGTGAAGCACGACAATGTGCAGGCCATCGCGCTGTACGAGAAGCTCGGCTTCGTCCGCGTGCCGGTGTTCTGCGTCAAGCGCAAGAACGCCGTGAACGAAAACCTGTTCGCCGGCCCGCCGGTGCTTGGCGAGTTGAACATCTATGCCCGCATCATCGTCGATGAGGCGCGGCGGCGCGGCATCGCCGTCGAAATCGAGGACGCCGAGTCCGGCATTTTCCGTTTGTCCTATGGCGGCCGCGCGGTCGCCTGCCGCGAGTCACTGTCCGAGATGACCAGCGCGGTGGCGATGTCGCGCTGCGACGACAAGGCACTCACCCGCCGCGTCATGGTCAAGGCCGGCCTGCGCGTGCCGGAGCAGTTGCGGCTGACGACGCCAGGCGAGGCGTCGTCGTTTCTCGAGCGTCATGGCCGCGTCGTCGTGAAGCCGGCGCGCGGCGAGCAGGGCCGCGGCGTGTTCGTCGATCTGACGACCGAGGACGAAGTGACGCGCGCCATCGCCGAGGCGAAGAAGATCAGCGACGAAGTGCTGATGGAGGAATTCGCCACCGGCGACGATCTGCGCATCATCGTCATTGCCGGCGAAGTCGTCGCGGCCGCCATCCGCAAGCCGGCGACCATCGTCGGCGACGGCGAACACACCATCCGCGATCTCATCGAGCGGCAGAGCCGCCGCCGCGCCGCGGCGACCGGCGGCGAAAGCCGCATCCCGCTCGATCAGGAAACCACCCGCGCCGTCGCCGCGCATGGCTACAAGCTCGATGACGTGCTGCCGACGGGCGAACATCTGGCCGTGCGCAAGACGGCGAACCTGCACACCGGCGGCACGATTCACGATGTCACGGCCGAGCTTCATCCCGATCTCGCCGCCGCCGCCATCGCCGGCGCCCGCGCGCTGGATATCCCGCTGGTCGGCTTCGACTTCCTGGTGCCGGATGTGACCGGGCCCGATTACGTCATCATCGAAGCCAATGAGCGGCCGGGCCTTGCCAATCATCAGCCGCAGCCGACGGCGGAGAAGTTCGTCGATTTCCTGTTCCCCCACAGTCGCATTACGCCGGACAATTGATGGCCAAGCAGAAGCAACAGAAGCAGCCGAAAGAAGCCACGCCGCCGCCACCGCGTCACAACAAGCTGGCGATCGACGAAGGCTACATGCTCGGCCTGCTCAATCGCCTGCTGCGCACGCCCAGCCCCTCGGGCATGACCGACGTCATCGTGG
This sequence comes from Pseudolabrys sp., assembly GCA_035556455.1. Taxonomy (GTDB): domain Bacteria; phylum Pseudomonadota; class Alphaproteobacteria; order Rhizobiales; family Xanthobacteraceae; genus Pseudolabrys. The sequence goes on from DATMEX010000022.1 coordinate 26,854, forward strand.
CGCTGGTCTGCAAGGAGCTGGATGACCTCGGCATTCCGTTCGAATTGACCCGGCGCGGCGCCATCCGCGCCACGCTCAAGGGCGAAGTGCCGGTGCCGGCGCGGGCGCTGGTCGGCCATCTCGATACGCTCGGCGCCACCGTGAAGAACATCCGCGCCAATGGCCGGCTGGAGATCGTGCCGATCGGGCACTGGTCGGCGCGTTTCGCCGAGGGCGCGCGGGTCAATGTCTTCACCGATGACGGGCAGATTCGCGGCACCATTCTGCCGCTGAAGGCGTCCGGCCACACCTACAACGAAGAGGTCGATACCCAGCCAAGCGCCTGGACCAATCTCGAAGTCCGCCTCGATGCGCGGACCGACAGCCCCGAGGAAACGCGGGCGCTGGGCGTCCATGTCGGCGATGTGGTGTCGGTCGATGCGCCGCCGGAATTCGTCAAGACCGGCTTCATCGTGTGCCGGCATCTCGACGACAAGGCCGGTGTCGCCGCCATGATGGCCGCCGCCGGCGCCGTCCGCAAAGCCAAGGCCAAGCTGCCGATTGACTGCCATCTGCTGTTCACGCTGGCGGAGGAAATCGGCGTCGGCGCCAGCGCCGTGCTGCACGGCGACGTGTCGGAGCTGGTGGCCGTCGATAACGGCACCATCGCGCCGGGGCAGAACACCTCGACTTACGGCGTGACCATCGCCATGCAGGATTCATCCGGCCCGTTCGACTGGCACCTGACGCGCAACTTGATCAAGCTGGCGCAGGACAACGACATCGAGCATTCGCGCGACGTGTTTCGCTATTACCGTTCCGACGGCGCTGCCGCCGTGGAAGCCGGCAACGATATCCGCGCGGCGCTGGTCTGCTTCGGCCTCGACGCCAGCCATGGCTGGGAGCGCACCCACAAGGAATCGCTCATCGCGCTGGCCGAGTTGCTCACGCTCTACATCCAGAGCGAGCCGCTGTTCCGGCGCGACCAGCAGGCGCTGGGCCCGATCGGCGATCTGCCGCCCGGCGAGATCGAGCCGCGCATCTAGGCGGCCGGGCGGGGCGCCAAACCACTGCCATTTTTTGGCTTTCGACTGATTTTCGGTCCTTTCCCGCGCGGGGCGGGCCCCAGGGAGAGCCTTTCAGGAACCGCGTTCCTGTGGGAAAGTGCCACGGGCCGGCGGCGCTGTGTGACAAAGCAGGGGCGCAGCGCCGATACTGTCACAATTCACGCATAGAGTGAGCCTCATGGCAAAACCAGCCGTCGTTATCGTGGGCGCCGACAAGGGCGGAGTCGGCAAGACCACCGTCTCCCGCACGTTGCTCGACTATTTCGGCGCGCACCACATCCCGACGCGCGCCTTCGACACCGAGACGCCGCGCGGCACGCTCTCCCGCTTCCACCCCGATCACACCGAAATCGTCGATGTGAACTCGGTCGCCGACCAGATGAAGATCTTCGACACGCTCGGCTCGACGCCGGCGCAGGTCACGGTGATCGACATCCGCGCCGGGCTTCTGTCCTCGACGCTGCAGGCCTTGAGCGACATCGGCTTCCTGGAATCCGCCAAGAAGGGCCAGATCACCTTCGCGGTGTTCCACATTCTCGGGCCGTCGATCGCCTCGCTGCAGGAGATCGCCGAGACGTCGCGCTTCGTCGGCGACGCCAGCTACTTCCTCGTGAAGAACCACATCAACGACACCTCGTTCTTCGACTGGGATCCGGCGACCTACAATTCCTATTTCAACCAGATCAAGAACGCCCAGGAAATCACCATCCCGAAGCTCAACGAGATGGCGACCGAGCAGGTCGAGGTGGCGAGCGTGCCGTATGTGCAGTTCGTCGCCAACAAGTCGGGCAAGGGCGAAGCGGCCAACTACTCGTTCGTGCTGCGCGGCTATGTGCGCCACTGGCTCGGCCAGGTCTGGGCCGAATACGACAAGGTCAAGCTTGTCGATCTGCTGGCGCCGAAGGCGGAAAGCAACGTCCGTCAGGTTGCCGGCTGAAGCTTTCCGCTTTTTCCCAGCGCATCCTGATTGCCAACGGCGCCTGTCTCGACGACAGCGCCGTTTGTCTTTATTGGACGTAGGTTCTCCGCGTTCGTCAGCTGGCTTTCAAAGACGATGTCGTTTCGCCACTCCGTTTACATCGTCGCTTCTCCGCGGCCGCGCGTCGGCAAGACGCTGCTGTCGCGCGTGCTGATCGGCTATCACGCGCATGAAGGCCGCAGCGCGCGCGCCTTCGATCTCGGCCAGAGCCAGGCGCCCGGTCAGGGCGAGAACCGGCTGCGGCAATTCGCGCCGGCCGAAACGACGATCGCCGAGATCGGCAATGTGCAGGGCCAGATGGCCTTGTTCGATCAGCTCGTCAGCGAAGAGGGCGGCGGCAAGATCGTCGATGTCGGCGCTGAATCCTTTGCGGCCTTCTTCGACATCGCTCATCGCATCGGCTTTGCCGAGGAAGCGCGCAAGCGCGCCATCGCGCCGGTCATTCTGTTTCTGATCTCATCCGACAAGGCTGCGGGCGATGCCTATCGCAATCTGCGCACGCGCTTTCCGGCCGCGGCGCTGACGCCGGTGCACAATGAAATGCTCGGGCCGGCCCAGCATCGCGATCGTTTCCCGACCACCGATCGCAGCGGCACGATCTTTCGGCTGCCGGCTTTGGCCGCGGCCTCGCGCAAGTTCATCGAGTCGCCGCCGTTCTCTTTCGCCGACGATCAACTGGCCAATGCGCGCAACATTCCGCTCGATGCGCATATCGAGTTGCAGCGCTGGTTGCGCAAAACTTATATCGAATTGCGCGAGCTCGATCTGCGCGTTCTGCTCGGGGAACTTCAGTCGTCGTTGAAGTTGTGACGGCGCGCCGGACAGGCTAGAATTTTCTGCCGTGATTCCAGTAGGTAATCCGCTCCGTACACCTGTTGCAGGAGCGTGGAACGGAAGTTCGCGCCGGGCGTTCTCTTCGGCCGAATCTTTGGAATACGCGCGGGCCCGTCCCGCACGCCAGCGAAGGAGGCAGACCATGTGGATCAATCTGTTCACGATCGCGCTCGCCATCGCTCTTGCCTGCGGCACCGCCGCGCTCATCGTGCAAGGCCGTGAATTGCAGCCCGCCGAGCCCAAGCGCCGGCGGCGTATCGGCCGCGCGCGCTGACGCGTTTCCCAATCCGTCATGCCCCGCGAAAGCGGGGCATCCAGTAATCACCTGAGCCTGTCTATGCTGGATCGCCCGCTTTCGCGGGCGATGACTGCTGAATGGTCGCTCGGCCTCCGGCGCCATGCTATGGAACGGCATGGCACCGCCACTCCTGCTGTCGCGCCGATTCGCACCCTTGTTCTGGTGCCAGTTCTTCGCGGCCTTCAACGACAACTTCCTCAAGACCTCGCTGGTCTTCCTCATCCTGTTCGGCGCCAGTGTGACGCCGGGCCAGGCCGAGGTACTGATCACGCTGGCGGGTGCCGTGTTCATCGCGCCCTATTTCTTCCTGTCCGGCCTCGGTGGCGAAATTGCCGACCGCTTCGACAAGGCGCGCGTCGCGCAATGGCTGAAATTCGTCGAGATCTTCATCGCCGCCCTCGCCCTCTACGGCCACATGCAGAAGTCGGTCGTCATCATGTTCGTCGCGCTCGGCCTGTTCGGTGTCATCGCCGCGCTGTTCGGGCCGATCAAATACGGCATCCTGCCCGATCACCAGCCGCCCGAGAAACTCCCGGCCGCCAATGCGCTGATCGAGGGCGCGACCTTCATCGCCATTCTCACCGGCACCATTGTCGGCGGCATTGCCGCGCATCGCGGCGGCGCCGCCACCTTCGGCGTGCTGGTGATCGGCTTTGCGCTGTCGTGCTGGCTGGCGGCGCTGCGCATTCCGCCGAGCGGCGAGGGCGCGCCGCATCTCATCGTCACGCGCAATATCGCGCGCTCCACGGTGGCGATGCTGCGCCACCTGCGTTCCGATCCGCGGCTGTGGTGGGGCGCGCTGGTGACGAGCTGGTTCTGGCTCGTCGGCATCGTCGTTCTCTCGCTGCTGCCGCCCTTGATCAAGACCTTGATCGGCGGCAACGAGGATACGGTGACGGCGTATCTTGCGCTGTTCTCGATCGCCGTCGGCATCGGCTCGGGGCTTGCCGCGGTGCTGGCGCGCGGCCGTATCGTGCTGCGCATTACGTTTTTCGGCGCGCTGCTGCTCGGCGTTTTCGCCTGCGATCTCGGCTTTGCCACCTTCGGCGTCGCCGCCAGCGCAGCGGGGCAGACGCCGGCGCAAGTGTTCTCGACGGCGCTTGGCATTCGCGTCGGCGTCGATCTCGCCGGCCTCGCCATTGCCGGCGGCCTGTTCATCGTGCCGTCCTTCGCCGCGGTGCAGGCGTGGTCGCACAAGGATTATCGCGCGCGCACGGTCGCCGCGGTGAATGTGCTCAACGCCGCCTTCATGACCGGCGGCACGGTGCTGGTGGCGCTGCTGCAGCATGTCGGCGCGACCTTGCCGATGCTGTTCGCCGGCATCGGCATTGCGACCTTCATCGTCGCCTCGCTGATCGCAAGGACGATGCCGCAATCTTAACCTCTCCCACAGGGAGAGGTCGGATTGCGAAGCAATCCGGGTGAGGGGTTACAAACTATCGATAGGCACTTGCCCCCTCACCCCAACCCTCTCCCCCAAGGGGAGAGGGGGTGCGCGGAGCATGCCGCCTGACTACTTCCGCCCCTTCACCACCCGATCGACCATTTCGCCGGCGGCGCCGAGATAATTACCCGGGTTCATCATCGCCTCGAGGTCCTGGCGCGTCGCGTATTGCGCGATTTCCTTGTCCTCGGCGAGCAGGTCGATCAAAGGCCGCCCGGATTTGGCGGCCTCGCGCCCGATCGCCGCGACATGATGATGGGCGTGGTCGCGGCCCATGCGATCGCCGAGCTTCATCATCACCGCTTCCGACATGATCAGGCCGTTGGTGATCGTCAGGTTCGCGGCCATGTTCTTTTCGTTGATCTGTAGGCCTTCGGCGAGGAAGCGCGTCTGCGCCAGCGCGCCGGCCGCCAGCAAGAAAATCTCCGGCAGCACCAGCCATTCGATCTGCCAGGCGCCGGCGCTGCGCTCATGATCCTGCACCATGGATTCCAGCAGCGCGCAGGCATGCTGCTTCACCATCGCGTTCTGCGCGGTGATGTAGACCGACGAAATGGGATTGCGCTTCTGCGGCATGGTCGATGACGAGCCGCGGCCGGGCGCCGACGGCTCATAGGCTTCTTCGATCTCGGTCTGCATCAGCAGCTTCACGTCGAGCGCGAGCTTGGCGCACAGCCCGGTGACCAGCGCGAGGAAGGTGCCGGCCTCGGCGATATTGTCGCGCACCGTGTGCCAGGTGATCGCCGGGGCCGAGAGCTTGAGCTCCTTCATCAGTTCGGCCTGACACTTCAGCCCGTCCTTGCCGAGCGAGGAAAGAGTGCCGGCGGCGCCGCCGAATTCGCCGACCAGCACGCGCGCCTTGAGTTGCTTCAATCGCTCGCGGTGGCGCTCGAAGCCGGCGAGCACGGTCGCCATCTTGTAGCCGAAGGTGATCGGCACGGCCTGCTGGAGATAGGAGCGGCCGACCATCGGCGTGTCGCGATATTTTTGCGCCAGCGCGGCAAGGCCGTCGCAGATGCCATCGAGTTCGGCGCCGATCAGGTCGAGCGACTCGGCGATCTGCAGCACGGTCGCGGTGTCCATCACGTCCTGCGTGGTCGCGCCCCAGTGCACCCATTCGCCGTGCTTGTCCTTGCACAGTTTCACCAGTTGCTGGACCACCGGCAGGATCGGCGTGCCGACGCGCTCGGTCGCCTCCTTCAGCTTGGCCATGTCGAGTTCGGCCAGCACGCAGTGCCGGGCGATCTCGTCGGCGGCGTCCTGCGGGATGATCTTCAGCCGGCCCTGCGCCCCCGCCAGCGCCCGCTCGAAATCCAGGTACTTCTGGGTGCGGTTCTCGTCCGACCACACCTGCCGCATCGCCGGCGTGGTGAAGACGTCGCGGAACACGGCGGAATCGAGATAGGTCGACGGCATTGCGGGCTCCCCAGACTTCAAAACGCCCATACCACAGCGGCGTCACCGGCGGGTATCCGGGCCGCGGCCCCCGAAGCCGCAGAGGACCACGCTACCACCAGTAAGGTTCCATTAACCATGCGGCCCTAGCCTGCGGCCACATGCTCAACGCGATTCCATGGGTCCGACCGATGCCTATCGCTCCCGGAAAAGCAGTCCTGCTGGCTGGCGCCGCCCTCATGCTGGCCGCCTGCAACACCACCAATGACCATGTGGCCGCCGGCAAGCCCCAAGGGGCCCCGGCGAGCACGCAGGCGCTCGCTCTGGCTCAGCCGGGCGACGTCACCGGTTCCATCGACGCTAAGGCCTCCGAGAAGCCGCGGGCGGCCGATGCCAAGCCGGTGCTGGTCCTGCCCGGCGACGAACCCGCCGGTTCCGGCGCCGCCGAGGCAATTGCCGATGGCCGGGCCGCCTACCGGGCGAATCATTTCCGCGAATCCGAGCGCCTGTTCCGCCGCGCCACTCAGCTCGATCCGCGCAAGTCCGAGGCCTGGATTGGCCTGGCCGCCTCGGCCGACCGCTTGCGCGATTTCGCCCAGGCCGACCGCGCCTACAGCAAGGCCCGCGAGATCGCCGGGCCGACCGCCGAAGTGCTCAACAATCAGGGCTATTCCTACATCCTGCGCGGCGACCTCAAGCGGGCCCGCGAGACCCTGGCCGCGGCGCAGAAGCTCGACCCGGGCAACAAATACGTCGCCAACAATCTGGCGCTGCTGGCCTCCAGCGAAGGCAAGGCTGTCCGCTAAAAAGGCTGTCCGCTAAAGACCGTCCTGATGACCGTCCGTCCCAGGCGGTCGTCGTCGCGGCCCACAGCCGCGTTGCCTAAACCTTGCGAATTTGTCACGAGCATCCGGTCAATTCCGGCCTAGATTGGGGCCGGGATACGGCGCGTGTTCCAGGGCGCGCCGACAAACAGGACCGGCCATGTTCGACGCGATCATGAAATTTATTGGCGAGCTGAACGAGGATCAGCCTCGTGCGGACGATTTCGCCGAGACCGATTACCGGCTCGCCGCGGCGGCGCTGCTCGTGCACACCGCCGGCATCGATGGCCAGATCAGCGAATCCGAACATGCGCGGCTGCATGATCTCATCAAGCAGCGCTTCAAGCTCGACGACAAGGCGGCGGACAAGCTGCTGGCCCGCGCCGAGGAAGCCGACGAGAAGGCCATCGACCTTTATCAGTTCACCACGCGGCTCAACCGCGCGCTCGACGATCAGCAGCGCGCCCGCATCGTCGAGATGATGTGGCAGGTGGTGTTCGCCGACGGCAAGGTCACCGAATTCGAGGATAATCTCATCTGGCGCGCCGCCGACCTGCTGCATGTGTCGCGCGAACAGCGCATCGCCTTGCGCACGCGGGTGGCGGGGGAGCAATCCGCGACGTGATGTTTCTGTAGCGCTGATCTATACTCCGTTCGTCCCCGCGAAAGCGGGGACCCACACTCGCTTCCTTACAGCTTGGCCCTGGGTCCCCGCTTTCGCGGGGACGAACGGGTGGATGAACCGCATGAGCAAACCCATCACCCTCATTACCGGCGCATCGTCGGGCATCGGCGTCGAGCTGGCGCGGATTTTCGCGCGCAACGGTTTCGCGCTGGCGCTGACTGCGCGCCGCGTCGAGCGTCTCAATGCGCTCGCCGATGAGATCGAGGCCATGGGCCAGCCGCGGCCGCTGGTGATCTCGGCGGATCTGGCGCTGTCGGGCGCGACGCGCAGCATTGCGGATGCGCTCAACGCCGCCGGCGTCGAGCCGCAATATGTCGTCAACAATGCCGGCTTCGGTCTGGTCGGCCAGGCGGCCAAACTCGATCGCGCCGAGCAGTTGCAGATCATCGACGTCAATGTGCGGGCGCTGACCGAACTGTCGCTGGCGTTCGTCGACAGCATCGAGCGCCACAAGGGCGGCATTCTCAATGTCGGTTCGGTGGCCGGCTTTCTCCCCGGTCCGGGCAGCGCCGTCTATTACGCCAGCAAGGCCTATGTGCTGTCGTTCTCCGAGGCGCTCTATACGGAGCTCAAGGACCGCGGCATTCGCGTCACGGTGCTGTGTCCGGGGCCGGTGCCGACCGAGTTCGCCGAGCGCGCCGGCGTCAAGGACAAGATGGGGCCGGGCGCGCTGACGCAGACGGCGGCGAGCGTCGCCGAGGCCGGCTATCGCGGCTTCATGGACGGCCACCGTGTCGTGGTGCCGGGCCTCGCGAACCGGGTGGTGATGGTGCTGGCGCGCATCCTGCCGCGCCGGATCGTGCTCGGGCTGGTCGGACGGCGACAGAGCCAACGGGCATCCACGGCCGAACGGCCTGGAACCTGATCGCTGCCACATTTCGATGGGGTGAAGCCCGCCGGGCTTCGTCGCAAAGGTGGTTCGTCGGAAGGGTGGTGGAGCCAGGCGGGATCGAACCGCCGACCTCGTCATTGCGAACGACGCGCTCTCCCAGCTGAGCTATGGCCCCTTCCCAAAGGCGGTGCCGGGAGAACCCGAAACCCCGCGCTTTTTGCTGAGTGGGGGCCATTTAGGACCGGTCATCCTTCCTGTCAAGGATCGCGGCCCCGAACCGGCCCCGATTCCTGCGGCGGGGCGGCAGCTTGTTCAGGCGGAGGCGACAAGCTAGTTTCCACCCATCTTTCGGAACGGAAAACCGTCTCATGCGCGCCATTCTCGATATCGTTCTCCTGGTGCTCCAGATCTACATCTGGCTGCTGATTGCCTCGGCGGTCCTGTCGTGGCTGGTGGCGTTCAATGTGGTCAACACCCGCAACCAGGTGGTGGCGACGATCGGCGATTTCCTCTACCGCATCACCGAGCCGGTGCTGCGCCCGATCCGCAACGCCATGCCGAATCTCGGCGGCATCGACGTCTCGCCGGTGATCCTGATCCTCCTGATCCTGCTGCTCGAGAACGTCATCGTTCGCTACATCTACCCGAACGTCTTCTAGCGCGCGCATGATCCCGAAAAGCATGTCCTCGACCCCGATCGGGGATGGAAGCCGGTTTTCGGATCAGATCATGCGCAAGCTGAAATGACCGGAGAGGCGTGGTCGGCGACGTCCGGCGGACTTACGCTTCATGTGCGCCTGACGCCGAAAGGCGGCCGCGACGCCATCGACGGTATCGAGACCATGAGCGACGGCCGCAGCGTGCTCAAGGTGCGCGTACGCGCCGCGCCGAGCGAGGGCGAAGCCAACGCCGCTCTGTGCAAGCTGCTCGCCAAGTCGCTGGGTGTGCCGGCGCGCGACGTGACCTTGGCCGCCGGCGCGACGTCGCGGGTGAAGCGGCTCGAGATCGCAGGCGATGGCGCAGCTCTGATGGCCGCACTGGAGAAGACCATCAAATCGACGTAGCTGTTTTCGTCATGGCCGGGCTTGTCCCGGCCATCCACGTCTTTATTGATGTGGCGCACGAAGGCGTGGATGCCCGGCACAAGGCCGGGCATGACGGAGGAGGCGGCGAGGCATGACCGCAACCATCATCGACGGCAAAACAATCGCGGCGGAGCTGCGCGGCAAGGTCGCGGCCGACGTTGCGCGCCTCAAGCGCGAGCACGGCATCGTGCCGGGCCTCGCCGTGGTGCTGGTCGGGCAGAATGCGGCGAGCGAAGTCTATGTGCGCTCCAAGTCGAAGGCGCTGGTCGAAGCCGGCATGGCGCCGTTCGATCACAAGTTGCCGGAATCAACGCGTGAAGCCGATCTGCTGGCGCTGATCGACGGGCTCAACAAGGACAAGGCCGTCAGCGGCATTCTGGTGCAGCTGCCGCTGCCGCCGCAGATCGATCCGCAGAAGGTGATCGCGGCGATCGATCCGGCCAAGGATGTCGATGGTTTTCACCCGGTCAATGTCGGGCGTTTGTCGCTTGGCCTGCCGGCGCTGGTGCCGTGCACGCCTTATGGCTGCGTCATGCTGGCGAAGACGGTGAAGCCGTCGCTCGCCGGTCTCGATGCGCTGGTGATCGGGCGCTCCAACATTGTCGGCAAGCCGGTGGCGCAGCTTTTGCTGGCGGAGAATGCGACCGTCACGATCGCGCATTCGAAGACGCGCGACCTCGCCGCGCTGGCGCGTCGCGCCGATCTCCTCATCGCCGCGATCGGCAAGGCCGAATTCGTGCGCGGCGATTGGGTGAAGCCGGGCGCCATCGTCATCGACGTCGGCATTAATCGCGTCGCAGGCGAGGGCGGTAAATCGAGGATCGTCGGCGACGTTGCGTTCGATGAGGCTGCGAAGGTCGCCGGCGCGATCACGCCGGTGCCCGGCGGCGTCGGCCCGATGACGATCGCGTGCCTGATGCTCAATACCCTGCGCGCGGCGTGCGCGTTGAATGGGGTGAAGGCCCCGGCCATCTGACGCAAAGCGGGCAGCTCACTCAGTGTCATCGCCGGGCTTGACCCGGCGATCTCGCTTAGGTGGGCACCGTGCATCCATAAGTGGGACGGCCGGGTCATAGCCGTTCGAAGAACGGCGTTCTTAGAACGCCGCTGCCCGGCCATGACAGCGTCAAGCTTCGCGAGAGGAAACTAGCCCTGCGGCCAGGCGTAGGCGACCTTGTCGAGGGTCTTGGGTCCGAACTTTTCGGACGAGCGGGCGACGGCGCGGCCGCCGAGCGTGCGGTAAAAATCCATCGCTGGCTGGTTATCCGACAGCGCCCAGACCACGAGGCTCTTCAAGCCGCTCTGGCCGAGATCCTTGCGCGCGGCGTTGAACAGGCGGCGGCCGAAGCCGAGGCCCTGGAACTCCGGGCGGAGGTAAAGTTCGTAGACTTCGCCTTCGTAGAACAGGCTGCGGGCGCGGTTGCGCCCGTAATTGGCGTAACCGGCAATGCGGTCGCCGAACTGCAAGACGGTGATACGGCTGCCCTTGCGGATCGCCGATTGCCACCAATCGGGGCCGCGGCGGTTGATGAGCTTGTCGAGTTCGGCGCCGGGGATGATGCCCTGATAGGCCGTCCGCCACGCCTCGTCATGCGTTGCCGCAACGTCGCCGGCGTCGGCGGTTTTGGCGCGTCGAATCTCGATGAGGGTCGTGCTCATTGCGGAATTCAAGCAACGAACCCTGTGCGCTTCAAGCCCTATGATTAACGATGGGTTAACGGGTGTGGATTACCGGCCACAGCCCTGCTTAGAGCGACGCGCAATGCTTCGGCCTGCCAATGCACGTCGCAGTTTGACACAGGACGATACGGGTGCGGTCGCCGGGGCGTCCGCGGTGCGGACTATATTCTCTCGACCCGCTCGCACCCTTAGGTTACACTAAGTTTTTAATACAACCTAATATGCCGGATTTCACGGCGCGGGGTGGGGGCTATGATGCGAAACATGCGCACGGCCGTTCTGGTCGTTCATGGCATGGGCAGCCAGAGGCCGCTGGAAACGGTCCGGGGCGTCATCGACGCGGTGTGGTTCGCATGCGGCGTTCCCGACCCGGCGCCGAAGCCCGAAGACCGGATTGAGGATCAGCCGAGAGAGATTTGGTCGCACCCTGAAGCCAGCGGGGCCGACATCGATCTCACCGTAATGACGACCAGCGGTCTGAAAACCGCGTCCGGCGAAACGCGCAGTATCGATTTTCATGAGCTTTACTGGGCTCATCTGATGAGCGAGACTAGGGCGGTCGCGGTCCTGCTGTGGTTGCTCGAACTGGCGCGGCGCGGACCGAACGTCACGACGGCTATCAAGCCGCTCTATTACGTCGCCGTTATCTTTCTGTCGCTGCTCGCGCTTTCAATATCGCTGCTCGCGCTTCAGGGCATTACATGGTTTGCCGGTCAGGTGCCGCCGGTAAGGCCGGAAGCCGCCTTCGACGGATCGACCGAAGTCCATGCGTTGACTTTGATCCTGCTGCTGGCGCTCGGCGTCGCTGCGTTGGCGAGTGCGCTTGCCGCTTTGGCGAAGGGAGCGGGGCGCCTTGTCGCCCTCACCGGGATCGTCGCCATTTTTTGCGTCGGTTTGTTTTACGCGACTTACAAACTTGGTCCTGATGGCGGGATCGAGGTTCAGGATCGCCCCGAAATACTCAGCAATTTGCTGTTGCCGGTCATGGTCGCGCTGGTGCTGGTCTATGTCACGATGGGTTATCGGGGGGTGGCCGGCCTGGCCTACGCTCTGTTTCTGTCTTACGCCGCGTTCTTTCTTGCCTGCTGGCTGCGCGATACGTCTTTTATGGATGCGTACTACGCCGGCTGGACGCCGTGGACCGTCAAGTCGTACTGGAGCGCGCTCGGCGCGATTGTCTTCATCGCTCTCTACAGTGCGATCGCCGCCGTGTTCCTGCAGCCTTATCTCGGCGACGCTGCCCGCTATTTCAGGGCGTCTCCCGGCAACACGGCGGTACGCCGCGAAATCCGGAAGCAAGCCGTCGATACGCTTGCCGAATTGCACGAGTGCGGGCGCTACGACCGTATCGTCGTTGTGGCGCACAGTCTCGGCACGGTGGTGGCTTACGACATGCTGCGTGCCTACTACAGCCGTGTGCAGTCGTCCTTTCCACCGGTCGCCGAGGTCAGCAACGCGCTTGCAGCGGTCTCGGGGCATCCGGACGCTTTCAAGGCGCTCGATGATGGTAACGTCAACGAAGAGACCGCCCGCAAACTCGGCCGGACGGTGATTGCGGTCATCGCCGATCTCGCCGCATCCGCGCGAAAAAGGCGCGAGGAAGCACGATCCAAGGGGCAGCCGGTGGACGCGGCCGACGAGCGAATGAAGTCATGGCTTGTGACCGACTTCGTGACCATGGGCAGTCCGCTGACGCACGCGCGTTACCTGATGTGCAACGGCAGTACGGTTGGCGACCTGCAGAAGGACTTCAATCGCCGCACGCGGGAGCGCGAATTTCCGACCTGTCCGCCGCGCAAGCTGGATAAAGATGGCTGGCTGACATATGAAAACCCCACCGCGGGTCACGCCAGAGAATTTCATCACGGGGGTCAGTTCGCGCTGACGCGCTGGACCAATCTATACTTCCCGGCGCACGAACTGTTGTGGGGCGACGCCGTGGGTGGTCCCGTCAAGAATATTTTCGGCGCGCCGAAGGAGGCCGATCAGCCGGCGCGGTCGCATATCGCCGATGTTGAAGTCTATGTTGGAACTCCGGACCTGCCGAAGCCTCCGATCACACGGTTCGCCCATGTTCTGTACTGGAGCCGCTGCAAAATCGGCAACAGGGTCTCTCAGCACATCAGAGCCCTCGAGCGCGCCGTCGATCTCGAAGACCGCGCGCTCGAAAGCCGTGCCCGGCAGCCTTAGGCGACTTCCGCTTCCTTCTTGCGCTCTTCGCGCTTGCGGTCGTTCTCGTCGAGCATCTTCTTGCGCAGGCGGATCGACGACGGCGTCACCTCGACCAGTTCGTCGTCCTGGATGTAGGCCATGGCCTTTTCCAGCGTCATGCGGATCGGCGGCGTCAGCCGCACCGCTTCGTCCTTCGACGTGGTGCGGATGTTGGTGAGCTGCTTGCCCTTGAGGACGTTGACGACGAGGTCGTTCTCGCGCGTGTGCTCGCCGACGATCATGCCGGTGTAAACCTTCCAGCCCGGCTCGATCATCATCGGCCCGCGGTCTTCCAGGTTCCACAGCGCGTAGGCGACGGCTTCGCCCTTGTCGTTGGAGATCAGCACGCCGTTGCGGCGGCCCTGGATCGCGCCCTTGTACGGCGCATGGCCGTGGAAGATGCGGTTCATGATCGCGGTGCCGCGCGTGTCGGTCAGCAGTTCGCCCTGGTAGCCGATCAGGCCGCGCGTCGGCGCGTGGAAGACGATACGGGTGCGGCCGCCGCCCGACGGGCGCATCTCGACGAGGTCGGCCTTGCGCTCCGACATCTTCTGCACGACGACGCCGGAGTGCTCTTCATCGACGTCGATGACGACCTCTTCGATCGGCTCTTCGACCTGGTCGTTGTCACCTTTGCGCAGCAGCACCTTGGGGCGCGACACCGACAGCTCGAAACCTTCGCGGCGCATGGTCTCGATGAGGATGCCGAGCTGCAATTCGCCGCGGCCCGCGACTTCCATCGCGTCCTTCTCGTCGGATTCCCGCACGCGCAGCGCGACGTTGCCTTCGGCCTCGGCCATCAGGCGGTCGCGGATCATGCGGCTTGTCACCTTGGAGCCTTCGGTGCCGGCGAGCGGCGAGTCATTGACGCGGAAGGTCATGGCAAGCGTCGGCGGATCGATCGGCTGCGCCGGCAGCGCGGTTTCCACGGCCGGATCGCAAATGGTCATGGCGACGGTGGCGTTCGGCAGGCCGGCCAGCGCGACGATGTCGCCGGCTTCGGCGTCGTCGAGATTCACGCGCTCGAGACCGCGGAACGCCAGGATCTTGGTGACGCGGCCGCTCTCCACGAGCTTGCCTTCGCGGTCCAGCACCTTCACCGCCTGGTTCGGCTTGACGCTGCCGGAGAAGATGCGGCCGGTGACGATGCGGCCGAGATAGGGATTGGATTCGATGATGGTGCCGAGCAGGCGGAACGGGCCTTCCTCGACCACCGGCGGCTTGACGTGATTGAGCACGAGGTCGAACAGCGGCGTCATGCCCTGGTCCTGCGGACCGTCGAGCGAGGTGGACATCCAGCCCTGCTTGGCCGAGCCGAATAGAATCGGGAAGTCGAGCTGTTCGTCGGTGGCGTCGAGCGCCGCGAACAGGTCGAACACCTCGTTGAGCACTTCGTTGGCGCGGGCGTCGGGACGATCGACCTTGTTGATGACGACGATGGGTTTGAGGCCCATCTTCAGCGCCTTGGAGACCACGAACTTGGTCTGCGGCAGCGGACCCTCGGCGGCGTCGACCAGCACCAGCGCGCCGTCCACCATGTTGAGGATGCGCTCAACCTCGCCGCCGAAGTCGGCGTGGCCCGGCGTATCGACGATGTTGATGCGCGTGCCCTTCCAGTCGACCGAGGCGGCCTTGGCGAGAATGGTGATGCCGCGCTCGCGCTCGAGGTCGTTACTGTCCATGGCGCGCTCGACCTGGCGCTCGTTCTCGCGATAGACGCCGGACTGTTGCAGCAGGCGGTCCACGAGGGTGGTCTTGCCATGGTCGACGTGCGCGATGATCGCGATATTGCGGAGATCCATAAGTTTTACCTTTTGCGCGGGCCCTGAGCCGGAACCGATTCCTGTCTGAAGGGCGGGGCGCGGGGTGTTCCAAAAACCAAAGCGCGGGCCGCTTTCCAAGGGCCCGCGACGCAGCACTTTTGCGGCGCAATATAGCGATGAAATAACAACTGGCAACCGCCGCCGGGGCGTATTTTCGGCCTGAATCGGCGGAAAAGCGGCGGGATGATGAACACGGGGCGGGCCCGGAGGCCCGCCCGGTGTACGTTGAGGGACGGGCGGGCTACTTCGGCTTTTCGACACCCATTTGCGCGCCCGGACGCTGCAACTGCGGCGCCAGCACCGGCGCCCGCTGGACGCCGCCCGCCGCCGGCGCATGTTGGCCGGCCGGCGTTTGGGTGACCGGCGCCTTCACGGCCGCGGGCAATGCCTCGCCTTTCATGAGGGCGTCGAACATCGGCTTCAGCGCCGGGCTCTGCAGCACAACCTCGGGATTGGTGATTTCGAGCATGCCCTGATTGAGCTTGATGTTGCAGGCCGCGCATTTGCCGGGGTCGAACAGGTCCTTGATGTGATCGAGCCACGAGGCCGGCTGGTAGCGGGGCGCGTTGAACCGGCCCGGGCCGCATTGGCCCTCGCCGCCGATGACGAAGCCGCCGTCCATCGTTTTCCACTCGTTATCGACCACCAGCTGCGGCCCGCCGGCCGTGACTTCGACATAGCGCGAGGCCTTGTCGAAATAGCCGGTCAGGCGCTCCTGCACCGTGCCGGAGACGACGGCTTCGATAATGGCGGCATGCGGCACATTGGCGATCTCGAAGCCGCATTCGTAATAGCCGGTCGGCTGGTGCGGATTGAAACCGGGCTGGGTCTGCTCGCCGGTGGCGTGCGTATAGATGGTCATCGCGCCGGTGAAGCTTGGCGTGCCGGCGCTCTGCCACAGCGGGAGAGACTTGCCGCCGAGCTTCAGGCTCGCCGGATTGGCGCCGAGATAGCCGTTGGTCTTGAAGTTGGCGGCCGGCAACAGCGACGCGCAGGACGTGCCGGCCTTGCCGGCGAGGTCCTCGTTCACCTTGACCAGTCCCATGGGGAGATAGCCCCACGAGCCGCCGGCATAGACGCAGGCCTCCTTCGGCATGCGGAATTTGCCGGTGAGCTTCATGCCCGCCGACGCGGCGGCAAAGCGCGGCGTCACGATGACGTTAACGTCGCTGCCCGATGTCGTCGTCTCGACATCGACCGACAGGCCGAGTGCGCTCGCGAGCTCGGTCAGCGATTTGTTGACGCCCGGCAGCTTGGTGTCGAGCAGCTTGCTCTTGACGGCGTTGACCTGCGCGACCTTGGCGTCGACATATTGCTCCGCGAGCCAGGTGGCGCGGATCGACATCGCGTTCAGCGCGGCGTTGATCGCCTTGGTGGCTTCGTCCTGCACCTTCTGTTCGGCGATCTTGGCCGCTTCGTTCGAGATCAGCGCGCCGACCAGCATGCCGCTGAGCGGATCGCCAATGCCGACGGCAAGCGGCGAGGCGCCGATCAGCCCGCCCAGCGCGGTGCCGATGGCGACGGCGGCGCCATGCGCGTCCGACAGATCGATATTCTTGTCGGCCAGCGGCAGGTGAACGCAGACCGTCTCCATCTGCTTGGTCGTATCGCACAGCGACGCGATCGACTTGATCTCGGGCCAGATGCCGAGCTGCGAATCCGCCTGCAGGCCGATGAGCAAATCGACCGGGATATCGACCTTGCCTGACACCTCGCCGGTAACGGGGTTGGCCCAGACGCGCGCGCTGATGACGGTGTGCAGCTTGAACTGCGTCTGCAACGAGACCTTGACCCCGTTCTCCTGCGCGTCACCGAACGCCGTTACCACCGGCTGGTTCTTCTGCGTGAACGAGAAATCCGTCGTCACGCTGACATGCCAATGCACGTCGGGACAGGCGCCGGAACAAACCACGGTGCCGCCGAGATCGATGTTCGATTTCTTGATCTCGTTGCGGATCTGCTGTTCGACCGAAGCGTAGGGAATATCGTAGGAATGCGAATAAAGCGGCTTGCCGGCACCTTGCGTTTCCACGGTCTTCAGCGACGCCGGCGGCTGCGGCGCAAGAACGTACAGTCGCACGTCGCCGGCTCGCGCGGCCGGTGTTGCGAACAAAGCCGCGGCCAGCGCCGCCGCTGCGGTAATATTCAACGAGGACAGCTTCGAAGGCTTGTGTTTCATGTCGCACCCGTTCTGGTTGGTGCGACGCTAAATTCGCGCGAGCGCGCGCGAATTGAGACAAGTCAACGGCTGGTATCGCCGTCCCGACGACCTGAAAAAATTTTCATTCGCGGTATTTGATTTGACTCAGGTCGCGGCCGTCCGGCCCCAGGGGCCGCGTATATCCTTCGGCAGGGCATCGCCGAGCATCACCATTTCGGCGATGGTCTCGGATGTGATCAGGCCGGTCAGACGGCCCGCGCCGTCGGTGACGCCGATCGCCGCCGCCTGCTTCTCCTGCAAAAGCTTGAACGCCTCGTCGAGCGAGCTGCGATGGCCGATGGTCGGAACGTCCGGGGTCATCGCGTCGCCGACGCGCGCATCCGGGCCGAGCGTCTTGATCGCCTTGATGACATCGGCGCGCGTCAACAGGCCGACCGGCTTGCCGGCGTCGTCGACCACGGGAAACTCGCCCTGGCTGGTGGCGAGCAAAGTCTGCACCGCCTCATCGACATGCGTTTGCGGTCTGAGCGTCGCGAACCGCGTCATCATGGCGTGGCTCACCGGCACGCCGCGCGACACGGCGCGCAGCGCCACCATATGCGCTTCGCCCGAGGCCGCGAGATAAACGAAGATGGCGATGAAGATCAGGATCGGGTTGTACAACAGCCCGATGAAGCCGAGGCCGAAGGCGACGAACTGGCCGATCGCGGCGGCGATCTCGGTGGCGCGCA
>DATMEX010000023.1:0-53260 GCA_035556455.1 Pseudolabrys sp.
GCCAGGCCGGCGCCGTGCGTCACGGCATCGCCAAGGCGTTGACCTACTTCGAACCGGATCTCCGCTCCGTGCTCAAGCGCGGCGGCTTCCTCACCCGCGACAGCCGCGTGGTCGAGCGCAAGAAGTACGGCAAGGCCAAGGCCCGCCGTTCGTTCCAGTTCTCGAAGCGCTAAGCCTCGATTTCACATTGTTCCAAAAGGGCCCGCCACAAGCGGGCCCTTTTTTGTTTCAACGGGCGAAACAAACCCGCGATAGAATGGATTCGCGCGTTCGCGTTTACCGATCAGCAATGCTGCTGCGCACAAAAGCCGGGGACACTAACTGCCCTCCAAGATGCCGCCTTTTAGATACGGCAAGGGGACGGGTGTGGTGAACATATGCAGCTAGATACTCCGACTTTGGCGATCGTGACGGTGTTTCTCACCGCACTTCTCGGCGGCCGGCCTCGGCCTCGTGACCGTGCGCGGCATGGTGCCGGACTGGATGTCGATTCAGCTTGCGAATGCGCTGGTGCTGATCGGTCTCGGATTGGTCTGGGTCGGTGCGCGCCAGTTCGAGGGCCGCCGCCCGCGCCCGGCGATGATCGCCATCGCGCCGCTGATCTGGTTCGTGGCCTGCGCCATTCCCGCCATCGGCAGCGATATCAATGCGCGCACGGTGATTGCCTCAGCGCTGGCGGCCAGCCTTGCTTTCGTGTCCGGCTGCGAGATCTGGCGCGGCCGCGCCGAGCCGCTGCTGTCACGCTGGCCGACCGTCGTGACGTTGTTCATCTACGCCGCGCTGATGTTCGCGCGCGTGCCGGTGACCCTGCTGGTGCCGCAGCCCAAGGGCGCCTATCTGCTCACGGCCAGCCTGCTTTACCCCTTGCTGGCGTTCAGCACGCTGCTGTTCGTGGTGGTGCTGGCCTTTCTGTTGCTCAACATGACCAAGGAGCGCAGCGAACTGCGGCACAAGACCGCCGCGCTGGTCGATCCCCTGACCGGTGTCGCCAACCGCCGCGCCTTCCTCGCCGGCGGCGAACAACTGTCGCTGCAGGGCCATAGCGACGGCTCGGCGCTGGCGGTGCTGCTGTTCGACCTCGATCACTTCAAGGCGATCAACGACCGGTTTGGCCATGCCGCCGGCGATGCGGTGCTCACCACGTTCGCCCAGACCGCGGCGCGCACGCTGGGACCCAAAGCGCTGTTCGGCCGCATCGGCGGCGAGGAGTTCGGCGCGGTTCTGCGCGTCATGCATCTCGGCGAGGCGCTGGCGCATGCGGAGCAGGTGCGGCGCGCCTTTGCCGCGGCGGCGCCGGCCGACGATGTCGTGCCAACGGTCAGCATCGGCGTGGCGCTGGAGAATGAGACCGACCGCACGCTGGCGACGCTGATGGCGGCGGCCGACCACGCGCTGTATCGCGCCAAGGCCAAGGGCCGTAACCGGGTGGCCAGCGCGGTGTTCGCGACCATGGAAGACATGCCGCCCGCGGAAGAGGGCGAGCGCCGCGCCTGGCGCAAGCTGCCGGCCAGCGCCTGAGAACGGGCCACAGACGCTCGGCACGGCCCGCCCATGGCGGGCCTTTTTGTTTCATTTGAAGAGAATTCAAGCCGCTGTTGCCTCAAAGCCGGGCAGCGCGCTCAAGGCTTTCGCATCATTTCAAACGTTATCGTCCGTAAACGCTGAAGATATGAACGCAAGTTAGCCAAGCGGAAGTTGCGGCATGCACCCGACGGTGTTTCTCGATGCGCCGACCCTGATCTTCGCGACCGTCTGCATGGCGGTGTTTCTCGGCGTTATCCTCATCGCCAACTGGTTCGTGCAACGCGACATCGGCGCGCTGGCCTGGTGGGGCTCGGCCTATCTTACCGGCGGCGCCGCCATCATGCTGTGGAGCGCGCCGCACCAGTTCTTCAAGGTGCCGGCGGCCTGCGCCGAGGCGATGATTTTCCTTGCCTGCGGCATGTTCTGGAATGGCCTGCGGCTGTTCCATGGCCGCCAACTGCGGCCGCTTGCGCCGCTCGCCGCCGCCGCGGTCTGGTTCATGGTCACGCTGCTGCCTGGCATGGAAGAGGGCGGTTCGCGCCGCGTCGCGCTCGGCATTGTCATCGTCGCCGCCTACACCTTCATCATGGCCTTCGAATTGTCGCGCGAGCGGCGCCGCTCGCTTTATTCGCGGACCGCGGCGATCGTGGTGCCGCTGCTGCATGCCGGCATTTTCCTGCTGCCGCTGGCCTTGCGCAATTTCTACCCCGACGCCTTCGCCACACGCTGGCAGGCGGTGTTCGCGGTCGAGGTGATGATCTATACGGTCGGCACAGCGTTCATTGTCATTCTCATGGTGAAGGACCGCCACGTTCATTTTTACCGCAAGATTGCGACCACCGATCATCTGACCGGTCTGCTCAACCGCGGCGCCTTCCTGGACGCCGCGACCTCGATGCACGCCAGCCAGGGCGCGCGCGGCGAGCCGGTGACGCTGCTGATGTTCGATCTCGACCGCTTCAAGTCGATCAACGACCGCTTCGGCCATGCCGTCGGTGACAGCGCGCTCAAGGTCTTCGCGCGGGTGCTGCAGGAGAGCACGCGCGCGAGCGATATCGTCGGCCGTCTCGGCGGCGAGGAGTTCGTCGTCATGGTGCCGGAGGCGATGGAGGATGCGTGCATCGTCGCCGAACGCCTGCGCGCCAATTTCGAGGCCGCCGGCGTCGTCATCGACCGCATCGCCATCGGCGCCACGGTGAGCATCGGGCTGGCTACCACCTACAAGCCCGAGGCGACGATCGATTCCCTGCTGCTGCGCGCCGACGCGGCGCTGTACCGCGCCAAGAACGGCGGCCGCAATCGCTATGTCTGCGCCGACGAGGAGCCGGACAGCGATGCGGCGCGGGCGCGCTGGGCGGGCCGCGGCAAACCGGAGCCGGGCGGACCGTTTCGCTGGGCCGGCCGGCGCGCAACGCCCAAGGCCATCCCGGTGCAGCACGGCGCGGCAGGGTAAATATTCGTTAACCGTAGCGGCGCTACCATCGGTGCATGTCGCGTTGGTCGCACCACATGCTGTCCACTGGCTCCGTCGCCGAGACGCCGTCGTCGCTCGAGATGCGGGCGCAGCACGCCGGCTACGCCTGGGCCTGCCAGTACTCATCCTCGGCCGAATACGACGCCGCCCTGATCGCCGAGCGCCGCGCCGCCGGCGTTTATGGTCCCAAGCGCCAGCGCCGGCAGATGCTCACAGCCGCCGCAGGTGTGGCCGCGGGGCTCATCGTCATCGTCGCGGCGTTGCAGCTTCTGTAGCCCGGCTGAGCGCAGCGAAAGCCGGGTTGGATCGTTCCCGGATTGCGCGGAGCCTGTCATCGGGCGGCGCTTCGCGCCGACCCGTTGGCTCCATCCGGGCTACGAGAACACCAGCTTCAATTCAGCATCGCCGATGACGCGGTACTCGCCGCTCGCCAGATCGTCCGGCAGGGCGAGCGCGCCGATGCGGTCGCGCTTGAGCGCCACGACATGATTGCCGACGGCGGCGAACATGCGCCGCACCTGGTGATAGCGGCCTTCGGTGATGGTGACGAAGCCGCGCTTGTCCGACACGGCCTCGAACACGGCGGGCAATAGCGGCTTCTCCTCGCCCTCGAGCATCAACGTGCCGGCGGCGAACACCTTCGCCTCATCGCCCCGCAGCGCGCGATCGAGCGTGACGTCGTAACGCTTGGCGATGTTGCTCTTGGGCGAGATGATCCTGTGCAGCAGCGCGCCGTCGTCGGTGAGCAGCAGGAGGCCCGACGTTTCCTTGTCGAGCCGGCCGACGGTGGAGAGCGCCGGATTGCGCGCGCGCCAGCGCTCGGGCAGCAGCGAATAGACCAGCGGGCCTTGCTCCTTGTGCGAGCAGGTGACGCCTTCGGGCTTGTTCAGCATCAGGACGAGGCCCGGCGGCGGATCGAGCGGCTCACCCTCTACCGTCATGCGCACGGGCAGGTCGGGTGTGACCGCGATCTTCTCGTCGCTGTCGATGATGGCTTCGCCGTCGAGCACGACATAGCCGGCTTCGATCAGGTCCTGCACCTCGCGGCGCGAGCCGTAGCCGAGATTGGAGAGCAGGCGATCAAGGCGGATGGACTTGCTCACTTGCGCGCCTCGTAGATCTTGTAGCCGCCTTGCTCGATGACCGGGCTCACGGCCTTGAACAAGGGCTTCAACACGGCTTCATAGGGCAGGTGGCGGTTCGCCACCATGACGCAGACGCCGCCCTTGCGAAGGCTCTCGGCGGCGCGGCGCACGAAGGCCTGCGCCAGCCCTTTGTCTTCCTGGCCGGCGTCATGGAACGGCGCATTCATCACGACGAAGTCGAGACTGGTCAGATCGGGATGCGGATCGCGCAGATCGTGCCAGAGGAATTTGGCGCGCGGCGTATCGAGATTGTGCTCGGCGCATTCGATGGCACGGCGGTCGATATCGACCAGCGCCAGTTCGGTAACGGCATCGGAAGCCAGCACAGCGCGCGCCAGAATGCCGATACCGCAGCCGAAATCGGCGCCGCGGCCCGACAGCGCCGGCAGATGCTCGATCAGCATATGGGTGCCGGGATCGAGCCGGTCCCAACTAAACACGCCGGGCTGGGTCCACAGCCCGATCTCGTCGTCGAAGCGCGGGCCGCCATCTTCGATGACTTGCGCGACGATGTCGCCGATGCCGGCGGCCTTGGTCGTGGTGGCGATGCGGTGATGGCGCTTCGAAGATTCGTTGATGTCGAGGCCGAAGGCCTCCAGCTCCTTGCGCAATCTTGTGCCGCCCCGATCGTTCGGCGCCAGCGCGGTGAGCGGCGCACCGTCTTTGAGCGCGCGCAGCGCCTGCGCCAGTGCGTAGCGGCGTTCGATGGTGCCGGGCGGCGTGAGCAGCGTGATGGCGTCGAGCGAGGCCGCCGGTTGCTTGTCGAGCACAGCGGCGCCGGGCATCAGCGGCGAGAACTGGATGGCCTCGCGCGGCACATCCGCGAGATCGGATGGCGGCGTGCCGTAAACTCCGGACACGGAGGTCATCAATTGTCTCTCCGTTCGTCCCCGCGCAAGCGGGGACCCAGCTCAACAAACTGAATTCTGTGCTTTTGGCTTCTGGATCCCCGCTTGCGCGGGGATGAACGGAGGTTGAAGTCAGCCATGAGGACCAACATCACACCATCACATCGAGCAGCGCCGGCTTGACGCCGAACTGATCGATCAGCCGGTTGAGCTCGCCGCGCGCCTGCGCGTTGGAGCGCTGGTGGCGCTCGGCAAGGATCAGCTCGTTCTTCATGGTGTGCTCGAGCCCGGTGAACTCGGTGACGCGCACCTTGTAGCCATGCGCCTCCAGCACCAGGCCGCGAATGACATTGGTGAGATGCGCGCCGAATTCGCGGCGCTGGATCGGATGGCGCCAGAGCTGGCGCATCGGGCCCTGATGGCCGTCGAGCAGGCGCGCGACCTCGGCCTGGCAGCACGGCACCAGCGCCACCCATTTGGCCTCGTGGCGCAGCGCGAAGCGGATGGCGTCGTCGGTGGCGGTGTCGCAGGCATGGAGCGCGGTGACCATGTCGGCATGGCCACCGGGCAGGTTTGCCTCGGCGATCGGCGCGGTGATGAAATCGAGGCGGTCGAAGCCGGATTGCTGCGCCAGCGTGCGCGAGCTTTCGACCAGCTTCTCCCGCGTCTCGACGCCGACGACGCGGCCCTTGCCGGCCGGGCCGATCAGCAGGTCGTAGAGGATGAAGCCAAGATACGACTTGCCCGCGCCAAGGTCGGCGAGGACCGGATCGTCCTTCTCCTTCAGCATCGCCTCGATGGCCGGCTTAAGCAGCTGGGTGAGGTGCATCACCTGCGTCAGCTTGCGGCGCGAATCCGCGTTCAGCGCGCCATCGCGGGTGAGGATGTGCAGCGCCTTGAGCAGCGGCTCGGATTTGCGCGGGTTGGCGCTCGGCCAGAGCTTGGTCCAGTCGCTTTCAGTGGCGGCGGGCTTTGCGGTGGCTTTGGCAGTGGCTTTGGCGGGCTTGTCGGCTTTGGCGATCTGGCTCATGGCGCCTATCTAGCGGCGCGGGGGCCCCGTTGCCAGCGCCCGTTCCGGCCAAGAAAAAGGGCGCCCCGAAGGGCGCCCCAAGTCTTGGGAGGAAAGTCTTTCGAGGTCCGGAAGATCTCAGGCCGCAGCCGACTTCGGCAGCGGGACTTCCGAGATGGTCTTCAGGATCTGCGACGCGATCTGGTAGGGGTCCCCTTGCGAGTTCGGGCGGCGGTCTTCGAGATAACCGCGGTACAGATCGCCCTTGACGAAGGAGTGCGGCACGCGGATCGAGGCGCCGCGATCGGCCACGCCGTAGGAGAACTTGTTCCACGGGGCGGTCTCGTGCTTGCCGGTCAGACGCTTGTCGTTGTCCGGGCCGTACACGTCGATGTGTTCTTTCCAGTTCTTCTCGAAGGCCTTCATCATGGCTTCGAAATAGGCCTTGCCGCCGACCGTGCGCATATACTCGGTCGAGAAGTTGGCGTGCATGCCCGAGCCGTTCCAGTCGGTGTCGCCGAGCGGCTTGCAGTGCCATTCGATGTCGATGCCGTAGCTTTCGCAGAGGCGCATCATCAGGTAGCGGGCGATCCACATCTGGTCGGCGGCCGTCTTGGAGCCCTTGCCGAAGATCTGGAATTCCCACTGGCCCTTGGCCACTTCGGCGTTGATGCCTTCGTGGTTGATGCCGGCCTCGAGGCACAGCTCAAGGTGCTCTTCGACGATCTTGCGGGCGACCGAGCCGACATTGGCGTAGCCGACGCCGGTGTAGTAGGGGCCCTGCGGCGCCGGATAGCCGTGCTCCGGGAAGCCGAGCGGACGGCCGTCCTTGTAGAAGAAGTATTCCTGCTCAAAGCCGAACCAGGCGCCGGCGTCGTCGAGAATGGTGGCGCGCTTGTTCGAGACATGCGGCGTGACGCCATCCGGCATCATGACTTCGCACATCACCAGCACGCCGTTCTTGCGGGCGCCATCGGGGAACACCGCGACCGGCTTGAGCACGCAGTCCGACGAGTGGCCTTCGGCCTGCATCGTCGAGGAGCCGTCGAAGCCCCAGAGCGGCAGGTCGGCGAGGGTCGGGAAGGACGAGAATTCCTTGATCTGTGTCTTGCCACGCAGGTTCGGGACCGGCGTGTAGCCATCGAGCCAGATGTACTCGAGCTTGTACTTTGTCATTGCGAATCTCTCATGCTGATGACGCCCAGGGCGCCGCGAGTTTGAGGAGCCTTGTTCAAGACCTTCCTGCCGGGGCCGGCAGGCAGAGCCGCTCAAGGCACCCGGCCTCAACGACTACCGATTTATTAGCATTTTCCGTGCCAACTTAGTCTCAGACCGCCGTAAGCGTCGGCGTCTCCCGCGGGTGGCCCCGCGTAGCAGGCCATCGCGGGCAGATTCCGCCGATTACTTAGGCGGTTGCAGTGCCGAAGAACAAAGATGCGGCAGAGCCGATCCGTGAAGTCATTGTTCTGACAAGGTTATGCCCTGTCCGCATGCAGACGCTCATGTGCGCAAATGTTGAGCAATTGCTGATTTTTTGCGGGCAGGATGCCCAAAAGGATTTCAATTCCTGCTATAGAACCCCATGTGAGTTGTCGCGTTGTTCCGAGAACAACCCGTTCTGAGCGTAGCGCCGGGAAGCGCTTGATCAGAGGAGAGACCACAATGCCTACGAACGCGCCACGTGAGACGGCGACGATCTACCAGTTCCCCGTTGGCGGCCGTGCGGGCCTTGCGCCACGCCGCTCGCCCGAGCCGGCCCGCTTCGCCGATCTGCCGACCGTGAGCTACGGCAGCAGCTGGTACCACGACGAAGCCATCCGCGAAGCCGCCGAGACTGGCCGCAAGAACTGACCGGTGGTCTTCGGTTAAGCGCCGAAGATCGACCAGCCCATCCGTTTGGTGAGCGCTTCCAGCGCCACACGGCCGAGATGTGAATTGCCGGCGGCGTCCAGCCCCGGCGACCATACCGCGATCGCGGCCTTGCCCGGCGCGATGCACAGAATGCCGCCGCCGACGCCGCTCTTACCGGGCAGACCAACGCGGTAAGCAAATTCCCCCGAGCCATCGTAATGACCGCAGGTCAGCATTACCGCGTTGATGCGGCGTGCGCGCTCGGCCTGGATGACCTGATGGCCGGTCAGCGGATTGCGGCCGGACATGGCGAGGAAAAGCCCGGCATTGGCGAGCTGCAGGCAAGACATCGCAATGGCGCATTGGTGGAAGTAGACGCCCAAGGTCATCTCCACCGGATTCTGGATGACGCCGAACGACTTCATGTAATTGGCGAGCGCGGCGTTGCGGAAGCCGGTGCGCTGCTCGGAGGCGGCGACCTTCTCGTCGATGACGATGGCCTGATCGTCGGCGAGGAAGCGGATGAAGCGCAGGATTTCGCCCAGGGCCTCGCGCGGCTGGTGGCCCGAGAGGATGAGGTCGGTCACGGCGATGGCGCCAGGATTGATGAAGGGATTACGCGGAATGCCCTTCTCGTATTCGAGCTGAACGATGGAGTTGAACGCGCTGCCGGAGGGCTCGCGGCCGACGCGGCTCCACAGCCGGTCGCCGGCCTTGCCGAGCGCCAAAGTGAGCGTGAAGACCTTGGACACGCTCTGGATCGAGAACGGCATGTCGAAATCGCCGCCCGTGGCGACCGTGCCATCGACGCCGACCACGGCGATGCCGAAGTGGTTCGGATCGACATTGGCGAGTTCGGGAATGTAGTGCGCCACCTCGCCGCGGTCGGGGCGCTGTTTCATCTCGTCGGCGATTTCGGAAACGACCTGCTTGAGCTTTGACACCATTCCAGTCCCGAACGAGAAGGGCGCCCCCTTTAAAGGGGCGCCCCGGTTGCCAGACGCCGCGATGGGCGGCGCCTTATGAGAGCGGCGGATTACGCCGAGTAGTACATCTCGAACTCGACCGGGTGCGGCGTGTGCTCGAAGCGGATGACCTCGGTCATCTTCAGTTCGATGTAGCTGTCGATGAAGTCGTCATCGAACACGCCGCCCGCCTTGAGGAAGTCGCGGTCCTTGTCGAGGCTCTCGAGCGCTTCGCGCAAGCTGCCGCAGACGGTCGGGATCTGCTTGAGTTCCGCCTTGGGCAGATCGTACAGGTCCTTGTCCATCGCGTCGCCGGGGTGGAGCTTGTTCTTGATGCCGTCGAGGCCGGCCATCAGGAGCGAGGCGAAGCAGAGATACGGATTGGCCAGCGGATCGGGGAAGCGCACTTCGACGCGCTTGGCCTTCGGGCTCTCGGTGTACGGGATGCGGCACGAGGCCGAACGGTTGCGCGCCGAGTAGGCGAGCAGCACCGGCGCCTCGAAGCCCGGCACCAGACGCTTGTAGGAATTGGTGGTCGGGTTGGTGAAGGCGTTCACCGCCTTGGCGTGCTTGATGACGCCGGCGATGTAGGACAGGCACATGTCCGAGAGACCGGCATACTTGTCGCCGGCGAACATCGGCTTGCCGTCCTTCCAGATCGACTGGTGGCAGTGCATGCCCGAGCCGTTGTCGCCGTAGATCGGCTTCGGCATGAAGGTCGCCGACTTGCCGTAAATCTGCGCGACCTGCTGGATGCAATACTTGTAGATCTGGGTGTGGTCGGCCATCAGCGTCATCGGCGCGAACTTGAGACCGAGTTCGTGCTGGGCCGAGGCGACTTCGTGATGATGCTTCTCGACCTTGGCGCCCATGCGCGCCATGGCGCCGAGCATTTCAGAGCGCATATCCTGCGCCGAGTCCTGCGGCGGCACCGGGAAATAGCCCTTCTTGATGCCGACGCGGTGGCCGAGATTGCCGCCTTCGTAATCGGTGTCGGAGTTGGTCGGCAGTTCGATGGAGTCGAGCTTGAAGCCGGTGTTGTAGGGATCGGCCTTGTACTTGACGTCGTCGAACACGAAGAACTCGGCTTCCGGTCCGAAGAAGATGGTGTCGCCGAGGCCCTGCGACTTCACGAGCGCTTCGGCCTTCTTGGCGATGCCGCGCGGATCGCGGTTATAGGGCTCGCCCGTGGTCGGCTCGAGCACGTCGCAGACCAGGACCAGGGTAGTCTCGGCGAAGAACGGATCGATACAGGCGGTGGCCGGGTCCGGCATCAGGTTCATGTCGGACTCGTTGATGGCCTTCCAGCCGGCGATCGACGAGCCGTCGAACATCTGGCCCTCGACGAAGGTGTCTTCCTCGATCATCGACACGTCGAAGGTGACGTGCTGCCATTTGCCGCGCGGATCGGTGAAGCGGAAATCGACGTATTTGACGTCGTTGTCCTTGATCATCTTCATGACATTCTTGGCGGTCGTCATCAGTAGCGTTCCCCCTGGCTGGAATGGGTCAATCTGGCCGCGACATTTGGCCAAGCGTCAGATGGCGTCAATAGAGGATTAGATCGCGTCGATACCGGATTCACCGGTTCGGATGCGGATCGCTTCCTCGATATTGGAGACGAAAATCTTGCCGTCGCCAATGCGACCGGTTTGGGCAGCGCGGCGGATCGCGTCCACCGCCTTGTCCACCATGTCGTCACCCAGCACGATCTCGATTTTCACCTTGGGCAGGAAATCCACGACGTATTCGGCGCCGCGGTACAGTTCGGTATGGCCCTTCTGGCGGCCGAACCCCTTGGCTTCCGTGACGGTAATGCCTTGCAGACCGACTTCCTGCAGCGCCTCTTTCACTTCGTCGAGCTTGAAGGGCTTGATGATGGCCTCGATTTTCTTCATCCGCTGTCTCTCTTCCATTGAACTCCGGGTCTTGATCATCCGGAGCTTCTTTTCGATCCGAAGCCTTCATCCGGCCGGCGGGCCAACTGAATTTGCCGCGCTGACGTCTGGCCGCGCTGATGTTTGCAGGTCCTGTGCCAAATCGGGTGGCAACCGATTTTCATTCTACAGCAAGGGTTTGCTGCTTTGCCTCAGGTTTCGCGAGATGTCTGCCTAAGATTTACTGCCTCGCAATTAAGCATCGTGACTAGAAAATGGCCATAGGCGGAAAGTACGTTGCGGTGCAGCAGCTTGGCGAACAACAGCGGCCATGTGTCGCCGCCGAATTGTCGGTCATATTCACGACGGATAGTGTCTAACGCATGAACGAACTGCTCACGCCTGACGAGATGGCCGAGGCCGACCGGCTCACCATTGCCGGTGGCACACCGGGGCTGACCTTGATGGAGAGCGCCGGCGCGGCCGTTGCCGATGCGACCTCTGCGTTGGTGCCGCAAGGGCGCGTTACGGTTGTCGCCGGACCCGGCAACAACGGCGGCGACGGCTCCGTCGCCGCGCGGCTGCTCGCCGAGCGGGGCGTCAGCGTGAAGGTGGTTCTGGTCGGCGAAGCCGAGCGTCTCAAAGGCGATGCGCGCGCCGCCTTCGAGCGCTGGCGCGGACCGGTCGAGGCGGCTGCGCCGGCCGCGCTCGACGATTGCGATGTCATTGTCGATGCGCTGTTCGGCGCAGGACTGGACCGCGAGGTGGAAGGTCTGCCGCGGACCATGATCGAGGCGATGAACCTGCGCGGCGTGCCGGTGCTCGCCGTCGATCTGCCGAGCGGCATCAGCGGCGCGACCGGCGCCGTGATGGGCGTCGCGGTGAAGGCAACGCAGACCGTGACCTTCTTCCGCAAGAAGCCGGGCCACCTGCTGCTGCCCGGGCGGGTTCATTGCGGCCCGGTCGTGGTGGTCGATATCGGCATTCCGGCGAGCGTGCTTGAGACGATCCAGCCGAAGACCTTCGCCAACGGGCCGGCGCTATGGGCCGCCCATTTCCCGATCCCGCGCATTGACGGCCACAAATACAGCCGCGGCCATGCCGTGGTGCTGTCGGGTGGCCTGTCGACCACGGGCGCGGCGCGCCTGGCGGCGCGCGGGGCGCTGCGGGCCGGGGCGGGGCTGGTGACGATCGCCTCGCCGCGCGAGGCGCTGGCGGTGAACGCCGCCGGCAGCCTCGCCATCATGGTGCGGCCGGTGGATGGGGCGAGGGAACTTGCCGAATTCCTCATCGACAAGCGCCGCAACGCCGTGGTGCTGGGGCCGGGTGGCGGCGTCGGGCAGGCGATGCGGGAGGAGGTGCTCACCGCGCTCGCATCCGAGGCCGCCGTGGTGCTCGACGCCGATGCTCTCACCAGTTTCGCCGCGGATACGGAATCGCTGTTCGCCGCGCTCCGCGAGCGGGCCGCGCCGGTGGTTCTGACGCCGCATGAGGGTGAGTTTCGTAGATTTTTCAAAGAAATATACGGTATTGATGAAGTTAAATCGAAACTTGAGAAGGCGCGGAAGGCCGCAAAGGTCAGCGGCGCTGCGGTCCTGCTCAAGGGTCCGGATACGGTGGTGGCTGCGCCCGACGGCCGCGCGTCGATCTCGGACAACGCGCCACCCTATCTGGCCACCGCAGGCGCCGGAGACGTGCTGTCGGGCATGATCGCCGGCCTGCTCGCCCAGGGCATGGGCGGCTTCGAGGCGGCCAGCGCCGCCGCCTGGCTCCACGGCGAGGCGGCCGCGGCCTTTGGCCCCGGCATGATCGCCGAGGACCTGCCGGAGGCTCTGCCGGGGGTATACCGGGCCTTGTTCGCTCAACTAACGCCTTCGGCCCCTTGAGAAGGTGAAAGTCGGTCCTATTTTGAGGCCATCACCCCGATTTTCGGGTTCGGATGCCGTAAAGGCGCCGCACCGCGCCCGCCCAATTCCCTTGCCCTTACCGGGGCGAGAGGTTATGTCCGCGCGTCGCGGGCGGACAAGATTTTGAGGCCCCAAAGTCATCAATACCCTTTGCGGGCGTGGCGGAATTGGTAGACGCGCCGGATTTAGGTTCCGGTGGCGAAAGTCGTGGGGGTTCGAGTCCCTCCGCCCGCACCAGACAGAGGTTTATGGGTTTGCGTACGAAAGGCGGGAACGGTCCCGCAATTCCGGACACCACGGTGCGAAACGGTCCTTCAAGACAGTGGCGCGCGTAACGAGAAGCAAGAAAGATCATGCAGGTTACTGAGACACTTTCCGAAGGCCTGAAGCGCGAATACACGGTCAGCATTCCGGTCGCCGAACTCGCGAGCAAGGTCGATGCGCGCATCAACGAGCTCAAGGACAAGGTGAAGCTCAACGGCTTCCGTCCGGGCAAGGTGCCGGTTTCGCACATCAAGAAGATGTACGGCCGCTCGGCGATGGCCGAGGTGATCGAGGCTTCGGTGCGCGACGCCAACCAGAAGATCGTCACCGACAACAATTTCAAGCTCGCCGCCGATCCGAAGGTGACGCTGCCGACCGAGGAAGCCGACGTCGAGAAGCTGATCAGCGGTTCGGCCGACCTCAACTACACCGTCGGCATCGAGATCGTGCCCGAGATCAAGCTCGGCGACTTCAAGAGCATCAAGCTCGAGAAGCCGGTCGCGGAAGTGGCCGAAGCTGAGATCGACGACGCGCTCGGCCGCATCGCCAAGCAGAACACGCCGTTCGCCGACAAGGGTGAGGGCGCGAAGGCTGCGAATGGCGATCGCGTCACCATCGACTTCGTCGGCACGATCGACGGCGTCGCGTTCCAGGGCGGCACCGGCCAGGACATTGCCGTCGATATCGGCTCCGGCACCTTCATTCCGGGCTTCGAGGAGCAGCTGATCGGCATCGCCGCCGGTGAGAACCGCACCGTCAAGGCGACGTTCCCGACCGCCTATGCCAACGCCGAACTCGCCGGCAAGGCCGCCGAATTCGCCGTCACCGCCAAGAAGGTCGAGGCGCCGGGCGAAGTGAAAATCGACGACGAATTCGCCAAGCAGCTCGGGCTGGAATCGCTCGCCAAGCTGCGCGAGGCGGTGAAAGAGCAGATCGGCCGCGATTACCAGCGTATGTCGCGCCAGAAGGTGAAGCGCGCGCTGCTCGATGCGCTCGACAAGATGCACAAGTTCGACCTGCCGCCGACGCTCGCCGAAGAAGAGTTCAACCGCGTCTGGGCCTCGGTGACCGAGGAGTTGAAGGCGGAGAACAAGACCTTCGAAGACGAGAAGACGACGGAAGAAAAGGCGAAGGTCGAGTATCGCGAGATCGCCGACCGCCGCGTTCGCCTTGGCCTCGTGCTCGCCGAGATCGGCGACAAGAACAAGATCACCGTCGGCGACGAAGAATTGTCGCGCGCGGTTGCCGAGCGCGCCCGCCAGTTCGCCGGCCAGGAACAGCGCGTCTGGGACTACTATCGCCAGAACCCGGAAGCGATCGCCTCGCTGCGCGCACCGATCTATGAAGAGAAGGTGGTCGACTTCCTGCTCGAGCTCGCCGACGTGACCGAAAAGAAGGTCTCGAAGGAAGATCTGATGAAGGAAGAGGAAGAGGCGGCTTAACGATTTCCGCTGCCGCTTCTCCACGATTGCTTAATCGCCTTCTGCTAGATACGCCGCCCGGTGGGGAATTGCCTCGCCGGGCGGTCTTGTCTTTGAGGGCGCCGCGCCGATCCAGTTTGCATTGCTTCTTAAGAGACCTGTCACCATCCTCGGGGCGACCCTTGCGCTCCGGGGCAACCGAAAATAGATCGTCGAAGCACGGGACCCGCTAAGCTAACCCGTGTGATTCGCGTCAATGCGCCTCAATGCGCGTCCTGGAGCCCTTATGAAAGATCCGGTCGAAACCTATATGAACCTCGTGCCGATGGTGGTCGAACAGACCAACCGCGGCGAGCGGGCCTATGACATCTTCTCCCGGCTCCTCAAGGAACGGATCATTTTCATCACGGGTCCGATCGAGGACGGCATGTCGACGTTGATCGTCGCGCAGCTTCTTTTCCTCGAGGCCGAGAACCCGAAGAAAGAAATCTCGATGTACATCAACTCGCCGGGCGGGGTGGTGACGTCGGGCATGGCGATTTACGACACCATGCAGTTCATCCGTCCGGCGGTGTCGACCTTGTGCATCGGCCAGGCCGCCTCGATGGGCTCGCTGCTGCTGGCGGCCGGCGAAAAGGACATGCGTTTCGCGCTGCCGAACGCGCGCATCATGGTGCATCAGCCGTCCGGCGGCTTCCAGGGCCAGGCGACCGATATCATGCTGCACGCGCAGGAGATTCTGAACCTGAAGAAGCGGCTCAACGAAATCTACGTGCACCACACCGGCCAGTCGCTGAAGAAGATCGAGGACGCGCTGGAGCGCGACTACTTCCTCACCGCCGAAGCGGCGCGCGATTTCGGCATCGTGGACCAGGTGATCGACAAGCGGCCGCAGGATCTGGCCGTCAAACCCGCGTGATGTGGGCTGGCAACGTTTCGGGCGGCGAAAGTTCCCCGCGACAAGATGCGTAAACCGGGCCTTCGTCGGCCCGTAAAAAGCGGTAGTTTTGGCCTGCTTTGTGAACAAAATCGGCCATTGTTATCGTTAATACATTCTTGATCATCCTGCCCGTAGCATGCTTCGCTTAGGGTGTGGGAGTGTAGGCGGGGAGATACCTCCCCAGATAACCGGCCCGCCGGGCCTTAATTCCGGCGTGGAATTTGCTTCGGTAGTCGGGCAGACGATTGATCTGCCTCACGGCGGGGCGGCGCCAGTGAACGATACAAGACCAAGCTGCTTTTAATGATCGGGCTGTCTTTGGTCGCGTATACGGAAGAGTGATACGGAGAACGGAATGAGCAAAGTCGGCGGCACCGATTCAAAGAACACCCTGTATTGCTCGTTCTGCGGCAAGAGCCAGCATGAAGTCAGGAAACTGATCGCTGGCCCGACCGTGTTCATCTGCGATGAATGCGTCGAGCTCTGCATGGATATCATTCGCGAGGAGAACAAGTCCTCGCTGGTGAAGTCGCGCGACGGCATCCCGACGCCGAAGGAAATCTGCAAGGTCCTCGACGATTACGTGATCGGCCAGTTCCACGCCAAGCGCGTGCTCTCGGTCGCCGTGCACAATCACTACAAGCGCCTCAATCATCAGACCAAGCACCAGGACGTCGAGCTCGCGAAGTCGAACATCCTGCTGATCGGTCCGACCGGCTCGGGCAAGACGCTGCTGGCGCAGACGCTGGCGCGCATTCTCGATGTGCCGTTCACGATGGCTGATGCGACGACGCTCACCGAAGCCGGTTATGTCGGCGAGGATGTCGAGAACATCATCCTCAAGCTGCTGCAGGCGGCCGACTACAATGTCGAGCGCGCCCAGCGCGGCATCGTCTATATCGACGAAATCGACAAGATCAGCCGCAAGTCCGACAATCCGTCGATCACGCGCGACGTGTCGGGCGAGGGCGTGCAGCAGGCGCTTCTGAAGATCATGGAAGGCACGGTCGCTTCCGTGCCGCCGCAGGGCGGCCGCAAGCATCCGCAGCAGGAATTCCTGCAGGTGGACACGACCAACATTCTGTTCATCTGCGGCGGCGCCTTCTCGGGCCTCGACAAGATCATCTCGGGCCGCGGCAAGTCGACCTCGATCGGCTTCGGCGCCAAGGTGGCTGCGCCGGAAGACCGCCGTCAGGGCGAGATCTTCCGTGAGGTCGAGCCGGAAGATCTGCTGAAGTACGGTCTCATTCCTGAGTTCGTCGGCCGCTTGCCGGTCGTCGCGACGCTGGAAGACCTCGATGAGGCTTCGCTCAAGAAGATCCTGGTCGAGCCGAAGAACGCGCTGGTCAAACAGTACCAGCGGCTGTTCGAGATGGAGCAGATCGACCTGACCCTCGCCGAGGAGGCACTCGGAGCCATCGCCCGCAAGGCGATCGAGCGCAAGACCGGCGCGCGCGGCCTGCGCTCGATCATGGAGGGCATCCTGCTCGACACCATGTTCGACCTGCCATCGCTCGAAGGCGTGGAGGAGGTTGTGATCTCCAAGGAGGTCGTCGATGGCACCGCCCGGCCGCTCTACATCTACGCGGACCGTTCCGACCGCACCGCCGACCAGGGCTCGGCCAGCGCCTGACGACCTGACCGCAACGTGAAGTTCCACCGGCGCCCGCTGTGGGCGCCGGCCGCTGCCGGCTGGCCTGAGCCGGATACCGGACCAGCGGTCCGGGCATGGCTGGATAACCGTTCCCGCGGCGTGATTTCGTCGCCGAATCGACCCTGTTTGTGTTGTCCTGAACGGCGTAGCGTCGTCTTAACTTGAGTTCCTGGCGTTACTTGCGGTGGGGTGGCCGTCATCCTACGTATAGTGCTGTCGGCGAACCGGCGTACCAATCTTCGTCGTTTTGCGACTTTGCGTTTGAGACACTGCGTTCGAGACTTTGGGTGACTTCCGGAAACCATATCCGGGCGGACCGCGAAACAGGAAGCGCGCATCCAACGTTCCCCATCCTGACCGGCACTGATCTTGCGATGCCGCTTGAAGCGGGTCCTCGGATCAGGGGCACAACAACAAGGACTGGAAGACAATGACCAACAAGCCACGACCCACGCTGCAGCCTGGCGAAAGCCGCTCCTATCCGGTGCTGCCGTTGCGCGACATCGTGGTGTTCCCGCACATGATCGTTCCGCTCTTTGTCGGCCGTGAGAAGTCGATCAAGGCGCTGGAAGAGGTGATGCGCTCCGACACCTTCATTCTGCTCGCGACGCAGAAGAATGCGTCCGATGACGATCCGGCCACCGACCAGATTTTCGAGGTCGGCACGCTTGCGAGCGTCCTGCAATTGCTCAAGCTGCCCGACGGCACCGTGAAGGTGCTGGTCGAAGGCGCGACGCGCGCCAAGGTCTCGAAGTACAGCGACAACGCCGACTACTATGAAGCCGACGCGACCGCGATCGTCGACGATGTCGGCGAGAAGGTCGAGGCGGAAGCCATGGCCCGCTCGGTCGTCACCGAGTTCGAGAACTATGTGAAGCTCAACAAGAAGGTGTCGCCCGAAGTCGTCGGCGTGATCCAGCAGATCGAGGATTACGCCAAGCTCGCCGACACGGTGGCTTCGCATCTCGCCGTCAAGATTCCGGACAAGCAGGACATCCTGGAGACGCCGTCCGTCACCGCGCGCCTTGAGAAGGTGCTCGGCCTGATGGAGAGCGAGATCTCGGTGCTGCAGGTGGAAAAGCGCATCCGGACCCGCGTCAAGCGGCAGATGGAGAAGACGCAGCGCGAGTACTACCTCAACGAACAGATGAAGGCGATCCAGAAGGAGCTCGGCGACGAGGAAGGTCGCGACGAGCTGGCCGAACTGGAAGACAAGATCAAGAAGACCAAGCTCTCCAAGGAAGCCCGCGAGAAGGCCACGCACGAGCTCAAGAAGCTGCGGCAGATGTCTCCGATGTCCGCCGAAGCCACGGTCGTGCGCAACTATCTCGACTGGCTGCTCTCGATCCCGTGGGGCAAGAAGAGCAAGGTCAAGAAGGATCTCACCGCCGCCGAGACCGTCCTCGATGCCGATCACTACGGCCTCGAGAAGGTCAAGGAGCGCATCGTCGAGTATCTCGCCGTGCAGCAGCGCGCCAACAAGCTGACCGGTCCGATCTTGTGCCTCGTCGGCCCTCCGGGCGTCGGCAAGACCTCGCTCGGCAAGTCGATCGCCAAGGCGACCGGCCGCGAATTCGTGCGCGTGTCGCTCGGCGGCGTGCGTGACGAGGCCGAGATCCGCGGTCACCGCCGGACCTATATCGGCTCGATGCCTGGCAAGATCATCCAGTCGATGAGGAAGGCGAAGACGTCGAACCCGCTGTTCCTGCTCGACGAGATTGACAAGATGGGTTCCGATTTCCGCGGCGACCCGTCCTCGGCTCTGCTCGAGGTGCTCGATCCGGAGCAGAACGCGACGTTCGCCGACCACTATCTCGAGGTGGACTACGACCTGTCGAACGTGATGTTCATCACCACGGCCAACACGCTGAATATCCCTGGCCCGCTGATGGACCGCATGGAGATCATTCGCATCGCCGGTTACACGGAGGATGAGAAGGTCGAGATCGCGCGCAAGCATCTGATCCCGCACGCGGTCGCCAAGCACGGCCTGGCGCCGGCGGAATGGACGATCGACGACGAAGGTCTGCTGCTCATGATCCGGCGTTACACCCGTGAAGCGGGCGTGCGCAGCCTCGAGCGCGAGCTGTCGACGCTCGTGCGCAAGGCGGTCAAGGAGATCATGACCTCGAAGAAGAAGTCGATCGCCGTCACCGCGAAGAACCTGTCGGACTATCTCGGCGTACCGAAGTATCGCTTTGGTGAAGTCGAGGCCGACGATCTGGTTGGCGTGGTCACGGGTCTGGCGTGGACGGACGTGGGCGGCGAGTTGCTGACCATCGAAGGCACGTCGATGCCGGGCAAGGGTCGCATGACCGTCACCGGCAACCTGCGTGACGTGATGAAGGAGTCGATCTCGGCGGCGGCGTCTTACGTCCGCTCGCGGGCGGTCGCCTTCGGCATCGAGCCGCCGCTGTTCGACCGCAAGGACATCCACGTGCACGTGCCGGAAGGCGCGACGCCCAAGGACGGTCCGTCGGCCGGCGTCGCGATGGTGACCTCGATCGTTTCGGTCATGACCGGCATTCCGGTTCGCAAGGATGTCGCCATGACCGGTGAGATCACGCTGCGCGGCCGCGTGCTGCCCATCGGCGGTCTCAAGGAGAAGCTGCTGGCCGCCGCGCGCGGTGGCATCAAGACGGTGCTGATCCCCGAGGAAAACGCCAAGGACCTCGTGGATATCTCCGAGACGATCAAGAAGCATCTCGAAATCATCCCGGTCTCCCGGATGGACGAGGTTCTTGCCAAGGCCCTGGTGCGCAAGCCGGAGCCGATCGAATGGGACGAGGCTGCGCACAACGCCGCCACGGCCGACAAGAAGTCCGGTGACGAGTCGGGCCTGACCGCCCACTAGGCGGCGGCCCCTGACGAGAAATGAAAACGGCGCCTTCGGGCGCCGTTTTTGATTCAGGGGCCGCGCGAGTGGCTTGCGCGATGCGCTCCAATAGCGATAAACGGGCGCCTGGAAGGGCCGGGCAGTTAGCTCAGCGGTAGAGCATCCCGTTTACACCGGGACGGTCGGGAGTTCGATCCTCTCACTGCCCACCAGCCTTCGCTCGCTTTGCGAGCTACGTCTCGGCCGGCCAGTCGCGAACGAGCGGAGTCGATCCGCTAACTCTGCTCCTCCCATATCGCCGCCAGGTGCACGATGGTGCGCACCGCGGCCTGCATGTCCTGCACGCTGACCCATTCGAGCGGCGAGTGGATGCCATGCTCGCCGGCGAAGATATTGGGGCAGGGCAGGCCCATGAAGGACAGCCGTGAGCCGTCGGTGCCACCGCGAATGCTGCCCGTGACCGGCTCGAGACCGGCGCGGCGCACCGCCTCCATGGCGTACTCGACGACTTGCGGATGCTTGTCGAGCACGACCTTCATGTTGCGATACTGCTCCTTGACCTCGAACTTGCAGGTCGACCTCGGGAAGTCGCGCATGACGTCCCTGACGGTGCGCTCCAGCAGCGCCGCCTTGTCGCGCAGGCCGTCCTCGGTAAAGTCGCGGATGATGTACTGCAGCTTCGCTTCGCCCAGTTCCGATGTCACCGAGACCGGATGCAGGAAGCCGTCGCGGCCTTCGGTGGTCTCCGGCGTGCAGGTGTCCTTGGGCAGGGCATCGACGATACGCGCCGCGATCCGGATGGCGTTTTCCATGCGGCCCTTGGCGAAGCCGGGATGCGCGGCGAGGCCGGTAATGGTGATGGTCGCCGCGTCCGCCGAGAAAGTTTCGTCCTCGATGGTGCCAGCCGTCGCGCCGTCCATGGTGTAGGCGAAATCGGCGCCGAGCCGCTTCAGGTCGGCCTTGTCGACGCCGCGGCCGATTTCCTCGTCCGGCGTGAACAGCACCTTGATGGCGCCATGCCGGATCTCGGGATGGGCCTTGAGGAAGCGTATGGCATCGACAATCTCGGCGAGGCCGGCCTTGTTGTCGGCGCCGAGCAACGTGGTGCCGTCCGAAGTGACGATGTCGTTGCCGATCTGGCCGGCAAGGGCCGAATGGTCGGCCGGGCGGATCACGCGGGCCTTGTCGCCGGGCAGGGCGATATCGCCGCCCTGGTAGTTGCGGACGATCTGCGGTTTCACGTGCGCGCCCGTGAAATCCGGTGACGTGTCCATGTGCGAGCAGAAGCAGATCGCCGGCACGGCCCTGTCGGTATTGGCCGGCAGCGTGGCGTAGACATAGCCGTTGTCGTCCATGGCGGCGTCGCTGAGGCCGATATCGCGCAGTTCCGTCACCAGCAGGCGGCCGAGGTTCTTCTGCTTCTCCGTGGACGGCGTCGTGGGCGAGGCGGGGTCGGACTGCGTGTCGATGACGACATAGCGCAGGAAGCGCTCAAGCACGGTGTAGTCGTAGGCGGAGAACGCGGACATCGTCGGAATTCCAGTTGGGCCCAAAAACAAAACGGCAGGCTGCGCGATGTGCTGCAGCCTGCCGTCGATGTTGCCGGAGAGACCAGCGAAGCATAGCGTTTTCAAGCGAAGTGGAAGCCGGTTCGCGTGAAGAAAACGCGTCAACCACAAGAGAGCCTTAGACGGCTTCCTTGAGCTCCTTGGCGGCGCGGAAGGCGACTTTCTTCGACGCCTTGATCTGGATCTGCTCGCCGGTGGCGGGATTGCGGCCGATACGCGCGGCGCGCTTGCGCACCTGAAGGATGCCGAGACCGCCGATGCGGATACGCTCGCCCTTCTTCAAATGTTTGACGATACTTCCGACGAAATCGCCCAGGACGGTTTCGGCCTGCTTCTTCGACATTTCGTGCGACTCAGCGAGCGCCGCAGCGAGATGCTTCAGGGTAACCGTTGCCGGAGCCTTCGTTGCCGTAGCCATCAGGGACCCTCCTCTTGATCCTCGAGGTGTGGCGGAGCGCCAAACCATCGTGCCCGCATAGACGATTCGATGCCGGTCTGACCATGATTCTTCCGATAAATAGGGCTTTTTCGCAACTCGGTGCGGCGAGACGGCGCGGCGGGCGCCGACTTGTCCCTGTCTTATCCGAGACTTGTCCTTGACTTGCGCCAGCCCCCCCTATAACTCACGCCCCACGCCCGCGGGGGCGTAGCTCAGTTGGTTAGAGCGCTGCCCTGTCACGGCAGAGGCCGCGGGTTCGAGTCCCGTCGCTCCCGCCATTTCTCCGATGAAAATCAGAGACTTAAAAAGGCTCGCCATTTGGCGGGCCTTTTTCGTTGTGCGATACTGCGGCGAGCCCGCGGCGGTGCAGCGGCACCGCCCAAGCGAAAGGTCAGCCGCCCATGCCCAGCCCGGAACTTGGGGTCAAAGCCCTGTTTTTCGACGTTTTTGGAACCTTGGTCGACTGGCGGACGTCGGTGGCCCGCGAATCCGAACGGATTTTGGGCGCCCTTGGCTTCGAGCTCGACTGGCTGGCCTTCGCCGACGCGTGGCGCGGCGAATATCAGCCGGGCATGGAGCAGGTGCGCTCCGGCCGGCTGCCCTTCAGCAAGCTCGACGTTCTGCACCGGGCCAACCTGGTGCGCATGGCGCCGCGCTTCGGTCTGGACAACCTGTCCGACGAGGTGCTCGACGACCTCACACTGGTCTGGCACCGCCTCGACGCCTGGCCCGAGGTTCCGGCGGCGCTGGCGCGGCTGAAGGCAAAATTCCGCATCGCGCCAGTGTCAAATGGCAACATCTCGCTGATGGTCGATCTGGCGCGGCGCAACGGCCTGCCATGGGACGCCATCCTCGGTGCCGAAATCGCCGGCGACTACAAGCCGAAGCCGCGGGTCTATCTCGCCGCATGCGCGGCGTTCGATCTCGAGCCGTGGCAATGCATGATGGTGGCCGCGCATTCGAACGATCTGGCCGCCGCCGCGGAGCAGGGGCTACGCACCGGCC
The DNA here is from genome assembly GCA_035556455.1 of Pseudolabrys sp. GTDB lineage: Bacteria > Pseudomonadota > Alphaproteobacteria > Rhizobiales > Xanthobacteraceae > Pseudolabrys. Next base: position 22,728 of record DATMEX010000023.1, read on the forward strand.
ACATCGCCCGGGCGAACGAGAACGGTCCAGGCAAAGGCGAGAAATCCCCGAGCGTCCCGGTCGACGTGGCGGGCAGTGATCTTGCCGACGTCGCGGCCAAGCTGGGCGCCTGATCGAGTCGGATTCGCCGCCCCGCCTTGGCACTCGGCACAGGTCTACCGCGATCCACAGATTGCATTGCGTGCGCCCGTTTTTGGGGGGCGACGGGGAGTAAAGTCGGCTTGCCAAGCCGTCGCACGCTGGGCTAAGCCTCAGCCGCTTCGTCCTTGCAACGTTTCCAAACAAAGCCTTGGATTTTTGCGGGTTTTGCTGGGGAACCTGGCGCCGAATGTGGCGACTCGCGGGGGCGATTATTGCCGCCTCGACCGGGCAGGGGCGAAAGACGATAGGGGTCGCCAATGAGCGGTTTGTTGCAGGATTATTTGCCCCTCGTGATTTTCATCGGCGTGTCGCTGGTGATCGGGCTGGCGCTGCTGATCGCTCCCTTCATCGTCGCGTTTCAGCAACCCGATCCCGAAAAGCTGTCGGCCTACGAATGCGGCTTCAATGCTTTCGACGACGCGCGCATGAAATTCGACGTGCGCTTCTATCTTGTCGCCATCCTGTTCATTATATTCGATCTTGAAGTGAGCTTTCTGTTTCCCTGGGCAGTCGCGTTCCATGACGTCGGCGTGTTCGGCTTCTGGTCGATGATGCTGTTCCTCGGCGTGCTCACCATCGGTTTCATCTACGAATGGAAGAAGGGCGCGCTCGAATGGGATTGAGCGCGCTGAAGGCACCCCAATGACAATGGTCGCTCCACAGCCCCGCGGCATTCTCGATCCGAACACCGGCAAGCCGGTCGGCGCGGACGATCCGTTTTTCACGGGCATCAACAACGAGCTGTCCGACAAGGGCTTCATCGTCACCGCCGCCGACGATCTCGTCACCTGGGCCCGCACCGGCTCGCTGATGTGGATGACATTCGGCCTGGCCTGCTGCGCCGTCGAGATGATGCAGGTGTCGATGCCGCGCTACGACGTCGAGCGCTTCGGCTTTGCGCCGCGCGCCTCGCCGCGCCAGTCCGACGTGATGATCGTGGCCGGCACGCTGACCAACAAGATGGCCCCGGCGCTGCGCAAGGTCTACGACCAGATGCCGGAGCCGCGCTACGTCATCTCGATGGGCTCCTGCGCCAATGGCGGCGGCTATTATCATTACTCCTACAGCGTGGTGCGCGGCTGCGACCGCATCGTGCCGGTCGATATCTACGTGCCGGGATGCCCGCCGACGGCGGAGGCGCTGCTTTACGGCGTGCTGCTGCTGCAGAAGAAGATTCGCCGCGTCGGCACGATCGAGCGGTAAGGGCGGGTCATGGACATTCTCACCACGCTCGACAATCTCGGCGCCTCGATCGCGGCGGCGCTGCCCGGCGCCGTGACCGGCCATGAGATCGCTTTCGGTGAACTCAACGTCACCGCCAACGCCGCCGACATCGTCAAGGTTGCCAAATATCTGCGCGACGATCCGTCGTGCCAGTTCGTCTGCATCATCGATGTCACCGCGGTCGATTATCCCGGCCGCGAGCAGCGTTTCGACGTCGTCTATCACTTCCTGTCGCCGCGTCTGAACCAGCGCATCCGCGTCAAGGTGGCGACCGACGAAGCGACGCCTGTGCCGTCGATCATCGATGTCTTCCGCGGCGCCGACTGGTTCGAGCGCGAAACCTACGATCTCTACGGCGTGCTGTTCACCGGCCACCCCGACATGCGCCGCATCCTCACCGATTACGGTTTCGAGGGGCATCCGCTGCGCAAGGACTTCCCGATGACGGGTTTCGTCGAGGTGCGCTACGACGACGAGCAGAAACGCGTCGTTTACGACAAGGTGAAGCTCAACCAGGAATTCCGTTCCTTCGATTTCCTCTCGCCCTGGGAAGGCACCGATTACGTGCTGCCCGGCGACGAGAAGGCAAAGGAGCCCGGGCAGGGCAACAAGCTCGCCGGTGAGCCCGAGAAGAAGGCGACGCCATAATGGCTGAAACCTCCGTCCGCAATTTCACGATCAACTTCGGACCGCAGCATCCGGCGGCGCACGGCGTGCTGCGTCTGGTGCTGGAGCTGGACGGCGAGGTCGTCGATCGCGTCGATCCGCATATCGGCTTGCTCCATCGCGGCACCGAGAAGCTGATCGAGGCCAAGACCTATCTGCAGGCGATCCCGTATTTCGACCGGCTCGATTATGTCGCGCCGATGAATCAGGAGCACGCCTTCTGCCTCGCGGTGGAGAAGCTGCTCGGCCTGCAGGTGCCCAAGCGCGCCCAGCTCATCCGCGTTCTGTACTCGGAAATCGGCCGCATCCTGTCGCATCTGCTCAACGTCACGACGCAGGCGATGGACGTCGGCGCGCTCACCCCGCCGCTGTGGGGCTTCGAAGAGCGCGAAAAGCTGATGGTGTTTTACGAGCGCGCCTCGGGCTCGCGCATGCACGCGGCTTACTTTCGCGTCGGCGGCGTGCATCAGGACCTGCCGCCGTCGCTGGTCGACGACATCTATAACTGGTGCGATCCGTTCCTGAAGGTGGTCGACGATCTCGACACGCTGCTCACCGGCAACCGCATCTTCAAGCAGCGCAACGTCGACATCGCCGTCGTCAAGCTCGAGGACGCCTGGAACTGGGGCTATTCCGGCGTGATGGTGCGTGGCTCGGGCGCCGCTTGGGATCTGCGCAAGTCGCAGCCCTATGAGTGCTATGCCGAACTCGATTTCGACATCCCGGTCGGCAAGAACGGTGACTGCTACGACCGTTATCTCATCCGCATGGAGGAGATGCGCCAGTCGGCCAAGATCATGAAGCAGTGCTGCGACAAGCTGCGCGCGGCCGAAGGCCAGGGCCCGGTCGTCGCCGTCGACCACAAGATCGTGCCGCCGCGCCGCGGCGACATGAAGAAGTCGATGGAAGCGCTGATCCATCACTTCAAGCTCTACACCGAAGGCTTCCACGTGCCGGCCGGCGAAGTTTATGCCGCGGTCGAGGCGCCCAAGGGCGAGTTCGGCGTCTATCTCGTCGCCGACGGCACCAACAAGCCGTACAAGTGCAAGATCCGCGCGCCGGGCTTTGCGCATCTGCAGTCGATGGATTGGCTATGCAAGGGCCATCTGCTCGCCGACGTGTCGGCCATTCTCGGCTCCATCGATATCGTGTTCGGTGAGGTGGACCGATGAGTGTTCGTCATTCTCATCCGTCATGGCCGGGCTTGTCCCGGCCATCCACGACTTTCTGTTGTGGCAAGACGTGGATGCCCGGCACAAGGCCGGGCATGACGAAGGAAGGCGTTGATCGATGAGCGTCCGCCGCACCGCGCCCGCTGAGGTCCAGCCGAAGGAATTCGCCTTCACGCCGGAGAATCTGGCTTGGGCCAAGACCATCATCGCGCGCTTCCCGGAAGGCCGTCAGGCTTCCGCCGTCATCCAGTTGATGTGGCGCGCGCAGGAGCAGCATCACGGCTGGCTGCCGGAAGCCGCGATCCGCTACATCGCCGACATGCTCGGCATGGAGCATATCCGCGCCATGGAAGTGGCGACGTTCTACACGATGTTCCTGCTGCAGCCGGTCGGCAAGAAGGCGCATATCCAGGTGTGCGGCACGACGCCGTGCCGCCTGCGCGGCGCCGACGACCTGTTCGAAGTTTGCAAGCATCGCATTGCGCATGATCCTTTCGAGGTGTCGGCCGACGGCAACTTCTCGTGGGAAGAGGTCGAGTGTCTCGGCGCCTGTGTGAACGCACCGATGGCGCTGATCTGGAAGGATACCTACGAGGACCTGACCCCGGAGAGCCTCGAGAAGATCATCGACGGCTTTGCCTCGGGTAATCCGCCCAAGCCCGGTCCGCAGAATGGCCGCCAGTTCTCGGCGCCGGAAGGCGGTCCGACCACGCTGACGGATGCGGCGATCTACGCAACGAAGCCGCAGAACGCCGGCGCGGCGCTCACCGACAGCGACGCCAAGAAGCCGAGCCAAACCGCGAGCAATCGCGAGGCTCCGGAGCCGAAGCCGCCGCTGTCGAAAGCCAGCGCCGACAAGAAGCCGAAACCGAACTGAAGATCGCCCGGATTAAAGCACATGCTCGCTGACAAGGATCGCATCTTCAAGAATCTCTACGGTCTCCACGATTGGGGCCTGAAGGGCGCGCGTGCGCGCGGCTCCTGGGACGGCACCAAGGCGATCATCGAGAAGGGCCGCGACGGCATCATCAACGAGATGAAGGCCTCGGGTTTGCGCGGCCGCGGCGGCGCCGGCTTCCCGACCGGGCTGAAGTGGTCGTTCATGCCGAAAGAGATCGGCGAGCGTCCGCATTATCTCGTCGTCAATGCCGACGAGTCCGAGCCCGGCACCTGCAAGGACCGCGAGATCATGCGGCACGATCCGCATCTCCTGGTCGAGGGCTGCCTGATCGCCGGTTTCGCCATGGGCGCGCATGCCGGCTACATCTATGTGCGCGGCGAGTTCATCCGCGAGCGCGAGCATCTGCAGGCGGCGATCGATCAGGCCTATGAAGCCAAGCTGATCGGCAAGAACAATATCCACGGCTGGGACTTCGACCTTTACGTTGCCCACGGCGCCGGCGCCTATATCTGCGGCGAGGAAACCGCGCTGCTCGAAAGCCTCGAAGGCAAGAAGGGCCAGCCGCGCCTCAAGCCGCCGTTCCCGGCCAATGTCGGTCTCTATGGCTGCCCGACCACGGTGAACAATGTCGAGTCCATCGCGGTGGCGCCGGATATTTTGCGCCGCGGCGCCTCGTGGTTCTCCTCGATCGGCAACCCGAACAATGTCGGCACAAAGCTGTTCTGCATTTCCGGCCATGTGAACAAGCCCTGCAACGTCGAAGAGGCGATGGGCATTCCGTTCCGCGAACTGATCGACAAGCACTGCGGCGGCGTTCGCGGCGGCTGGGACAACCTCAAGGCCGTCATCCCCGGCGGCTCGTCGGTGCGCATGGTGCCGGCGGCGCAGATCATCGATACGCCGATGGAATTCGACTCGCTGTCGAAGCTGCGCTCCGGTCTCGGCACCGCCGCCGTGATCGTGATGGACAAGTCGACCGACCTCATCAAGGCGATCGCGCGCATCTCGTATTTCTACAAGCACGAGAGCTGCGGCCAGTGCACGCCGTGTCGTGAGGGCACCGGCTGGATGTGGCGCGTGATGACGCGCATGGCCGAAGGCCGCGCTCAGAAGCGCGAGATCGACATGCTGCTCGACGTCACCAAGCAGATCGAAGGCCACACCATCTGCGCGCTCGGCGATGCCGCGGCCTGGCCGATTCAGGGCCTGATCGCGCATTTCCGTCACGAAATCGAAGAGCGGATCGACCAGTATTCGGCCAATCCGCACTCTGAACCCGTTCTGGTCGCGGCGGAGTAGATATGACCGGCGCTCGCCACCTTGCCCAGTTCAACATCGCGCGGATCAAGTATCCGCTCGATGATGCGCGCATGGCCGAGTTCGTCGGCAATGTCGATCGCATCAACGGACTGGCCGAGCGGGTCGAGGGCTTTGTCTGGCGCCTCAAGGGCGACAGCGGCAACGCGATGGACATGGGCGTGCACGGCGACAAGCGCGTGCTGCCGAACCTGACCGTCTGGGAAAATGTCGAGGCGCTCGAGCGCTTCGTCTGGAAGACATTGCACCATCGCTTCTACCAGAAGCGCGAAGAGTGGTTCGAGCACATCGAGGTCACCAATGCGATGTGGTGGGTCGATGTCGGCGCGCGTCCGTCGCTGGACGAGGGCATCGCGCGGCTCGATCACCTGACACAGAACGGACCGACCGACTTCGCCTTCGGCTGGCAACAGATCGCGGGCGCTCAACATTGGAAAACGGCGCGCTGCCCGGCGCCGAGCGAGCATGCGGCATGACGAAAGTTATCATCGACGGCCAGGAAATCGACGTGCCGCCGGAGTACACGCTGCTCCAGGCGTGCGAAGCGGCAGGCGCGGAAATCCCGCGCTTCTGCTTCCATGAGCGGCTGTCGATCGCCGGCAACTGCCGCATGTGCCTGATCGAGGTAAAGGGCGGCCCGCCGAAACCGGTCGCCTCCTGCGCCCAGAACGTTCGCGACCTGCGGCCCGGCCCCAATGGCGAGCCGCCGGTGATGTTCACCAAGTCGCCGATGGTGAAGAAGGCGCGCGAAGGCGTGATGGAGTTTCTGCTGATCAACCATCCGCTCGATTGCCCGATCTGCGATCAGGGCGGCGAGTGCGATCTGCAGGACCAGGCCATGGCCTACGGCGTCGATCACACGCGCTATCACGAGAACAAGCGCGCGGTCGAAGACAAGTACATCGGCGCGCTGGTCAAGACGTCGATGAACCGCTGCATCCAGTGCACGCGCTGCATCCGCTTCTCGGCGGAAGTCGCCGGCGTGTCGGAGCTCGGCGCCATCGGCCGCGGCGAGGATATGGAGATCACGACCTATCTCGAAGCGGCGATGACCTCCGAACTACAGTCGAACGTGGTCGATCTGTGCCCGGTCGGCGCGCTGACCTCGAAGCCTTATGCCTTCACGGCGCGGCCGTGGGAATTGTCGAAGACGCCGTCGATCGACGTCATGGACGCGCTCGGCTCGGCCATCCGCGTCGATGCGCGCGGCCGCGAGGTGATGCGCATCCTGCCGCGCACGAATGACGACATCAACGAAGAGTGGATCTCCGACAAGACGCGCCATGTCGTCGACGGCCTGCGCACGCAGCGTCTCGACCAGCCTTATGTGCGTGAAAACGGCCGCCTGCGTCCGGCGACGTGGAAGGAAGCTTTCGCCGTGATCGCGACGAAAATGCGCGGCGCTTCGCCGTCGCGTATCGGCGCGCTGGCCGGTCAGTTGGCGGGCGTCGAGGAGATGTTCGCGCTCAAGGGCCTGATGACGGCGCTGGGCTCCAAGAACATCGACGCGCGCTACCCGGGCTCACCGCTGCATCCCAAGCACGGCCGCGCCAGCTACATCTTCAATTCGACCATCGCCGGCATCGATCAGGCCGACGCGATCATGCTGATCGGCACCAATCCGCGCAAGGAAGCGCCGGTGCTGAACGCGCGTATCCGCAAGCGCTGGCGCCAGGGCAACCTGCTGGTCGGCGTCGTCGGCGAACAGGCCGATCTGACCTACACCTACACCTATCTCGGAGCCGGTCCGGATAGCCTCGCGCCTTTGATCGACCACGCCCCGGCGAAAGCTCAGAAGCCGATGTTCATCATCGGCCAGGGCGCACTCAATCGTCCCGATGGCGCGGCAATCCTGGCGCAGGCCACGAAGGCGGCGAAGTCGCTCGGCGTGATCAAGGACGGCTGGAACGGCTTCAACATCCTGCACAGCGAAGCGAGCCTCGTCGGCGCGCTCGATATCGGCTTCGTGCCGGGTGAGGGCGGGCTCGATACCGGCGCCATGCTCAAGGCCGATGCGCTGGACGTCCTGTTTCTGCTCGGCGTCGATGAAGTCGACGTGCCGGCCGGGGCCTTCGTCGTTTATGTCGGCACCCACGGCGATCGCGGCGCGCACCGCGCCGATGTCATTCTGCCGGGCGCGGCCTATACCGAGAAGTCGGCGACTTACGTCAACACCGAAGGCCGCGTGCAGCTGACCACCCGCGCCGGTTTCCCGCCGGGCGATGCCCGCGAGGACTGGGCGATCCTGCGCGCCCTGTCGGAGGCGCTCGGCGCCAGGCTGCCTTATGACTCGCTGCTCGGTCTGCGGCAGGCGCTGTATGCCGCGCATCCGCACCTGGCCCGCATCGACCAGATCGCGCCGGGCGAGGCGGCCAGCATCGACAAGCTGACGTCGCTCGGCGGCACGGCGGAGAAATCGGCGCTGGTGTCGCCGGTGTCGGACTTCTATTTCACCAATCCGATCGCGCGCGCCTCGGCCGTCATGGCCGAGTGCTCGGCGCTCGCCAAATCAGCGGCTGGCAAGCCGGCGCTGACGGCGGCGGAGTAGGGATACGGGATCATGGACTTCTTCTGGACCACGCTCTGGCCGCTGATCATCATCCTGGCGCAGTCGCTGCTGCTGCTGGTCGTGCTGCTCGTCGGCATTGCCTACATCCTGCTGGCTGACCGCAAGATCTGGGCGGCGGTGCAGATGCGCCGCGGCCCGAATGTGGTCGGTCCGTGGGGCCTGCTGCAGTCCTTCGCCGATCTCCTCAAATTCATCGTCAAGGAGCCGGTCATTCCGGCGGGGTCCAACAAGGGCGTGTTCTTGCTGGCGCCGCTGGTCACCTGCGTGCTGGCGCTCGCCGGCTGGGCCGTCATCCCCGTCAATCTCGGCTGGGCCATCGCCGACATCAATGTCGGCGTGCTCTACATTTTCGCGATCTCGTCGCTCGGCGTCTACGGCATCATCATGGCCGGCTGGGCATCGAACTCGAAATATCCATTCCTCGCCGCGTTGCGCTCCGCCGCGCAGATGGTTTCCTACGAAGTCTCGATCGGCTTCGTCATCATCACCGTGCTGCTGTGCGCCGGCTCGCTGAACCTGACCAAGATCGTCGAGGCGCAGAACGGCCCCTACGGCCTGTTCTCCTGGTACTGGCTGCCGCTGTTTCCGATGTTCATCGTTTTCTTCGTCTCGGCTTTGGCGGAAACCAACCGGCCACCGTTCGATCTGGTCGAGGCGGAATCGGAACTGGTCGCGGGCTTCATGGTCGAATACGGCTCGTCGCCTTACATGATGTTCATGCTCGGCGAATACGTGGCCATCGCCACGATGTGCGCCATGGGCACCATCCTGTTCCTTGGCGGCTGGCTGCCGCCGGTGCCTTACGCGCCCTTCACCTGGGTGCCTGGCGTCATCTGGTTCGTGCTGAAAGCGCTGTTCCTCTTCTTCGGGTTCGCGATGGCGAAGGCGATTGTGCCGCGCTACCGCTACGACCAGTTGATGCGTCTGGGCTGGAAAGTGTTTCTGCCCCTGTCGCTGGCGATGGTCGTCATCGTCGCGGGCTTCCTGCAATACGGCCATCTGGCCAAAGCTGCGATCAAGTGAGGGCGCGATGAGGTTAGTCGGCGCGGCCAAAGCACTGTTTCTCTGGGAGTTCGTCGTCGGCACCGTGCTGGCGATGCGCTACTTCTTCGCCCCCAAGGCGACGCTGAATTATCCCTTCGAGAAGGGGCCGATCTCGCCGCGCTTCCGCGGCGAGCATGCGCTGCGCCGCTATCCGAACGGCGAGGAACGCTGCATTGCCTGCAAGCTGTGCGAGGCGATCTGCCCGGCGCAGGCCATCACCATCGAGGCCGGCCCGCGCCGCAATGACGGCACCCGCCGCACCACGCGCTACGACATCGATATGGTGAAGTGCATCTATTGCGGTCTTTGCCAGGAAGCCTGCCCGGTGGACGCCATCGTCGAGGGTCCGAACTTCGAGTTCGCCACCGAGACGCGCGAAGAGCTGTACTACGACAAGGAGCGTCTGCTCGCGAATGGCGACCGCTGGGAGCGGGAGATCGCCAAGAACATCGCGCTCGACGCGCCGTATAGGTAAGCCGATGAACGCCGTCGCCGTATTCTTCTATCTCTTTGCCTGCGTTCTCGTCGCGAGCGCCTTCATGGTGATCGCTTCGAAGAACCCGGTGCATTCGGTGCTGTACCTCATCCTCGCCTTCGTCAACGCGGCGGGCCTGTTCGTGATGATGGGCGCCGAGTTCCTGGCGATGATCCTGATCGTCGTCTATGTCGGCGCCGTGGCGGTGCTGTTCCTGTTCGTGGTCATGATGCTCGACGTCGATTTCGCCGAGCTCAAGCAGGGCGTGCTGCAGTACCTGCCGATCGGCATGGTGATCGGCGGCATCTTCCTTGCCGAGATTCTGTTGGTGGTCGGCACCTGGGCGATTGCCCCGGAGACCAAGGGCGCCATCACGGCGCCAATCCCGGCCGGCGTCACCAACACCGAGGCCATCGGCCTCGTGCTCTATACGAAGTATGTCTACTTCTTCCAGATTTCGGGACTGATCCTGCTGGTCGCGATGATCGGCGCCATCGTCCTCACGCTCCGTCACAAGGAGCGGGTCAAGCGCCAGTCGATCGCCGATCAGGTCGCGCGCACGCCGGCCATGGCGATGAAGGTCGTTAAGGTGAAGAGCGGGCAGGGGCTCGGCTCCAACGAAATCTCGAGCAAGGACGCGGGGAGCGCGGCATGACCATTGGCCTCGGTCACTATCTGTCGGTTGCCGCGATCCTGTTCACGCTCGGCATCTTCGGCATCTTCCTGAACCGCAAGAACGTCATCATCATCCTGATGTCGATCGAGCTCATTCTGTTGGCGGTCAACATCAACCTGGTGGCGTTCTCGACCCATCTCGGCGATATCACCGGGCAGGTCTTCGCGCTGCTGGTGCTCACGGTCGCCGCTGCCGAAGCCGCCATTGGCCTCGCCATTCTCGTGGTCTTCTTCCGCAACCGCGGCACCATCGCGGTTGAGGACATTAATATGATGAAGGGCTGAGCCTCCTCATGTATCAGGCGATTGTCTTTCTTCCGCTGCTCGGGGCCATTCTTGCCGGCCTGATCGCGCTGCTTGGCGCGCGCGCCCGTTTCCCGGGCGAAGCACCGCCGCCGGGCGTCGAGGACGAGGGTACCGCGTCGCATGCGCATCATGCGCATGCTCACGATCATGCGCATGACCACGGCCATGGCACCCATGGCCACGACGATCACGGCCATGGCCCGGTCGAGCCGGCCGCGGCCGGCTCGCGTACGGCCGAACTGATCACGACGACGCTTCTGGTGGTGTCGGCGATCCTGTCCTGGATCGCGCTGGTTCAGGTCGGTTTCAACGGGGCGGATGTCCGCGTCCCGATCATGGACTGGATGATTTCTGGCAACCTGCGCGTCGAGTGGGCGCTGCGCATCGATACGCTGACTGCCGTGATGCTGGTCGTCGTCAACACCGTGTCGGCGCTCGTGCACCTGTACTCGATCGGCTACATGCACGAGGAGCCGTACCGGCCGCGCTTCTTCGCCTACCTGTCGCTGTTCACCTTCGCCATGCTGATGCTGGTGACTGCTGACAACCTGCTGCAGATGTTCTTCGGCTGGGAAGGCGTGGGTCTCGCCAGCTACCTGCTGATCGGCTTCTGGTATTACAAGCCGGAGGCTAATGCGGCCGCCATCAAGGCCTTCGTCGTCAACCGCGTCGGCGATTTCGGTTTCCTCATCGGCATCTTCGCGCTGTTCATGATGACCGGCGCCGTGGATTTCGACACCATCTTCGCCCAGGCTCCGACGCTGGCGGGCAAGACCATCAACTTCTTCGGCTGGCACGCCGATGCGCTGACCCTGATCTGCCTGTTCCTGTTCATGGGCGCGATGGGCAAGTCGGCGCAGTTCCTGCTGCACACCTGGCTGCCCGACGCCATGGAAGGCCCGACGCCGGTCTCCGCGCTGATCCACGCCGCGACCATGGTGACGGCCGGCGTGTTCATGGTGGCGCGCATGTCGCCGCTGTTCGAGCTTGCGCCGAACGCGCAGACCGTCGTGACCTTCATCGGCGCGACCACGGCGATCTTCGCCGCCACGATCGGCCTGGTGCAGAACGACATCAAGCGCATCGTCGCTTACTCGACCTGTTCGCAGCTCGGCTACATGTTCGTGGCGCTGGGCGTCGGCGGCTACTCGATCGCCATGTTCCACCTGTTCACGCACGCCTTCTTCAAGGCGCTGCTGTTCCTCGGCGCCGGCTCGGTCATCCACGCGATGCATCACGAGCAGGACATCCGCAACATGGGCGGGCTCAAGGAGCGCATCCCGTTCACCTATATCGTGATGCTGATCGGCACCTTGGCGCTGACCGGATTCCCGCTGACCGCCGGCTATTTCTCCAAGGATGCCATTATCGAAGCCGCTTTCGTCGGCAAGAACCCGATGGCGCTCTATGCCTTCGTTTGCACCGTCGCCGCCGCGTTGCTGACCTCGTTCTATTCCTGGCGCCTGGTGTTCAAGACCTTCCACGGCAAGCCGCATGACGTGAAGCACTGGAAGGAAGCGCACGAGAGCCCGATGGTGATGTTGATCCCGCTCGCCGTGCTGGCGGCGGGCTCGTTCCTGGCCGGTCTGCCGTTCAAGGAAATCTTCGCCGGCCACGGTGTCGAGCATTTCTTCCGCGAGGCGCTCAAGTTCGGCCCGAACAACCGCATCCTCGAGGAAATCCACCACATCCCGACGCACATCGCGCTGCTGCCGACGGTGATGATGGTGATCGGCTTCGCGATCGCCTGGCAGTTCTATATCCGCCGCCCGGACATTCCGGTCGAACTCGCGCGGCAGCACGAGGCGCTCTACAAGTTCCTACTCAACAAGTGGTACTTCGACGAACTGTACGACGTCATCTTCGTGCGTCCGGCCAAGTGGATCGGCCGTCAGTTGTGGAAGAAGGGCGACGGCTGGCTCATCGACGGCTTCGGCCCGGACGGGGTCTCGGCCCGCGTGCTCGACGTCACCCGCAACGTGGTGCGGCTGCAGAGCGGCTATCTCTATCACTACGCCTTCGCCATGCTGATCGGCGCGGCGCTGTTCATCACCTGGTTCATGTTCTCGGCGGGGATCCACTAAAATGGCTTGGCCCGTCCTCTCCGTCGTCACCTTCCTGCCGATCCTCGGCGCGCTGCTCGTGCTTGTCATGGCGCGCGGCAACGGCCCGATCGCCAAGGGCACCGCGCGCTGGATCGCGCTGTGGACCACGACCATCACCTTCGCGGTGTCGCTGGTGCTGGTGCGCGGCTTCGATCCGTCGTCGCCGGAATTCCAGTTCACCGAGAAACACGACTGGCTCGGCGTCGCCTCCTATCACATGGGCGTCGACGGCATTTCGCTGCCCTTCGTCATCCTGACCACGGCGCTGATGCCGATCTGTATCCTGGCGAGCTGGACCTCCGTTCAGCGCCGCGTGAAGGAGTACATGATTGCCTTCCTGGTGCTGGAAGCGCTGATGATCGGCACCTTCGCCGCGCTCGATCTGGTGCTGTTCTATCTGTTCTTCGAGGGCGGCCTGATCCCGATGTTCCTCATCATCGGCATCTGGGGCGGTCCGCGCCGCGTCTATGCGAGCTTCAAGTTCTTCCTCTACACCTTCGCCGGTTCGGTGCTGATGCTGCTCGCCATCATGGCGATGTACTGGCAGGCGGGCACCACCGACATCCCGACGCTCCTGCGTCACGGTTTCCCGGCGGGGCTGCAATACTGGGCATGGCTGGCCTTCTTTGCCTCCTTCGCGGTGAAGATGCCGATGTGGCCGGTGCACACCTGGCTGCCGGACGCGCACGTCGAGGCGCCGACCGCGGGCTCGGTTATCCTGGCCGCGATCCTCTTGAAGATGGGCGGCTACGGCTTCCTGCGCTTCTCGCTGCCGATGTTCCCGATCGCGTCCGACTACTTCGCGCCGCTGGTCTGGACCATGTCGGTCATCGCCATCGTCTACACCTCGCTGGTGGCGTTGATGCAGGAGGACATCAAGAAGCTGATCGCTTACTCCTCGGTCGCGCACATGGGCTACGTCACCATGGGCATCTTCGCCGCCAACCAGCAGGGCGTTGCCGGTGCGGTGTTCCAGATGATCTCGCACGGCGTCGTCTCCGGCGCGCTCTTCCTCTGCGTCGGCGTCATCTATGACCGCATGCACACCCGCGAGATCGCGTTCTACGGCGGCCTCGCGCATCGCATGCCGGTGTTCGCCTTCGTGTTCATGGTCTTCACCATGGCCAATGTCGGCTTGCCGGGCACGTCCGGCTTCGTCGGCGAATTCCTGACCCTGATCGGCACCTTCAAGGCCAATATCCCGGTCGCAACTTTGGCGACGCTCGGCGTCATCCTGTCGGCGGCCTATGCGCTGTGGCTGTTCCGCAAGGTTACGTTCGGCACGCTCAAGCCGGCGGTCGAAGGCATCCGCGACATGGGCCTGCGCGAGGCCGTGATCTTCGCGCCGCTGGTCGTGCTCGCCATCCTGTTCGGCGTCGCGCCCAAGCCCGTGCTCGATATGTCGTCGGCCTCGATCGCCCATATGCTCGATGGTTACGGCAAGGCTGTGAAGACCGCCAAGGAAGAGGGCACCAAGGCGACGGCTGCGAAAGCGGCGGCCCTTGAGAACAGCGTTACCCCGGTGAGCGCCACGCGATGAACACGATCACTTCCATAAACGCGCTGCAGCCGATCTTCCCGGAGATCGTGCTTGCGGTCGGCGCCATGGCGCTGCTGATGCTCTCGGTGTTCGCTGGCGAGCGCTCCGCGCGCTTCGTCAACACGCTCTGCATCCTGCTGCTGATCGGCATCGGCGCGCTGATCGTCTGGCTGCCCGCGGGCCGCGCCACCTTGTTTGGCGGCAGCTTCGTCATCGACGACTTCGCGCGCTTCCTCAAGCTGTTGACGCTCGCCGGTTCTGCCGGCACGTTGATCCTGTCGCTGGATTATCTCACCAAGGAAAACCTGCAGAAGGCGGAGTACGGCGTGCTCGTTCTGCTCGCCACCCTCGGCATGATGGTGCTGATCTCGGCGAACGACCTGATCGCGCTCTATCTCGGCCTCGAGCTGATGAGCTTGCCGCTTTATGTTATCGCCTCGTCGAACCGCGACAACGCCAAGTCGACAGAAGCGGGCTTGAAGTATTTCGTGCTGGGTGCGCTGTCGTCGGGCATGCTGCTCTACGGCGCCTCGCTGATCTATGGCTTCACCGGCACCGTGAATTTCGCCGGCATCGCCAAGGCGGCGCAGGGCGGGGCCAGCCTCGGCCTGATCTTCGGCATCGTGTTTCTGTTCGCCGGCTTCTGCTTCAAGATCTCGGCCGTGCCGTTCCACATGTGGACGCCGGACGTCTATGAAGGCGCGCCGACGCCGGTGACGGCCTTCTTCGCCGCTGCGCCCAAGGTCGCCGGCATTGCCATCTTCGTGCGCGCCACCATTGTCGCGTTTCCTGGCGTCACCCATTCCTGGCAGCAGATCGTGGTGTTCGTCGCCATCGCCTCGATGGCGCTCGGCGCCTTCGCCGCCATCGGCCAGAAGAACATCAAGCGCCTGATGGCCTATTCGTCGATCGGCCATATGGGCTTTGCCCTGGTTGGTCTGGCCGCCGGCACCGCCGAAGGCGTGCAGGGCGTTCTCATTTACATGGCGATCTATGTCGGCATGACGCTCGGCACCTTCGCCTGCATCCTGGCGATGCGCCGCGATGGGGTCGCCGTCGAGAACATCAGCGATCTTGCCGGCCTGTCGCGCACCAAGCCGGCCATGGCTTTCATGTTCGCGATGCTGCTGTTCTCGCTCGCCGGCGTGCCGCCGCTGGCCGGCTTCTTCGGCAAGTTCTACGTCTTCCTCGCCGCCGTGAATGCAGGGCTGTTCACGCTCGCCGTGCTCGGCGTGCTGTCGAGTGTCGTGGGCGCGTTCTACTATTTGGCGATCGTCAAGGTGATGTATTTCGACCAGCCGGCGCCGGCGTTCCAGCGTATGCCGGCTCTGGTGGGCCTGATGCTCGCCGTGTTCGGCACGCTCAATATCGTCTTCTTCCTGTATCCGGGCCCGCTGGTCGGCGCGGCGACGGCAGCGGCGAAGTCGCTATTCTGAGGGGCACGGCTTAGAGGCGGGTGGCCCCATCCGCCGCTCATTCCCGCGAAAGCGGGAATCCAGTTGAAGAATCTGGGTCCCCGCCTTCGCGGGGACGAGCGGAGAAAAAAGATCGGAGCGCAGGCGCTGAGTCCTGCCGCTCAATTGAATGAACCGCGAAGCCACGGACCTGGCGGGGGTCCGGCACATAGCTTTTGACAGTCTCGGCTCCACCAATGCCGAAGCGCTGGCACGTGCGCGTGCCGGCGAACGCGGCCCGTTGTGGATCACCGCCGCTGTGCAAGAGACTGGCCGCGGCCGCCGCGGCCGCGAATGGAGCTCCCCAGCCGGCAATCTCTATTCCTCGCTGCTTCTGACCGAGCCCGCGCCGCAGGCGATCGCCGCGCAACTCTCGTTCGTGGCCGCGCTGGCGCTGCATGACGCGGTCGCCGAATGCGCGCCGCAGCTGGGCCCGCTCCTGACGGTGAAATGGCCCAATGACGTGTTGCTCGGCGGCGCCAAGATCGCCGGTATCCTGATCGAGGCCGAGAGTGGGCCACCTTTCGCCGCCGTCATCGGCATGGGCGTCAATTGCGCCAGCCACCCGGAAGACACGGCCTGGCCGGCGACTGACCTGAAAACGGCAGGCGCTCATGTGACGCCGGAAGCGCTGCTGCGCGCGCTGGCGGCGGCGATCGAGAGGCGCCTTTCGCAATGGGATCGCGGGCAGGGCTTCGCGCCCATCCGCAGCGCCTGGCTCAAGCGCGCCGCGGGCCTCGGGCAGGATATCCGGGTGCGTCTGCCGGAGCGCGAGTTTTCGGGAATTTTCGACGGCCTCGACGAGGCCGGAAGGCTTCTGGTGCGCGGCGAGGATGGCATCACCGCCGTCACCGCCGGCGAAGTATTTGGTATCGGCAACGTATGATATCGGCGCTGCAATATACTCCGTTCGTTCCCGCGAAAGCGGGAACCCATGGCCATGCACTCAAACGCCGTTCTGGGTCCCCGCTTTCGCGGGGGCGAACGGGTGACGGATTCAAGCAAGCATGAACAACCAACGACAAGACAATTCAAAAAACGATTTAGTCTACGCGCCGCTCGGCGGTGTCGGCGAAATCGGCATGAACCTGTCGGTTTACGGCCTGGGCAATGACCACAAGCGGACCTGGCTGGCGGTCGATCTCGGCGTTTCCTTCGCGCAGGAAGAACACCTGCCGGGCGTCGATCTGATCCTGCCCGACATCGGCTACCTCGTCTCCGAGCGCAAGAACCTCGCCGGCATCGTCATCACCCACGCGCATGAGGATCACTTCGGCGCGCTGCTCGATCTGTGGCCCAAGCTGAAATGCCCGGTCTATGCGACGCCCTTCACGGCCGCGCTGCTGGAAAGCAAGCGCGCGGGCGAGGCGGGTGTCGCCGATATTCCGGTGACCATCGTGCGGCCCGGCAGCCGCTTCAATGTCGGCCCGTTCGACGTCGAGATGGTGGCGATGGCGCATTCCATTCCGGAGGCCACCGCGCTCATTATCCGCACGGCCGCCGGCACCGTGCTGCACACCGGTGACTGGAAGATCGACAAGACGCCAATGCTCGGGCCCGGCACCGATGAGGCGAAACTGCGCGCGCTCGGCGAGGAGGGTTGTCTCGCTGTCGTCGGCGACTCGACCAATGCGGTGCGTGACGGCATCTCGCCGTCGGAAACCGACGTCGCCAAAACGATCGCCGGGTTGATCAGGGACGCCAAAGGCCGTGTCGCCGTGACGACGTTTGCCTCCAATGTCGAACGCCTGCGCAGCGTTGCGCTGGCGGCCGCCGAGGTCGGCCGCGAAGTGGTCGTGGTCGGCCGCGCCATGGACCGCACCGTCTCGATCGCGCGCGAACTCGGCATGCTTGATGGCATCAAGCCTTTCCGGTCCACAGAGGCCTATGGCTACCTGCCGCCGGACAAGGTCGTCGCGCTGTGCACCGGCAGCCAGGGCGAGCCGCGTGCGGCGCTGGCGCGCATTGCCGAGGATCAGCATCCCGACGTCACCTTGTCGCGCGGCGACACTGTGATCTTCTCGGCGCGCACCATTCCCGGCAACGAGAAGGAGGTCGGCCGCATCATCAACGGCCTGATCGACCAGGGCATCGAGGTCATCACCGACCGCACCCATATGGTTCACGTTTCCGGCCATCCGCGACGCGGCGAAGTCGAGCAGTTGCTGTCTTGGGTGAAGCCGAAGATCCTGATCCCCGTGCATGGCGAGGCGCTGCATCTGTCCGAGCACGCCAAGCTTGGCCGCGCCATGGGCATTCCTGAAGTCGTGCAGTGCCGCAACGGCGATCTGGTGCGCCTCGTGGAAGGCAAGGCGTCGATCATCGATGAGGTGCCGGCCGGCCGCACCTACAAGGACGGCTATTTATTGGTGCAGGCCGACGCCCGCACCATCGCCGACCGCAAGCGGCTGGCCTTTGGCGGCGCCATTTCCGTGGCGCTGGCGGTCACCGAGCGCGGCGAGCTCGCCGCCGATCCGGAGTTCGACATGATCGGCATTCCGGAGCGCGATGCCGGCGGCGAACTGATGCACGACGCCGTGCTGGAGGCGATCGAGTCGACCTGCGAAACGCTGCCGCGCAAGCGCCGCGGCGACCCGGATGCGCTGGCCGAGGCGGTGCGGCGTGCCGTACGCTCGACCATCTCGCAGCGCTGGGGCAAGAAGCCCATGTGCCATGTGCACGTGCTGGTCGTATGATGGATCCGAACGAGAGGTAGGGGAGTTCAATGATCGGTCGTCTCAATCACGTCGCCATTGCCGTGCGCGATATTGCCAAGGCGGCGGCGGTCTATCGCGACACGCTCGGAGCGGATGTCACCGACAAGGTGGCGCAGCCGGACCATGGCGTCTTCACCGTATTCATCAATCTGCCGAACACCAAGATCGAGCTGCTTGAGCCGATGAGCGAGACGTCGCCGATCGCCAAATTCCTCGACAAGAATCCGGACGGCGGCATTCACCACGTCTGCTACGAGGTCGACGACATCATCGCCGCGCGGGACAAGCTGAAGAGCCAGGGCGCGCGCGTGCTTGGCGATGGTGAGCCGAAGATCGGCGCCCATGGCAAGCCGGTGCTGTTCCTGCACCCCAAGGATTTCTGCGGCACCCTGGTCGAGCTCGAGCAGGCTTGACGTCAATCGACTGCGTAAGGACGAAACATGACCGTCACCACCATCATCGCCATCTATGTTCTCATCTGGTGGCTGACGTTCTTTGCCGTGCTGCCGTTCGGCGTTCGTAGCCAGCATGAAAGCGGCGATTTCGTCGAGGGCACGGATCCCGGCGCGCCGGCGATCCATCGCGTCTGGATCAAGGTCTTTTATACAACCGTTGTTTCGGCGGTGATCTTCGCGGTGCTGTATTTCGTCTACGTCAACGATCTGCTGCCGCTCGAATTCCTCAAGCGCATTTCGCAGCCGCCGGTGTCGTAAGGCGCGGCACGCCTTCGCGCAAAGAAACCGTTCGCACAAAAAAAAGAGCAGGGCCGATTGCCCTGCTCGTCGTTGTATCTGTCTCTCAGCCTCGAGCCTTTTTCGGCTTTTTGATCGAAGCGGCAGCGGTTTCCGCGCCGGAGACTTCCCTCCCAAGACTTGGACCGTTTGTCGGAGCGCCGGTCTTGTTGCCGGTTATCCTTCCTCGCGGTGATCAGAATGCTAGTCGAAGGAATCAGGTGTGTCACCAGCAATCGTTGCTGCACTGCGCCAATACGACCATGGCGTCGAGAACGACCGAAGAACCGGCTCGTTCGATGGCAATCCGCACCGACCACTCGCCAGCGAATTGTATACGCAAGTTCGGGACAACCCAGGTTCCCTCGGCGTCCGCCACGGCGTCGTACGTCACCGGCGGAATTGCGCGCGCCTTCGGTTCAAGGGTCAATCGGACCTGATCGGCGGCGTAAGGCCGGTAGTCTTCGTGCCAGAGCTGGATCGTTGCCGTCGTGGTGCCGGCGCGGCCCGGATCCATGGTGAAATCGGCCATCACTTGCGAGGTGTGGATATGGACGAAAGCTGCCTCGCGATTGACCGCTGCTGAAGACGTGTGCACATGCGCGGCCGGCGGCTGGGTGCCAAGCAGGCCGACGATGACGAGGATGCCGAGGCCGAGGGCCGATTCTCCGGGCGCGGTGCCCGCGAGGCCGCGTGCGGCGCCCGGCGCCGGAAGCGCCGGCGTTAGCCGGAACCGGTTGATCGCCGCCAGCGCCAGCATGGCCGCGAACAGGGCGATTTTCAGCGCCAGCGCCCGGCCGTAGGTGGTGGCCAAGGGGGCCGCGGGCCATCCAACCAGGATTGCTGTGTTCACGATGCCGCTGGCGAGCAGGCCTGCCACGGCGATGAGGGCGACCGTCCCGAAGTGCCGCGTTACCCCGGCCGCCAAAATGGCCTGGGCAGGCGCGGCACGGCCCCACAGCAGCAGCCAGGCCAAAGCCGGCAGGGCGCCGAGCCAGGCGCCGGCGGCGACCAGATGAACCACGTCCGAGACAATGTGGATAAGTCCGGCCAGCCCGGTCCCGGCACCGGCATGGCCGGTCCAGGCAATGCTCCCGATCAGCGCCGTCGCGGCGCCCAGGGCCGCCCAGCCCGGACCTTTCCACAGCAGCAGCGCGCTTGCGACCAGCGCCAGGCCGAGCCGCAGACAGGCAATGCGGCCGAAGCGCGTGTCCAGCGCCACCGCGGCCAGGCCGCCATCGTCGAACACCGCCGCGAAGGGGACGTCGAGAATGTTGCGGGCGATCAGCAGCAGCCAGACGGCGCCGGACACGCCGGCCACCGCGAGCGCGGCCAGCGCCAGCCCGCGGAAGCCTTGCGTCAGTGCCGGGCCGCCGGTCACGTCGCGCCGCGCACGCTGCATCAGCAGCGCGAGAACGAGCGTGCCCATGGCCACCGTGCAGGCGGCAAAGTGCACGGTGCGGACGATGACCAGCGGATCGAGCAGCACGCGCGGCGTCTCGCTACGGCTTGACGGTGAAGCTGAAGGTGCCCTGCGTGCGATGCGTATCGACCGACAGGATCTTCCACGTCACCTTGTAGACGCCGGGCGGCAACGGCTTCACCTTGATCGTGAGGTTGGCCTTGTTGTCCGCCGCGACCTCGGCCTTGCCGATTTGCATGGCCGTGCCCTTGGCATCCTCGACCACGATCGAGGAGAACTTCGGCTCGACCGCTTCGGTGAACCACAGCGACACTTCCTTCGGCGCCGCGCCGCTCGAGCCGGCCGCCGGCTTGGCGTGATCGAGATGGCCGTGCGCCAGCGCCGCCACCGGCGCCAGCGCGAGCGAGCCCGCGATCAGAAGCCTTTGCAACAGATGTTTCATGGTCAGTGCGCCTTCGTCGCGGCCGGCAGCAGTTTAAGCGCCGGCGCCGGCTGGCCGAGCTTTTCGTCCGGCTTGTTCGCGGCCGGGACTTGCACCCAGCTCGTTTCGCCCTTTTCGCAGGTCTGCACCACCGGGAAATACAGCGTCGCGCCCGGCGCGAGTTCGCCGGCGATGAAGGTCTGCACGACGAATTCGTCGAAATAGGCGTCCGGAAGATTGCCGCCGGACCAGACGATTTCCTTCGGGCCTTCGGTGAACTTGGCGCCGTGCAGGAAGCTGTACGGCTTGGCGTAAGCGCCGCGCTTGACCTCGAGGGTCCAGCCCGGCTTGACCATCGGCTTCACCGAGATGACGCCTTCGGGAATCTGCACCGCGATCTTCACGGTCGCCGAACCGTCGCAGCCATGCGGCACCGTGAACACCGCCTTGTAGAACGATCCGACGGCAACTTCCTTCTTGTCGATCGTGACGTGGGCGGCGGATGGACCGGCGACGATGGTGGCGATGAGCCCGGCGATTGCGGCCGTCACTGATTTGTATCTCATGACATAACTCCTTGCTGGTTTGTGTTGTCGTCAAATGCGGTAGCGAAGCCCGGCATAGACGGAGCGCCCGTAGCCGGGGTTGAAGAGGGCCGAGGTGGCGGTCGCGGTGCCCGCGGTCATCGTTGTCGAGATGTATCGCTTGTCGAACAGGTTGCGGGCTTCGATATAGCCGGACCAGCCCGTGCCGCGGTCGAAGCCCACCTTGAAGTTCAGGAGTGCGTAAGGATCGACCGAGAGCGTGTTGGCGTTGTCGGCGTAGAAGGATTGCAGCATCCACTCGACATTGGGGCCGGCGTAGAACCCGTTCGGGTTTTTGTAGAGCACTTCGGCCTTGAGCATGTGCGGCGGCACGCCGGGCAGGCGGTTATTGCCCCAGGTGGTGTCGCCGTCGAAGCGGAAGTCGCTGTAGGTGTAGGAGACGTTGAGCCAGACGCGATCGTCCTGGGCGTGGATCGACTTGAGGATGGCAACGCCGATACCGGCTTCGACACCCTGATGCACGGTGCGGTCGGCATTGCTCACGGTGCAAAGCGCCCACGGCGCGGTCGTCAGGCACTGCAGCTCATTCTTGAGCCGCGCGTGATAGACCGACAGGTCCCAGGTGAAATCGGGCCGGCGTCCGCGCGTGCCGATTTCATAGGTGGTCGCCGTTTGCGCATCGACATTGGTGCTGGCCGGCGCCGCGAAGGTGTTGGTGTCGAAGGTCGGCACCTCTGCACTGCGCGAGATGTTGCCATAGACCTGCCAGGCCGGATCGACATCCCACAGCAGGCCCACTTTCGGGCTGAAGATGTCGTAGACGCGGCGGCCGGACTGGTCGCCGTCGGCGAGGAACCGATCTTCGCGGTCGCGCACCGCGTGCAGGAACTGACCGCCAAGCACGACGGCAACGTCCCTGAGGAAGTAGAACGAATTCTCGGCGTAGATGGAATAGTTCTGCGACTTGTCGAGCGTCGAGAATGAAAGCGCGCCTTTGGTCGCGTTACCGATATTGGCGTATTCCTTGTAATCCATCGTGCCGACGAGCGCGTTGACGCCAACGACGAGACGATTGCGATGGCCGCCGATATCGCGGTCGTCGGTGGCGCGGGCAAAGCCGCCATAGTCGGCCACGGTGAAGTCGAGATAACGGAAGATCGGGTGATCGACGTGGCGCTGGTGCGTGTAGACGCCGACGTCCACCGTGGTCGCGTCGAAGCGCAAAGTCGTCTTGTTGGCGATGCGGATCGAGTCGATGTTGCGCTGCTGGTCGCCTGCGACGAAGGCGGGATCGGCGCTTTTTGGCGCGTTCAAGGCCGTCGCCTTGTCGAGTTCGCCGGGCAGGCGCTGACGCCATGAGTTGGCGTTTACATAGAAGCGCGTCTCGGCGTTTGGCGAGAAGCGGTAGCCGAAGTTGGAATTGAGCCGCTCGATGTGGCCGTTGCTGTGGTCGCGGTAGCCGTCCTCGCGCTGCGCCGAGCCATTGATGTAGTAATCGTACTGGCCGTAGACGCCGGCGGTGCTCGCCGCGCCTTTGACGTAGCCGAAACTGCCGGTATCAAAGCGCGCGTCGAATTTCGGGGCGTCGCGGCCGGTCGGCATCACGAAGTTGATGGCGCCGCCCAGTGCATTGGCGCCGTAGCGCAGCGCGTTGGCGCCCTTGTAGACCTCGACATAGCGGTAGGCGGTCGGGTCGATCTCGAACACGTCGAACAGGCCGTCAGACGAGTTGATCGGAATGCCGTCGATCGACAGGTTGATGCCGCGGTTGCCGTAGTTGCGCGTCAGGCCCGAGCCGCGGATCGACAGGCGGTTGTCGATGTTCGATTTGGGCTGTGCGATGACGCCGGGCACCCAGCCGACGATGTCCTTGACCGTATGCGCCGGCCCGTCCTTGAACGCGGTGTCCGGCACGATCTCGACGCCGCCGGGCGTTTGCTCGATCTCGCGCCGTGCGCGCTCGACGGTTGGCGTGACAAGCGAGGCATTGGCGTCGCCCTGCACGACGACCTGGGGCAATTGAACAGTGGATTGGGCATGGGCAGGCGAAGCCAGCGCGATCGCGCACAGCGACGCGCAGCCGAGCCAACGGCTGGTGGGCATAATTCCGGTCCTTATTCACAAACGATGAGCGTGCGGCGCTAATGGCCGCGTGACGTTCAGCCGTTGTGGGACGGGGGACCGCGGGCGAGACTGGGAGAGAAATCGACGCTGGTGGTGCGCGCGCCGTCGGATGGCTGCAAGACGCGCAGCAGGCGGCCGGGCTCGAGAATGCCGGCGAGGATGCTATCGACGCCGGTCGAGGATGACGGCGTGGCGCTGCACAGGCTGCAATGATCGCAGGCCTTGCTTGGCTTGGCCGGCTGTCCGTCCTGTGTTGCGTCGGCCGTCTGGTCGGCGGACTGCGCGAGGCTGTGACAGATGGCGGAGAGGGGATCGAACGAGGCGGCGGCGGGAACGGGAGCCAATGCGGCCCAGAGAATCGTGTTCAGCGCGATGACGTACATCGCGAGAACCGATATCAACTGACGCCACCCCAGACGCATTCCGATACTCCTTGCCGATTCACCTATCATTAACTTTTGGCCGTTGCCAGCCCTCAGATGCCGCAGGAGATGGGGGCCGGAGGCGGCGGCAAGATCCGAGCCTCGATGTTTAATGAGCGGTTAACCGTCCGGCCCTTATCGTAAACACATCCTAAACGGCGCCCTGACTCGGCCTTCCGGGTTCAAAGAGGCGGCGGGGCGATAGCGGGGTCAGACGGATGTGCGGATTTGCTGTAGCGGTCGGTTGGCCTGACGCCGAACTCACGGTTGCGCGTCTGATCGACGGCATCCTCCATCGCGGCGATATCACCGATCCCTTGTTCACGCCGTTCTCCAACGTGGCGATGTGCACGCGGCGTTTGCGCATCGTCGATGCCGAACATGGCATCCAGCCGCAGATCTCGTTCTTCGGTCGCCTTGCGGTTTCCTATAACGGCGAGATCTACAATCACGTCGAGCTGCGCCAGGAACTGGAGGAGATGGGCGTCGGTTTCCGTACCGAGTCCGACACCGAGGTTCTGGCCAACGCGCTGCAGGTTTGGGGCCATCGGGCGCTCGAGCGCCTCAACGGCATGTATGCCTTTGTCGCCGTCGATCTGGTGAGCGGCGAGTTTCTCGCCGCGCGCGATCCGTTCGGCGTCAAGCCGCTCTATGTCATGCAGCAGGGGACGAGCTTCCTGTTCTGCTCGGAGATGAAGCCGCTACTGGACGTCGTCGCGGTGGGCGACGTGATGCTGTTGCCGCCGGGTTATGCGATGTCCCGCAAATCTGTGGCGCGCTATCGCTCGCCGGTCTGGCCGCGTACCGATGTGCCGGTCGAGGGCTCGGCCTTTGCGCTCGATGATATTCTGCGCGGCGCCGTCGAGCGCCGCATTCCGCCGGGCCTGCCGGTTGCGACCTGGTTCTCGGGCGGCATCGATTCAACGCTGGTCGCGCATTATACCCGCCAGTTGCGCGCGCAGGCGCCGGGCTATTTCGTCGGCGGGCCGGATGCGCCCGACTATCGCTTTGCCGAGGCCTATGCCGAAAAGACCGGTTACGACCTGCGCGTCGTGCCGTTCGACACGCAGAGCGTGGAAGCTTTCGCTGCGATCGATGATGTGGTTACCGCGACGGAATCCTTCGAGCCGAACCTGATCCGCAGCGCGCTGGCGTCGCTCGAGGCCAGCAAGGCCATGCACCGTGACGGCTTCCGCGTCGGCCTGTGCGGGGAGGGCGCCGATGAGTTGTTCGCCGGCTATGCTCCGCTCGAGATCGCCTTTCACGAAAGCCCCGCCGATGGCGCACAATGCCGCGACGAATGTCTGTCGCTGATGCACCGCGTCAGCCTGCAGCGCGTCGATCGCTGTTCGATGCGGCATTCGCTGGAAATGCGCGAGCCGTTCCTCGACCCGACTGTCGTGAATTACGCGCTCGGTCTTGCGCCGGATGCGTTGGTGCGTGCGGTCGATGGCCTGCCGACCGGCAAGATGCCGCTTCGCGAATTGTACGATCTCTATCCGGAC
Source organism: Pseudolabrys sp. (assembly GCA_035556455.1). GTDB lineage: Bacteria > Pseudomonadota > Alphaproteobacteria > Rhizobiales > Xanthobacteraceae > Pseudolabrys. Next base: position 48,205 of record DATMEX010000023.1, read on the forward strand.
GAGTTGCCGGCGGTCATCCGCGACCGCGCCAAGGTCGCATTCGGCGAGGGCGCGGGCCTCGACCCGGGCCGGCACGGCTGGATGAGCCGTTTCGAGGACGTCTACTCGGATAGCGACCTTCGCGACGGCCAGCAGGAATTTGCGGCTTTCAAGGTGCAGTCCAAGGAAGAGCTCTATTACCTGCGGCGACTGTCCAAGGTGATCGACGTGGCCCGTGTGCCGCATCTGACCGACCGGGCGTGGATTTCCTTCCCGGTGGTTCAGCACCTCGAAAAGCTCAAGGCCTACGCGCATTTCAGTTTGTGAAGCCCGAAGCCTGCGCTGTTCTTACCCTCCCTCCGCGAAGCGGTGGGGAGGGTCGGTTTTGCGTCGCTTATGCGATGCAAAACCGGGGTGGGGGGCATGGGGAGGTCGAACTTCGTCGAAGTCGCATTCCCCCCACCCCTGACCCCTCCCCACCACTCGCGTTGCTCGCGGGGGGAGGGGAATCCGCCACCCTTGTCTTTTCCGCCCCGATCCGCTTTCACTTTCCTCCCTGAATCCCTCGAAAAGCCGGCTCCGAACCCATGCGCCTGTCCCGCTATTTCCTGCCCACGCTCCGCGAACCGCCCCGCGAGGCCGAGATCGTCTCGCACCGCCTGATGCTGCGCGCCGGCATGATGCGCCAGGAAGCGGCCGGCATTTACGCCTTCCTGCCGCTCGGGCTGCGGGTGTTGCGCAAGATCGAGCAGATCGTGCGCGAGGAGCAGGACCGCTCCGGCGCCATCGAACTCCTGATGCCGACCATCCAGTCCGCCGATCTGTGGCGCGAGAGCGGCCGCTACGACGCCTACGGCAAGGAGATGCTGCGCATTCAGGACCGCCACGAGCGCGAGATGCTCTACGGCCCGACCAACGAGGAAATGATCACGGAGATCTTCCGCGCCTCGGTGCGCTCCTACAAGGACCTGCCGAAGAACCTCTATCACATTCAGTGGAAATTCCGTGACGAGGTACGCCCGCGCTTCGGCCTGATGCGCGGCCGCGAATTCCTGATGAAGGATGCCTATTCGTTCGACGTCGATGAAGCCGGCGCGCGGCATTCCTACAACAAGATGTTCGTCGCCTATTTGCGCACCTTCAAGCGCCTGGGGCTCACGTCGATTCCGATGCGCGCCGACACGGGCCCGATCGGCGGCAACCTCTCGCACGAGTTCATCGTGCTGGCTGACACCGGCGAGTCGCAGGTGTTCTGCCACAAGGATTATCTCGGCATGGCGGTGCCGGACGCGAATGTGAATTTCGACGACATCGCCGGGCTGCAGAAAACCGTCGATCAGTGGACGTCGCTCTACGCGGCGACCGAAGACATGCACGAGGCCGACAAGTTCGCCGCCGTGCCGGCCGCGGATCAGGTTTCGGCGCGCGGCATCGAGGTCGGCCACATCTTCTATTTCGGCACCAAGTATTCGCTGCCGATGAAAGCCGTAGTCGCCGTTGCAGACGGCAAAGAAGTGCCCGTCCACATGGGTTCCTACGGCATCGGTCCGTCGCGGCTCGTCGCGGCGATCATCGAAGCCTCGCACGATGACGCCGGCATCGTCTGGCCGGAGCCGGTGGCGCCGTTCAAGGTTGCGCTGCTCAACCTCAAGCAGGGCGATGCGGCGACCGACGGCGCCTGCGATCAGCTTTACGCCGAGCTCACCGCCAAGGGCGTCGATGTCCTCTACAACGACATCGACGAGCGCGCCGGCGCCAAGTTCGCCAATGCCGATCTCATCGGCCTGCCGTGGCAGGTCATGGTCGGCCCGCGCGGGCTTGCCGAAGGCAAGGTCGAGATCAAGAACCGCAAGACCGGCGAGAAGGAGCAGATGTCGCCGGCCGCCGCGGTGGATCTTCTCGGCCGCTGACGGTTCCGAAGCGGAACTTCCGCTTGGAGAAATAGCTCGAAAAATTTTCGCGCGCCGTGTCGAATCCGGCCGGGCCCGTTCGTCGTGGGACAGGGAGGCCGACAGGCGGTCTCCGGCAACTAGCGGAGAAACGACAATGCGCGTGATGGTGTTGGTCAAGGCGACCGAGGATTCCGAAAAGGGCCTGCCGCCCGCGAGCGAATTCGCCGAGATGATGGCGGCGATGGGCAAGTTCAATGAGGAACTGATCAAGGCCGGCGTGATGCTGGCCGGCGACGGGCTCAAGCCGTCGTCGCAGGGCAAGCGCATCCATTTCGATGGCCCGAAACGCACCGTCATCGATGGTCCGTTCGCCGAAACCCGCGAACTGGTCGCTGGCTACTGGCTGTGGCAGGTCAAGGACATGGCCGAGGCGGTCGAGTGGGTGCGGCGCTGCCCCAACCCGATGAGAGGCCCGAGCGATATCGAGATCCGGCCGCTCTATGAGATGAGCGACTTCGAGGATCTCAAGTAGCGGTAGCCCGTCTTGCCACGCACCCCGCTTGTCACCTAATCGGGGTGCGTGGCCGACACCGATATTAATCGCACCATCGAGACTGTCTTCCGCCTTGAGCAGGCGCGGCTGATCGCCGGCCTGACCCGCATGCTGCGCGACGTCGGCCTCGCCGAGGAGTTGGCGCAGGATGCGCTGGTGACCGCGCTTTCCGAGTGGCCGACATCCGGCGTGCCGGACAATCCCGCCGCCTGGCTGATGGCCGCGGCGAAACGCCGTGCCGTCGACCGCTTGCGCCGCGCCAAAATGCAGGAGCGCAAGCACGTCGAGATCGGCCGTGACCTCGACGACGTGCGGGACGACGCCGTCGGGCGCCTCGAGGCCGCGCTCGATGACGATATCGGCGATGACCTGCTCAATCTCATCTTCATCGCCTGTCATCCGGTGCTGTCGCAGGAGGCGCGCGCGGCGCTGACCTTGCGTCTCATCGCCGGTCTCACCACCGGGGAGATCGCGCGCGCTTTCCTGACCACCGAGCCAACCGTGGCGCAGCGCATAACGCGCGCCAAGAAGACGCTGGCCGAAAGTGGCGCCGCCTATGAAGCGCCGCGCGGCGAGGCCCGAGTGGCGCGCCTCGCCTCGGTGCTGGAGGTGATCTACCTGATCTTCAATGAAGGCTACGCCGCCACCGCCGGCGACGATCTGATCCGCGCCGATCTGTGCGGTGAGGCGCAGCGCCTCGGCCGCATCCTCACCGGCATCGCGCAGGATGAGCCGGAGGCTTTTGGGCTGCTGGCGCTGATGGAGATACAGGCGTCGCGGCTGAAGGCCCGCGTCGGGCCGGACGGCGCGGCGATCCCGCTGCCGGAGCAGAACCGGGCGCGCTGGGATCGCCTGCTGATCGGCCGCGGGTTCGAGGCACTGGCGCGCGCCGAGGCGCTCGGCGGCGCCGACGGACCTTACGCGCTGCAGGCAGCGCTCGCGGCCTGCCACGCCCGGGCAAGCCGTGCCGAGGACACCGACTGGGCCCGTATCGCCGGGCTCTACGACAGGCTCAGTTTCGTAACACCATCGCCGGTCATCGGTCTCAATCGGGCCGTGGCGCACAGCATGGCGTTTGGGCCGGAGGCCGGGCTGGGTTTGCTGGCTCCTCTCGAGCAGGATGCGATGTTGCGCGAATACCTGCCGCTTTACGCCGCCAAGGGCGATTTCCTCTTCCGCGTTGGACGCTATGGCGAGGCCCGCGCCGCGTTCGATCAGGCGGCCAGCCTCTCGCGCAACACCGCGGAGCGCAATTTTCTGCTCAAGCGCGCCGCCGCCTGCGGTCTGGCGGGCCCGATCGCGCGCTAATTCGCCCTTCGGGGTGCGCCAATTAAACCTGTGGTCCGGCTTGGCTTTTTCGCCCACGAAACCGCCCGAATCGTGTGAAAACCCAAACCCTATGGGGTTCTTCACCAATGCCTGAGCCGAGCGGCACGCGGCCTTTCTCCCAATACGAATGGATGTTGTCGCTGCGCTATCTGCGCGCGCGTCGCAAGGAAGGATTCATCTCGGTCATCGCCGGGTTCTCCTTCCTCGGCATCATGCTGGGCGTGGCCACCCTGATCATCGTCATGGCGGTCATGAACGGCTTCCGCGCCGAACTGCTGGACAAGATTCTCGGCCTCAATGGCCACCTGCTGATCCAGCCGCTGGAAAAGCCGCTGACCGACTGGGACGAGGTCGCCGCCCGCATTTCCAAGGCGCAGGGCGTCCGGCTGGCCGCGCCGATCGTCGAGGGCCAGGCGCTGGCGTCCTCGCCGTTCAACGCCGGCGGCGTGCTGGTGCGCGGCATTCGCCTCAAGGACATGGAAGGCCTGCCGTCCATCGTCAACAACATCAAGCAGGGCTCGCTCGGCGGCTTCGACGAAGGGCAGGGCGTCGCCATCGGCCGGCGTCTGGCCGATCAGCTTTCGCTGCGCGGGGGCGACAACATTACCTTGGTCGCGCCCAAGGGCGCTGTGACCCCCATGGGCACCACGCCGCGCATCAAGGTCTACAAGATCGCCGCGGTGTTCGAGATCGGCATGTCGGAATACGACAGCGCCATGGTGTTCATGCCGCTGAAGGAGGCGCAGGCCTATTTCAACCGCGCCGGCGACGTCACCGCCATCGAGGTCTATACCGACAATCCCGACCGGGTGGACGTCTACCGCAAGGCGGTGCAGGACGCGGCGCAGCGGCCGATCTTCATCATCGACTGGCGCCAGCGCAACGCCACCTTCTTCAACGCGCTGCAGGTCGAACGCAACGTCATGTTCCTCATCCTGACGTTGATCGTGCTGGTAGCGGCGCTCAACATCGTCTCCGGCCTGATCATGCTGGTGAAGGACAAGGGCCAGGATATCGCCATCCTGCGCACGATGGGTGCGACGCAGGGCGCCATCATGCGGGTGTTCCTGATCACCGGCGCCGCAATCGGCGTGGTCGGCACCATTGTCGGATTTTTGCTCGGCGTCGTCGTGTGCATGAACATCGAGAGCATCCGCCGTTTCCTGTCGTGGCTGACCAACACCGAACTGTTCTCGCCCGAGCTGTATTTCCTGTCGCATCTGCCGGCGCGCATGGACACCGGCGAGACCGTGGCCGTGGTGCTGATGGCGCTGATCCTGTCGCTGCTCGCGACGCTGTATCC
>DATMEX010000024.1:0-21775 GCA_035556455.1 Pseudolabrys sp.
CAATCCGCCCGCCGGCACCAATGTCGCCGCGGGCGACCCGTCGCAGAACATCGCGCCGGCCGGTGGCCCGCTCGACCTGTTTGTGCCGATCTCGCAGTTCGACCGGATGCAATATGTGACCGATACGCTTCCCGGCTTCGCACCGGAGGCCGGCAAGGCCACCGTTCTGGCGATGATCGCGCGCGCCGGGCTCAATAACCGCACCGAACCCAAGATCGATGCGTTGTGGAGCAATGGTGGCGCGGCGTGGCCGGATGCGAACGGGCCGATTGGCAAGGCCGCGCAGTTCGGCGACGGCAACGGTGCCTCGCGCCAGCCGGCCGGCGACAACGGCTTCGCCTTCGTCAACGGCACGACGGATATGGCGGCGATGCTCAAGAGCGGTCCGGTGATGCTCGGCGGCGCCAAGGCGGATGGTACTGCGACGCCGTGGCTGCTGGCCCTGCAGATGACGGCCGACGGCAAGGGCATCATTGCCAACGATCCGGCCACGGGACGTCAGGTCGTGCTGGCTTACGATGCGGCGACGAAGACCGTCGGCGCGGTCGCCGGTATGGTCGATCCGGCGACGCGGCAGATCGCGCCGCTCGCCGATACGGCGCCCGCGGGCATCGCGGCGCCACCGGCGGCGTGGAATGCGCTCAAGGCGTTCAAGGTGGTCTCGTACTTTGCCGTGACGCTGTAACGCGCGCCGCGCGCGGTTCCTTTACCGCGCGTTGGCGGCGGCCAGCCGCAGGTGCGACGGCGAGGGGCGGGGCTTGCGTGCCGCGACCGGTTCGGGGCCGTTGTCGAAGCGTTGCACGCCGGCCTCGCTCACGGCGAACAGCGGCATGAAGAAGGCCGTCTCGCTTTCCTCGAGCAGGCGCGACCAGCGATTGTCGAGCAGCAGCCAGCGGCCGTCGATGCGCGCGGCGAGCGCGGCGTGGTCGATTTTGGCGGCGGTGTCCTTGACCACCAGAATCTGCAGATCGTCGGTGGCGACGCCGGCCTCGCGCAGCGCGACATATTTGGCGATCGCGTAGTCCTCGCAGTCGCCTTTGCCGGTTTGAAAAGTGCCCGATTTCTCGGATGTGATCGGAGCCGACCAGACGTCGTCCTTATGCCACTGCTCTGTGTCGCTCGCATAGGCGATCGCCGCGTTGACGCTGCGGTTGACGATGGCGAAGCGGGCCATTCCTTCGGACCGGGCGGCCTGCCGAATGATGGCGACGAAGCGGCGCGCAGCCGTCGAACAGCGGCGAAGGTTCTTGCGGCACTGATCGACCGCCGGCATGGCGCTATCGATGTCGGCTTGCACGGTACGCCATTTGGTCCACAAGGCGCCGGACGGTGCGAGCGAAGCTTCAAGACCGTAAGGATTTTTTGGCGCAGGGATTGCCGGAGTAGATGGTGCCGCCTGGACCGGGGAATCGTGCAAGGCGAGTGAGATGAGGCCGAAGGCGGCCGGCTTGACTTCAAACTCGGGCGATAGGTCGATCACCGTCGCGACATCGGCACGGATATCCGCCGACGCCTGCGCGGCGACAGCGGGCTGCGCCGTCGACGCGAGCGATATCTTCCGGTCTGCGGCGAGAACGATGAGGATGACAAGCCCCAGCGTCATCGCTGTTACGCGACGCAACGCCATTATATTCGACGCCTCTGTTGAGGGCGTCGGTCGCCACATTGGGCGCCGTCGCCTCTTTATGGCGAAGAGTCTTAAGAGGAGGCGGCATCCGGGCCGTTAAATGGGCCGGCACGTGCGGACTTTGTTCCGCTTTGTGGTAAGGCAGGCCGCAATCGCTTCGATAAAAGTTGCGCCGGTATATTTGGCATTTGTTAACGACGGCGCCGCGGCGCCCCGCCGTTCGGTGTCACTGCCGCAGAATGATCGGCGGCGCGGCGTCGCCGATCACTTCGTGGTAGGCCGCATTGGTTTTTGGCGCCCCAGCTTGGAGATCGGATGGGGTCGTTTAGTAGTTGAAGCGGTGGGCACTGCGGTGGTGCGGGGCGGCGCTGTGAGGCGGTCTCTAAGATATTGATTTTTTGGAGATATATGGAGAAGGACGAGCAATCCCTCCTTCTCCGCCAGCTAGTTCACCCCGATATCGGGCGACACGCTAGTAAGTCATCGCGCAGCTGCCAGTGCTGACCGAATGGGCGGCCCTTCCGGGCGTCTTCTGAAGATCATCGAAGTGGTGAAGAACCACACCGAGGAGCTGCGCCACGGATCATTATCGACGTCATACCTGCCGCGACTCCTGTCCGTCGAAGCAAGGCTTTGGGGCTACACGGGGCTACAAGCCAGAGCGGCAGACACCAAAAGCTACTGAGGCTGTTTATGGCGAGAATCTCTCAACGCTTTGTCTGTCAACACTGCATCAAGCGTCGCCGCGCGAGATAATCGAGATAATCGCTGACGGTCATCCCTTTGCCGCGCGACATTCGCGTCGCGATTTCCGGATCGACGAGACTTGCCTCGACTTCGTACAGCATCCGAGCGGATGCGTCCTATGCAGCGAGCGTCGGCAGTATGTCGTCCGCGATCGAGGCGGCAAGGGCACCAGACGCCACCAGGTCGCTCGCGGCACCAAGATCGTTCGCCATATGTCGATCGTCTCCAAGCGGAGAGATGGCAGCGCGCACGACGGCCGTCGCTTTTCGCAATTCCGGGCTGGTCTTAAGGGGCGCGCGAAACTCGATGTCCTGCACAGCCGTCAAAGCCTCGATGCCGAGAATTGTGAATCAATTATTGGTCATCGCCAGCGACCGGCGAGCGTCATGACATGCCATCGAAACTGGTCTTCCTGGTTGAACGATGTCGGGGTCGATTCCATGGATGCCGGATGCGCCATTTGCTTGTTCTCGCTCATCAAGGCGGCTGACGCGGCGGCTGCGTCAGCGATGGGGCGTTGCCTGCGTCATCCCCAGACTGACCGCGTCGAGCGGGGCATCCCACGCCAGTTCCGTCAATTCGTAGGCGCGGCGGAAGTCGTCCATGTGCCTGTGCATCCAGGTCCGCGCTTTCGTGGCGTCCTTGTCCTTCAGGCAATTGTAAATGTGCCGGTGCGCGTCGAGCACGCGTCGGTAGGTTTTCAAGCGGCGCAGAATGATCTGACCGGTCGGAATGAACAACGAAGTCACGGGTTCGTGCGCCAGGGCAAGAACCCGGTTGCCGCCGACTTTGGCAAGAATTTCATGGAAGCCACGGTCGAGTTGGACGAATTCGTCGGTATCCGCCTCGGCCCCGCCTTCGAAGCGCTTAACATTGGCTTCCATGGCGCCGATATTCTCGGAGAGTTCGGCGAGCCCGGCGTCATCGACGTGATGTGCGGCGCTCTCGGCGATTGCGGGCTCCAGCACCATTGAGGCCTCCCATAGTTCGCGGAAGGTGACCGAGTGCAGGATCAGGGCGCGGCTCGCCGATGATGCGAGATCGAGGTAGTGCGGCAACGAGATACGCGGCCTTTTGCCGCCGTCGCGCTCAACCAGGCCGCTTTGTTCGAGGAGCCTGATGCCTTCGCGAACCGTCGAACGGTTGACGCCGAACTGCTCGGCGAGCTGCAGCTCCGCCGGCAACGGATCGCCAACGCGCAGCCGGCCGGACAAAATCTCGCGTTCGATCGCGTCGTAGACCAGCCGATAGGCCGGCGCGCGCTCGATCCGGCTGAATTCATGTTCCTGCAAAAGTCCGCTCCTCGCTGGTCCGGCCGCATGAGACACGATTCGCGCGCTCTTGACGGCGGGATGACAGATGATAGTCTATTCTGAATTGTCCGACAAACGGACTGTTGGCCAGAATGGCCGGGTGGTGGTCTAGGGAAGAGAAATGCCGTCGGAGGCCAACGTCGAGCTGGAATGGAAGGGGTCTTGGGCGCGCCTCACTTTGGCGCGGGCCGACAAGCTCAATCCGCTCGACTGGGCGACGGTCCGGGAGCTGAAGGCGGCGGTGGCGACCGTCGAGGCGCGGGCGGACATTTTCGGCGTCGTGGTCACCGGGCGCGGCCGCAGCTTCTCCGCCGGCGGCGACCTTGATGGCTACATCCACCTCTACAAGAACCCGGACAAGTTCTCGGCCTTCCTCGAGGACTTCTTCGACATGCTCAACGCGATCGAGGCGTCGAGCAAAATCTATATCGCCGCCATCAACGGCGTCTGTGTCGCCGGCGGGCTCGAACTGCTGCTGGCATGCGATCTGGTCATCGCCGCGGAGTCGGCGAAGATCGGCGACGGACACCTGAATTTCGGCCAGCTCCCCGGCGCCGGCGGCTCGCAACGACTGCCGCGCGCGATCGGCATGCTGCGCGCCAAGAAGTTGATGCTCACAGGCGATCTCGTCACCGCCGCCGAGGCCAAGGAGATGGGCCTGGTCGGCGACGTCGTGCCTGACGCGCAGCTTGATGCGGCCGCCACGGCGCTGATCGAGAAGCTGGGCGAAAAGAGCCGCGTCGGTCTGCGCGGCGCCAAGCATCTCGCCAATCTCACGCTGACCACCGATCTCGCCACCGGGCTCCGGCAGGAGATCGATTTCGTCCATCGCTATGCCACCACCGAGCCCGATGCCACCGAAGGCCTCGTCGCCTTCAAGGAAAAACGCAAGCCGGTCTTTGCGCGCTGACTGAAGGAAACTGCAATGTACGCACTGCGTGACAAATACGCGATCGCCGGGATCGGCTGGACGGACTTCTCCAAGAAGTCAGGCCGTACGGTGCGCAGCCTGGCGTCGGAAGCCTGCATCAATGCGATCGCCGACGCCGGACTGAAGCCAGCCGACATCGACGGCTTCGTCAGCTTCAACTTCAATGACTCGGTACCGGCCATCTCGGTGGCGACCGAAATCGGCGTGCCGGCTGCGCGTTACGCCAATGATTTTCTCAGCGGCGGCAACGCCGCCAACATGATCGTCCTCACCGCTGCCGCGGTGATCGAGGCTGGTCTCGCAGAAACGGTCCTGTGCTATCGCGCGATGAACGGCCGTTCCGGCTTCCGTCTCGGGGGTGGCCGCGATCTTGCCGCCTACAACATCACGCAGTTTACCGCGCCGTTCGGCTGGATCACCTATCCGCAGGCGATGGCGATGTGGTGCCGGCGGCATATGATCGAATACGGCACCAACGCCGAGCAGCTCGGCGAGATCGCAGTGACCTTCCGCAAGAACGCCGAGAAGAACGAGCGCGCCATGCAGCGCGATCCGATCAGCATGGACGACTACATGAACTCGCGCATGATCGTCGAGCCGTTCCGCATGCTCGACATCTGCCTTGAGACCGACGGCGCCTGCGCCGTGCTGGTGACGTCGGCCGAACGCGCGCGCGACATGAAGCGCAAGCCGGTCTACATCTCCGGCGGCGCCTATGGCGGCGGCCCCAATCAAGGCGAGGACCTGTTCGACGCGCTGCGCTGGCCCGATCATTCGCACAATTACGCGAAGTATATCGCCGACGACCTGTGGCGCAGCGCCGGCATGGGCCCCAAGGACATCGACATCGCGCAGATCTACGACTGCTTCACCTACAGCATCATCATGCAGCTCGAGGGTCTCGGCTTCTGCAAGGAAGGCGAGGGCGGACCGTTCGTGCAGGGCGGCCGAATCGCGCCGGGCGGCGAACTGCCGCTCAACACCGCCGGCGGCCTGCTGTCGGAGGGCTACATCCACGGGCTCAACCACGTCATCGAGGCCGTGCAGCAACTGCGCGGCGAGGCCGGCGCACGCCAGGTGTCCGATGTCGAAACCTGTCTGACCACCGCCGGGGCTATGACCTGCGGCAGCGCCATGGTGTTGAGGAACTAAGCCATGACCTATGCCAAGCCGCTTCCCGTCGTCGACGCCGAAACCCGCCCGTTCTGGGATGCCTGCCGCGACGGCAAGCTGAAAATCCAGTCGTGCCGGAATTGCGGCCACAAGCGTTTCCCGCCGACCTTCTACTGCCCGAAGTGCAATTCGCCCGAGCATGACTGGATCGAGAGCAAGGGCCATGGCCGCGTGTTCTCGTGGATCGTGGTGCGCCATCCGGTACCGCGTGACGTTTACGCAGCGGACGTGCCCTACGTTGTGGCGCTGATCGAACTCGACGAGGGCGTGCGCATCGCCAGCAATATCGTCGGCATCGAGCCGGAAAAGGTGACCGCGAACATGCCGGTTCGTGTCATCTTCAAATCGGTGACGCCCGAGATTACGCTTCCCATCTTCGAGCCGGCCTGACGATGAACGCCACCGCGCAGCAGTTCGACAGCGAGACCGCCAATCCGTTCGTGGATTCGGCGCGGCTTGCCCGGCTCGCGACTTTGTCGCGCGCCGAGCTCGAGGAATTGCAGCTGCGCAAGTTGCGCCGTCAGCTTGCCCGCCTTAACAAGACGAGCAGCTATTATCGCGCGCGCCTGGCGCAGGGCGGTATCGATCCGGACAAGCTTAAGTCGCTCGACGAATTCCGCGCGCGCTTTCCGCTGTCGAACAAGGCGGACTTTCTCGCCGACCAGACCGAGCATCCGCCGTTCGGTGCCCGTCTCGGCGTCGCGCGTGAAGACGTTGCCTTGGTCAACATGACCGGCGGCACATCCGGCCTCGGCCAGGAGATCTACGGCCGCAGCCAGCACGACGTCCACATGCAAGGCTATTACCACGCGCTGCCGTGGTTTCTGGCCGGCCTGCGTCCCGGCGATATCGCTATCAACTGCGTGCCGTCCGGCGGCCTGACCACCGGCGGCTGGGGGCCGGGCGAGGGCCTGCGCATTATCGGCGCCACGGCGTTCCATGTCGGCGGTACGCTGTCGACGGACGCCAAGATCGACCTGATGCAACGCATCGGCGCGGTGCATTTCATCTACGCCTCGACAAATTACCTGCACACGCTGACCGAGGCGCTGCTGCGCCGCGGCCTTGAGCCGAAGCGGGCCTTTCCGATGCTGCGCACTCTGTTTATCGCCGCGGAAGGCTATCCGCTCGAATGGGCCGAGCGCATCGAGACGTTGTGGGGCTGCCGCCTGCAGGAAGGCTATGGCTCGACGCAATGCGCCGGCTTCGGCGCCTCGACCTGCGCCGACGGCGTGTTCGGCGCCAAAGGCGGTCGCGGCCTGATGCATCTGTTCGAATGGGAAACCCTGTTCGAGGTCGTGCATCCGGAAACGCTGCAGCCCGTCGCGTCCGGCGAGACCGGCGAAATGGTCGTTACCAATCTGTCGATCGAAGGCTCGCCCGTTATCCGCTTCCGCACCGGCGATGCCGCGCGCTTCATCTCATGGCAGGACGCCAATTCCGGCCGCGCCTGGAACGCCATCGAGTGCGGCACCATCGGTCGCTTCGACGACATGCTGAAGATCCGCGGCAACAACGTGTGGCCGTCTGCGATCGATGCCGCCGTCTTCTCGTTCGGTGAAGTCGCCGAATATGCCGGCCGCGTCTACACCAGCGGCGATGGCAAAACCGAGATCGAAGTGCGCGTCGCCTTCACCGACGCCGCGGCCGCCTTCGACCATGCGACAAAGACGAACTTGATCGAGCGTATCCGGACGACGATCAAGGAGCGCACCAATGTGTGGATGTCGCTCAATGTCTGCTCCCGGAATGAACTGCCTGAATTCAATTACAAAGCCCGCCGTTGGAAAGACGAGCGGCAACAAGGCTACCGCCTGTAGAGGAGGCGCCACGTGAGGAACGTCCAAGACGCGGCGGCTGAAACCGCCCGCGATCATCGCATCCTGTCGCGCATGCTCGCCGACGCCGACGCGCTGTGCCAATGCGGCGATGCCTTGCTGCAGGGCCAATACCGTCATCTGCGCGGCCGCATCGCCGCGCTGCTCGACATCACCATTCCGGCCGGCGATGCGGAGACCGCGGCATGACGCGGCTTACGGGCAAGGTCGCGCTGGTCACTGGCGCGGGATCGGGTCTCGGCCGCGCCGTCGCGGTGCGCTTTGCCGCCGACGGCGCGAAGGTCGTCGTCACCGATGTTGACGAAATGCGGGGCACGAAGGTGGCCAAGGAGATCGGCAGCAACGCCGCGTTCATCCGCGTCGATCACACTTCGAGCGAACAGGACGACCGCGCCGTGGCCTTTGCCGTCGAAACATTCGGCGGACTCGACATCGTTCATAACAATGCCGGTGGACCGTTCACCGGCCCGTTCGAAGACGTCGATGACGCGACGCTGGAGCGTGTGCTGCGCGTCAACCTGTTCGGCGTCATGCAGATGACGCGCGCGGCGCTGCCGCATCTGCGCGCCAGCGCCCAGCGCAATCCGGCCGGCGCGGCGCTGCTGTTCACCTCGTCGCTGCAGGGCCTGAAGGCCAAGCCGAATTTCAGCCTCTACACCGTGGCCAAGCACGGCATCGTCGGCCTGGTGCGCTCGCTGGCGCTGGAGCTGGCGCCGCAGAACATCCGCGTCAACGCGCTGTGCCCGACAGTGGTGGCGACGCCGATGCTGGAAGCGTTTCTGCCCGGCATGGCCGGAGACCACGACGAGGCGATGAAGCGCTTCCGCGCCACCATTCCGCTGGCGCGCATGCCGGAGCCGGAAGATGTGGCCGCGGCGGCGCTGTTTCTCGTGTCAGATGAAGCCCGCATGATCACCGGCGTCGCTTTGCCGGTCGACGGCGGCCAGATGGCGATGTGACGGCATGAAGCACGACGCGCTGTTCAGTTTGAAGGGTCAGGTCGCGGTCGTCACCGGCGCCGGCGGTGGCATCGGCCATGGTGGCGCGGTGGCGCTGGCGGAAGCCGGCGCCGATCTCGCCCTCATCGGCCGCAATGTCGCAAAGCTGAAGGGAACGGCCGAGGCGGTCGAGAAGACCGGCCGCCGCGCTCTTATCGTCGAAGCCGACGTCACCGACGAGACCGCCGTGGCGCAGGCTTGCGACCGCATCGTCAACGAACTCGGCAGCGCCGATATCCTGTTCAACAATGCCGGCATCACCTCGCCGAAGACCTTGGCCGATACGAGCCTCGAGGAATGGCGCAACGTTCTCGACGTCAATCTGACCGGCGCCTTCCTGTGCTCGCGGGCGTTTGCCCGGCCGATGATCGAGCGCAAGCGCGGCCGCATCATCAATATGGGCTCGATCCTGTCGGGACGCGGTATGGCCAATCGCACGGCCTACAGCGCCACCAAGGCGGGGCTCGCCAATTTCGGCGCGGCCATGGCGTTCGAGCTCGGTCCGCACGGCATCACCGTCAATACCATCGGTGCCACCGTCATCGTCACCGATCTCAATCGCGAACTCATCCGCACGCAGCCGCAACTTTACGACAAGGTCCGTTCGCGCTCGGCCGTAGGCCGGCTCGGCGAGATCGAGGATGTCGTCGGCGTTCTCGTTTTCCTGGCGTCGCCCGCGGCGGGCTACGTCACCGGCCAGACCATCTTCGTCGATGGCGGCTACACGGCCGGGTAAGGGGGGCGCCATGCTGATCCAGATACTCAATGGCATCGTCTATGGCGGCCTGCTTTATCTGCTGGCGGTCGGCCTCGTGCTGATTTTCGGTCTGCGCGAAGTCGTCAACTTCGCGCATGGCGCGCTATTCATGATCGGCGCCTATATCGGCTTCAGCATCGCCGCCATGGGCTATTGGTGGAGCGGACTGCTGGTCTCGGTCTTCGCCATGGCGCTGGTCGGGTGCGCACTCGACGCCGCAGTGTTCAGGACATTGCGCAAGCACGATCATATCGTCACCGTGCTGGTGACGTTCGGCATTCTGCTGATCCTCGAAACCGTGGTCACCAAGGTTTGGGGCAAGGCCTATCTTACCTATCCGGTGCCGCCGCTGCTCGCCGGCACGGTCAGCATCGGCGGCTCGCCGTTTCCGATCTATCGCCTGTTCGTCATCGCGGTGAGCGTCGCTGTCGCGGTCTCGCTCAGTCTCTGGCTGCGCTATACGCGAGCCGGCCTCTATATTCGCGCCGCCTCGACCGATGCGCGCGTCACCAGCATGCAGGGCATCAATGTCGATCGCCTGAGCCTGATCGTGGTTGGCCTCGGCACCGCTTTGGCGGGCCTGTCCGGTGTCGTCGCCGGGCCGCTGCTCTCGCTGTCGCCGACCATGGGAAACTACATCCTGATCGATTCCTTCATCGTCGTTGTCATCGGCGGGCTGGGCAGCTTCGCCGGCGCCTTCATCGCGGCGCTGCTGATTGGACAGATTCATAACTTCGGCGCGGTTTATCTGCCGTGGGCGGCGACGGTGCTGCCCTTCATGCTCATGGTCGGAATCCTGATCTGGCGGCCGACCGGTTTTGCGGGGTCGCGCACATGACCGCGCTCACCGAAATCCGTGCTTCGACGCCGCGGCGCAAGCCCGTAAGCCATGCCATGTTGATCGCTGGCGCCGTTGCGGCGCTCGCGGTCGGCGCGGCGCTGCCCTGGATCGTGCCGACCAAGATCGCCATGTCGCTTTTAGCGCAGGCGATGTTCGATGCGCTTCTGGCGACGAGCGTAGGCTTCCTGATTTTGCAGAACGGCCGAACCAGTTTCGGGCAGGCGGCGTTCTTCGGTCTCGGTGGCTATACGGTTGGCGTGCTTGTTGCCCGTCAGTGGGTGGCTCCGGAGCTGGCGCTGCTGGCGGCGCTGGTCCTGCCGACCGCGGTCGCCTTCCTCCTCGGCCTCGTCATCTCGCGCATCACCGGCGTTGCTCACGCGATGCTGACGCTGGCGGTCGGCCAGGCTTTCTACGAAGTGGTGTTTCGTTGGCGTGAGCTGGCCAAGGGCGACGACGGCATGTCGTTCGATCTGCCGGCGCGCGTGTTCGGCTTCTCCGCGCGCAAGCTGCAGGACCCCGCCTTCATGCTGGTGCTGTCCTGGACCATCCTCGTTCTCATACTGGTTGGACTCGTGCTGTTCACGCGCAGCCGTGTCGGCCAAGTCGCAGCCGCCATTCGCGACAATGAAGAGCGCGCGCGTTTCCTTGGCTATTCGACGGTGATGCCGCCGGCGCTGGTCTATGCCATTGCCGCGTTCATCGCCGCGACCGCCGGCATTTTGCAGGCCTGCTACAACGGCTACATCGCGCCGCAGATGTTCCACTGGAGCACGTCCGGCTTCGCGCTGATCATGGCGATCATCGGCGGCGCCAAGTTCATCTTCGGCCCGGCGATCGGCGCCATCGTGCTTTTCTACATCAAGGATTTCGCCGGCCAGTTCGCCGAGTACTGGCCCGCCATTGTCGGCGGCATTCTGGTCGTCGTCACCTTGACGATGCCGCGCGGCGTCGTCGGTCTGGCTCTCTTGTTGTGGCGCCGGGGGACGGGACGATGACCGGCAATGTAATCGAAGGCATCGGGCTGTCGCGGCGCTATGGCGGCTTCGCCGCGCTCGACAATGTCGACATCGCGGTCAAGCAGGGCGAGATCCGCGGCCTGATCGGCCCGAACGGCGCCGGAAAATCGACATTGATCGACGTTTTGTCAGGGCGCGCCGTCAATCGCAGCGGCAAGGTGCTGCTCAACGGCGAGGACATCAGCGCTTTGACGCCGCAGGAGCGGCGCCGACGTGGCATGGCGCGCTCGTTCCAGCGCACCAACATCTTCCCCGACCTGACGGTCGAACAGCAATTGCTGGTCGCCGCCTGGGCGGTGCCCGGCGCCGACATCGCCGAAGTGATGGATGAACTGCGGTTGACGGAATTGGCCGACATACCGGCCGGGGAAATCAGCTACGGCGATCAGCGCCGTCTCGATCTTGCCCTGGCGCTGGTCGGCCGGCCGACCGTGCTGCTGCTCGACGAGCCGGCGGCGGGCCTGACGATGGAGGAATCGCTCGGCCTTGCGCGCATCCTGCGCGATCTCGCCAACCGCTGGAAAGTCACCGTGCTGCTCGTCGAGCACGACATGCAGGTGGTATTCTCGATCTGCGATCGCATCACGGTGCTGCATCTGGGCCGTTCGCTGAGCGAAGGCACCTGCGCCGAAATCCGCGTCGATCCGACCGTCATCGCCGCTTATCTCGGGACGGAGGCGTGATGCCGCTGCTCGCTTTCAACGACGTTCACGCGCTTTACGGCCGCGCCCGTATTCTCAACGGCGTCACTTTCGACGTCGATGCCGGCGAGCGCGTCGCGCTGGTCGGCCGCAACGGCGTCGGCAAGACCACGGTCGTCAATACGCTGTGCGGCGTGACGCGCATCGGCCAGGGCCAGGTCGAGATCCGCGGCCGGACGATCAAGGATTTGCGCGGCTACACGGCGGCGCAGAACGGCATCGCCATCGTCATGCAGGGCCGTGGCATTCTGCCGAACCTGACGGTCGAGGAAAACCTGCTGCTCGGCACCGCGACCGGCCGCAAGGGCCCGTGGTCGCTGGAGAAAGTGCAGGACCTGTTTCCGATCCTGCGCGAACGCCGCGCCAATCCCGGTCTCGCGCTCAGCGGCGGTCAGCAGCAGATGCTGGCCATCGGCCGGGCGCTGATGGCCAACCCGGATTTGCTCATCCTCGACGAGCCGAGCGAAGGACTCGCTCCCGTTATCGTCGACGAACTCGCCGCCCTGCTGGTGAAGCTCGGCGAGGACGGCATCGGAATTCTGCTCATCGAGCAGAACATCAGTCTGATCCACCGCGTCGCCCAACGCTTCTACGTCCTGTCGAAGGGGGCCGTGGCGGAGTCCGGATCGCTCCAGAATGTCACCCGCGACGAGTTGGAGCGGCATATCGCCATCTGAACGAACGTGATCGACATTAGATCGATCCGAAACGCGCCGCCGCCGGCGGCTCAAGAGGAGGAAGGAAATGCGAAAGGGAGTGACTGCTCTTACTGCGACGCTGGGCACGGCCGTGTTCGGCGCTGCGCTGGTCGGGTCCGCGCTCGCGGCCGACCCGCTCAAGCTCGGCGTGCCGACGGATTTGTCGGGCACCTACGCCACGCTCGGTGAGGAAGTGATGCGCGCCGTGCGCTTCGCCACCGATGAAGCCAACGCCAAGGGCGGCGTGGCCGGCCACAAGGTCGAATTCAAGTCCTACGACACTGAAGCCAAGCC
The DNA here is from genome assembly GCA_035556455.1 of Pseudolabrys sp. GTDB lineage: Bacteria > Pseudomonadota > Alphaproteobacteria > Rhizobiales > Xanthobacteraceae > Pseudolabrys. The sequence goes on from DATMEX010000024.1 coordinate 12,935, forward strand.
GGAGCTGGCCCGCCGCCAGGCCGAAAAGCTGGTGTCGGAAGGCTATCCGATCCTGACCGGGCTGATCGCCTCGGGCGAAGGTCTCGCCATCGCGCCGCTGATGGAGCGCTGGGGGGCGATCTACGTGTCGACCATCAACAAGGCCGACGAACTCACCGGCGCGAATTGCGTGCCGGGCGTGTTCCGCGTCAACACGCAGTCGGCGATGGATGCGGCGACCGTTAAGCCGTGGCTGTCGCAGCGGAAGGAAAAGAAGTGGGCCGTCGTCGCCGCCGACATCGCCTGGGGTCGCGGTTCCGGCAAGCTGTTCGGCGAAGCGGTGAAAGCTGCGAACGGCACCCTGGTCGGCGAGTTTTACACGCCGGCGAACATCAATGACTTCGCGCCCTACATCGAGCAGGTCAAGAAGAGCGGCGCCGAAGGCGTGTGGGTCGTGCTGGCGGGCCGCGATGCGGTCAACTTCGCCCAGCAGTCGAAACAGTTCGGGCTGACCGACGCCATCACCGTGGCGGGTGTAAGCTTCACCACCGACGGCACCGTGAAAACCCTGGGCGAAGCCGCCAAGGGCGTCTACGGCATCATCAACTACTCCTCGACCCTCGATACGCCGGAGAACAAGGCGTTCGTCGATGCCTGGGTCGCCAAGTACAAGGTTCCGCCGACCAATTTCGAAGGCGAGACCTATCTGGGCATGCAGGTCATCTTCCAGGCGGTGGCGGCGGCCAAGAGCGTCAAGCCGGCGGACGTCGCCAAGGCGATGTCGGGTGGCTCTTTCGACACCATCATGGGCAAGCTGACTGTCCGCAAGGACGATCACCAGTTGCTCAAGCCGAACTACTTCGGCGTGGTGGAGGCGGTTGACGGTCAACTGCGTCCGGTGATCAAGACCACCGTCAGCGCGCAGGATGTTGCTCCGGCCGTAACCTGCAAGATGGCCACGAACTAAGCGTTATCATTTAACGACAAACGCCAAGCGGCCGGGGGCGACCCCGGCCGCTCTTTTTTTGTCGGTGCGTGTCAGTTCGAAAGCCGGCCTTGTGCCGCCTTCCAGCCCAGCTCCGCAAGAGGGGCGGCGAGAAGTCCGACCTGCAGCGCGTTCGGCGCGCTCGCATTGCCGGCCAGCGCGCGGGCATAGACGCCCTGGGCGATGGAAGCGAAACGGAAGAAGGCGAAGGCGAGGAAGAACGAATAGTTCTCGATTTCCTTGACGCCCGCGGCTTTGGCATAGCCGGCGAGATACTCGGCCTCCGTTGGAATACCGAGTGCCCCAAGGTCGCGGCCGGCAAGGCCGCCGAGATTGGGCGTCGACGGATCAAGATGCCAGATCATGCAGTTATAGGCGACGTCGGCCAGCGGATGGCCGAGCGTCGCTAGTTCCCAATCGAGAACACCGAGCACGCGCGGCTCGGTCGGATGGTAGATCAGGTTTTCGAGGCGGAAATCGCCATGCGCGATGGCGGTGGTCTCGTTTGCCGGCATGTTGGCTGGCAGCCAGCGGATCAGTTCGTCGAAGGCGAGGATCTCGTGGGTCTTGGCCGCCTCGTACTGCCGTGTCCAGAGAGCGATCTGCCGGGTGACATAGCCGGTCGGCTTACCGAAAGTGTCGAGCCCGACGGCACGCCAATCCACCGCGTGCAGCTTGGCCATGACTTCGCCCATGGCGGCGTAAATCGCGCTGCGCTCGGCCGGGGCCATATCCGGCAGGGCGGGGTCGCGGAAGACGCGGCCCTCGGCGAAATCCATCAGGTAAAAGGGCGTGCCGATGATGGAGGCATCTTCGCACAGCAAATGGGTACGGATGATGGGGACACCGGTCCCTTCAAGCGCGTGCATGACCCGGTATTCCCGTTCGATCATGTGCGCCGAGGGCAGCAATTGACCGGGCGGCTTCTTCCGCAGGACATAATGGCGGCCATTGCCGGTCTCGACGAGGAAGGTCGGATTGGACTGGCCGCCCTTGAACTGTCGAACGGAGAGGGGCCCGGCAAAGCCGTCGAGATGGCGCGCCAAATAATCCGCGAGGCGGCCGCTATCGAACTCGTGTCCGCTTCGAATTTCGCTAACTTCGGGCGTCATTACCCTAGGCCCTCTTTATCCCGGGCCGAGCCCGGGATGCTGCCATTCCTGTCCGATGAATGGACTGTTGAACTGTCGGACAGAAAATGTACACTCCAGCCAAGACGAAAGGCAAGGGCAGGGGGCGTTATGGACTTCGAATATTCCCAAAAGACCAAGGACTTGATCGCCCGATGCCAGGCCTTCATGGACCAGTTCGTTTATCCCAACGAGCGCGTCTATGACGAGCAACATGCCGCGCTGGCCGACCCGTGGGCAACGCCGCCGATCCTGGAAGAGCTGAAGGCCGAGGCCCGCAAGGCGGGGCTATGGAACCTGTTCCTCCCCGAAAGCGAGCTCGGCGCCGGCCTGACCAATGTCGAGTACGCGCCGTTGTGCGAAATCATGGGCCGCTCGCCCATTGCCGCGGAGGTCTTCAACTGCTCGGCGCCCGACACGGGCAATATGGAAGTGCTGGTGCGCTACGGCACCGAGGCGCAGAAGAAGCAATGGCTTGAGCCGCTGCTCGCCGGCGAGATCCGCTCCGGCTTCGCCATGACGGAGCCGGACGTTGCTTCTTCCGATGCGCGCAACATCCAGTCCAGCATCAAGCGCGATGGCGATCATTACGTCATCAATGGCCGCAAATGGTGGACCTCGGGCGCGGGCGACCGCCGCTGTAAAATTCTCATCTTCATGGGCAAGTCCGACCCGTCGGCGGAGACCTATCGGCAGCAGTCCATGATCCTGGTGCCGATGGACGCGCCCGGCGTGACCGTGGTGCGCCCGCTCAGCGTGTTCGGTTACGGCCACGCGCCGCACGGCCACATGGAAGTCAACTTCGAGAACGTGCGCGTGCCGGTATCCAACATGCTGCTCGGCGAAGGCCGCGGCTTCGAGATCGCGCAGGGCCGCCTTGGTCCCGGCCGCATCCATCACTGCATGCGCGCCATCGGTCTCGCGGAACGGGCGCTGGAATCGATGGTCGCGCGCGCCAACAGCCGTCATGTGTTCGGCAAGCCGATGGCGTCGCACGGCATGTTGCGCGAGGCGGTTGCGCTCAGCCGTATGGAAATAGATCAGGCGCGTCTGCTCACGTTGAAGGCGGCCCACATGATGGACACGGTCGGCAACAAGGCCGCGCGTGCCGAGATTGCAATGATCAAGGTCGTTGCGCCGCGCATGGCGCAAGCCGTGCTCGACCGCGCCATCCAGGTGCATGGCGGCGGTGGCGTCAGCAGCGATTTCGGTCTCGCTGCAGCCTGGTCGCTGGCGCGCACCCTGCGTCTCGCCGACGGTCCGGACGAAGTCCACATGGATCAGATCGCGCGCATCGAACTCGGCAAGGACGCGAAACTCTGGACGTGACGGCGGCCTATTGGCTGAATCTGGATTTTGGGAGACGAGACGGATGACTTCCGGGTGGGATGCTGCGGCTTATCTGAAACAGGCTGAACAAGCGGCCTCGCGCGTCGCCGGTGTCGATGCAAAGACGCCGCTGCGTCCCATCGAGAGTGTCGGCGTCATCGGCGCCGGCACCATGGGCAGCGGCATTGCCATGGTTTTCGCCAATGCCGGCTTTGCCGCGACGCTCGTCGAGCGCGACGAGGCTGCGCTGGCGAAGGGACTGGCGCGCATTCGCGAAGTCTACTATCGCGCCCGCGCAAAAGGCTCCTTGCCGGAAGCCGAGTTGACGGCGCGTCAGGATCGCATCGCCGGCGCGACGGACCTTTCGGCACTGGGCCAGGCCGATCTCATCGTCGAAGCCGTCTTTGAAGATATGGGCGTGAAGAGCGACATCTTCACGCGTCTCGATCGCATTGCCAAGCCCGGTGCCATCCTCGCCACCAACACCTCCGCTCTCGATGTCGATGCCATCGCCGCCGTGACCAAGCGTCCTCAGGATGTTGTCGGCCTGCACTTCTTCAGCCCGGCGCATGTCATGCGCCTGCTCGAAATCGTGCGCGGCGTAAAAACGGACGCTTCGGTGTTGGCCACGGTGATCGCGCTCGCCAAACGCATCGGAAAGGTCGGTGTCACGGTCGGCGTATGCGATGGCTTCTGCGCCAACCGCATGCTGTATCCGTATCTCCGTCAGGTCGATCTTCTGATGGAGGAGGGTGCTCTGCCACAGGATATCGACCGCATGCTCACCGGCTTCGGTCTCGCCATGGGGCCTTGCGCGATGCTCGACATGGCCGGGCAGGACGTCGCCTGGTTCGTGCGCCAACGGCAATTGAAGAACTGGCCGGCGAACATGCGCTATTCGCGTCTCGCCGATCTGCTCTACGAGCGTGGCCGCCTCGGCAGCAAAACCGGCGCCGGCTGGTACCGCTATCCATCGGGCCCGCGCTCGGCCGAGCCCGATCCGGAAGTCGAGACGATGATCGCCGAGGAATCCAAGCGCCTCGGCATTACGCGCCGCGCCATCGGTGACGACGAGATTCTCGCGCGCACGCTCTATGCACTGGTCAACGAAGGCGCGCGGCTGCTCGGCGAAGGCATCGTCGAGCGCGCAAGCGATATCGACCTTTGCTACGTCTACGGCATGGGGTTCCCCGCGGCGCGCGGCGGGCCGATGGCCTGGGCCGACAGCGTCGGCATCGGGCGCATTCACGATGCGGTGTTGGCGCTGCACGCGAAGTACGACGACAACTGGGCGCCGGCCCCCTTGCTTGGGGAGCTCGCGCAGAGCGGCCGAAACTTTGCCGATTGTGACAAGACACCGGGTGCCGCATGAGTGGGCTTAAAGCGTTGTTCGATCTGTTCGGCCGTGTTGCTCTCGTGACCGGCGGCTCACGCGGTCTCGGTTTGCAGATGGCCGAGGCGCTGGGCGAATTCGGCGCCGCCGTGGTGCTCACCGCCCGCAAGCAGGACGAACTTGACGCCGCCGTCGCGCATCTGGTGCAGATGGGCATCAAGGCCTCCGCGATCGCTGTCGATCTCGGCCAGGGCGATGCGCCTGCATCGGTCGTCGATGAAATCCTGGCGCGACACGGCCGGCTCGACATTCTGGTCAACAATGCCGGAACCACCTGGGGTGCGCCGGCAGAGGACCATCCGCGCGAGGCGTGGGACAAGGTGGTTGCGCTCAATCTCACCGCGCCGTTCCTGCTGGCGCAGGCGGCGGCCAAGAAGGCGATGATCCCGGCCGGCAAGGGCCGCATCGTCAACATCGCCTCGATCGAGGGCTTCAAAGGTCACCCGCCGCGCATGCCGGGAACCATCGCCTACAACACGACCAAGGGCGGCGTCGTCAACATGACGCGCGCGCTGGCGGCCGAATGGGGCGGTTACGGCATCACCGTCAACGCCATCGCGCCCGGCTACTTTCCATCGAAGATGACCAAGGGCGTGCTCGGGACGTTCGAGCAGGATCTCATCGCGCGCACACCGCGCGGCCAGCTCGGCGGCGACCAGGACCTCAAGGGCGCCACGTTACTGTTCGCCTCCGATGCATCGGCGCATGTCACCGGCCAGATCCTCATCGTTGATGGCGGCTCCTCGGTGATCTGATGGCGTATATCGATCGCGCGACCCTCGATTTTCTTGTCTATGACTGGCTCGCCGCCGACGCTCTGACGGCGCATGAGCGCTTTGCCGAGCACAGCCGCGAGACTTTCGACGCGGTGCTCGACCTGAGCGCGCGGCTCGCCGACGAGCACTTCGCGCCGCATTACAAACTGTCCGACCGCGTCGAGCCCTCGCTCGACGATGAAGCGGTACGCGTGCTGCCGGAGATTGCCGACGCGCTGCGCGCTTATGCCGAGGCCGGGCTGTTCGCGGCTTCGTTCGACGAGAAACTCGGCGGCGCGCAGATTCCGACGATCATTCACACGGCTTCCACGGCGATGACCATGGCGGCCAATATCGCGACCGCGGCCTATCCGATGCTGACGGTGGCCAATGCGCGCCTGCTCACCGTCTTCGGCACGCCGGCGCAGATCGATGTCCTGGCGCGGCCCCAGATCGAGGGCCGCTGGTTCGGCACGATGTGCCTGTCGGAGCCGCAGGCCGGCTCGTCGCTCGGCGACATCACCACGCGCGCCGTTGCCGACGGCGCCGATCCGCTGCTCGGCCCGCGTTACCGCCTGTTCGGTAACAAGATGTGGATCTCCGGCGGCAATCAGGACGCCAGCGAAAACATCGTGCATCTGGTTCTCGCCAAGGTGCCGGGCGAAGACGGCCGTCTCGGCGCCGGGCTCGCCGGCATTTCGCTGTTCGCCGTGCCGAAGTTTCTGCCGGCGGCTGATGGCAGCCTCGGTGAAGCCAACGACGTCGTCGTCGCCGGGCTCAACCACAAGATGGGCTATCGCGGCACCGCCAATTGCCTGCTCGCTTTCGGCGAAGGCACGCGGCATCGGCCGGGCAACGCCGCCGGTGCGATCGGCTACCGCATCGGCGACGTCGGGCAGGGGCTTGCGATCATGTTCAGCATGATGAACGAGGCGCGCATTGCCGTCGGCGTCGGCGCCGCCGCGCTCGCCTGTCGCGGCTACCGCCATGCGCTCGACTACGCCCGCGAGCGCACGCAAGGGAGGGCCAGCGCTGCCCGCAAGGATTCGGCGCCGGTGCCGATCGTCGTCCATGCCGATGTGCGCCGCATGCTGCTGGCGCAGAAAGTCTACGCGGAAGGCGCGCTGGCGCTGGTTTTGTATTGCGCGCGCCTCGTCGATGAAGAGGCCGCCGCGCCCAGCGAAGCCGAGCGCGACACCGCCGCCCAGTTGCTCGGCCTGCTGACGCCGATCGGCAAGAGCTGGCCGGCCGAGTTCGGCCTCGTCGCCAACGATCTCGCGATCCAGGTTCACGGCGGTTACGGCTATACGCGCGACTTCGATGTCGAGCAGGTCTATCGCGACAACCGGCTCAACCCGATTCACGAGGGCACCCACGGCATTCAGGCGAACGATCTCGTCGGCCGCAAGATTTTGCGCGGCAATGGCGAAGCGCTGGTGCTGCTGGGCGAACGCATCGAAGCGACAATCGCTGCCTGCGGCGATGATCTCGCCGCCGAATGCGCCGCGCTGCGAACCGCCTGGGCCGACGTCAACGACACCGTCGTCGTGTTGCGCGGCGTGCCGGCCGACGCGGCGCTGTATAATGCAGCCGCGTTCCTGTCTGCCTTCGGTCACGTTGTCGTTGCCTGGCTCTGGCTCGACCAGGCATGCACCGCGACGGCGGATGCGGCGATACGGGCCGGGCGCCGCCACGCCTGTCGCTATTTTTTCGCGACCGAGTTGCCGAAGACGCAGCAGCAATTCGCTTTGGTGCGTTCGGGCAACAACATGGCGGCGATGTTTCCGGACGCTTGCTTCTAGACGGTAGGGCGGCCAACGCCTGCGCGACTGAAAAATTGGAGAGAAGACGATGAACGAAGTCTATGTCGTGTCCGGCGTGCGCACCGCGATCGGCACATTCGGCGGCAGTCTCAAGGGCGTGCCGGCCACCGATCTTGCCGCCAAGGTCACAGCGGAAGCTTTGCGCCGCTCCGGCGTGGCGGCGGCAGAAGTCGGCCATGTCGTTTTCGGCCAAGTGCTGCATACCGGCCCGCGCGATATGTATATTTCGCGTGTCGCCGCCATCGAGGCCGGTCTTCCGGTGGAGACGCCGGCGCTGACCGTCAATCGTCTGTGCGGCTCGGGTCTGCAGGCGGTGGTTTCGGCCGCGCAGAGCATCCGCCTCGGCGACTGCGATATCGCCATTGCCGGCGGCGCAGAGAGCATGTCGCAGGCGCCGTTCTTCGCCACCTCGGTGCGCTGGGGCACGCGCATGGGCAATGCGCCGCTCATCGACATTCTGGATGGCGCGCTCAACGATCCGTTCAATCGTGTGCTGATGGGCGTAACGGCGGAAAACGTCGCCGAGCGTCACAAGATTTCGCGTGAAGATCAGGATGCACTGGCTTTGGAGAGCCATCGGCGCGCCTCGCACGCGACGCGATCCGGATACTTCAAGGACCAGATCCTCGGCATCGAGATCAAGGGCCGCAAGGGCGCTGAGGTGTTCGATACCGACGAGCATACGCGGCACGATGCGGTGGCCGACGATTTCGGTAACCTGCGCCCGGTGTTCAAGCGCGACGGCGGCAGCGTCACCGCCGGCAATGCCTCCGGCATCAATGACGGCGCGGCTGCCGTGGTGCTGGCGAGCGAAGCGGCGGTCAAGCGGCTGGGTCTCAAGCCGATGGCGCGCATGGTCACTTACGCGCACGCCGGCGTCGAGCCGCTGTTCATGGGGCTCGGGCCGATTCCTGCGACCAGGCTTGCGATGAAAAAGGCGGGCATCGCCATCGACGACATCGATGTTATCGAGTCCAACGAGGCCTTCGCCGCGCAGGCCTGCGCGGTGGCGCGCGAACTGAAGTTCGATCCGGCCAAGGTCAATCCGAACGGCAGCGGCATCTCGCTCGGCCATCCGGTCGGCGCGACCGGCGCCATCAACACGGTGAAGGCCGTTTACGAGCTGGCGCGTACGCAGCAAAAGCGGGCGCTGGTGACCATGTGCATTGGCGGCGGGCAGGGCATCGCGGCAATCTTCGAACGGGTCTGAGGGACGCCCGTCGAGCGAAGTTCTACATCGTTGCGCCGATCTGCCAGGGCACGAATTCGAGTTCGCCGTAGCCGAGATCTTCCGACTTGGTGCGCGCGCCGGAGGCGACCTTGAGCACCTTGTCGAGGATTTCCCGGCCCTTGTCCTCGAGCGAGACGCCGTCGAGCACATCGCCGCAATTGATGTCCATGTCGTCGGTCATGGTTTCGTAGACATAGTGATTGGTGGCGAGCTTGA
>DATMEX010000025.1:0-33898 GCA_035556455.1 Pseudolabrys sp.
TGGTCGCCGTTCGTCATCGCACCGTTCACCAGTCCGACAACTCTCCACCGTAGAGGCCAGGCACTCGGCCGCGCCCATCTGACATGGGCGGATGGGCCTACCGGCCATCAGGGCCCCGGCACGCGGCTGGCGTGCTGGAAACCTGGCGCGGCTTGAACCGCCGGGGAGGGAAAACCTGCGTCGCATCTCCGACGCCCCTTGCCCGGCCACCGCTCCCCGCCCCAGCATCTGGAGACGCTGATCAGACACCCCTCGCTCGTTGGGGCGGGATGGATGGGAATATAGGGCTAGGGCAGAACAGAAGTCAATAGTCCTAGGAATATTAATTTGACGGGGGAGCTCCGTCATTCCGGGCCCGGTGCTTCGCACCGTCCCGGAATCCATAACCCCTGCTGCGGCGTATGGATTCCGGGCCCGCCGCCAAAGCGCGTCGAAGACGCGCGTAAACGCGCTGATGGCGGCGCCCCGGAATGACGAGCACCGTCGTCCTCCGCGAAGGCGGAGGACCCAGCCCTTGCTCAATCCGACCCACGCGCTGGATCGCCCGCCTGTGCGGGCGATGACGGCGGGAGCCTTAGCCCACCCTACGCGTTTGCGGACTTGTCAAAACCCGGCGGCGCTGCCGTGCAGGTCGTATTCGTCGGAGCGTTCGATCTTGACGGTCACGATCTCGCCGACGCGCAAGGGGCGGCGCGAGGCGACATAGACATTGCCGTCGATCTCCGGCGCGTCGGCCATCGAGCGGCCCTTGGCGACGGTCGGGCCGGCCTCGTCGATGATGACCTGCTGGCGGGTGCCGACCTTGCGCTTCAAGCGCCGCGCCGAAATCTTCTGCTGCGCGGCCATGAAGCGATGCCAGCGCTCTTCCTTGACCTCTTCGGGCACCGGATTGTCCAAAGCATTGGCCGGCGCGCCGTTCACCGCCTCGTATTTGAAGCAGCCAACGCGATCGAGCGAGGCTTCATCGAGGAATTCAAGCAGGGTTTCGAATTCGGCGTCCGTTTCACCCGGAAAGCCGACGATGAAGGTCGAACGCAAAGTCAGGTCCGGGCACATCTCGCGCCAGCGCCGGATGCTGTCGAGCGTGCGCTCCTGCGAAGCCGGGCGGCGCATGCGGCGCAGCACGTCGGGATTGGCGTGCTGCAACGGCATGTCGAGATAAGGCAGGATCTTGCGATCGGCCATCAGCGGGATGACATCATCGACATGCTTGTACGGGTAGACGTAATGCATGCGCACCCAGACGCCTAGCTCGCCGAGCGCATGCGACAGGTCGAGGAATTTGGCGCGCACGTCGCGCGTCACGCCGGCGGCGTTCTTCCATGAGCTCGTGGCGTATTTGGTGTCGAGGCCGTAGGCGGAGGTGTCTTGCGAGATGACGAGCAGCTCTTTGACGCCGGCCTGCACCAGACGCTCGGCTTCGCGCATCACATCGGCGGCCGGGCGCGAGACGAGATCGCCGCGCAGCTTGGGGATGATGCAGAAGGTGCAGCGGTTGTTGCAGCCTTCGGAAATCTTCAGATAGGCGTAGTGCCGCGGCGTCAGCTTGATGCCTTCGGGCGGCACCAGATCGATGAACGGATTGTGCTTGGGCGGTGCGGCGCGGTGCACGGCGTCCAGCACGCTCTCATATTGCTGCGGGCCGGTGATGGCGAGCACGCCGGGATGCGCCCTGGTGATGTTCTCGGGCTCGGCGCCCATGCAGCCGGTGACAATGACCTTGCCGTTCTCGTTCAACGCCTGGCCGATGGCGTCGAGCGACTCCGCCTTGGCGGAATCGAGAAAGCCGCAGGTGTTGACGATGACCAGATCGGAGCCCTTGTGCTCGCGCGTCAGCTCATAGCCCTCGGCGCGCAGCCGCGTGATGATGCGCTCGGAATCGACCAGCGCCTTGGGGCAGCCGAGCGAGACGAAGCTGACCTTGGGCGCGGGCGCACCGTCGGTATCAGGGGCGGGTTTTGCGGGGGCGTCGAGCATGCGGGAGGGAGGTAGAGGCGAACAGGGGGATTGGCAAGGCGCTTTCCCTCTCCCCTTGCGGGAGAGGGTGCCCGAGCGAAGCGAGGGCGGGTGAGGGGTCAGAGCAAGCGTTACGTTCCGACCCCTCACCCGGCTCGCCCTTCGGGCTCGCCACCCTCTCCCGCAAGGGGAGAGGGAAGAAAGCGCGCGCCGCCTACCGATTCCTCAGCGCCTCGGCTTCCTCGTAGAACTTCTTCTCCCAGGCCTTCTGGTTGTCCATGCCCTCGCGGATGAAGGGCGTGAACACGGCCACGTTGAGCAGCAGCCAGTTGATGATATTGGCCGGGAAGCGCAGCGGTTTGCGGAAATCGACGAACAGCACCACGCGGGTCTTGTCGGTGTTGTTCCAGGCCTCGTGCTCGAAGGCGTCGTCGAAGATCACCGCCTCGCCTTCCTTCCAGCGATAGACCTCGTTCTCGACGCGGATGCCGAGTTTTTCGCGCGGCTCCGGCACGATCAGGCCGAGATGCAGGCGCAGCACACCGTTATAGGGCCCGCGATGCGCCGGCAGGTGCTTGTTCGGCTCGAAGATCGAATACATCACGGTGATGAGGCCGGGGATCTTCTGGCAGATGCGCCAGGTTTCCGGGCACTGCTTGATGTTGTTCTCCGACTTGAAGCCGTAGCCGGCCAGAAAAAACGTCTTCCAGCCGCGGTCCTGGCTGATGGTCGAGACGTCGGTCGACAATTCATGGAAGCCGGGCAGTTCGTCCTTGCGGGTGAGCACCTTGTCGAGCTCGGCCCTAATCGCCGGCCATTCCTTCTCGATCTCCTTCGCCCACGGGAACACGGCCTTGTCGTAGATCGGCGGATTGCCGACCTTGGAGAACTTGAGGTTCAGCCGCTCGGCGAACGACACCACGGCCATGAAGAAGCGCGTCACCGCGCTGGGGCGGCCCATGGGCTTGATGCCCTCGGTACCGAATTGCTGGGCCGGCTCATTGGTCTGGTTGGCGAGGGTCACGGTCAAAAGTCTCCATCGGGTCGGCGGCCGCGAACGACCGAAGCAGCGCCAATCTAGTCATCGGAGCGGCCCAGCAAAAGGCGGAGTTCCGCATGATACCCCGTCGCCTGCGGCCAATCTTGGGCGACGGCGCTGCAGAATTGGTCTAGAAACGGCTCGCAAGGCATTGGCGACGGAGGCGGCGATGAAGCGGACGATCGGGCAGGCGGTCCTCGCCGGCGTTCTGGTGTGGCTCGTCGTCGCCGCCGCTGCGTTGACGGCCGGACCGGCCGGCGCCGCCGATATGCAGGCCTCCCGCGCCACCGGGCCGGCGACCCTGCTGCCGTTTCCCCGCATCGGCCGCGCTCAGGCCGTGTGGGCTTCGAACGCCTGCCAGCGCGACTGCGGTTCCTATTGCGCCTGGGGGCAAACCACATGCCTTTATCGTGACACACAGGGCCAGTGTCTCAAGCTGACCGACGACTGCGACCGTTATTGCCAGCGCTCCTGCCGGACATCGGGCGGGCCATACCTGCCGCTCGACTTCTAGACTTTCTCCCGCCCGACCATAGCTAACGCTCCGTTACGCCGATCGCGCCATTTGCCGCCCGCGCGCGAACGGAATGGAACTTTTTGTGTGCGAAACATGGCGGCATTGCGCGGCCCCTGGAAGATCCGCCTCGGAGTGTCGTGTTCATGACGTCCCGCAAACGCCTGCTCCTGCTGGTGACCACCGCCTTCGGCGCGGCAGCGTTGCTGTGCCCGCTCGGCGGCAGCACGCGGGGCCCGGCGGCGCTCGGCCCGCTGGCGAGCAGCGCGCCGCCGCTGTTCGATGCGCCCGGCAACGCGCCCGCGGGCGACAACGCGGCCATGAACGCCCTGCACCGCGAGGCGACCGGGGCGCTCGGCCAGTTGCAGGGACGGCCGGCGCCGTAGCCCCGTTCGCTTGCTGGGCTTTCGGGCCGCCCCTATAAGCCGGGCGCATTCCCGTGAAGGCCCGCGCCCATGAACCGCACCCAACGCCGCGTCGCGCAGAAACAGGCATCGTCGCCGGCGGCGGAGCTTTTGCAGCGGGCGCTGATGCATCACCAGCAGGGCGACCTGCCGGGCGCGGCGGTGCTCTATAAGAAGGTGCTCGCCGCCGAGCCCGCCAATGCGCCGGCGTGCGACCGGCTGGCGGCGCTCTATCTCACGCAGGGCAAGCGCGACAAAGCGTCAGCGCAATATGCCGAACTCGCCCGCATCGCGCCGCAGACGCTCAACCAGTTCGACGCGGTGCTGGCGACGCTCAAGGCATTGCATCCGGATGTCGCCACGTCGCTGGACAGCGTCGCTCGCGGCGCGGCTGCGCCGGTGCTGACCGAGGCGGTTGCTGCCGACGTCTATCTGCGTTGCGTGCTCGAGAACACCGCGGTGCGCGACTGGACCTTCGAGCGCTGGTTGACAAGCGTGCGTGCCTTGCTGCTGGCGCAGGCGCTGGACGAGACGGGCAAAGCCAGCGGTGATGTTGTCGCCTTCGCCGCCGCTTTGGCGCGCCAGTGCTACATCAACGAATACGTTTTCGCGGTGTCGGACGGCGAGGGCGAGAATGTCGGGTTGCTCAAGCGCCGTGTGATCGAGGCCCTCGACGCCGGAACGCCGATTGCGCCGATTTCGCTTGCCGTGCTCGCGGCCTACGAACCGCTGCATGCGCTCGATAACGCCGAGCGGCTGCCGGCCCGCAAATGGCCCTCCGCGGTCGACGCCATGGTGACGCAGCAGGTGCGCGAGCCGCGCGAGGAGGCGGCCCTGCGCGAGACCATGCCGGTGCTGACGCCGATCGCGGGCGGCATCACCGCCGCGGTGCGCCAGCAATACGAGGAAAATCCCTATCCGCGCTGGGTGCGGCTGCCCGCGCCGCCGCCGCCGATGGTGCTCGACGAACTCATCCGCCATCAGTTTCCGACGGTGCCGTTCCGCTCGCTCAACAAGATCGACCAACTCGATATTCTGATCGCCGGCTGCGGCACTGGACGCATTGCGCTCGAAGTGGCGCAGAGCTTTGCCGGCGCCCAGGTACTGGCCGTCGATCTCAGCCTCGCCAGCCTCGCCGCCGCCAAGCGCAAGACGCCGGCCGCGCTCAAGGGCAAGATCGAATTCGCCCAGGCCGATATCATGTCGATCGGATCAATCGGCCGCGATTTCGATTTCATCGGCGTCGGCGGTGTGCTGCATCACATGGCCGATCCGCTCGGCGGCTGGCGCGAACTGATCAAGCTGATGCGGCCGGACGGCCTGATGCAGGTCGGGCTCTACAGCGCGCATGCGCGCAAGGAGATCAACGCGGCGCGCAAGCTCGTCGCCGAGCGCGGCTATCCGTCAACCGCCGAAGGCATCCGCCGTGCCCGGCAGGATCTGTTCGCCGCGACGACGCATTACAATTTCATGACCTTGCGCGATTTCTTCTCGACCAGCGAAGTGCGCGATCTGATTTTTCACGTGCAGGAGCGGCAGTTCACGATCCCGGAGCTGAAGGATTTCATCGACGCGAACGGACTGAATTTCATCGGCTTCGAATTCAGCAACCAGGCCGTCCACCAGCACCATCGCGCGGTATTCGCGCGGAACGGCTGGTCGCTCACCGATCTGGCGCGCTGGGACGCCTATGAGCGCGACAACCCCGACATCTTCGCCAATATGTACGTGTTCTGGGTGCAGAAGAAGGAAGGGTGAGGGGCTGCGATCAGAATTGAACGCGAAGGCCGAGATTGGCCTTCAGGATGTAACTGTTGCCGAAGCCACGGAACGGTGTGTTGCCGGAGAGCTCGCCGTAGAAGGAGAGGCCCTCGCGCCACCTTATGCTCGCGCCAATGCCTAGCTCGCCCCATAGCCGTTCGTCGTGGTGGTCGATGGGGACTCCCGCGACAAGCGTGCGCATGGCGTCGAGCCATTCGTAGCTGATATTGGCAATTCCGTAGACGCGGCTGCGGCGGCCGTCCCATTCGCCGTCATGCTCAAGCGAGATACCCCAACGCGTTCTCAGGCTGCCGGATTTGTCGGCCGTGACATCGGCACCCCACGGATCGACGAAGTGATCGAACCGGACGTTCGAGTAGATCATCTGGAATTGGGGCGTGACGGCAAACCGTTCGCGAAACGAGATTCGCTTGCCGGCTTCAATGCTGAGCGCTTCGCCGCTGCCGCCGTTGTCGCGGCGGAGCGAGCCGAGCGGATCGGAATTGAGGTCGCTGCTATAGCGGCTGGCCTGGGCCTGGCCGTCGATGTAAAGGCCCGCGGCACCGTACCACGTCAAAGTCGCGCCAAGTCCGATTCCGCCGGACTTCAGCGTACCGTTGCCGAATACCGAGCTAATCCGGCTGTGGGCCTCGCCATAGGAAATGTTGAGGCCCGCCACCAGACGACCGGCGGCTGAATCGGCCAGCACGCCGTCGGCGCCTATCTGCATCTTCCAGGTATCGGTGTTTTTGTTCAAACCACTCGTCGACACGGCGGCGTTGTTAAAGCGCCCGTGGGTGCCTTCCGTGCGGCCCCAAATTCCGCTGCCGTTGCCATCGGCGGCGCGGCCCCATATGCGCTTGCCGACACGCTGATCGAGGGTCGGGAGGGTATTGAGCGACTGCAGATTGGACCCATACGCCTCATAGACAGGAACGCCCGGCTGATAGAGCGGAGACACAGCAGGTGCGCTTGGCGTGCCCGGATCAGCGAGCGAGGAGCGCAGATACCAATCGCCGTCACCCGGGGTGGACACGCCGCCCTTGTAGAGTCGATAGGCATAGGCGCCGGCGATCACCGCCGGCGCGCCCTGGAAGACATAGTTGCCGTTGAGCACGAAAGTGCCATCGGACACACCCGTCACGTCGACGATCTTGATGCCGTTCACTGTCTGCGCGCCGAGGCCGCCGCGGTTGATGACGGTGACCTGCGTCGTACCCGAGGTTGCGCCATCAACGACAAGCCGGCTGGTCGGCGAAGCATCGTCGCCCAGCGCGGTCGCGATTTCGAGACGCCCGCCGTTGCCGACATAATTGCCCTGGATGGTGAGGGTGCCCATGGCGCCGCCATAGCCCGGCGCGACAACGCCATTGTTGGTTGTGACACCGACCCGGCCGGTGCCGACAAGACGGCCCGCGGTGTCGACCTGCATGGTGCCGCCCAACACGCCGTTCACGGCCAGCGTGCCGGCCGATACGGTCGACGCGCCGGTAAAGCCGGAGCTGTCGCCGGTCAGCGTCAGTTGACCGAGGCCGAGCTTGTCGAAACTCGACCCGCCGGAGAAATTTGTGCCTATGCCGATGTCGTGTCCATTCGTGTCGAACCAGGCGCCGCCGGCTCCGACCGTCAGCGCCGTGAAGCCGTTGAGGAAATTGGCTTCGTTCCGGTTCGCCCGCAGAATGCCGCCATTGAGGTCGAGTACGGTGGTGGCGCCGGCTCCCCGGATCACCGAGCCGGTTTCGACAACACCGCGCCCGGTGGCGTCGCCATTCAAATGCAGCGTTCCGCTGGCCGTGCCGAAGCGGCCAATATAAACATTGCTCGCAGCACTCACGAAGCCGCCCTTGTCGACGGTCATCGTGCCTGTGCCTTCATACCCGACTTCGACGGTGTCGGTTGCGGTCAAGCGCGAGACCTCGCCGGTGCTGCTCGAAACATTGACCGTTCCCGTGCCACCGTTCGCGTAGCCGATATAGACAGCCGCAGCTCCGCCTCCGGCCGCGCTCGTAGCAACGGCGGCGCCGTCCACGACGTTAAGCGTGCCGGTGCCTGAAAAGCCGACGTAGATATTGTTGGCCGCGTTCCAGGCGGAGGCATGGCCGTTGGCATCGCGGCCCGATACGGTGGCCGTACCTTCGCTGCCGACGTCGTAGCCGATGAGGGCTTGGCCGCTGTTCACCAGCCCACCGTTGAGGACGTCGAACGTGTTGTTCGTGCTAAAGGCGCCGACATAAATCTGGTTGGCAACGGTTAGCGTCGAGGCATGTTGGTTGACATCCCGGCCGGTGATCGTAACCGAGCCAATGGCGCCGGCGTTGTTGCCGATCATAACCGATGCGGCTTCGACCCGTCCGCCATCCTGGATCAGGAGAGAGCCCTGGCCGCTGTCGCCAACATAAAGCGTGCCCGTATTCGTCCAGGACGAAGCGTTGCCGTTGGCGTCATGGCCTGAGACCGTGACAACGCTCACGCTGCCGGCCCCGGCACCGATATAACCGTCGAAACTGGTTACTCTCGCGCCGCCACCGATGTTGAGCGTGGCGTTGCCGTCCTGGCCGACCACAAGGTCGCCATTGTTTGTCCAGGTCGAGGCATTGCCGCCCGCGTCAGCACCAGAGATGGTCACTGTGCCCTGGGCGTTGAAGCCGATAAAGCCGGTGTCGTTGGTGACCGTGCCGCCGTTCAGGATGCTCAGCGTGCCTGTGGCGACGTTGCCGATATAGAGATCGGCGCCGACGCTCCAATTCGGCGTTTGAATATTGCTGACGTCCGGCGACAAATCGCCGGAACCTGACACCGATTGCGCGGATGCCGGCCGCGTCGTGTCGATCGCAGTAACGAGAGCGGTGATCGCCGTGGTGAGCAACAGGAGCGGTCTAAAACCGAGAGGCTTGGTGCCGTTTCTCGCCGTGCGTCCCGCCATCCCTGCGCCGCTCCTCTGTCAAGCCGCGCCGAACGAAGAGGGGCCTACGCAACACCGCCCGACAGTCGCGACGCTCATCCGGCAAAGGATCGAGTCATTACAATTCGAATCATTTGCGCAGGGCCAAT
The DNA here is from genome assembly GCA_035556455.1 of Pseudolabrys sp. GTDB lineage: Bacteria > Pseudomonadota > Alphaproteobacteria > Rhizobiales > Xanthobacteraceae > Pseudolabrys. Next base: position 8,726 of record DATMEX010000025.1, read on the forward strand.
GCTCGGGTGTTCAAGTAAATTTTTGGTAGCTAATTCAGCCGCCGCAAGCGGTGGTTGGAATAGGCCGCGAGCGAGACCGCGGGAGCGACGTGCTGACTCACATGCGCCTATGAGCGCGACAATCCTGACATTTTCGGGAATATGTACGTGTTCTGGGTGCAGAAGAAGGAAGGGTGAGGGGGCTCACCAGGCTCTCGCTGGTCGATTGCCGCAAGGAAGTGGCGGCGCTGATGGGAGCGATGTACGTACGCGCGAAGCGGGCGCAGGACTGAGGGAAGGCGACGGAGGTGGTGTTCGCAGGCCGGCGCTATGCTTTCAGCAGCCGGGCCAGTGACGCGCGGATGCTGGCGCGCATGCTTGCTGGCGCCACGATAGGCGTCGGATCAACGGCAGGTGTCGGATCAGTCAGCGGCACGACGGCCGGTGGCGGCGGCACATTGATATTGCTGACGTTGTGGCCCCAATAGGCGACTCCGCACGACATGCAGTCGTCGCACTCCTTGGCGCTGCGCTTGCCGTCGATGATTTCCTGCCGCGTCAGATCAAACACCGATCCGATGACGCACTCGCTATGACTATAAGGAAGGCTGCAGCACAGAAGCACATTGCAGCGGTGATCGAGCACGAGCGAGCGCCATTGCGGGCATTGCCAGTCGTCGGGTTGCGACTTTACCAGTTCGTCAACGTAATGCGTCAAGATGCTCTGTGAGATTTCCTTGAGCACAGCAGGCGGCAATTCGTCTTTCAGGTAGGCGCTCGCGCGCTCGTAATCGTTTATGTACGCGAGATACGGCCGGAAGGTCACGCCGTTGGTCTGACACCATGCTTGCGCGGCTTCGACTTCGCCGTAGATGTTGAATTGATAGACGTGAAAATTCAACGACACGATTCCGGCGAAGCCGGTGTCTTTCAGGTTGGCGATGGTCGCTTCCATGTTCTCGACGACACGCTCGAAGCGCAGGCGATGCACCTTGTCGTATGAGGCCTGACTCCAGCCCGGCACCGAAAACACGATCTCGTTGAGATGCGCGGTCGATACGGTCAGCCGGGTTGCCTTGGAGGCGTTGGTCGAAAGACCGCAATTCAGGCCACGCTCGGACAGCGCGCCGAAGATGCCGTCAAGGTCCGGGTGCAAGATTGGTTCGCCCCAGTTCTGTAAACCGATTCCGGTATCCGGCACGAGGAGATCGAGCTCGAGCAGGCGATCGAGCGCCCTGGCGAATTGCGGCACCGCGATGAACTGGAGCCGCTGGCCAAAGGTTTCGCGCGCGGTCACGCAGAGCGGACATTGCGCGTTGCAGCCGCCTGTAATGTCAAAAAGCGCGCCTCGATACATTTCTCCGCCCCCACGACGTGAAATCGAGTTGTAACGAAGATATCTGCTACCGATGGGTATGCACAACTGTCGCGGGCACGCGCGAGGGGTTTCCCCCGGCGTCGGCACGCGCAACGCATGGCCCGGCAAGGGCAGCGTCAGGCGGCCGTCCCGCGCAAGCCGCAGGTTCTGCCCGGGCGCCGGACGCAGTTAAGATATTGAAATCATTAGTGTTATGGCGGAAGGGGTGAGATTCGAACTCACGGTGGGCTTGCACCCACGCCGGTTTTCAAGACCGGTGCCTTAAACCACTCGGCCACCCTTCCAGCGTTGAAATCGTTGGAGAAATCGAAGCGGGACGTCTCCTGAAGAGCATTTGCTCTCGATTTGCGGTCCGATCGCTCGGGGCCGCGGCGCTATGTGCACCGATCGTGAGCAAAATGGAAGTGGTCGGGCCCTCTTCAAATCTCACGCTTTTGCGTTGACGGCGCCGACAGGCCACCAATCATCGTCAGCGCTTGAGCCCCGCGAAGACCGGCCGCAGGTAGCGCAGCATTTCGGCGGGATGTTCCGTCATCGGGAAATGGCCGAGCTCCGGCATTTCGATGACCCGGGCATTGTCGATCCAACCGGCCAGCTGATGCGCATCCTCGACCGTGGCCGAGAAGTCGTAGTGGCCGATCAAAAGCGAGACCGGGATCTTCTTGCCGTCGATGCGTTTGGCGATCTGTTCGCCATCGAACTCATCCGAATAGAAGGCCAGATCGCCGTCATAGATGCCGGGCGCGCCTTGCGAATAGATGTATGCGGCGCGGCGGCGCAGATCCGCCGGGCTGCGTGGCCCGAGCAGACCGCGCACATAGGCGGCGGAGTGCCAGCCGCCATTGACCTTGGCGTGGGTGAGATAGGGATTGCGGCGGCCGCGCGGGCGCAAGGGCGCTTCGAGCGCGATCACCGCGCGAACGAGATCGGGGCGCTCGGCCGCCAGCACCATGGCGATGCCGGCGCCCATCGAACAACCCATCACCACGACCGGCTCGCGGATCACCTGTTCGATGAAACTGACGCACCAGTCGAGATAGGTCTGCTGATCGAGTTCGTAGGCTTCGCCGGTCCAGCCGGACGGCGGCATCGAGCGGCCATGGAACGGCATGTCGAAGCCGATCAGGCGCCAGTCGGCGCCGAGCGCCGGATCGCACATGACGCCGTGAAACTGCCGCGTGTCCGCGCCGGCGGTGTGCAGGCAAAGCACGGGGACCCCGCTGCCGGCTTCTTCGCTGTAGATCTGCGCCACGCGTCCGGCCGCGGAGGTGACGTCATGATAACGCCCGCGCAAGCGGCCAAGGTCGGCACGCGGGGCAGGCGGGTCGTATGGCGTCAGGTTGGCGAAGAGCGCCTCGAACCAGGCGCGGGCCTGCGCGATGGCCAGCGCATCGCCCGCGATCGTGAAGCGCGGATTGCGCAACTGGATCGACGAGAAGGAGTGATAGGTCGGCGGCGGCGGATCGGCGAGCACGAGCGCCCAATCGTCGGCGCCGGCGGAGATCGCTATCTCACTGGCCGTTTCCGGCGCACCGATGATGATGTCATGGATGCGCTCATCCACGGCAAAACGGACACGCAGCGCCAGACCGCGCGTGAACGCCGCGACTTCCGGTTTCGCAACCGCCGCGGTGAGACGCTCGGCAAGACGCTCGGCTATGGACAGTGGCATACGCGAACAGGATCACGCGCCGCGGGCGAGGGCCTCGAGGGCGACCTTCGCGGCGTTCTGAATGTGGAGCACGCAGGCGCGTTCGGCGCCGTCTTCGTCGCCATTCTCGATCGCCACGAGAATGGCTTCGATTTCCTTCAGGCTGTGGCCGATGCGATGCGCCTGGGTCATGGACGTCATCCGCAGCACGGTGACGCGGTTGAGCAGCATCTTCAGAAAGCGCTCGACGAAAATGTTGCCGCAACTCTCCAGCAGCGCTGCGTAGAATTCGGTTTTGGCCGTGAGCAGGTTGCCGCGGTCCGGATCGCCGGCGACTTCGCCCATGCGGACGAATTGCTCACGAAGCCGCGCGATAATGGCGGGATCGCGCCGACGTGCGCATTCGCGTCCGGCATAACCTTCGAGAAGGGCGCGCAGATCGTAGAGCTGCGCCGCTTCCTCGACGGTGATCGTGCTCACCACGGGGCCGCGATGCGGGATGGTCGTGACCAGTCCCTCAGCCTCGAGCTGCCGCAGCGCCTCGCGGATCGATGTACGGCCGACGCCGGTTTGTTCGCACAACTCCCGCTCGATCAGCCGCTGGCCGGGTTTGAACAGTCCGTTGGCGATTGCCGAACGCAGACGGTTCTCGACAAGCAGTCGCAAACTGGTCGCTTCTCGCCGGACATTTAAGTCGGATTGCGCATTGGCCATGCGTCAATTGACCGCCTAACAGACAATCTGTCAATCGGCTTGACCGTATGTCTGATTTATGTTCCCCATGACCATAAGCCGCAAGGCGTGAAACGGAGGAGCCGCTATGTCGAAAACGACGTCTACTTTCGGGCGCATCAATCGCCGCACCGTTCTGGCAGGAACGGCATCGCTGATGGCCGCACCCTGGATTTCCTCCCCGGCGCGCGCGCAGGCCAAGCAGGTGAATGTCGGCGTCATCATGCCGCTCTCCGGCGCCAACGCGCAGTTCGGCATCAACTCCCGTAACGGCATCGAACTGGTCGCGGACGAGATCAACGCGGCTGGCGGTATCAAGGCGCTCGGTGGCGCGAAGATCAATTTGATCGTCGCCGACTCTACCTCCACGCCGACGACGGCGGGCACCGTCGCGCAGCGCATGATCAGCCAGAACGAAGTGACCGCCATTCTCGGCGCCTTCGCCTCGTCTCTGACCATCGCGATTTCCGAAGTGACCGAACGCCGCGACATTCCGCTGCTGACGATGTCGTTCGCCGACCAGATCACCGGTCGCGGCTACAAGAACATCTTCCAGGTCGTCGCCAAGGCGTCCGCGCTCGGCAAGGCGCAGCTCGATTACACCCTGGCGATCGCGCAAGCCGCCGGCACCAAGATCGACAAGATCGCGATCATGTACGAAGACACGGCCTACGGCACCGCCCAGGCCCAGGGTCTGCGCGCGGCCGCCAAGGCGGCGAACATCGAGCTCGTCATGGACGATGCCTATCCGCTCGGCATTACCGACACGACGCCGCTGATCAACAAGCTGCGCGCGTCGGGCGCCCAGGCGGTGTTCCCGGTGTCCTACCTCAACGACAGCCTGCTGATCATCCGCACGATGCGCCAGCAGCGCATTACCATTCCGGCCATCGGCGGCGCCGCCGGCTACGTGATCCCGGACTTCGAGAAGGGGCTCGGCGAATTCGCCGAAGGCGTGCTGTCGATCTCGCCCGCCAACTACGATCTCGACACCAGCCTGACCGAACGCTTCCGCAAGCGCTTCGGCTACTTCATGGTGCACGAGGCGCTCGAGCACGCCGTCGCGCTGGACGTGCTGGTGCAGGCCATCGAGAAGGCGAAGTCGGCCAAGCCGCAGGACGTCACCATGGCGCTGCGCGGCGCCAAGTTCACAGGCGGCTGGACCAATGCGATGACCGGCGGCACGGTGCAGTTCGACGAAACCGGCCTCAACGTCGCGTCGGTGCCGGTCATGGTGCAGTGGCGCAAGAAGGAACTCGTCACCGTGTGGCCGAAGGAAGTGGCCAAGGGCACGGCCGAGTGGAAGTCCTGATAGGCAGCGAAAGTAGAACGTGGCGTTCATCCAAGCGATTCTCGACGGCCTGTTGATCGGCGGCGTTTATGCCGTCATTTCGATCGGCCTGACGCTCGTCTACGGCGTGATGGGCATTGTGAATTTCGCGCAGGCGGAATTCGTGATGATCGGCATGTTCGTATCCTGGTTCGCTTGGGCCTATCTCGGCCTCGATCCCGTTCTGGCGGCGCCGCTGTCCTTTGCAGTGGCGTTCGCCTTCGGGTGGGTCGTGCAGGGGCAATTGATCTCGCGGGTGCTCAAGGCGCCGTCGGTCGCTCAGATCTTTCTGACCGTCGGCCTGCTGATCGTGCTCGAGAACAGCGCCTTGCTCGCCTTCGGCTCGCAGTTCCGGTCGGTGACGACGGTCTATCAGACCATGTCTTTGTCGATCGGCTCGCTCTTCATCAGCGTGCCTTATCTGATCGCCTTCGCGATGTCGCTCGCTTGCGGCCTCGCGTTGTGGTGGTTCATGCGCACGAGCTGGTTCGGCCGCGCCATGCGCGCCACCGCCCAGAACCCGATGGCCGCGCAGCTCATGGGGATCGACACCGCGCTGATGTACAAGATGGCCTTCGCGCTCGGCGTCGGCCTGACATCGTTCGGCGGCGCGGTCATCCTGCCTTATGTCACCGTCTATCCGAATGTCGGCGGCCAGTTCGTGGTGCTGATGTTCACGGTCGTGGTGCTCGGCGGCCTCGGTAGCGTCGCCGGCGCGGTCGTCGGCGGCCTGACGGTCGGGGTCATCCAAGCCTTGTCCTCACTGTTCTTTCCGATCCAGCTGCAGAATCTCGTGCTCTTCATCGTCTTCATTCTCGTGCTTGCCGTCCGGCCCCAGGGACTGATCGGAGCAAGCCGATGAAACGCTGGATCCTGATCGCCGTCGTCATTCTGATCGCGGCGGCCATACCGCAGTTCATGAACCCGAACGGGTACTGGATTCGCGTCTTCACTTTCACGTTGCTGTTCGCCGCGATGGCGCAGGCGTGGAACCTGATCGGCGGTCTCGCCAATCAACTGTCGCTGGGCCACGCCGCTTTCTTCGGCATCGGCGCCTATACCTCGACGATCCTGCTCATCAATTTCGGCATCAGCCCGTGGCTCGGCATGTTCGCGGGTGGCGCGCTCGGCGGTCTTGCGGCGCTCGTCATCGCGATTCCGACCATGCGCTTGCAGGGACACTATTTCGCGCTGGCGACTTTGGCCTTCGGCGAGGTGGCGCGCGTCATCGCCAATGTCTGGTCGTCGCTGACCGGCGGTCCCGTCGGACTGTCCGTGCCGTTCATGCCGCCGAGCGTCGCGGCCTATTCGTTCAAGCAGCTGTTGCCGCATGCCTATATCGCGCTCGCGGCGCTGATCATCGTCACCGTCATCTTCGAGGTCATCCGGCGCGGCGCGATGGGTTACCGGCTGCGCGCCATTCGTGAGAATGCGGCGGCCGCCGAAGTCATCGGCATCGACACCACCAAGGTCAAACTGCAGACCGCGGTGATATCCGGCGTGCTGATGGCGATGCTGGGCACCGTCTTCGCCCAGGTGGCCGTGTTCTTCGATCCCGACACGGCGTTCAGCGCCGTCTCCATCTCGATCCGCGTCGCCCTGATCGCCATCATCGGCGGTGTCGGCACCGCCGTCGGTCCGATCCTCGGCGCGTTCTTCATCGTGCCGGTCGAGGAACTGATGAACGATCTTTTCTCCGCCGGCGCCGCGGGCCTCTCGCAGGTGATCTTCGGCGTCATCCTGATCGTGGTGATCCTCTGGCGGCCGCGGGGACTGGTCACGATCTTCGAGGCGCTGCGCGCTCGGCTGAGCAAGGGAGCGCAATCATGACGATCCTTGATGTGCGCGGCATTTCGCGACGCTTCGGCGGCCTGCAGGCGCTGTCGGACGTGTCGTTCTCGGTGCCGAAGGGGCAGATCGTCGGCCTGATCGGTCCGAACGGCGCCGGCAAGACCACCTTCTTCAACACCTTGTGCGGGCTGACCCGGCCCGACAAGGGCTCGATCACCCTCGATGGCACACCGATCGTCGGCTTGAAGCCGCACAAGGTCGCCGGCCTCGGCATGACCAAGACGTTCCAGAACGTCGCGCTGTTCGCCGAGAGTTCGGTGCTGGACAATGTGCTGACGGCCGGCCTGCTGCGCCATGACGTCAAGACGGCGCGCGAGCGGGCGCTGGTCTGCCTCGAGCGCGTTGGTCTGCGGTCGGTCGCCGACAAGATGGCGGGCAACCTGTCGTTTCCCGAGCGGGCGCGAGTCGAACTGGCGCGCGCTTTGTGCACCGACCCGAAGGTTCTGCTGCTCGACGAGGTCATGGCGGCGCTCAATCCCGTCGAGATGCAGGAGATCATGGATCTGATCCGCCAGTTGCGGGACGACGGCATCACGCTGCTTGTCGTCGAGCACCACATGCGCGCCATCATGGCGATCTGCGATCGCATTCTCGTTCTGAATTTCGGCCGTCTGCTTGCCGACGGCGCGCCGCGCGAAGTCGCCAACGACCCGGTGGTGATCGAGGCCTATCTCGGACGTTCGGCGGAGGCCCACGCATGAGCACCGCGCAGCCACTGCTCGAGATCAAGGGCCTCACCGCCGGTTACGGCGGCATCGACGTTCTGCACGACGTCGATATCGAGATGCATGAGGGCGAGTTCGTCTGCATCATCGGTGCCAACACCGCGGGCAAGAGCACGATCCTGCGGACCATCTCGCGTCTGGTGCCGCGCGTCAGCGGCACCATGCGGTTCAACGGCACGGACCTGATTGCGCGCGCGCCGCACGAGATTCCATCGCTCGGCATCGCCCATGTTCCCGAGGGGCGTCACGTTTTCCCGGACATGAGTGTCGAGGAAAACCTGATGCTGGGCGCGTTCACCGCGCGGCAATCGAACGACCTGCAGCAGCGGATGGAGCGCGTGTTCGAGCTGTTTCCGCGCACGCGGGAGCGGCGCCTGCAACTGGCGGGCACTTTGTCCGGCGGCGAACAACAAATGGTCGCGGTCGGCCGCGCGCTGATGTTGCAGCCCAAGCTGCTGCTGCTCGATGAACCGAGCCACGGCCTCGCGCCCAAGGTCGTCGAGGAGATGCACGACGCGTTTGTGCGCATTCATCGCAGCGGCACGTCCATTCTGCTGGTCGAGCAGAATGTCAGCCTGGCGCTCGATGTCGCTGCGCGCGGCTATGTTCTGGAAAGCGGCCGCGTTACGCTCAAGGGCACGTCGGCCGAATTGAACGAGAACCCCGCGGTTCGCGCCGCCTATCTCGGGATCTGACGGCCGCGCCGGCTAGCGCCGCGCGGTCTTGCCATCGAGCAATCGCAGGCCGTTCAGGACGACCAGCAGCGAAGCGCCCGTGTCGGCGGCGATGGCCGCCCACAGGCTCGCCATGTCGAACAGCGTCAGGACGACGAACGCGGCCTTGAGCCCAAGCGCGAAGGCGATGTTTTGGCGGATCACGGACAGCGTGCGCCTGGAATGGCGCACCAGCCAGGGCAGCCGCGACACGTCGTCGGTCATCAGGGCGATGTCGGCGGTTTCGATGGCGGCATCAGAGCCGATCGAGCCCATGGCAATGCCGAGATTGGCCCGCGCCAGCGCCGGCGCATCGTTGACGCCGTCGCCCACCATGGCGACGGTGCCGAAGCGCGCCACCAGTTCCTCGACCTTGCCGACCTTGTCTTCGGGCAGCAGCTCGGCGTACGTTTCGTCGATGCCGACCTCGCGCGCGATGGCGGCAGCGGTCGTGCGGTTGTCGCCGGTCAGCATGACGACATGCGCGATCCCGGCTTTGTGCAGTTCGTCCACGATATTGCGCGCCTCGGTGCGGATCGTGTCGGCGACGGCGATCAGGCCGCAGACATGACGGCGGTTGCCGACGACGATGACGGTCTTGCCATCGGCTTCCAGCTCTTCCGCCATGCGGCGAATCTCGGGACTGTCCTGGTTGCGCTCGACGACATAGCGATGCGAGCCGAGCCAGAACTCCTCGCCATTGAAAATCCCGGCGAGGCCCTTGCCGCGCAGCATCTGCACCTCGGTCGCCGGCTCCGGCGCGATCGTGCGCTCCCTCGCATAATGCAGGATGGCCTGCGCCAGCGGATGGGTTGAGCGCGCCTCGAGCGCGGCGGCGCGCGCGATCAACTCGGCTTCGGTGTGATTGCCCAGTGGCACGATGGCCGCGATTTGCGGTTCGGCGCGGGTGATCGTGCCGGTCTTGTCGAGCGCGATCGCCCTGAGGTGCGCCGGCAGTTCGATGAAGGCACCGCCTTTGACCAGCACGCCGGCGCGCGCGGCGGAGGCGAGGGCGGCGACGATGGAGACCGGCGTCGAGATGACGAGCGCGCAGGGGCAGGCGATGACCAGCAGGACCAGTGCGCGGTAGAGCCAGTCGCCCCACGGCTGGCCGAAGGCGAGCGGCGGCACCACGAAGACCAGAATGGCCAGCACCATGACGGCCGGCGTGTAGACGCGCGCGAAGCGCTCGACCCATTGTTCGGACGGCGCGCGGCGCGCATGCGCGTCCTCGACCATACGGATGATGCGGGCGAGCGTGGTGTCCTGGGCGGCCTTGGTGGCGCGCACGGTGAGGGTGCCGTCGCCGTTGATGGTGCCGGCGAACACCTCGGCACCCGGCTGCTTCTCCACCGGCACGCTCTCGCCGGTGATCGGTGCCTGATTGACGGCGCTGCTGCCCGCTGTGATCTCGCCATCGAGCGCGATGCGCTGACCGGCCGGAACGATGAACTGATCGCCGGGGCGAACGTCGGCGACGGGCGTGGAGACCTCGGTGCCATCGGGCCGGAGAACGAGGGCAACCGGCGGCGCCAGATCGAGCAGGGCGCCGATGGCGCGTCGTGCGCGCCCGACGCTCCAGCTTTCGAGTGTCAGTGACAGCGCGAAAAGGAAGGCTACGGTTGCCGCCTCGAACCATTCGCCGATCGCCATGGCGCCGAGCACGGCGACGGTCATCAACAGATGCATGTCGGGGCGCAGATTGCGCGCCGCATACCATGCTTTCACCGCCACGAAGCGCGCGCCGAGCACGGTCGCCACGGCATAAGCGAGAATTTCCGGCCAGCGCGGCGCGCCGGCCGGCATGAATTGAAGTGCTGCGCCGATCAGAACAAAGGCGCCGCTGGCGGCGGTAAAGAGCATCTGTTGGCGGCGATGGCTGTCGGAACCATCCTTGCCCCCGCCAGCGCTCCAGAGACTGGCGCGCATTCCGGTCTTGGCGACCGCGTCGATAATGGTTCGGTCGGCGATGGCTTTGGCGTCGTCAGCGACGGTCATGCGGCCGTTCAGGATGTCGAAGGCGAGCTGGTCTGCGCCGCCGACGATCGGCCCCACCGCCTGCCTGAGAACGGCGACTTCTTCGGCGCAGTCGAGCCCGGTCACCTTGTAGGAGCGCCCGGCGCGAAAGCCCGCTGCCGGGGCGGCGCTGATCGACGGCGCGCAGCAGGCGCCGCCTTCGTGGCTGTGCCCGTGCGTGTGGTCGTGGCTGTGACGGTGGGAGTGATCGTGCGCGTGATGATGTGAGTCCATCCCGGTTACATGGGACGGAAGGGCGCCGTTACACAATCACTGAACGTTGTTACATCCGCCACACGCGTAACGTGTAACATGAGGACGGTAGCGTTATCGAAAGCACCACCGGCTTTCGGCCTTGCCACGGCGCACATGCTTGGGTATCCGGACAGTTAACCGGTTCTCCACACACGGCAAAAGCGCAAGGGGAACCAATCGTTTACCACAACGAGGCCGATGGGTTTGCACGGCCGCCCGTTGAGGTTAACATTGCTGCGCTGCCACCGGGGACGTATTCGCCAAGCATGCCAGTTTCGAAAGAGAGCGGCCGGATCGGTCTGTGCGCGCGTCTCGCCACGCTTGTCGCGGGCGGACTTCTGCTGGCCAATTGCTCGGCCAATTCCCGAATCGATCCCAAATGGGGTGTAGCGGCGAGCCCGCGCGTTATCGAGGACGGTGAGCCGGTACCGAAGGGCGGCGGCCGTTATCGTGTCGGCAAGCCCTACACCGTGGCGGGCCGCACGTACGTCCCGGAAGAAGACGTGAACTACAAGGCCGAGGGCCTTGCCTCGTGGTACGGCTCTGATTTCCACGGCCGTTACACCGCCAACGGCGAAATCTTCGATAAGGAATCGATCACGGCCGCGCATCCGACCATGCCGCTGCCGTCCTATGCCCGGGTCACCAATCTGCGCAACAACAAGTCGATGATCGTACGGGTCAATGACCGCGGGCCTTATGTAGGCAACCGCGTCATCGATTTGTCGGCGCGGGTGGCCAGGCTGCTGGAGTTCCACGGCCACGGCGTCACCAAGGTGAGGGTTGAGTATGTCGGCCGCGCCCCGATCGCCGGCTCCGACGACCGCAAACTCGTCGCCACGTTGCGCGATGGCAGCGCACCGGCGCCGAAGGTGCAGGTGGCCTCGTCCAAGGATTTCGCGCCTTACTTCGATCCCAAGCCAATGGCCGAGGCGTCGCGGCCGGCCAAGAAGCCGGCCACCATGACGCCGGCGGCCCAGCAGGTCGCCGCGGTCGCGGATGACGACGAGCCGGAAACCGAAGCGCCCGCCCGCATCGCAGTTGCCAATTTGCCGTCGCCGGCGCCGATGCGCTCCGCAGCTGTGCAAACCGTCCAGACCCAGGCCGCCCCCGCGGTTTCACCGGTTTCGGCCTATGCCCCGACCCGGTATGATGGTCGCACGGGATTCAACGGCCGCGGGCTCTACTAAGCCGCTTCCGTCAGGTCCGTCACAGCGCCGCCATTTTTGCCCGGTGGAACCGGCTTGAACGGCCGTTGCGAGGCGTTCGTCAAGCCAATGGTCGCTTCGGCGGCAGATCGGGAATGTCGGGTCGCTGAATGACAGCGTTTCGGACCAGCAGGATTATCGGGGCTTTGACGGCGGCGCTGTTCGCCGTGGCTGTTTGCGCAACCGCTTTTGCCGCCACCAAGGCGCATCGCCCGGGTTCGGGCCACAAGCCGGCTTCCGGCCTCGCCAACAAGAAGGATCCGGCGAAGAAGGACGATCCGCCGATCAACGCCAAGCATGCCATCCTCATCGATGCCGAAAATGGCAGCGTGTTGTTCGAGCGCGATCCGGATGTGATGATCTATCCGGCCTCGCTGGCAAAGCTGATGACGGCGGAATACGTCTTCAACGAAATCAAGCAGGGCCGGCTCAATCTCCGCGACGAGTTTCCCGTCTCCGAGAATGCCTGGCGCAAGGGCGGCGCGCCGTCGCGCACCTCGACCATGTTCGCGGCGCTGCACAGCCGCATTCCCGTCGACGATCTCATCCACGGCATGATCATCCAGTCGGCGAACGATGCCTGCATCGTGCTGGCCGAGGGCATTTCCGGCACCGAAGCCGAGTTCGCCCGCAAGCTGACCGAGCGCGCGCGCGCCATCGGCCTCGAGAAATCGACCTTCGCCAATTCCAACGGACTGCCGGATCCGGGCACACAGGTGACGACGCGCGAACTGGGCCTGCTCGCGCGCCACATTGTCGTGACGTATCCCGAGCTCTACAAGATTTACGGCCAGCGTGACTTCACCTGGAACAAGATCAAGCAGCCGAACCGAAATCCGTTGCTGGCCATGGAAATCGGCGCCGACGGCATGAAGACCGGCTTCACCAAGGAAGCGGGCTACGGTCTCGTCGGTTCGGCCGTGCAGAACGACACGCGGCTGATCGCGGTCGTCAACGGGCTGGGGTCGCCGAAGGAACGCGCCGAGGACGGCCGCAAGCTGCTCGAATGGGGCTTCAAGAATTTCAATCATCGTATTCTGTTCGCCGAGGGCCAGATCATCGGCACGGCCAAGGTCTATGGCGGCGCCGAAGGCAGCGTGCCGCTGCTGGCCTCGGGACAGGTGCAGGTGATGATGCCGAAGACGGGCGGCGACCGTCTGATCGCCCGCATCGTCTATAACGGTCCGGTGGCGGCGCCGGTCACGAAGGATCAGCAGATCGGCATGCTGCGGGTTTGGCGCAATGACAAGGTTATCCTCAATGTGCCGCTAAAGGCGGCAGAGGCGGTGGCGCAGGGGTCGCTGTCGCAGCGCGCGGTCGATGCCGCGGCCGAACTCGTGATCGGTGTTTTCCGCGCCGGTGCTCAAAAGCTATGAGCGCGGAAACTATGAGCGGGCGCGGCAAGTTCATCACTTTCGAAGGCGGCGAGGGCTCGGGCAAATCGACCCACACCGCGCTGCTGGCGGAGCGATTGAAGGCGCAAGGGCTCGACGTGGTGCTGACGCGCGAGCCGGGCGGTTCGCCCGGCGCCGAGATTATCCGCCACATCATCCTGTCCGGCATCGCCAAGCCGCTCGGCACCGAAACCGAGACCATCCTGTTCGCCGCCGCGCGCGACGACCACGTCAACGCCACCATCCTGCCGGCGCTCCGGGCCGGTAAATGGGTGGTGTGCGACCGCTTCATCGACTCGACCCGCGTCTACCAGGGCGCGATGGGGAAAGTGGACATGAAGCTTATACGCGGGCTCGAGCGCGTCACCGTCGGCGACGCCATGCCCGACCTCACCATCCTCATCGACGTGCCGGCCAATATCGGGCTTGCCCGCGCCAAGACGCGGCGCGGTGAAGGCGCCGCCGATCGCTTCGAAGCGGAGTCGGTCGAGTTTCACGAAAACCTCCGTCTCGCTTTCCTCGACGTCGCCCGCAAGGAGCCGAAACGCTTTGCCGTGATCGACGGCCGCGCACCGCGCGATGTCGTCGCCGAGCGCGTCTGGGAAGCGGTCGAGCAGCGCCTTCTGGGCGAAGTCGCAGCGCCGGCCGAGGCCGCCGCGCCATGAGCGACAAGGCCGACAAAGCTGACGACAGCGAGGGGTTGGCGCCGCACCAGACCACCGTCTTGTTTGGCCATGCCGATGCCGAGCGCACGCTGCTCGAGGCTTATCGCGGCGGCCGCATGCCGCACGCCTGGCTGATCGGCGGCCAGCCCGGCATCGGCAAGGCGACGCTCGCTTATCGCCTGGCGCGCTTCGTGCTGGCGCATCCCGACCCGGCCTCGGCCGAGGTGCAAAGCGCCACCTCGCTGGCCGTCGATCCAGATCATCCGGCGGCGCGGCGCATGGCGGTGAAGGCGCAGGGCGACCTGCTGGTGCTCGAGCGCGTCATCAATCCGCAGACCGGCAAGCTGTTTCAAAACATCCGCATCGACGACGTGAAGCGCACCGTCGGCTTCTTCGGCTCGACCGCGGGCGAGGGCGGTTGGCGCATCGCCATCGTCGATCCGATCGACGACCTGCAGCGCGACGGTGCCAACGCGCTGCTCAAGATCCTCGAAGAGCCGCCGCCGCGCACCATGCTGCTGTTGATCAGCCAGTCGCCGGGCCGCGAACTGCCGACCATTCGTTCGCGCTGCCGCCGGCTGTTGCTGCGGCCGCTTGCGGCCGAAGACGTCTTGCGTGCCTTGACGGCTGCCACCGGCGAGGCCGAGGGCGATCTGCGGCAGGCGGCCGAAGCATCGGGCGGCAGTCCGGGCCGGGCGCTTCGCTTGCTCGACGGTCCGGCGCTGGCATTGCGTGGCCGCGTGCTCGACCTGATGGGGCAGTTGCCGAACCCCGATCCGCGCGCGCTGCACGCGCTTGGCGATGCGTTGTCCGGCACCGATCCGGAATCGCTCGAAACCTTCGTCGATCTGGTCAATGGCTGGCTATCGGACAGGCTGGAGGCCCGCATCGACGTCGGTCAGATGAACAAGGCGGCCCTCGCCTGGGATCGCATCAACCGGGCGGCGCGAGATGTCGAAGCCTACAACCTGGAGCGCAAGCCACTGGTGTTCGCCGTCTTCAAGGAACTGGCCGAGGCCGCTCGGCGTTCTTGACCGCTTACAATGGGCATCATTCAGGCGCGCATTGGAACAATCGTTTTGAAAAGTTGAGCGCAGCTTGTGTGTTGGCGATCACAGCCAGCCGCGAAGTCGCCGCTTATGAACGCCATAGTCGGCCCGCATGCGCGCCCAAGCGGAGCCGATGCATGGCAGTTCAGAGGAGAGACGCCAATGAAGTCGCTGGTGACCAAGCGCTCGATCGTGATTGCGGGCCACAAAACCAGCGTCAGCCTCGAGGACGCCTTCTGGGATGAATTGAAGATGTTTGCCGAGCAACAGCGAATGACGCTGTCGTCTGTGGTCAACGACATCGACACCAAGCGCGACGGCGGCAACCTGTCGTCCGCCATCCGTCTCTTCGTGCTGCAGCGGGCACAGGCGCGGGCGAAGGAAATATCGGCGCAGCGTCAAACCAGCGGCGCGGGCAGCACAGCGGAAGCGGGCCTGAGCCACGCCCGCTGACCTTACGGGGGCAGCCCAAAAGCAATCGCCGGCCACGAGGGCCGGCGATAATGAAAATCGCGGCTAAGCCGAGGGGGCTTAGTAGCCGCGCTTCTTGCTCTTCTTCGCGGCCTTGCGGGCGGCGTAGCGGGCGTCGCGCTTGGCCTTCTGTTCCGCGAGCAGGGCCTCGTCAGCGGCGGCTTTATCGGCGGCTTCGAGAGCCGCGAGTTCCTCGGCTTCCTTCTGCAGCTTGGCCTGACGCTCGGCCTCAATGGCGGCAAGACGGGCTTCCTCGGCCTCACGGACCTTGCGGGCCGCCTCGCGCTCGGCCTCACGCTGGGTCTGGCGCTCGGCGCGCGCCTGGGCGATCGCAAGACGCTCCTGGCGCTTGGTCTCGAGTTCAGGCGCCTGGGTGGCGGCACGGAATTTCTCGAGCATCGCCTTCTTGACGGCAGCGGCATTGTTCCGGCGCTCAAATGCGTCCGGACTTCTGAATTGACTCAAATTTTTCTCCTGGGAGGTCTTTGGGCGGGTTCGTCAACGAGTGATATTACAGGCGATATATGGCGCGCCGGCGCGGTTCGATCAACCGTCCCGCGCTATTTTTACGCGCTGGACTATGCGGCAGAAAATGGCCGGAACGAGGCCGCCCCGGCCATTCGCGCTGGTGTTGCCTATAAATGCGCCGTCTCGAAGGCGTTCACCCACATGGCACAAATGCCCGAGCGAACGATTTCCGCGCGGGTAAACTCGACCACTGGCACCGGCAGGTTCTGGGCGTCGATGATTTCGATGACGGTGCGTAGCCCCGATTCCCTCGGCAGGTCGCACTGGCTGATGTCGCCGTTGATGACGACCGAGCAATCCTCGCCGATGCGCGTCAGGAAGGTCTTGATCTCGGCGGCGGTGGTGTTCTGCGCTTCGTCGAGCAGGACGAAGGCGTTCTTCCAGCTCCGGCCGCGCATCACCTCGAAAGGCACCAGTTCGATGGCGCCGTTCTTGAGCGCGATCTCATAGGCGGCCTTGCCGATCCGCTCCTTGATCGCCTCGATCACCGGCGCGGCCCAGGGCGCGAACTTGTCCTCCAGCGAGCCGGGGAAGAAGCCGAGCGAACGGCCGCAGGGCACGTTGGGCCGCGTCAGGATGATCTTGTCGATTTGCCGGTTGCGGAGGAGGTCGGCGGCGTGGGTTGCCGCAATCCAGGTCTTGCCGGTGCCGGCCGGTCCAAGGACGATGACCTGGGGAAATCTGCGTA
Source organism: Pseudolabrys sp. (assembly GCA_035556455.1). GTDB lineage: Bacteria > Pseudomonadota > Alphaproteobacteria > Rhizobiales > Xanthobacteraceae > Pseudolabrys. The sequence continues at coordinate 25,359 of DATMEX010000025.1, forward strand.
GCGCGTCGAGGTAGTCAGCTTGCGTAGCGTTGAGCGGTTTTATCGGCGGTAAGACCCGTTCGGCCTCGAACTTGTTCTGGAAGTTGATGATCTCGGCGGTTCCAGACAAGCGATCATTGCGGCGTCTCTTCTTGTTCAGGTTCTTACCCAAGGCCGACTCCTTCTCGTGGACTGCTTGAGGGTCGCAAGCGCCCGCGGTCCATGACGGACGCAGGAGGGTCCATGCATCGAACGTGCCAGTCCCGGCCGAATGCGGCGAGGGGAGCGGGCAGGGCGGGCTTTGCGAGGGACGGCGGCTGGCTTCGATCGTTCGGGAGCGTGTCGGTCCCGACTGACCTGAGCATCTTATCGATCCGTAATCGACGAACCGCCATGTGCGAAGCGTAGGCGATTCGGATGACGCTTTCTTAAAAAATCTCGCGCTGCAAAATTACCAGCGCGGAACCGCTCACTGCTTGGCAAGACTTGCTGCTTAGAGAGACCTGCTGCTTAGAGAGACCTACTGCTTGGAGAGACCGCAGTAGCGCAGGCGGCCATCATCCCAGCATCCGGTGCGCATACAGATATTTTTGCGCACGCCGCATTCGGTCAGGCACGCAGACTTGGTTGCCGTCGGGCGTTTCGCGCAGGCCTGCTGGCAGGTTGCTTCCTCGCCGCTGCACTTCATGGGCTGGGCATTCGCCGCGCCGGACATAACAAACGCCGCGCAGACGGCGATCAGTGTGATGCGTAGAGCCTGGTTCATAAGTCAGAGGCTTACGCTGAGTCGCCCGGTGCGAATACCCGGACCAGGTGCGGTAAATCGGCATGCCACCGCGGCATAAAATTCGTGAATCCGTTCCGCAGCTTAAGGGTCATTTAACCCTAATGGCGGAGCGTAGAAATCGAACGATCACCCTTGGAATGCCGGCGTCAGGCCGTGTGTTGAGTTCGAGTTGCGTATCGCATGACGACGTACACGGCTGCCGCCACTGTCGACGTATTATGGCGTGAAGACCGGCGTGTCTCGCCCGCCAGCGTTGGGCGCGGACTGCGCATGGTCCGCAACGGACTCGTCCTCGGCATCGGTGCTGTTGCCTTCGTCGGTGTGTCCGCCATGGCGGTCACTTTCACGGCGGCATGGATGGCGGGTGGTACGATGCAGCCCCACGTTCGCCTGCCGAGCGGCCCCGGCTCGCTGATGCTGGTCCCGCAGGAGCCAGTCGCCAAGACAGCGGCGCGCGGGCAGGGCACCTCGCAATGGGCCGACGCTTATATCGACCGCACCAAGCCCATCCTGCCGGCCGAGAAAATGCGGCCCGCGATTGTTCAGGCCAAACCAGCGCCTGTGGCGACGACGTCCCCTGTCGTGCCGTTGCCGCGTCCCGTGCCGGCGCACCTGGCTCGGACCCGAGCCGAGATACCGGCGCCAAGTCCTGCCGTTGTTGCCGAAGCTCCCGTTATCGCGCCCATCGCGACGCCGGTCGTGGCGATGCCGGCACGGAAGCCCGAAAACGTCTCAAAGCATGAGGCGATGGCGGCGATCGACTCCAGGATCGCGGCGAGGGACGAGGCCAGCACGCCACCGAAGCCGGCGCCGGTTGCCACCATTCCCGCTCCCGTGCCCGCCTCGTTGTCCGGCTCACTGCCGGATTCGGTCAGCCGCACCGCGGTCTATGACATCACCGGCAGCATCGTGCATATGCCCGACGGCTCCAAGCTCGTGGCGCAATCGGGCCTTGGCGCCATGATGAACGATGTCCGCTACACCAAGGTGCGCATGCGCGGGCCGACGCCGCCCAACGTCTACGTACTGACCGAGCGCGAGCGCCTGTTCCATGGCGTGCGCGCCGTCCGCATGAACCCGGTCTACAAGGAAAAAATGTACGGCCGCGACGGCATTCTGGCGCACAGCTACATGCTGGGGCCGAACGGCCAATCGAACGGCTGCGTGTCGTTCAAGGATTACGAGAAGTTCCTGACCGCGTTCCTCGACGGCAAGGTCGACAAGATGGTGGTCGTCACCGACCTCAAGGGCTCGACGTGGAAGGAAGCCGCCATGCAGGCCGACGGTATCCCGGCCTCGCCGCGCCGCTTTGCCGGCGGCTACAGCCGGCCGACCATCATGCCGCCGAGCGAGATCACCGGCGGGCGCAGCGAGCCGCGCACGGCATCGCTTGGTTCGGCGATCGGTGCCGCCCTTGGGTTCGCGTCCGAACGCGGCGCCGGCAGCTGGTAACTTGGCCTTGCTTGCCGAAGCGGCGGGGGGTTGTTACCTAACCCGTTGAATCGACGGGCTGCGGAACCTCTCGCGCCCGCTTTTTTGGGCCTTTTGGGCCCCGATGAAGGCCGAAATGTCCGCGAAACAACCCTTTTACATCACCACCGCCATTTCCTACCCGAACGGCGTCCCCCATATCGGCCATGCCTATGAGGCGATCGCCACCGATTCCATCGCCCGCTTCATGCGGCTGGACGGCTACGACGTCTATTTCCTCACCGGCACCGACGAGCACGGCCAGAAGATGCAGCAGACCGCGGCCAAGCTCGGCCTGACGGCGCGGCAGCTGCGCGACCAGAACGTGCCCGCGTTCGAGCGCATGGTGAAGATGCTGAATCTGTCGAACGACGACTTCATCCACACCACGGAAGAGCGCCACTACCGCGCGTCGGAGGAAATCTGGCGGCGGATGGAAGCCAAGGGCGACATCTATCTCGACAAATATGCCGGCTGGTACTCGGTACGCGACGAGGCCTATTACGCCGAGGACGAAACGCACCTGAACGAGCACGGCACGCGCCTCGCCACCAAGACCGGAACGCCGGTCGAGTGGGTGGAGGAGGAGAGCTATTTCTTCAAGCTGTCGGCCTACCAGGACAGACTGCTTGAGCTCTATTCCAAGGTGCCGGATTTCGTGCTGCCGAAGGAGCGGCTCAACGAGGTCGCCAGCTTCGTGAAGGGCGGCCTCAAGGATCTGTCGCTGTCGCGCACGACCTTCGACTGGGGCATTCCGGTGCCCGGCAACCCGAAACACATCATGTATGTGTGGGTGGATGCGTTGACCAATTACATCACCGGTCTCGGTTTCCCCAACGAAAACGACCCGAAATTCCAGCGTTATTGGCCCGCCGCCCTGCACGTCATCGGCAAGGACATCGTGCGGTTCCATGCCGTGTACTGGCCGGCCTTCCTGATGTCGGCCGGCCTCAAAGTGCCCAAGCGCATTTTCAGCCACGGCTTCCTGTTCAACCGCGGTGAGAAGATGTCGAAGTCGGTCGGCAACGTGGTCGATCCTTTCACGATGGCCGAGACCTACGGCGTCGATCAGATGCGCTTCTTCTTCCTGCGCGAGGTGCCGTTCGGCCAGGACGGCAGCTACAGCCACGAAGCCATCGTCAACCGCATCAACGCCGATCTGGCCAACGATCTCGGCAATCTGGCGCAGCGTTCGCTGTCGATGGTCGGCAAGGCCTTCGAGGGCAAGCTGCCGGTGCCGGGCGAATTCACGCCGGAGGATCAGACCATCCTCGCGGCGGCCGACGCCATGCTGCCGGCGGCGCGCGAGCACATGAAGACGCAGCAGCTTCACCAGATGCTGCATGTCGTGTGGTCCGTGGTGGCGGATGCCAACCGCTATTTCGCCTCCGAGGCGCCCTGGGCCAAGGCCAAGACCGATCCGGCAAGGCAGGGGACGATTCTCTACGTCACCGCCGAGATCATCCGGCAGGTCGCCATCCTCGCCCAGCCGGTGATGCCGGTGTCCGCCGGCAAGCTGCTCGACCTGCTCGCCATTCCGGCGGAGGAACGCGGCTTCACGGCACTGGAAGGCGGCAAGCGCATTGCGCCCGGCTCGGCTCTGCCGGCGCCGCAGGGCGTGTTCCCGCGCTATGTCGAGCCGGAGACGGCCGAGGGCGCCGACAAGGCTCCCAACGAGCCCAAGAAGACCAAAAGTCAGGCGAAAACTCAGCCCAAAAATCCGCCGAAGACGCCCTGATGCTGGTCGATAGCCATTGCCACCTCGATTTCCCGGAATTCGCGCCTGAACTCGACCAGATCGTCGAGCGGGCGCGGGCGGCCGGGATCGGGCGCATGGTGACGATCTCAACCCGGGTGAAGAAGCTGGCCCAAGTGCTTGCGGTCGCTGAAAAATATCCCGATGTTTTCGCCTCGGTCGGGACCCATCCGCACAACGCCCAGGAAGAGCTGGATATCGACGCCGCCGAGCTGGTGCGGCTGAGCCGGCACCCCAAGATCGTCGCCATCGGCGAAGCCGGCCTCGACTATCACTACGACAAGTCGCCGCGCGCCGATCAGGCGTGGGGCTTCCGCGAACACATCAAGGCAGCGCGTGAGACCGGGCTGCCGCTGGTGATCCATACGCGTGAGGCCGACGCGGATACGGCGGTCATTCTCGAGGAAGAAATCGGGAAGGGCGCCTTCCCCGCCGTTCTGCATTGCTACACCGGCGGGCGCGAGCTGGCGTTCAAGGCAGTGCAACTAGGCTTCTACATCGGCTTTACCGGCATCATCACCTTCACGAACGGCGAAGCGTTGCGCGATATCGCGCGCGACCTGCCCGCCGACCGCATTCTGGTCGAGACCGACGCGCCGTTCCTGGCGCCAATCCCGTATCGCGGCAAACGCAACGAGCCGGCTTACGTCGTCAACACCGCCAAGATGCTGGCCGAGACCCGCGGCGTGTCCGAAGCCGAGATCGCCCGCCAGACCACCGAAAACTTCTTCCGGCTGTTCTCGAAAGTGCCGCGCGACCTTGCGCGCGACGTCAGGAAGGCCGGATGAGCTTGCGCTTCACCATTCTGGGCTGCGGTTCGTCCATGGGCGTGCCGCGCGTCGCCCTGGGCTGGGGCGATTGCGATCCGAAGGAGCCGAAGAACCGCCGCCGCCGCTGCGCGCTGCTGGTCGAGCGCATCGCCGCGCCGGGCAAGGTTACACGCGTTCTGGTCGATGCCGGGCCCGATATCCGCGAACAGCTGATCGAGGCCAATGTGGACTGGATCGACGGCCTCCTCATCACCCACGAGCACGCCGACCATACCCACGGCCTTGACGACCTGCGGCCAATGTTCGTCCTGCACAAGCGCCGCGTCGACGTTTACATGGGCGAAGCCGCCGCCGCCGATCTGCACGCCCGCTTCGGCTATTGCTTTCGCACGCCGGCCGGCAGCAGCTATCCGCCGATCATGGCCGAGCACCGGCTGACGCCCGGCGAGCCGGTGACGATCGACGGGCAGGGAGGCCCGATCGAGCTTTTGCCGTTCCTGCAGGACCATGGCGACATCGTCTCGCTCGGCTTCCGTTTCGGCGACGTGGCCTACTCGACCGACCTCAAGCGCCTGCCGCCGGACAGCCTGCCGGCCGTCGAAGGCCTCGACATCTGGATCGTGGACGCACTGCGCAAGGCGCCGCATCCGAGCCACATGAACCTCGACGAGTCGCTGCAATGGATCGCGCGCATCAAGCCGAAGCGCGCCATCCTGACCGACATGCACAGCGATCTCGACTACCAGACGCTGCGCCGGACGCTGCCGGATGGCATCGAGCCGGCCTATGACGGCATGCAGTTCGAGACTTGATGGCGACCTAAAAAGGCGCGTTATTTCAATAAAATGCGCAGCAATCCTGATGTATCGCATCGGCTTCGGGCCGATCCGGGTCCATAGAAATATTCCATAATATGTCTTATGCGAATCGGGTGGGCCAACGGCACCGGCGAAGTCTCTGGATAAGCCCGCGGCCTGCCGCGCCATGGCCGGCCTGCGCCGCTAGGTTCTCGGCTTGTCGCCCAACCCGACATCCCTCAGCTTGAGTAAGCCCGTGAAGCCATCCCGCGACATTGCCCGACTGATCGAGATCATGGCCGCACTGCGCACGCCGGTGACCGGCTGTCCGTGGGACCTCGAGCAGAACTTCGCGACCATCGCGCCGTACACGATCGAGGAAGCCTACGAGGTCGCCGACGCCATCCAGCGCGGCGATCTTGCGGACCTGCGCGACGAGCTCGGCGACCTGCTGCTGCAGGTCGTGTTCCATGCCCGGATGGCCCAGGAGCAAGGCGCATTCGATTTCGGCGGCGTCGTCGAGGCCGTGACATCCAAGATGATCCGGCGGCATCCGCATGTGTTCGGCGATGCGGGTGGCCAAGACACCAAGGCCGTCGAGGGCCAGTGGGAGCGCATCAAGGCGCAAGAGAAACTTGAAAAGGCCGAGCGCGCGAAACGCCATCCGCCGACAGCGCCGAGCGCGCTGGACGGGGTGCCGATTGCCCTGCCCGCATTGACCCGCGCCTTGAAGCTGCAGCAGAAGGCCGGCCGCGTCGGCTTCGACTGGAACGATCCGCGCGCGGTGCTCGCCAAGATCCGCGAGGAAGCCGACGAGATCGAGGCCGAGCTTGATCGCGCCGACAACGACAAGGCAGCGGCCGAGGTCGGCGATCTGTTGTTCGCCGTGGTCAATCTGGCGCGGCATCTGGACGCCGATCCGGAAGCCGTCTTGCGCGCGACCAACGCCAAGTTCGAACGGCGCTTTACCGCCATCGAAACTGCGCTGGCGGCGCAAGGCAAGAAGCCGCAGGACGCGACCTTGGCTGAAATGGACGCGCTGTGGGATGAGGCGAAGAAGGCGGAGCGCAGCTAGCTCTCTAGGTAGGGTGGGCTAAGCGAAGCGAGCCCACCAGTGTGCGTAACTTACTGCTCGGACGGCTAATGGTGGGCTCGGCGCTTCGCGCCTTAGCCCACCCTACACCACCAACGGCGACGCTAAGCCAAAATACCCGGCGCCTCGTATCCCGTCCGGGCGACGTATTCGGTGTAGCCGCCGCCATAGGCGTGGATGCCGTCGGGCGTGAGTTCGAGCACGCGGTTCGACAGCGCGGCGAGGAAGTGCCGGTCGTGCGACACGAACAGCATGGTGCCCTCGTATTTCGACAGGGCCTCGATCAGCATTTCCTTGGTCGCCATGTCGAGATGGTTGGTCGGCTCGTCGAGCACCAGGAAATTCGGCGGGTCGTACAGCATGATCGCCATGACGAGGCGCGCCTTCTCGCCGCCCGACAGCACGCGGCACTTCTTTTCGACGTCGTCGCCGGAGAAGCCGAAGCAGCCGGCCAGCGAGCGCAGCGAACCGATGCTGGCCTGCGGGAAGGTGTATTCGAGCTGCTCGAACACCGTGCGCTCGCCATCGAGCAGGTCCATGGCGTGCTGGGCGAAGTAGCCCATCTTGACGCTGCCGCCGACCGACACGGTGCCGGCGTCGGGCTCGGTGGTGCCGGCGATCAGCTTGAGCAAGGTCGATTTGCCGGCGCCGTTGACGCCCATCACGCACCAGCGGTCGAGGCGGCGAATGGAGAAATCGAGCCGGTCATAGATCGTGCGGCTGCCATAGGCCTTGGCGACATCCTTGAGGATGGCGACGTCCTCGCCCGAGCGCGGCGCCGGCGGAAAGTCGAAGCTGACGCTCTGGCGCCGGCGCGGCGGCTCGACGCGCTCGATCTTGTCGAGCTTCTTGACCCGGCTCTGCACCTGCGCGGCGTGCGACGCCCTCGCCTTGAAACGCTCGATGAAACGGATTTCCTTGGCGAGCATCGCCTGCTGGCGCTCGAACTGCGCCTGCTGCTGCTTCTCGTTCAGCGCGCGCTGCTGCTCGTAGAATTCGTAATTGCCGGAATAGGCCGTCAGCGAGCCGCCGTCGATCTCGACGATCTTGTTGACGATGCGGTTCATGAACTCGCGGTCATGCGAGGTCATCATCAGCATGCCGTCATAGCCCTTGAGGAACTGCTCGAGCCAGATCAGGCTTTCGATATCGAGATGGTTCGACGGCTCGTCGAGCAGCATCGCATCGGGCTTCATCAACAGGATGCGCGCCAGCGCCACGCGCATCTTCCAGCCGCCGGACAATTTGCCGACATCGCCGTCCATCATCTCCTGCGTAAAGCTCAGACCCGCCAGCACCTCGCGGGCGCGGGCATCGAGCGCATAGCCGTCCAGCTCGGAGAAGCGCTGCTGCACCTCGCCGTAGCGTTCGATGATGGCGTCCATCTCGTCGGCGCGATCCGGATCGGCCATCGCCGCTTCCAGCTCCTTCAGCTCGGCGGCGACTTCGCTGACCGGGCCGACGCCGTCCATGACTTCGGCCACCGCGCTGCGGCCCGACATCTCGCCGACGTCCTGGCTGAAATAGCCGATCGTCATGCCGGCATCGACCGTCACCTGGCCGTCGTCGGGCCGGTCCTCGCCGGCGATCATCCGGAAAAGCGTCGTCTTGCCGGCACCATTGGGCCCGACGAGCCCCACCTTCTCTCCCTTCTGGATTCCCATCGACGCGTCGATGAACAGGATCTGATGGCCGTGCTGCTTGCTGATGTTATCGAGGCGAATCATGAGAGGGTAATAGTCGGAAGTCAGGCCGTCCGTCGAGGAGACAGCGCGCGGCCAGCACAAGAGCGTCGGTGTGCGGCGCCCCTCGAAGGGTCCAGGCAGCCACGGATCGAGCACCTTGCGCCACGTCCGTCTTGCGATCAGCAGCGCGCCGAGCCCGATCC
>DATMEX010000026.1:0-68598 GCA_035556455.1 Pseudolabrys sp.
GCGCGGCCCGTGCCGTAACGACACCGCGATGGAGCGCCGCGGGGCGCATGTGTCCTCCGTTCGAGGGCACAGCGCACCGCAAGGTGCGATCTCCACAAAGGGCGCCTCGCGGCGCTCCATCCCCTCGGCGTTTCCGAGGGAAGGAAATGGAAGGCAGGCGTGACCCGCGCCGCAAAGAACAGGGCCGGCGGAGCGTTGGCTGTTTGACAATTGAATCGGGAGATGGCTTCGTCGTGCCGACGCTTCAGTGCTGCACCAGCGCCAGCCGCACACCCAGCGCAATGAACATCGCGCCGACGGCGCCGTCGATCCAGCGCTGAATCCTTTTCGTGCCGCGCAAGGCCGAGGAAGCGCGGGCCACGACATAAGCGACGCCGAGATTCCAGATCGTACCGTTGAAGTTGAAGACGACGCCGAGAAAGAAGAACGCCAGCGCCTTCGACGGCGCGGCGGCGTCGACGAACTGCGGCAGGAAGGCGAGGAAGAAGATCGCCACTTTCGGATTGAGCGCGTTGCTCCAGAAGCCCTGCCAGAACACTGCGCGCAGCGGCAGCGTCTCCTTCGGCTTTTTCGCGACATCGTCCGGCTCGATGGTCTGCCGGCTCAGCATCATGCGCGCGCCGATATAGATGAGATAGGCGGCGCCGGCGAACTTGATGATGCCGAAGGCGGTGGCCGAGGCGGCGATGATCGCCGACAGGCCGATCGCGGCCGCGATGACGTGGCCCATGATGCCGAGCGCGATGCCGGCGCAGGCGGTGAAGCCGGCGCGCAAACCCATCTGCGTCGAGCGCGCCACGATCAGGGCCGTGTCCGGGCCGGGCGTTACATTGAGCAGCCAGCCGGCGAAAATGAAAAGGAGAATGTCGTGAGTGCCGAACATGCCCCATTGTCATTCCGGGGCGCTTGCGAAGCAAGCGGGCCCGGAATCCATATTCCCGGCGCTGGGGTTATGGATTCCGGGTTCGCGCCTTTACGGCGCGCCCCGGAATGACAGAACTAGCCAAACTTTCCCCGGTCGTGCTTGGCGGCAAAATCGAGCTGCGGCCCGACCGGCACAATGCCGGTCGGGTTCACCGTGCGCTGGCTGAAATAGTAATGCCGCTTGATCTGGCCGAGATCCACCGTCTGCGCAACGCCAGGCACCTGATAGAGCTCGCGGGTATAGTTCGACAGGTTGGGGTACTCATAGATGTGCCGCCAGTTGCACTTGAAGTGCGCGTAATAGACCGCGTCGAAGCGCACCAACGTCGTGAACAGCCGCCAGTCGGCCTCGGTGATCCGCGCGCCCGCCAGATAGCGCTGCCGCGACAAAATCTCTTCCACCTTGTCGAGTGCGTCGAACAGGTTGCGGAAAGCTTCCTCGTAAGCCTCCTGCGTGGTGGCGAAGCCGGCGCGATAGACGCCGTTGTTGATGTTCGGATAGACGAAGTCGTTGATGCGGTCGATCTCGGCGCGCAGCGCCTGCGGATAGAAGTCGCTCGTGTTGCCGGTCAGCCCGTCGAAAGCCGAATTGAACATGCGGATGATCTCGGACGACTCGTTGTTGACGATCGTCTTCGTCTTCATGTCCCACAGCACCGGCACGGTGACGCGGCCGGTGAAGGTCGGATCGGCGGCGAGATAAATCTCGTAAAGCTTGTCCTTGCCGTTGACGGCGTCGCCGCTCGAGCCTTCCTCCTTGTGAAACGTCCAGCCATGCTCGCGCATGTCGGGCGACACGATCGACATCGAGATCAGGTTCTCGAGTCCCTTGAGCTGGCGGAAGATCATGGTGCGGTGCGCCCAGGGGCAGGCCAGCGAGACATAGAGATGGTAGCGCCCGGCCTCGGCCTTGAACCCGCCGGTCCCGGTCGGTCCGGCGCTGCCATCGGCGGTCACCCAGTTGCGGAACGGCGAGTCCTGCCGGACGAAGCGGCCGTTCTTGTTTTGGTACCATTCGTCGTGCCAGACGCCGTCCACCAGAAGTCCCAAGATGCATTCCTTTTTCTGCTTCCCGCTCCCGCCTATCTAGGGTCTTGGGGAGGCCGTCGCCACCGGCGATGGACGTTCGGCGGGCGGGGTGCTAATCGCATGGTTTCATGAGCGAACTCGACCTCACCATCGTCCCTGAATCGCCGAGCGACGCGCTGGCCGTCGAGCGCCTGAACGAGCGCACGTTCGGCCCGGGGCGTTACGCGCGCAGCGCCTACCGCATCCGCGAGGGCCGGGGCCACCTGCTGGAGCTGTCCTTCATCGCCCGGATCGGCACCCTGATGGTCGGCTCGATCCGCCTGACGCCGATCTGCATCGGCGATACACCCGCTCTGCTGCTCGGGCCGCTGACCGTCGAGCCGCCGTTCCGCTCACGTGGCGTCGGCGCGGCGCTCATGGCCCGCGCGCTCAAGGACGCCAAAACCAAAGGCTATAAGCTGGTCGTGCTGGTCGGTGACGAGCCTTACTACGGCCGCAGCGGCTTCAAGCGCATTCCCAAGGGCCAGGTGAAGATGCCGGGCCCGGTCAATCCCGCCCGGCTCCTGGTCAATGAGCTCGAGCCCGGCGCCTTCGAGGGTGTGACCGGCCTGATCAGGCCGGATTGGCTCGAGCCGGCCTGATCTGAAATCGCGCGCCCGCAAATTCAGAATAATATCAGCGTCTTCGCCCCGTCCCGTTCTTGCCGCCGCCATCACGCGCGGCAAGACTGAAGCATTGGTTTCGGCATTCGGGGTGACATCATGAAAAAACTTTCGATGATACTGATCGCGGCGGCGCTGCTCGCCCCGCTGCCGGGCAAGGCGCAGCAGCTCGATCTGTCGACGGTCAGTTGCAAGGACTTCGTCACCAGCGACAAGGACACGATCGGCCTCATCCTGATGTGGATCGAAGGCTTCTATGCAGATCAGGACGCCAAGCCGATCGTCGACTTCGACAAGATGAAGCAGAACGGCGCCAAGCTCGGTGAATATTGCGGCAAGAACCCGTCGCACAGCCTGATCACGGCGGCCGACGACGTCGTCAAATAGGCTATCTACCGCGTCTGGAACGAACGGCCGGCGTCGACCAGGGACTTTAATCCGAACAGCACGAAGGTCACGCCGATGATGCGTGTGACCACAACGCCGTGCAGCAGGAAGAAGCGCCGCACGATCGGCAGCCCGGCCCAGAATAAGGTCGCGACATAGCCGAGCACGAGGCCAATCCAGGCCGACAGCCCCATCAGCGGCAGCGACGACCACGACAGGTCCATGGTGTAGCGGGCGATCAGCGCGGTGAAGACCGCGACCGCCACCGGATAGGCTTTCGGATTGGTAAGCCCGAACAGGAAGCCGGCGCGATAGGGCATGTGGCCGCGCAGCACGGGCGCGTCGCCGATCGATCTCGCGCGGATCGCCTTGATGCCGAGATAGATCAGATACAGGCCGCAGCCGGCGCCGAGTATGTCGAACAGCAGCGGGCCCATCTTGCTGACGCCGACGATGGACGCGAAAGCGAGAGCGCTCCAGGTGATGTCGCCGACCATGTGGCCGATCAGGAACCGGGCGCCCATGGCGCGGCCGTGCTGGGCCGCGAGCGAGAACACCAGCAGCACCGCCGGCCCGGGGATCACCGAATAGAGAAACCCGGCGAACATGGTGGCGAAGAAGAGGGAGAGGGACATGGGGGCACACGGGCGTCGAAAGGCGTGACAGACGGTAACAAACCGCTCGTCCCCGCGAAAGCGGGGACCCAGAACTTTATTGATTAGAACTGGATCCCCGCTTTCGCGGGGATGACCGGAGTTTATCGCGGCTGCTGTTCTCTCCGATGCCATTCCGGGACGCTTGCGACGCAAGCGGGCCCGGAATCCATATCCCCGGTGCCGGGACTATGGATTCCGGGTTCGCGGATTTCATCCGCGCCCCGGAATGACGGAAGTTGCTAGCGGCCTTCCCGCGCCCACGTCAGCGCCAGCGAGCCGACCAGCAGCAGCAGGCCAATCAGCCCGGTGAAGATCGGCAACACGCCGATGCCACGCACCACAGAGACATCGCGCATCTTCATGCCGATCCAGTCGTCGCCCTTGTAGGTCGAGGCCGTGCGCACCGGCACGACACGCGGCACTTCAACGCCGCCGGTGTTTTCGGCGAGGCGGCGCACGCTGCCGCCGGTGCCGTCCGCCAGCGAAGCCAGCGTTTGGGTCGTCGAGGTCACTTCCTGGAATTCGCGCGGGTTGGCAGGGCCGACATTGACCAGAGCCGTCAGCTTGCCGTCGGTGGCGCGCCACAGGCCGAGTTCGTTGGCCGGCACCTGCGAGCGCCACAGGCCGGGCTCGGCCGACGACAGCTTCAGCGTCTGGCTCTTGCCCGACGGTGAGGTCAGCGTCACATCGGCGACCGCGTCGGCCATGGTTTGGCGCTGCACGGTCATGTCGCGGCCGCGCACGATCAGGCGCAGCGCTTCTTCCTCGAGGTCGGGCTGCTTCATCAGCCAGTGCGACAGCCGGCGCAGCAGATCGAGATGCGGCCCGCCGCCTTCATAGCCGCGCGCCCACAGCCAGATGTGATCGGACAGCATAAGCGCGACGCGGCCTTCGCCCTCGCGCGCCAGCACTAGCAGCGGCTTGCCGTCTGGGCCTTCCATCACTGGCGTGCCGGTGGTGCGCTTGGTGTTGACCAGCCGGAACCAGTTGCTCCAGTGCGGCGGATCGACGTCGGAGCCTTCGAGGGCGCGGGTCACCGGATGGCGTTTGCCGGCTTCCGAAATGCGCGCCTTGAAGCTCTGCTCGGTGACGTCGCCGGACGGTTCGGCCGGCAGGATGACATCGAGCGGCGTGCGCCAGATCGAACTCGTCGACGCATAATCGGGGCCGGCCGCGATCATCACTGCGCCGCCGTTGCGGACGTAGCGCGCGATATTGTCGAAATAGATCATCGGCAGCACGCCCTGCCGGGCGTAGCGGTCGAAGATGATGAGCTGGAATTCGCCGATCTTCTGCTGAAACAGCTCGCGGGTCGGGAAGGCGATCAGCGACAATTCGTTGATCGGCGTGCCGTCCTGCTTCTCCGGCGGCCGCAGAATGGTGAAGTGGACGAGATCGACCGAAGCGTCGGACTTGAGCAGATTGCGCCAGGTGCGCTCGCCGGCATGCGGTTCGCCTGACACCAGCAGCACGCGCAGCTTGTCGCGCACGCCGTCGATCGAAATGACGGCGCGGTTGTTGACCAGCGTGAGTTCATTGGCCAGCGGCGCCGCCTCGACTTCGACGATGTTCGGTCCGCCATGCGGAATCTGCACTTGCATGCGGACTTCGGCGCCGCCATTGACGGTGCGCTGTTCGAGCAGTTCGCCGTCGCGCCGTACGGTCACTTGCACAGGTCCGGCAGGCGCGCCCTGATCCTCGATCTTGAAGCCGATGGTCTGCATCTGGCCGACAATGCCGAAGCGCGGCGTCTGCGTGAGCACGACGCGGCGGTCGATCTCGTTGGCGCGCCCGGTGATCAGCGCATGCAGCGGTGCCGCAAAGCCCAGCGCTGCGGCATTCGCCGGAATGTCGTGAACGCGGCCGTCGGTGATCATCACCGCGCCGGCAATACGGTCCGGCGGCACGTCCGCGAGCGTCGAGGACAGTGCGTTGAACAGCCGCGTGCCGTCGGTCTCGCCGTCGGCGGCGCCGGCTTCGGCGACGCGCACTTCGAGCCCGGCAATGCTCTTCAGGCGGTTGAGCAAAGTCTCGCGCGCCTGTTCGGTCTGCGCCTCGCGGTCGCCGAATTCCTGGCTGGGGCTCTTGTCGATTATGACGGCGGCCACGGACGGGATCGGGTCGCGGTCCTCGCGCGTCATCGACGGATTGGCGAGCGCCAGTACAAGCAGCGCCATCGCGATCGAACGCATCACCGCGCCGCGGCTGCGCGCGACCAGCAGGAGTATCGACAACAGCACGGCAACGCCGAACGCCGTCCAGACGACGTATTGCGGAACCAGAGGTGCGAAGGCGATGCCGAGATTCATGGTCAACACACCAAGGTGCGGACGTGGCCCGCGCGCGAGTATTCAAGTATTTGGCGGTCGCGCGTGACCACTGTCATGTCAGATTGCCGTGCCGTCGCGATGATGATGCGATCGGCGGGATCGTCGGGCGGCGAGCCGGGCAGGTTGCACGAGCCTGTCAGCACCTCAACACTCAAAGGCGGCAGCTCGGCGGCCATCTTGCCCACGGCTTGATTGAACCAGTTTGCCACCGGCAAGGTTGCGGCCATCTTGCCTTTGCGGACGAGGTTCGCGATTTCCCAGGCGCTGATTGGCGAAACGTTCAGCTTTCGGTCGATAATGGCGGACCGCGACGCCGGCGTCATATCGGCGCCTTGGGCGATCCAGAGAACGGCGCAAGTGTCGAGGAGGAGGTCACTCATGAGAGCAATCTCCCTTCCTCAGCGTTCCAGCGCTCATCTGTCGGCATCGTCAGGTCAACACCCGGCATGACTGTGATCGTGCCCGCCATGCAGCCCCAAGGATCGCTGTCAGGCTTTGGGGCGGCCTGAGCACGGCTGAAGGTTACCTTGCGGCTCGCAAGATCAACGCTTTCCGTGCGCCAGCCGAATTTGAGCCACGCGCGGGCGTGAGAATGTCCGGTCGCGTTATTGCTCCACCATGCTTCATGCTCATAGGCGCTCTTCGGTAGCTTGAAGCCCAGAATGCGCTCGATTTCGCCGAACCTCAGGCGATGCGCGGCACCGCCAACCGAACTGAGGAACTGCGGCAAAGGCTCATATTTGCTCATGGCAAACTCCTATCGCTTGAGGCGATAGTAAGTTTAAATAGTAAGTTACTATTGTCAATAGTAACATTCACTGCCCCAACCGTTCGAGCAGTGCGGGGATGTGCACCTGATCGGCCTTGTAGTTGCCGGTCAGCGCGTACATCACGATATTGACGCCGGCGCGGAAAGCGAATTCGCGCTGGCGCGGCTCGCCCGGCACCAGCGGCAGCATCGCCTGTCCGTCGGGCCGCAGCGCCCAGGCGCCGGCCAGATCGTTCGACGTGATCATGATCGAGGACACACCGTCACCGGCGCGTGCCGGACGGGTCGGATCTTCCTCGACCTCCGCGGGCAACGCCTCGACCCAGAGGCGGCCGGTGGTGAAGCGGCCGGGGAAGTCCTTCATCAAGAAGAACGTCTTGTTGAGGACATGATCGGGACGGATCGGCTCGAGCTCGGGCACGTCGAGCGACGACAGGATGTCGCGCAGCGCCACCATGCCCGGGGAGCGCGTTTCGCCGTCGGCGCCGGGCGGCGCGTCGATCGCATCGCGCGTGTCGAATAGCACGGTGCCGCCTTGCTTCATATAGGTGTCGATGCGGTCGAGCGTCTCGCGCGACGGCTTGGCGGCGCGCTCGGAGATCGGCCAGTAGATCACCGGAAAGAACGACAACTCGTCGCGCGACGGATCGAGACCGACCGGTTCGCCGGGCTCGAGCGCGGTACGCTGCGCAAGAAACAGCGACAGGCCGGAGAGGCCGGCGCGGCTGACTTCATCGACTTCGGAGTCGCCGGTGATGATGTAGGCCAGATGCGTCTGCTGCGTCGCTTTGATGGCGTAGTCGAGTTGCTGCGGCGACAGCGGCGTGCGTTGCGGCAGACTGCCCGGAGGCATCAGTGTCGACTGCGCACGGGCCTGATGCGGCATCGCCAGCGCGGCGGCGAGCGCGAACATCGCGATGGCCGCGGTGGCGGCGCTGCGGCGACGGGCGAAGGCGGCGGCGAGGCCGCCGGCCAGCACGAAGACCACCAGCGCGTCGAGCGCGATCAGGCCGAACGCGGCCATGAACACCGGGCCGCGCAGATCGACCGGTTCGCCGAAGCGATAAACGTCCTGCCGCGCGTTGAGCGCGGTGAAGTTGAGCGGAGCGGGGCGATCTTCGGGCAACAGCGTATTGACGGCGACCAGGCCCTCCGGCGGGCCGTAGAAACCCGGCGGATGGTCGTTGGTGGCGCGGCCGGCAAAGCCGGCGGGCACGGGGCGCACGGTTGCCGGCGGCGTCGTGAACGCACCGAAGCCATCGAGCACGCGCGTCGCCGGCACCGCCTGGACATTGCCGCGGGTCGCGGCGTCGCCGTCGGCGGCCGGCGTCGCGCCGGCGAGCGACACGGTCTGGCGCAACATATCGACAAAGGCGCCGGACAGCGGCAGGTCGGACCAGCGCGTATCGGCGGTGACATGGAACAGGACGACGAGACCCTTGCCGCGCTTCTGCGCGGTGACGAGCGGCGTACCGTCGGCGAGCGTCGCCCAGGTGCGATCGGCGAGCGTCGCATCGGGCTCGGCCAGCACTTGGCGGGTGACGGTGACGTCGTTCGGTACCGCCATCGAAGCGAAGGGGCCCTCGCGCGAGAAGGCGGCGAGTTGCTGCGGCTTCTCCCAGCTTAGCGCACCGCCGAGAATGCGGCCGCCGCGGCGCAGCCGCACCGGCACGAGATCGTCGCTGCCGGCGGCGAGATGCGGCCCGGCAAAGCGCACCAGCACGCCGCCATTCTCGATCCAGGTATCGAGCCGGCCGCGCGCCTCGGCGACATTGCCGACATCGGCCAGCACCAGCATCGGCAGGCGCTGATCGAGGAAACGGCCGATCGCTTCGGCCGGCGCCACGCTTTCGGCGAGCCGCACGTCGGCGAAAGGATTGAGCGCGCGCGACAGATAGTAGCTCGCGCCGAGCAGCGGCTGCGAACGATCGGCGGCCGAGCCCGAGACGATGCCGATGGTGCGGCGACGCCAGCGATTGTCGAGCAGCTGCACCGCGCCGGCAGAACGCTCGCCGGCGATTTCGAGCCGCGCGACATCGTTACGAATCTCGACCGGCAGCGTGATGCGGGCTTCGGCCTCGCGGTCGCCGCTACCGAAGGCAAAAGGCGCATCGCCAAGCGGCAGGCCCTTGAGGTCGATGGCGTGAACGAGGCCGTTTTCGGACACGCCGGTCTGCGCGCGCAGCACCTTCACCGTGAGCGCGCCGGCGGCATTGTCGGCGGCGGCCAGCGCATGCGGAATGGTCGTGCCGCCCGACACCACGGTCATCGGCCGCGAACCAGCGATCTGCTTGAGGCCGTCGACGAAGCCCGCGCCTTTACCCATATCGACGCCATCCGACAGCCAGACGATCTCGGCCTCCGGCGTCGTCTTGAGGAACCGATCGATCACCGGCAGCGCCTCGACGCGGTCGACCGAATGCGGTTTCGGCTTGAGCTGCTTGACCTGCACGCGCAAGGCGCCGGCGACCTGCAGCGAGATATCGCGCGCGGTTTCCGACAGCGGCAACAGCGCGACGCCGCGATTGTCGGCTTCGGCGCGCGCCATCAATTCGTCGGCGGTGCGCAGCCGCACATCCCAGGCCGCGGCCGCGGCCCAGCCGTCATCGACGAGAATGAGCAGCGGCGCGTTCTTTGCCCCGGTCGCGACCGGCGGATTCCATAACGGGCCGGCGGCGGCGAGAATGACCAGCGCCGCGAGCATGAGGCGCAAGAGGATCAGCCACCACGGCGTGCGCGACGGCGTCTCTTCCTTCGGCGCGATCTCGAACAGGAGCCGCGTCGGCGGGAACGACACGACGCGCGGCCGCGGCGGCACGAGGCGCAGCAGCCACCACAGCACCGGCAGCGACAACAGGCCGAGCAGGATCAGCGGCTGGGCGAAGGCGAGCGGGAGCGAACCGATCATGCCACGCTCCCGGTGTGCCGGCTGTTGACCGCGGTCTGGATCGAGTGCGCGCCCATGCGGCCATGCAGTGCGAACAGCAATTCGGTCGGGCCGCGGTCGGTGCGATGCACGGTGAAGGTCCAGCCGAACGCCTCTGTCTCGGCGCGCAGCGCGGCGCGATGATTGGCGAGCAGCGCCTGATAATCGTTGCGCCAGGTCTCGGCCCGGCCGGCGGTGACGCTGCCGAGGCCTTCGGACTCGACGAACTCGACGCGGCCGGAATAGGGGAAAGTCTCTTCCGCCGGATCGCACACCTGCACGACATGCCCGCGCGCGCCATTGGCGGCGAGCTGGCCGATCATCTTGCGATATTCGGCGATCGGGCTCCACAGGTCGGAGAATATCACGACTTCGGAATAGGGCGCCGGCGCGAAGTTCGGCGGCAGGCTCGGCCGCTCGGTGGTGTCATGGATGATGCGTTGCGCCATGGTCTCGATGACATTGCGGCTGGCGGTCGGCCGCATCAGCAGCGGGATGCCGACACGTTCGCCGCCCTGCACCAGCACTTCCGAGAGCGCAAAGGATACGACCAGCGCGCGGTCGAGCTTCGACCACTCGGTCAGATGCGACGAGAATTCCATCGACGGCGAGCGGTCGGCCCACATCCAGATCGTATGCGAGGCCTCCCATTCGCGCTCGCGCACATAGAGATGGTCGTCGCGCGCCGAGCGCCGCCAGTCGATGCGGCTGGCCGGTTCGCCGGACGTGAAGTGCCGATATTGCCAGAAGTTCTCGCCGGTGCCGGCGCGGCGGCGGCCGTGCAGGCCATGGATCAGCGTCGCCGCGACCCGCCGCGCCTCGAGGATGAGGCGTGGAATGCGGGCGGCCAGTTTGCTGCTCTTGCCGGCCGCGGCATTGACCGGCGTCGCGCTGGTTCCTGTAACGGTCGGCTCGGCCAAAACGTTGTCCGCCATGTTTATCCGATGCGCGACTTCAGCCGCTTGATGACATTGCCGACGGTTTCGCCTTCGGCGCGGGCGGCGAAGGTCAAAGCCATGCGGTGCTTGAGCACGGGCTCGGCCAGTTCGAGCACGTCGTCGATCGACGGCGCGAAGCGGTTGTCGAGCAGCGCGCGGGCGCGCACCGCCAGCATCAGCGCCTGCGAGGCGCGCGGGCCCGGCCCCCACGAGATGAGGCGGCCGAGATCGCCGGCTTCCTCGCCGGGACGCGCCGAGCGCACGAGCTGCAGAATGGCTTCGACGACGGACTCGCCGACCGGCAGACGCCGCACCAGCCGCTGCGCTGACAGCAGATCTTCAGACGTCATCGCCGCCTTGGCCTGGCTGTCTTCGGCGCCGGTCGTGTCGAACAGGATTTTGCGCTCGGCGACGATGTCGGGGTAATCGACGTCGATCTCCATGATGAAGCGGTCGAGCTGCGCTTCGGGCAGGGGATAGGTGCCTTCCTGCTCCAGCGGGTTCTGGGTTGCCAGCACGTGGAACGGCTTGGGCAGATCGTGCCGCGCGCCGGCGACGGTCACATGCTGCTCCTGCATCGCCTGCAACAGGGCGGACTGGGTGCGCGGCGAAGCGCGGTTGATTTCGTCGGCCATCAGAAGCTGGGCGAAGACCGGGCCGGGGATGAAGCGGAAGCTGCGCTTGCCGGCGGAGTTCTCCTCCAGCACTTCGGAGCCGAGAATGTCGGAGGGCATCAGGTCGGGCGTAAATTGCACGCGCCGGGCGTCCAGCCCGAGCGCGATGCCCATGGTCTCCACGAGCTTGGTTTTGGCCAGACCCGGTACGCCGACCAGCAGCGCATGGCCGCCGGACAGCACCGTGATGATGGCGCGTTCCACCACCTGCTCCTGGCCGAAAATGACGGTGCCGATGGCGTCCTTGGCGGCGCGCACATGGGCGGCCGTCGTTTCGGCCGCGCGCACGATCATATCTTCCAGCTTTTCAATGCTTTCACCGCCTGCCGACGCCATGTCTGTCCCTTTCAGCTTCCGCGGTCCGCGCCGGGCGCTCCGGCTTGTCGGGAAGCTCTTGCCCAGAGGCTAAGCAACAAATGCACCAAGCACATATGGGCACTTGTCGAATCTGCCCTCATTATTTTGCGTAGCTTACGCTATCTTCTTGTGGCGTCGGGGATTGTCACAAAGTTGCGAACAGCCGGCGCACGCCATAGGAGAGTACGAAGGTAACAATGGCGAAGACAGGGCAGGACAAGCGGCAGGATGTGGCCCCGGATGGCAAAAAGGGCGGTCTGGACGGTATCGCAGCCATGCTGCCCAAAGAGGGCGGTAAGGGACTGCCCCCCGTGCACCTGTGGAATCCGCCGTTTTGCGGCGATCTCGACATGCGAATCGCCTCCGATGGCACCTGGTTTTACGAAAAGTCGCCGATCGGCCGTATCGGTCTGGTCAAGCTGTTTTCCTCGGTGCTCAAGCGCGAGGACGACAAATATTTCCTCGTCACGCCGGTCGAGAAGGTCGGCATTATCGTCGATGACGCGCCCTTCACCGCCGTGGAACTCAAGGTCGAGAACGCGGCCGAAGGCCGCACATTGAATTTTCGGACAAATGTCGATGAATGGGTGGCGGCCGGTCCGGGCCATGCGTTGCGTTTCGAGGAGGATGCCGACAATGGCGGGCTCGCGCCTTATCTTCATGTCCGCCGCGACCTGTGGGCCAAAGTGACGCGTGCGTTGTTCTACGATCTCGTCGATTTGGGCGAAGAACGCGACGTCGGCGGCAAGGCTATGTTCGGCGTCGCCTCGCGCGGCGAATTCTATGCGATGGCCGAGGCCAGCGCCTTGCGGGAGTTGTCCTGATGCTTGACCCGCAATCGCGGCCCGCGCCGCTCTCGGCGGCTGAGTTCTTCACGCGCGTGCGCGAGCGGCTGACGCTGGACATGCCGCACGGCATTACCGACCCGGATTTCGTGCCGGCGCGCGGCGACCATGATGCCGAACCGGTGATGGCGAAGATCGCGCAGGTGCGGCCGATCCGTCCCGCGGCGGTGCTGATCGCCATCGTCGATCATCCCGAGCCGACGGTGCTGCTGACCCAGCGCGCGCAGCATCTGCCGGACCATCCGGGGCAGATTTCTTTTCCCGGCGGCAAGATCGACAAGACCGATGCCGACCCGACCGCGGCGGCGCTGCGCGAAGCCGAGGAAGAGATTGGCCTGTCGCGCGATCTCGTCGAGCCGCTCGGCTATCTCGATCTCTACATGACGACGCTCGGTTACCGCATCGTTCCGTTGATCGCGCGCGTGGAGCCCGGCTTTACGCTGACGCTCAACACCGCCGAAGTGGATGTTGCTTTCGAGGTGCCGCTCGCCTTCCTGATGGCCGACGACAATATGGAAATGCATTCGCGGCCGTGGCAGGGCGTCGAGCGGCACTATTACGCCATCACGTTCGGCGAGCGTTACATCTGGGGCGTCACGGCAGGTATCCTGCGCAACATGCGGGAAAGGATCTACCGATGATCCGCACCATCGCTATCGAAGTTGCGCTGTTCGCGCTGCCGTTCGTGCTCTACGCGGTGTTTCTGTGGTCGACCAAGGCCGGCGTATTCGACCCTGAGGCCTGGCCCGCGAAGCGGATCGTCTGGCTCGCCATCGCCGCGCTCGTGCTGGTGGCCGGCAGCTTCATCTATTTCGCGCAGTATGGCGGCTCCTCGCCCGGCTCGCGCTATGTGCCGGCGCATGTCGACGAGCAGGGTCGCTTCGTGCCGGGGCAGTTGCGATGACGAGGGCCGTGATGCGCTTCTGTTTTCCCCTCCCCACGCACGCCCTTGCGTGCGGCGGGGAGGGGTCAGGGGTGGGAGGCGCTTTCATGCGCCGGTTTCCCCCCACCCCTTACCCCTCCCCACCACGTCGCTTCGCTCCGCGGGGGGAGGGGAAATGAGCGCCAATTCCCGCAAGGTTGATTTCGCCGCGTGGCCGTTCGCACCGCAGCTGTCGCGGCTGCTCGATGTGCTCGACCGCGACGGCGAGGAAGCGCGCGTCGTCGGCGGCGCGGTGCGCAACGCGCTGCTCGGCGTGCCGGTACATGACGTCGATGTCGCCACCACCGGGGTGCCGGACGAAGTCGTGCGCCGCGCCAAGGCTGCGGGCTTCAAGCCGGTGCCGACCGGCATCGAGCACGGCACCGTCACTGTCGTCATCGAGAAGCATCCCTTCGAAGTGACGACCTTGCGCACCGACGTCGAGACCTTCGGCCGTCACGCCAAGGTCGCCTTCGGCCGCGACTGGCGCGAAGATGCTTTGCGCCGCGACTTCACCATGAACGCGCTCTCGGCAACGCGCGACGGCGCGGTGCACGACTACACCGGCGGACTCGCCGACCTCGAAGCGCGGCGTGTGCGCTTCATCGGCGACGCGCGGCGGCGTATCGAGGAAGACTACTTGCGCATTCTGCGCTTCTTCCGTTTTCACGCGGCTTACGGCCATGGTCATCCGGACGCGGAGGGTCTTGCCGCTTGCATCTATGAGCGGGAAGGTCTCGACCAGTTGTCGCGCGAGCGCGTGCGCATGGAGATGCTCAAGCTCGTCGTGGCGCCGCGCGCCGCGCCGACGCTCGCCGCGATGGCTCACGCGGGCCTGCTGCTGCGCGTGCTCGGCGGCGTGCCTTATCTTGCCGCCTTTGAGAATATGGCGAAGGCCGAAGCCGCGGCCGGCCTTGCGCCCGATGGGGCGCGCCGGCTTGGCGCGCTCGGCGTCGTCGTTACGGAAGACGCCGAACGCCTGGCGCAGAAGCTTCGTCTCAGCAATGCCGAGCACACGCGGCTGACGGCGATGGCGGAAAACTGGCGGCGGTTCTCGCCGCGGGCAGGCGAGGGCCCGGCGCGCGCCTTGCTCTATCGGCTGAAGGAGCCCGCCTACACCGACAGCGCGCTCATGGCCTGGGCCCATTCGCAGGCCTCCGACCACGATGCGCCGTGGCGCGAACTGGTGACGTTGTCGCGGCGCTTCACGCCGCCGGTGTTTCCGCTCAAGGCCGACGATTTTCTGAAGCGCGGCATCGCCAAGGGGCCGGCGCTCGGTGTGGCTTTACGCGCCGCGGAAGAGGCGTGGATCGCGGCCGATTTTCCGCTCGAGCGACCGGCGCTCGAGGCGATTGCCGATCAGGCGTCCGCGCGGTGAGGGCCTGATAAACAAAAGCCCCGGATCGCTCCGGGGCGTTGTTGAAATTTGCAGCCGGTGCGCGCCGTCAGAATTTGTACGAGACGCGCGCCAGCACCTCGTGAATGCGCGGCTTGACGTCGAAGGCGTAAATGCCCGGATCGGCGCCCGCGACGTTGTAGTTCTTCGTCTGCAGGCCGATGTAGTTGTATTCGAGGCCGATGATCCAGTTCTGCGTCAGGCCGTATTCGAGGCCGCCGCCGATGGTCCAGCCATTGTGCCATTTGGATTCGCTGCCGGCGCCCTGGTTCATGCCGGCAGTGTCGGAGACGCTGAGCTTGTTGCTCGCCCCGGCATAGCCGCCCTTGATGTAAGGCAGCCAGTTGTTGAAGGCGTAGCCGATGCGGCCGACGACGGTGAAGATACTGTTGACCCGGGTTTCGAACACGTCGTCGCCCGCGCCGAACGCGGAGTTGATCACGCTGCCCTTGATGCTCGTTCCCGAGAACGTGCCTTCGATGCCGAGGACCCACTGGTTGATTTGATAATTGCAGCCCAGTTGTCCGCCGCCGACAAAGCCGCTCTTGGTCACGCTGGCGCCGTCTCCGGGCGCGAGATCGCCGAATGCGGTCGTGTTGACCGTGTTCGTCCCTTCGGTGCGTGCCCAGCCGGCGCCGGCATGGCCGCCGATATAGCAGCCGCTCCAGTTGTACAGGATCGGCGCTTTGTAAATCGGCGCCTTCACCGGCAGATCGGCGGCTTGCACACGGCCGCCACCGAGAGTGGCGGCGGCAAGCAGACTTAACAAGACGAGTCGGCGCATTTCGCACTCCTCGCAGTTTGACGCGCCGGTATCGCCGGGCGTTCGAGCAACGGGCGTCAGAACCGGTAGTTCACGCCGGCGCGGATCACGTTGACGCGCTCCTTGGCGTCAACCTGCAGGCCCGTGTCGACGGTGTAGGTGTTGGTGCCGAAGCCGACATAGAGATATTCGAGCTTGGCCGACCAGTTCGGCAGGAAGCCCCACTCGACGCCGCCACCCGCGGTCCAGCCGTTCGGTGTTTTGCTGGTGCCGTTGGTGCCGACCGTGGGATGCACGGTCTGGATGTTCAGCCGGCCCCAGGCCCAGCCGCCGGTGCCGTAGAGCAGGAAGTTGCCGGTCGAACCGACGGCCATGCCGACGCGGCCGCGCAATGTGCCGAGCGAGGTGAGCTTCGACTCGCAGGAGAAGGCCGGGTTCGGGCAAGCCGTGCTGCCCTTGACGTTGGCCCAGTCCCAGTCGCCTTCGAGGCCGAGGACCCACTTCTGGATCTGGTAGTTATATCCGACGGTGCCGCCGATCAGGCCGCCGCTCGTGTTGTGGCCGGCCGTGTTGCCGCCGATCACATAGGTCCAGTCGGTGTGGCCGAAGCCGCCTCCGCCGTTGATGCCGACATAGAAGCCGGTCCAGTTATACCCCAGCGGAGCCGTGTAGAGAGGCGCTTTGACCGGGAGGTCGGCTGCGTTTGCCGCCACTCCACTCAGAAGCGTTGCACCAAGTAACGCGAAAGCAAATCGACGCATTTCAGTTATCTCCCCACATTACGCGTCCTGCGCGATGCGAAATTCCCGTTTATTGCCGCGCGCAGGAAGCGGCCTCGGACAGAGATTGAGCTGCGGCTCAATCTCCAGAGCCGGTCTGTAAATGAAGGCTAAGCGTAAGGCGGAGGTGCACTCAATACGGGAGAGTGCGTAAGTCTGGTCCGTGCGCGTGCATTTCTCGCCGCTGTTGCCGGCTTGCAACTATTTATGGTATCAAAATAGTATGGCCTATTTTAGGTAGTAGCGTTGTAGGGAGCGAAGCGATGTGCCGGACCGCCAGCGGCCCCTTGAACATTCTCTTCTGCGCCCCGATTCTTGTGCCATGACGCGTCAGGATACCCCCCGCGATCTGGCCCGACGTCTCGCCCAAGCGAGCGAACGGCGCCGGCGCGAGCGCGATTCCTACCGGCGTGAGACCTTCGCACTGCCGCGCGAGGCCGCCCGGGCCAAGGCGCGCGAGTGGTTCGACCGTTACCCCAAGGCGGCCTACATGACCGAGATCGAAAGCTGGCGTGTGCTGCCTGGCGACACCATCGAGTTCACGATGCGGCGGTTGCCGACGGCTGACTGACCGCCGGATAACGTGCATGTGTCTGCTGCGTGAAGCCTGCACCCGCTATCGTCCCTGAACAGGGGGGATGCATGCGCGGATTCTGGCGAGGTCTTGCGATCTTTCTGCTGGGCGGGGTTGGCGGCGCCGGCTTCGGCGTGGCTTTAGGCTTCTTTCTATTTCCCTACGTGTTTCCGCCACCCCCGGCGACCGAGCAGATCGCGGAAGCGGACCGCGCCGCGCTCGTTGCCACCGGGACTTTCATCCACGCCAATCCGTCGGACCCCATCCACTACGGCCAGGGCAAGGTCAGCCTCTATCGCCGCGCCGTGTTCCTCGAGCCGGATTTCGAGGTCGGACCGGGTCCGGCCTATCACGTCTATCTGGTGCCCAATGCGAACGTGCGCAGCGAGGCGGGCGTCAAGGACACGATGTTCGTCGATCTCGGCCGCCTGCGCGCCTTCAAGGGCAGCCAGCGCTATTCCATTCCGGACGGCGTCGATTTGTCGAAATATCCGAGCGTCGTCATCTGGTGCGAGCGTTTCGGCGTGCTGATTTCACCGGCCGATCTTGTCGCCGCCAAATGACGGCGTGATATGCGGCGCGCGGCCTTGACCTGAGATGCCCGACCGGGCACGCGCGCAACCATGGACATGCTTTCCGGAATCCTCGGCGGCTTTGCCGACATTTCGCTGCTGCAGCTTGGGATCGTCGGCACGGTCGCGCTGCTGGCCGGCATTATCGGAGGCGTGTCCGGCTATGGCAGCGGCGCGCTGATGCCGCTGGTGCTGGTGCCGATGGTCGGCGCGGCGCCGGTGGTGCCGATCATCGCCATCGCCGCGCTGTTCAATAACTCCGGCCGCGTCTCGGCCTATCTGAAAAATCTCGACCGCCGCCGCGCCGCCATTGCCACTGTGACGGCGCTGCCCGGCTGCGTGCTTGGCGCCTGGGGGTACTCGCAATTAACCGGCGCCGGTGCCGCGATCGTCATCGGCACCATGCTGATGGCGAGCGTGCCCCTGAGACGCCTTGCCCGGCGGCGCAACTGGCGCATCGACGATCGCGGCCTGGTGGTCGGCTCGGCCGGCTACGGCGTGCTGGTCGGCGGCACGGCGGGCTCGGGCGTCATCATGCTGTCGCTGTTGATGGCGGCCGGCCTCGAAGGCGCTGCCGTGATCGCGACCGATGCGATGGTGTCGATCGGCATCGGCATCGTGAAGGTCTCGGTATTCGGCTTGTCGGGCGTGCTGACGCCGCAGATTGTCGCACTGGCGCTGCTCACCGGGCTTATGTCGATGCCCGGCGCGCATTTGTCGCGCTTCATCGTTCAGCGCATGCCGATCCACGTGCACACCGCGATTCTCGACGCGGTCGTGCTGATCGGCGGTGCGACCATGATCGCCTCCGCGCTCAGATAGACGACGACGCCTTAGTCCTCGTCGTCTTCTTCCTCGTCCTCGTCGTCGCCGATTTCGACCTGCTCGAGCGCCACCGCGGGGATAACGTCGCGCGACAATTCGCCCACGTCGCTCATCCAGATGCACTCGACGCCTTCTTCATCGGCCGAGACGACGGTCATGGCCGGGCCGCCGGATTTGAGAACGACAATGCTGCCTGCTGAAAAGCTCATGTGACTATCCACTTCTTTCCGATCGATATTTGCCGAACCCTAGGCGTTCAGCGTGACAATAAAATCACGGCCATTTCACGACCGGTGGCATCGACGACAGGATCGAGTCGACATTGCCGCCGGTCTTGAGGCCGAAGATGGTACCGCGATCGTAGAGCAGGTTGAATTCGACATAGCGGCCGCGGCGTACCAGTTGTTCGTCGCGGTCGGCTACGGTCCAGGGCGTCGTGAAATTCCGATCGACCAGCTTCGGATAGATGTCGCGGAAGGCGCGGCCAACGTCCTGCGTGAAGGCGAAAGTCGCGTCCCAGTCGCTCTCCAGGTAATCGTAGAAGATGCCGCCGATGCCGCGTGGTTCGTTGCGGTGCTTGAGGTGGAAATACTCGTCGCACCAGGTCTTGAATTTCGGATAGTCGGCGATGCCCGGATGTGCATCGCACGGCGCCTGCATGGCGGCGTGGAACGCGACCGTATCCGGGTCGTCCTGCGTGCGGCGCCGATCAAGGACAGGGGTAAGGTCCGCGCCGCCGCCGAACCAGGCTTTCGAGGTGACGACGAAGCGCGTGTTCATATGAACGGCGGGCACGTTCGGGTTCTGCGGATGCGCAATCAGTGAAATGCCCGACGCCCAGAAGTTTGGATTGTCGGCGGCGCCCGGAATCTGGCCGCGGAATTCCGGCGCGAACTCGCCATGCACGGTCGAGCAGTGGACGCCGACTTTTTCAAAGACGCGGCCGCGCATCATCGACATGACGCCGCCGCCGCCGGCAGCGCCGGTGTGGTCGGTGCGCTGCCACGGCTTGCGTACGAAGCGGCCGGCGGGATGGTCGCCGAGCGGAGCCGAGGCGGGAAGGGCGTCTTCCAGCGCTTCGAAGCTGGCGCAGATCTCGTCGCGCAGCGCCTCGAACCAGGTCCGGGCGCGAGATTTGCGGATTTCGAGATCTTCGGGTGTGGCAGTCATGGCGAGGGATTTAGCTGCCGCAGCGCCTCGCCGGCAACCATGGCGGTGGCAACCGCGATATTGAGCGAGCGGAACCCGTCCCGGATCGGGATGCGCAGCCGGACGTCGGCCGCGTCGTGCACGGCCTCCGGCACCCCGGCGGACTCGCGGCCGACCATGACGATCTGGTCGTCGCCGTAGCGGTGGTCGAGGTAGGAGGTCTCCGCAGCGGTGGTCATCAAAACCAGTTTCAGCCCTTCCGTTCGCCGCCAGTCCTGGAAATCGACGAACGAGGCGTGGCGACGAATCGTCACCCGGTCGAGGTAGTCCATCCCGGCGCGCCGGAACGCACGGTCGGTCACCGGGAAGCCGGCCGGCTCGATGATATGGGCCTCGATTCCGAGGCAGGCGCAGGTGCGCAGGATGGTGCCGGTATTCTGAGGAATATCCGGTTCGTAAAGAGCGATCCGCATGGCTGTCCTCGACGCCGCCCCGGGCTGCCTAAGCGGTTCTGAGCCAACGATTTGTGCAGGGTATGGGGGCTAGACTGTGTGCGGGCTTGCGCTCGCACCGCAAGGGTGTCAATAGAACGCTTCGAAATCGCCGTTCTGCCTTGAACAGGGCCGCGCGATGCCGGTCTGCCCCGCAGCCTTTGCAGGAAGAGGTTTCCTCAAGGGCGCCGCCTGGGGCGGAAAACCAAGCCGGGGGAGAGGGTTCAGACAGTGACGACCGTGTCTTCTGCGGAGCACACGCGCCGCGATTTTCTTTATGTGGCCACTGGAGCCGTCGCCGCCGTCGGCGGCGCCGCCGTGCTGGTGCCGCTGATCGCCCAGATGAATCCGGACGCCTCGACCATCGCGGCCGGCGCGCCGATCGAAGTCGATCTGGCGCCCGTGGGTGAAGGTCAGGTCATCAAGGTTTTCTGGCGCTCCAAGCCGATCTTCATCTCGCATCGGACGAAGAAGGAGATCGACGAGGCCAAGAACGTCGATGTCGCGACTCTTCCCGATCCGCAGACCGACGCCCAGCGCACCAAGCCCGGCCATGAGCCATGGCTGGTTGTCATCGGCATCTGCACCCATCTGGGTTGCATCCCGCTCGCCCATCAGGGCGAGTACGGCGGCTATTTCTGCCCCTGCCACGGCTCGGTCTATGACACCGCCGGCCGTATTCGTAAGGGCCCGGCACCGAAAAACCTCGAACTGCCGCCCTACACATTCGTCTCCGACACCCGCATCCGGATCGGCTGATCCGCAACGATTGCATTCTTGAAGGTTCGATCATGAGCGGACACTCGACCTACCAGCCGCAGAATGGCTTTCTGCAATGGATCGAGAAGCGGCTGCCGATTGGCGGTCTCATTCACTCCTCTTTCATCGCCTATCCGACCCCGAAGAACCTGAACTACTGGTGGACCTTCGGCGGCATCCTGTCGTTCATGCTCGGTGTGCAGATCATCACGGGCATCGTGCTGGCGATGCACTACACGCCGCACGTCGATCTCGCCTTCAATTCGGTCGAGACGATCATGCGCGACGTCAACTACGGTTGGCTGCTGCGCTACGTGCACTCCAACGGCGCGTCGATGTTCTTCATCGCCGTCTACATTCACATCTTCCGCGGCATGTATTACGGCTCCTACAAGGAGCCGCGTGAAGTGCTCTGGATCCTCGGCGTCATCATCTACCTGCTGATGATGGCCACCGGCTTCCTTGGCTACACGCTGCCCTGGGGTCAGATGAGCTTCTGGGGCGCCACCGTCATCACCAACTTCTTCTCCGCCATTCCGGGCGTCGGCGAGACCGTGGTGACCTGGCTGTGGGGCGGCTATGCCGTCGGCAACCCGACGCTGAACCGCTTCTACTCGCTGCACTACCTGCTGCCTTTCGTGATCGCGGGCGTCGTCGTCCTGCACGTCTGGGCGCTGCATGTGGTCGGCCAGAACAACCCGGCCGGCATCGAGCCGAAGTCGGACAAGGACACGGTGCCGTTCACGCCCTATGCGACGGTGAAGGATGGCTTCTTCATCGTGGTGTTCTGCATCATGTATGCGTGGTTCGTGTTCTACACGCCGAACTTCCTCGGCCACGCCGACAACTACATCGCCGCCAACCCGGCGGTGACGCCGGCGCACATCGTGCCCGAATGGTACTACCTGCCGTTCTACGCGATCCTGCGCGCCATTCCGGACAAGTTGCTCGGCGTGCTCGCCATGTTCGGCTCGATCGCGATCCTGGCCTTCCTGCCGTGGCTCGACACCTCGCGGGTCAAGTCGGCGCGCTACCGGCCGCTGTACCGTCAGTTCTTCTGGCTGTTCGTGGCGGTGTGCATCGGGCTGGGCTGGCTCGGCTCCAAGCCGGCGGAAGGCATCTATACCCTGATCGCGCGTATCCTGACCTTCTACTACTTCGCGCACTTCATCATTGTGCTCCCGCTGCTCGGCATCTTTGAAAAGAGCAAGCCACTGCCGAATTCGATTTCCGAATCGGTTTTGGCGAAGGCCTGAGCGGGAGAACGGACATGACGATGCATCGTACTTTCATCGCTCTCGCCCTGACGGCCTCGCTTGGCGCGACCGTTCTTGGCGCCGGCGTCGCTCTCGCCGCCGAAGGCCAGGTTATTCCGCCGCCGCAGAAGTGGTCGTTCTCCGGCCCGTTCGGCAAGTTCGATCAGGGCCAGCTGCAGCGCGGCTTCAAGGTCTACAAGGAAGTCTGCGCTTCCTGTCACTCGATGAGCCTGCTCTCGTTCCGCAACCTCGCGGAGCCGGGTGGCCCGGGCTTCTCCGAGAAGCAGGTCGAGGCGCTGGCCGCCGAGTACAAGATCAAGGATCTCGACGACAAGGGCGAGGCCATCGAGCGAAACGGCCGTCCGGCCGACAAATTCCCGGCGCCCTTCGCCAACCCGCTGGCCGCCGCGGCCGCCAACGGAGGCGTTGCGCCGCCGGATTTCTCGACGTTGGCCAAGGCGCGCACCTACGAGCGCGGTTTCCCGTGGTGGATCATCGACATCTTCAGCCAATATCAGGAGCAGGGTCCGGATTACATCCACGCGCTGCTGGTCGGCTATGAGGACGCCCCGAAGGGCTTCACGATGCCCCCGGGCGGCAACTACAACAAGTACTTCCCCGGCCATGTCATCGCCATGCCGAAGCCGATCAACGAAGGTCAGGTGACCTACGACGATGGCGCGCCGCAGACGCTCGAGCAGTATTCGCACGACGTCGCAGCGTTCATGGTGTGGGCGGCCGAACCGCACATGGTGGCGCGCAAGCGTCTCGGCTTCCAGGTCATGATCTTCCTGCTCGTGCTCTCGGGCCTGCTGTACTTCACCAAGAAGAAGGTGTGGTCGGCGGTGCACTGACACGGCGGACGTTTATCGAACGCGTAAAGGGCCCCTCGCGGGGCCCTTTGTTTTTGGGGCCGGTGCGGTAGTCTGAGCCTCTCCAGCGAAGGATCGGCATGACCAAATCCGTTCTCGGCATTATCGGCGGCTCCGGCATTTACGACCTGCCGGGCCTGGAGAACGTCCGCGAGGAGCGGATCCACAGCCCTTGGGGCGAGCCATCCGGGGCGCTGCGCATCGGCGATATCGCCGGGCTGCCGGTGGTGTTCCTGCCGCGTCACGACAAGGGCCACCGGCTGTCGCCGTCCGATATCAACTACCGCGCCAATATCGATGTCTTGAAGCGCGTCGGCGTAACCGATCTGGTGTCGCTGTCGGCCTGCGGCTCGTTTCGCGAAGACATGCCGCCGGGCACCTTCGTGCTGGTCGACCAGTTCGTCGACCGCACCCATAAGCGCGAGAGTTCGTTCTTCGGCAAGGGTCTGGTCGCGCATGTGTCGATGGCGCATCCGGTATCGCCGCGGCTGCGTGAGCGCATCGCGGCGGCGGCCCTCGCCGAAGGCATCGAGCCGAAGCTTGGCGGCACCTATGTCTGCATGGAGGGGCCGCAGTTTTCGACCTACGCCGAGAGCATGACCTACAAGCAGCTCGGTTACTCGGTGATCGGCATGACCAACATGCCGGAGGCCAAGCTCGCTCGCGAAGCGGAGATTTGTTACGCGACGGTCGCCATGGTCACCGACTTCGACTGCTGGCACCCCGACCACGACGCCGTCACGGTGGCCGAAATCGTCAAGGTGCTGCTCGGCAATGCCGACCTTGCCAAGCGGCTGGTGGCGCGGCTGGCGCGCGATTTCCCGCGCGAGCACGAGGCCTGCCCGATCGGCTCCGACCGGGCGCTCGACAATGCGCTGATCACCCAGCCCGATGCCCGCGATCCCGAACTGATGAGCAAACTCGATGCCGTGGCCGGCCGGGTGCTCGGCAAACGCTAGAGCGTGAGACCTGACGCATGAACGAAACCCCCGTCCAAACCGAACTGCGCGATGCCGTCCGCTCGATTCCGGACTATCCAAAGCCCGGCATCGTCTTTCGTGACATCACGACCCTGCTCGGCAACGCCCGCGCCTTCCGCCGCGCGGTCGACGAACTGGTGCAGCCCTGGGCCGGCTCCAAGATCGACAAGGTCGCCGGCATCGAAGCGCGCGGCTTCATCCTCGGCGGCGCGGTGGCGCATCAGGTGTCGGCCGGGTTCGTGCCGATCCGCAAAAAAGGCAAGCTGCCGCACAAGACGGTGAGCGTCGCCTACGCGCTGGAATACGGCGAGGACATCATCGAGATGCATGCCGATGCGCTGGTCGCGGGCGAGCGCGTGGTGCTGGTCGACGATCTCATCGCCACCGGCGGTACGGCCGAGGCGGCGGTCAAGCTGCTGCGCCAGTTAGGGGCCGAGGTGCTCGCCGCCTGCTTCGTCATCGACCTGCCGGAACTGGGCGGCGCCGAGAAGCTGCGCAAGCTGGGCGTGCCGGTGCGCACGCTGATCGGCTTCGAAGGGCACTGAGCGCCGCCCGGGCGCTAGCCAGGCGAAGCCGCCAGCGAATAGGTGAGGTGCTGTTTCACCGCCGGCCATTCGCCGGCGATGATGCTGTA
Source organism: Pseudolabrys sp. (assembly GCA_035556455.1). Taxonomy (GTDB): domain Bacteria; phylum Pseudomonadota; class Alphaproteobacteria; order Rhizobiales; family Xanthobacteraceae; genus Pseudolabrys. Next base: position 24,470 of record DATMEX010000026.1, read on the forward strand.
GACGACGGTGTCGCGCAGCGCGCCGTCCGCGCCGATCTGATGGCTGCGCAGGATGCCGTCGAGCTTGGCGCCGAGGCGCTCGATGCCCCGCCGGCTGGCGCGGTTGAAAAAGTGCGTGCGGAATTCCACCGCGATGCAGTCGAGCTTCTCGAAGGCGTGCGTCAGCAGCATCAGCTTGCATTCGGTGTTGAGCGCGGTGCGCTGGACCCGCCGCGCATACCAGGTCGAGCCGATCTCGACGCGGCGGTTGGCGGCGTCGATGTTCATGTAGGTCGTCATGCCGGCGATGCGGCCCTCGCTATCGAACACCGTGAACGGCAGCATCGACCCGGTCGCCTTGAGGCCAAGCCGCCGTTCGATCTCCCTGGCCATGCCTTCGGGCGAGGGGATCGCGGTGTACCACAGCGTCCACAACTCGCCGTCCTTCACCGCCTCGATCAGGCCGTCGCGGTGTTCCGGGGCCAGCGGCGCAAGGCGCGCATGAGTGCCGTTCAGGGTGATGGGCTCTGGCCAGGACATGAAGGACCTTTGCGGCTGGTCTAGCGTGATGTTGATCCACCCGTGCTGTCGTCGAGCGGCGAGCGGTTGGGCAGGAAAGGTTTGTCGGCGGGCGCCGGTGCCCAGGGGCCTTGCGAGCCCGGAGCCTGCGCCGCATTGCCCGGCTGCGGTTCTGTGCTCCAGGGGCCTTGCGGCGCCTCGCCTTCGATCTGCCCTTCCTCTTGGGGCGGCGTTTCAAGAGCAATCGGTCCCGGGTCGTGGCCGCCGGCGAATTTCACCAGCGCCTCGACACGTGCATCCACGGACGGGTGGGTGGCGAAGATATCGCTGAAACCCTGGCGCGGATTATCGACGCACATTTCCATGACCGACGAATTGGCGCTCGCCAGCTCGCCGCGGTTCTCGATCTTGCGCAGCGCCGTGATCATGGCGTCGGGGTTCTTGGTGAGTTCGACGGCGCCGGCATCGGCGAGGTATTCGCGCCGGCGCGACAGCGCGAAGCGGATGACGATCGACAACAGCCAGGCGACGACGATGAGGACGAGGGCAATGACGATGGCAATGGCGGCGCCGCCGCCGCCCTTGCGGTCATCGTTGCTGCGCCGCCCGCCCAGGCCGCCGAAGCGGGCGCCCTGAAAGAACAGCCGGAACACCATCTCACCGAAGAACGAGATGACGCCGGCGATCACCACCGCGATGACCAGCATGCGCACGTCGCCGTTACGGATGTGGGTCAGTTCGTGGCCGAGCACGGCTTCCATTTCGGCGTCGTTGAGCGCGCCGATCAGGCCGCGCGTCACGGTGATGGAATATTGCTTCTCGTTGAGGCCGGTGGCGAAGGCATTGAGGGCGTCGTCCTCGGCGATGCGCAGGCTCGGCATGGTGATGCCGCGCGAGATGCAGAGGTTCTCGAGCAGGTTATAGAGCCGCGGCTCTTCGGCGCGGGTGACCTGATGCGCGCCGGTCACGGCGTCGATCATGCGCTGATGGAACTTGTAAGCGATCAGCACCCACAGAATGGTGCCCACGGTTGCGACCGGTGCGGCGATCCTGAGGTCATGAAGGGCCGCCTGCACCAGATAATCGAGCGGCGCATCGGCCACGCTCATGGCCTCGGCCAGCAGTGCCCCGGCGAACACCAGCACATAGACCAGAAAGAACAGGCCGATCAGCAGGGCGATCGACCGGCGCCGGTTCGACTGGATGTGGGTGTAAAGACCGTAGGCGGCCATGCTGTTTCCACCTGTACGGTGCAGCGCGGGAGGGTGCGCAGCACCTTTCGCGTCATGGCCGGGCTTGTCCCGGCCATCCACGCCTTATGGAAGCAAGACGTGGATGCCCGGCATAAAGCCGGGCATGGCGGCTGCCGGGGACAATTCGCCCCGGGGCATCAGAACTTCACGCTCGGCGCCTGCTCCAGCTGCGGCCTTGCGTCGCCGAGATCGAAGAAGGTGCGCGGGTGGAAGCCGAACATGCCGGCGAACAGCGCCGCGGGGAACTGTTCGATGCCGGTGTTGTATTCCTGCACCGCATTGTTGAAGAAGCGCCGCGCCGCGGCCAGCTTGTTCTCGATATCGGCCAGTTCGCTCTGCAGCTGCAGGAAGTTCGTGTTGGCCTTGAGGTCCGGATAGCTCTCCGCCAGGGCGAAAAGCTGTCGCAGCGCCCCGGTCAGCATGTTCTCGGCGGCCACCTTTTGTTCGACGCCGGGAGCGGCAATCGCTGCGTTACGGGCCTGCACCACCGCTTCCAGCGTGCCGCGCTCGTGCGCGGCGTAGCCTTTGACGGTCTCGACCAGGTTCGGAATGAGGTCGTGGCGCTGCTTGAGCTGGACATCGACGTCCGCGAAGGCCTGGTTGGCGCGCTGTCGCATCGCGACCAGGCTGTTGTAGACAGAGATGGCCCAGAGAACGACGACGACAATGACGCCAAGAATGACCCAGCCGGTGGTGGACATGGGAAGCGCTCCTGAATGAACCGGGCCACGCGGCGGTTCCGGAAGGTCCGCAGCGGCCGGAACCATCTCTAAACCTGTCCGATCACAGAAAAAAGGCCCCGAACTCGCGTTCGGGGCCTTTTCGCCAGACGGCTATTCGGGGGGTAAGGGGGGAGCCGCCCGACTTAACAGACGACTGACTAACCCCGGCCCCGGCGGATGGTTCCGCGAAGCGAAGCCGTTACGGAAATTTTTTATGTGGCAGACCGCCGCAGTTCGCTGGGAACTGCATGGCGGCCATGCGGTCACGGGTGGCCAATCGCTTAGCGCTGATGGCCGAGCCCGATGTTGAGCTTGAGAGCCTGCTGACGGAGCGCTCCGGGCGTGCGCTTGAACTCCTTGGCGATCTTGGCAACTGGCGTGCGCGCTTTGGAATGGGCCTTCAGCTTCTTATATTCTTCGTTCGTCCATGGCCTGCGGCGGATCTTCTTAGCGGCGGCCTTCTTGGAGGACTTTTTAGCCATTCCATATTCCTTCGTCGTATTGAGAGATAAGCGGCAGTTATTCGCACAAGCGTGCGTCCTATCGCTCAAATCGCGAAATGCCAAATGTTTTTTGTTTTGCAACCGCGATTATGCGCGGCTGCAACTAGATGTTTAATAAGTGGTAATTGTAACAAAAGATCGGCGGTGACCGCCGATCTTCCAAATAATCAATATTGAACAGTGTCGGCGCTGAAACGTCAGCCCGCTTCTCTGAAGCGCACGGCCGCTTCGAGATCCACCGAGACGAGCTGCGAAACGCCACGCTCCGCCATGGTGACGCCGAACAGCCGGTTCATGCGCGCCATGGTAATCGGATTGTGGGTGATGATGACGAAGCGCGTGTCGGTCGACTGCGTCATCTCGTCCAGCATGTCGCAGAACCGCTCCACGTTGTGATCGTCGAGCGGCGCGTCGACTTCGTCCAGCACGCAGATCGGCGCCGGGTTGGTCAGGAACACCGCGAAGATCAGCGCCATGGCGGTCAGCGCCTGCTCGCCGCCCGACAGCAGCGACAGGGTCGCCGGCTTCTTGCCGGGAGGCTTGGCCAGAATTTCGAGGCCGGCCTCGAGGGGATCGTCGCTCTCGATGAGCTGCAGTTCCGCGGTGCCGCCGTTGAACAGCTTGGTGAAGAGCTGCTGGAAGTGCGTGTTGACCTGCTGGAACGAGGCCATCAGGCGCTCGCGCGCTTCCTTGTTCAGGCTCTGGATGCCGAGGCGCAGCTTCTTGATCGCCTCGACGAGGTCGTCGCGCTCGGCGGTCAGCGAATTGTGCTGGGTCTCGACCTCGATCAGCTCTTCCTCGGCGCGCAGGTTGACGGCGCCGAGACGCTCGCGCTCGCGGCGCAGACGCTCCAGCGTGGCATCCACCTCCATGATATCGGGCAATGGATCGCCTTCGGCGAGCTCGGCGAGGGCCGCCACCGCAGCGGGCTCGACTTCGAGCATGTCGTGGATTTCGCGGGCGATGTCGGTGAGGCGGCGCTTGGAGGATTCAAAGCGCTCTTCGGCGCGGGCGGCTTCCTCGCGCGCGCGCGAGGCGGCTTCCAGCGCGGCGCGGGCGTCGCGGTCGGCCGCGGCCAGCGCGTTCTCGGCCTCCTGCAGCTTGTCGGCGCATTCGCGGCGGTCGGCCTCGGCGAGTTGGACCTCGCTGATCAGGGCCTCGCGCTTCTCGGCGAAAACTTCCGGCGCGTTGGCCAGTTCCTCGCGGTCGCGCCGGGCCTCTTCATAACGGAGGGCCAGAGTTTCGGTCTGCGCCGCGGCGCTTTCCTGGCGCGTATACCAACCGGCTTTTTCTTCGCCGACCTGACGCAGACGGCGATCGGCGATTTCCGCTTCGCGGACGATCGCCTGCTGTTCCGCGCGCACTTCGGCGAGCGCAGCGCGCTTGCCGGTGATGTCGTCGCGCACGCCGTCGAGCTCGGTTTCGATTTCGGCGGCGGGAGCCAGCGCCGCGAGGCCTTCATCGGCGGCAGCGATGCCGGCGGTGGCTTCCTCATGGCTCGCGGTAAGGCGGCTTAGCGCTTCGCTCAGGGCCGAGACGCGGGCCGCATTGCGGTTAACTTCGCGCTCGGCGGCTTCGTGGCGGTCACGCGCGGCGTTCAATTCGCGCTGGCGCTCACGCGCAGCGTTGCGGGATTCCGTTTCGGCGGTGCCGGCGGCCGCGAGCGCAGCCTGCGCGTCTTCGCTCATCTGCTTGGCGGTATCGACTTCGGCCTTGGCGATGACAAGTTCGGACTCGATCTCGGCGAGACGCGCGCGCTCGGCGAGACGGCGCGCGGCACCGGTCGGCGCGTGCGCGGCGGCGGCAAAGCCGTCCCAGCGCCACAGATCGCCCTCGGGCGAGACCAGGCGCTGCCCCGGCTTGAGCTGGCTCACGAGACGCGCGCCTGCTTCCTTGTCGACGACGCCGATCTGATTGAGACGACGGGCGAGCTCGTCGGGCGCGCGCACATGGGCCGACAGAGGCGTTGCGCCGCTGGGCAGCGACGGATCGGCGCTGTCCACGGTCGAGCCGATCCAGCGCATGGGCGCCGACGGATCGACCGGGGCATCGAGGTCATCGCCCAGCGCGGCGCCCAAGGCTTTCTCGAAGCCTTTGTCGACCGTGATGTTGTCCATCACCGGCGGCCACATGTTCTTGGTCTCGACCGCCAGCACCTTCGACAAGGTCTTGGCTTCGGTTTCGAGACGCTGCACGCGGCGCTCGGCCTCCGTCAGCGGATTGCGCGTCGCTTCCAGCGCGGCACGCGCAGCCGTATGAGCGGCTTCCGCTTCGATGGCAGCGGTCTCGGCTTCGGCCAGCGCCTGCTGGATGGTTTCGACCTCGGCGGTCAGCGCGGCGAGATCGGGGCCGCTTTCGGCCTGCAGCGTGTCGAGCTCGCGGGTAATGCCGGCCATTTCGGCTTCGATCTTCCCGGCGCGCTCGCGATGCTGACGCACCGCGGCTTCGAGCTGATTGCGCTGCGCCGTAAGATCGGCCAGGCGCGCGGTCAGTTCCGAGAATACCCGCTCGGCGGCGACCAGCGCGCTGTTGGCTTCGTCGACGCGGGCATCGACGCCCGAGCGGCGGCCGGCGCTTTCGGCGGCCTCGGCCTTGATCATTTCCTCTTCGGCGGCGAGGCGGGCAATGGCCGCTTCCGCATCCGCGACGAGCTTCTGCTCACGCTCGCTGTCGGCGGCGAACTGAACGAGGCGCTTGTCGAGTTCGCTGATGCGGTCCTTGGCGCGCTGCTCTTCGCGATCGAGTTCCTGCATCGCGACATTGAGGCGATGCAAAGCCGCGCCGGCGCGGGCTTCGGCTTCGCGCAGCGGCGGCATGCCGGCGGCGAATTCGGCCTGACGGGTCGAGGCTTCGGCCTGCGCACCGGTGCGCTCGGCGACTTCGCGCACGCACAGATCCATCGCCGTTTGGGCTTCGACCTGTTCGAAATTTGCGGCGGTCCAGCGCAGATGCAGCAGCGTCGCTTCGGTCTTGCGGACCTGCGCCGACACGGTGCGATAGCGGATCGCCTGCTTGGCCTGCTTGCGCAGGGCTTCCATCTGGCCGGCGAGCTGGCCGATGACATCCTCAAGACGGGTGAGGTTGGTTTCGGCGGCTTTCAGGCGCAGTTCGGCTTCATGCCGGCGGGCGTGCAGGCCCGACACGCCGGCGGCTTCTTCCAGAACGCGGCGGCGTTGCTCGGGCTTCGCCTGGATGATTTCGCCGATGCGGCCCTGATGGACGAGGGCCGGCGAGCGCGCGCCGGTCGAGGCGTCGGCGAACACGATCTGCACGTCGCGGGCGCGGACTTCCTTGCCGTTGATGCGATAATTCGACCCGGACTCGCGCTCGATGCGGCGGGCGATTTCCAGCGTATCGGTATCGTTGAACTGCGCCGGCGCCGAGCGTTCCTTGTTGTCGATCAGGATCGCGACTTCGGCGTTGTTGCGGGCCGGGCGGGTGTTGGAGCCGGAGAAGATGACGTCGTCCATCGAGGACGCGCGCATCGACTTGTACGAGTTCTCGCCCATCACCCAGCGCAAGGCTTCGACGAGGTTCGACTTGCCGCAACCGTTGGGGCCGACCACGCCGGTCAGACCGGGCTCGATGACGAAATCGGTCGGTTCAACGAAGGATTTGAAACCGAGAAGACGGAGGCGAGTGAGAATCATACTGAAGAACCTCAACCCGCGGCGGCGCGTGCGCCGCCTTTCGGGATTGTCGATGACTAACGAGAACTGGGTGCCGGGGCCACCGCCCGGGCGCTATACGTCGTATGCCGCATTCCACGGCACAATGAAATCTCGGGTCGGCGCAAGCAACCGACATGGGCCGCAAAAGCCCGGTTTTCCAGACTTTTCGGCTGTGGATGGAAATAAAAATACCTTTGTACCGCCGGACTACATATTGGGTCCGGCGGAACTTGGTCCGTCTCAGCTCTTGAGGAGCGGGTCGATGATCTTGGACATCTCGTCGACCGACAGGGCGCCGGTATACAGCTTGCCGTTGATGAAGAAGGACGGGGTCGACTGGACCTTGAACTTGTCGACGCCGCGCTGACGCACCGCCTCGATGCCGTCCAGCACCTTCTGGTTCGAGAGGCAGGCATTGAAGGTTTCCTGGGTGAAACCGGCCTGCTTGGAGATGGTCAGCAGCGGCTCCAGCGGCTTTTCGACGGCCCAGGTGCGCTGCTGGCGGAACATGGTGTCGATGAAGGCGAAATACTTGTCCGAATTGGTCTCGGCGTTGCAGCGCGCCAGCATGAAGACGGCGGCGGCGAGGTTGTCGAGCGGGAACTCGCGGAAGATGAAGCGAACCTTGCCGGTGTCGATGTACTTCTTCTTGATGTCCGGGAAGGTCTTCTCGGTGAAGGTCGCGCAGTGCGGGCAGGTCATCGACGCGTATTCGATGACGGTGACCGGCGCTTTGGCATCGCCCAGCGCCATGTCCGGCAGGGCGTTTGGCGCCATCAACTCGGTTTCGGATACGGCGGCTTGAGCCAGCGCCGGTTCGGTCAGGGCGGGCAGACTGGACAATCCCAAGGCCGTTGCGAGGGCCACGAAAGCCGTGCTCTGGCAGAATTCACGTCGGGTCAGGCGCAAGGGATGTCTCCGTTACAATATTCGCGGAAAAAGCGTCCGCGCAGGGCATTCTGCTAGCTGGACAGGACGATTGTGGCAATGGCGCGAACCTGTCCGTGTTGGGCTGCCAATCTCACTTTGTCTTGATAGCCGTACCCAACCGAGCCAAGGCGTCGCGCAGCGCATCGTCCTCGATTTCCGGCATCTCCGCGGCCAGCCGGGCCGTGATAGCGGGATCGGGCGGGGCGGGGCGGCGTTTCGGCGCCTTGCGCCGTAGCGGCGCCTGCCGCAGCGCCAGCCGGCCGACGGCCTGCCAACCGAAGAACCGGTTCACCCGCTCCAGGATAACCGACGACTGATGCTGGATTTCCAGCGCCATCGGCCCTTCGACCCGCAGCACCAACGTGGCCGGCTCGGCCTGTTCGACCTCCCCCACGTCGGCTTTAGGACGCGGCCAGTTGATCTTCATCGGCTCGCTATGGGCGGCGATCTCCGCGCCCACGATGGCGGGCCAGCGGGTCAGGATTTCGGTCGAGGCAAAGCCCTGCGCCTTGAGCGCGCCGCTGAGGCTCGCCGCAGTGAACTCGGACAACGGACGGGGAAAACTGCGCGAAGGCTTGCTCATTTCGGTCGGCTCTAGGATCGTGCGGCCATGAACGTAGCAGTCCGGGCCCCGCGGCGAAAGAAAGCGACCCCCGATCCAGCCGACCTGCTCGCCTGGTACGACCGCCACCGCCGGGTCTTGCCGTGGCGGGCGCGGAAGGGCGAGCGCACGCACCCCTACGCGGTATGGCTGTCGGAAATCATGCTGCAGCAGACGACCGTCAAAACGGTGGGGGCTTACTACATCAAATTCTTGGTCCAATGGCCGACGGTCGAGACTTTGGCGCGCTCGCCGCTCGACGACGTGCTGCGCGCCTGGGCCGGGCTCGGCTATTACGCCCGCGCCCGAAATCTGCATGCCTGCGCCATCGCGGTGGTCGAACGCCACGGCGGGGTGTTTCCGGCCGATATCGAGGCGCTGCGGGCGCTGCCGGGCATTGGCGAGTACACCGCGGCCGCTGTCGGCGCCATCGCCTTCGACCTGCCGGCGGTGCCGGTGGACGGCAATGTCGAGCGCGTGGTGAGCCGGCTGTTCGCCGTCGAGGAGGCGCTTCCGGCGGCCAAGCCCGAGATCAAGCGACTGGCCGCCTCGCTGATGCCGCCCGCACGCACCGGCGATTTCGCGCAGGGGATGATGGATCTCGGCGCCACCATTTGCACGCCGAAGAAACCGGCCTGTGCGCTGTGCCCTTTCGACGATGTTTGCATGGCGCGGGCGCGGGGCGATCAGGAGACATTCCCGCGCAAGGCGCCCAAGCGCGAAGGCAAATTGCGGCGCGGCGCCGCCTTTGTCGTGCTGCGCGCGGACGGTTACGTGCTGCTGCGCCAGCGCCCGGAAAAGGGGCTGCTTGGCGCCATGACCGAAGTGCCCGGTAGTGACTGGTCGCACGACTTCGATGTCAGCAAGGCGCTCGATGCCGCGCCGAAGCTCGGCGCCAAAGTGAAATGGCGCAAGCTCGCCGGCGAGGTGACGCATGTGTTCACCCATTTTCCGCTGGCGCTGACCGTCTTCGTCGCGCAGGTGCCGAAGACGGCGGCGGCGCCGAAAGGCGCGCGCTGGGTCGAGGTCGTCGAATTGCCCGGCGAAGCACTGCCGAACGTCATGCGCAAAGTGCTCGCGCATGCCTTGGATTAATGCGCTAGATTGAGCGCACAAAAGAATCCTCAGGGGAATGAAACGATGTCGCTCGATAGTAAAGCCGCCGTGCTTGCCGGCCAGTGGTCCCCCAGCCAGCGTTATCCCGATCCGCTGATTACGGCGCTCGATCCGCGCTTCAAGAAATATCATCTGCCTTTGTCGAGCGTGGAGCGGCTCTACACCGGCACGCGCTGGGGCGAGGGCCCGGTCTATTTCGGCGATGCGCGCTGCCTGATCTGGAGCGACGTGCCCGGCAATGTCATGCTGAAATGGGACGAGGAAAGCGGGCAGGTGACGCCGTTCCGCAAGCCGTCGAACAACGGCAACGGCAACACCCGCGACCGGCAAGGCCGGCTCGTCACCTGCGAGCATCTGACGCGCCGCGTCACCCGCACCGAATATGACGGCACCATCACGGTGGTATGCGACCGGTTCGACGGCAAGCGGCTCAATTCGCCGAACGACGTTGTGGTCAAATCCGACGGCTCGATCTGGTTCACCGATCCGCAGTTCGGCATTCTCGGCAATTACGAAGGCGACAAGGCGGAATCCGAATTGCCGACCAATGTCTATCGCGTCGACGGCGCGACCGGGCAGGTGTCCGTGGCCGCGGAAGGCATCAACCAGCCGAACGGGCTTGCCTTCTCGCCCGATGAATCGAGGCTCTACATCGTCGAGTCCCGCGCCGAGCCGCGCAAGATATTGAGTTTCGATGTCGGCGCCGGTGACAGGCTGTCGAACCGCAAGGTGCTGATCGACGCCGGTCCCGATGGCACGCCGGACGGCTTCCGCGTCGATGTCGACGGCAATCTGTGGTGCGGCTGGGGCATGACGCCGGAGCTCGACGGCGTGCGCGTGTTTACGCCCGAGGGCGAGCCGATCGGCCACATCTCCCTGCCGGAGCGCTGCGCCAATGTCACGTTCGGCGGCGTCAAGCGCAACCGGCTGTTCATGGCGGCCGCGCATTCGCTTTACGCGCTTTACGTCAACACGCAGGGCGTAAGGGGAGGCTAGAGACCTGTCATTCCGGGGCTGGCCGAAGGCCAGAACCCGGAATCCAGATGCGAATACAGAGTTTGTCTCTGGATTCCGGGTTCGCGCTTTCAGCGCGCCTCGGAATGACAGAGGGCTAAATCGCCGGTATCCCCGCCGCGGCGACGAGCATGGCATTCTCGGCCTGCTCGGCCTTGGTCGGCTTCTTGAGTTTGGTGGCCGCGGCCTTCTTGTTGATCTTGCGCTTGGCGATGCCGCCCAGCTTCTTGTCGGTCGCCTTTTCCTCCTTGAGGTTCATGTTGAGCACCTTGGCGACATCCGGCCGGCCGATGACGCGCGCCCAGGCGACCAAAGTGCCGTAGCGCGTAATCTCATAGTGCTCGACCGCCTGCGCTGCGGCGATCAGCGCCGCGTTGAGAATGGTCTTGTTCTCGATCTCGCCGGCGATGTCATTGGCCTCCTCGATGATGCCGTCGATGGCCGGGCACTTGGTGCCCTGCGGCACCGACTTCATCATCTTGAATACGCGGTCGAGCCGCTTGATCTGGCCGTCGGTCTGCTTGAGGTGCACGCGGAAGCCCTTCTTGAGCTCGGCGTCGGACGCCTTCTCGATCATGTCGGGCAGCGATTTTCTGATCTGATGCTCGGCGTAGTAGATGTCCTGCAGGGTGTGGATGAACAGCTCTTCGAAGGTGTCGATATCGGACGAAAACCAGCCCATGGTGAACTCTCCCTGTTGCGGCGCGGCGGCGGGTCGCTCGCGCATTTCGCACTATAAATCAAAAGCCGGGTTCCGAGTTCCCTTCCTGGCCGAAGCCCGCTAAGACTCCGGCCGGATTTTCAACCGAGTGGAGGAAGGCCCATGGCCATCGAGCGTTACGATTCCAACCAGCGCATGAGCAAGTGCGTGGTGCATGGCAACACCGTCTATCTGGCGGGCATCGTCGCCAACGATCCCAAGGGCAAGGACATGACGGCCCAGACCAAGGACATTCTGGCGCAGATCGACGGCTATCTCGCCAAGGCCGGCACCGACAAGTCGAAGCTGCTGTCGGCCAATATCTGGGTCACCTCGATGTCGGAATTCGCCGCCATGAACGCGGCCTGGGACGCCTGGGTGTCGCCCGGCAACACGCCGGCGCGCGCCACCGTCGAGGCCCGGCTCGCCGCGCCGGAATACAAGGTCGAGATCATGGTGCAGGCGGCGAAATAAGCCGCCCTGCGTCACGCAATGTCATGCCCGGCACACAGAAGGCCGGGCATGAAGGATAGGAAATATGGCTTTCGATTTCACGCCGTTGTTCCCGGCCAGCCTGCCACCACCGGCGGTGCGCTGGATCGGTGCGCCGAAATACAATTTCGTCGGCGGCAACAACGATCCGGACGAAATCCCGCTCGACGGGCTCATCGCCGCGGCGCAATCGGTCATGGCGCGCGAGGGCCGCACGCTGGCGACCTACGGTCTCAACAGCGGTCCGCAAGGCTACTGGCCTTTGCGCGAATTCCTGAGCGTAAAGCTCAACCGCGACGCCGGCATGTCGTGCACGGCCGACGATATCCTCATCGTCTCGGGTTCGCTGCAGGCGCTCGATCTGGTCAACAGCGCGCTTTTGTCGCGCGGCGATACCGTGATCGTCGAGACGGACAATTACCAGGGCTCGCTCAACCGCTTCACCAAACTCGGCGTCACGGCCGTGGGTATTCCGCTCGACAAAGGCGGCATGCGCATGGACGCGCTCGAAGCCGCGCTCAAGGACCTCAAGGCGCGCGGCGTCACGCCGAAGTTCATCTACACCATCCCGACGGTGCAGAATCCCACCGCCACCGTGCTGGACGAAAATCGCCGCGCCCGCATGCTGGTGCTCGCCGATGAATACGGCGTGCCGATCGTCGAGGACGACTGCTACGCCGACCTCGTCTGGAGCGGCGAGCGGCCTCCCGCTTTGCATGCCATGAGCAAGTCCGACAACGTCATCCATATCGGCTCGTTCTCGAAGTCGATCGCGCCGGCCTTGCGCGTCGGCTTCGTCGTCGCGCCATGGCAGATCATGTCGCGCATGCTGTCGCTCAAGACCGACGCCGGCTCCGGCGCGCTGGAGCAGATGGTGCTCGCGGAATATTGCAAGCCGCTGTTCGCGACGCATGTCCCGGCGCTGCGCAAGGGTCTGCGCAAGAAGGTCGAGACTTTGATGGAAGCGCTCAACGAACAATTCGGCACCGCCGCTGAATTCGACGATCCGAAGGGCGGCATATTTCTCTGGGTCAAGCTGCCGGACGACGTCGATAGCCTGAGGCTTTATCAGGCGGCGCTGAAGGAAGGCGTGGCGATCAATCCCGGCCCTGAATGGTCGACCGACAAGGCGCACAGCCGGAGCCGCATTCGCATATGCTTCGCCAGCCCCTCGCATCAGGAAATCCGCGAGGGCATCGCGGTGCTGGCCGAGGTCTGCCGCCGCGAATTCGGCGTGCCGGCACGCAGCGCCAATGTGGCGAAGGCCTGAATCATGAATTCGCTCGCGCCGCTCGCTGAACAGATCGCCGAACGCCTGATCGCCCGGAAGGAAACCATTGCCATCGCCGAGTCTTGGACCGGCGGGCTGGTCGCGGCGGCGCTGCTCGCAGTGCCGGGCGCCTCGGCCTATTTCCTCGGCGGCGCGGTGGTCTACACGAAGACGTCGCGCGCGGCTTTGCTCGGCATTGGCGATGCCGAGATGAAGGGGATGCGTCCTTCCACCGAGCCCTATGCGCTGCTGGGCGCGCGCACGATCCGCGACAAGATGGGGGCGACCTGGGGCCTCGGTGAAACCGGCGCCACCGGACCGACCGGCAATCGTTATGGCGATGCCGCCGGTCACTCCTGCATCGCGGTCGCCGGCCCGGTCGAGAAGGCGATCACGCTGGAAACCGGCAGCGCGGATCGCCCGGCGAACATGGAAGCGTTCGCGAAGCGGGCGCTCGAGTTGTTGGTGGAAGTTTTGCGCTGAGCGGGCCGCAAACCCCGTTCATTCCCGCGAAAGCGGGAATCCAGTTTGTGCAAATTTCCTGGATCAGAAGTTCTGGGTCCCCGCTTTCGCTGGGACGAGCGGATACTGGTTCACTCCGCCGCTTCCAAGAGCGCCATTTCCGAGCGGACCTGCGCGCGCAGGTCGTCGATCGACATCAGGCCCTTCGGCGTCTCGACGTGCCAGAACGACCAGCCGTTGCAGGCGTCCAGCCCCTGGACCACCGCGCCGACGCGGTGGATGGAGCCGACCGTGTCGCCAACCGCGATCGCACCGTCGGCGCGGACGATGGCCTTATGCCGTTTCTTGGAGTCGGTCAGCCGGGCGCCGGGCGAGATCAGACCGCGCTCGATCAGCGAGGCGAAGGCGACGCGCGGGGCCTCGCGCGCCGTCATGAACGGCGCGATGGACGGCGAGGGCACCACCTCGACATCGGCGAGGCGCTTCTCGGCAGCCGAGGCGTACTTTTTCTCACGCTCCAGGCCGATGTAGCGGCGGCCGAGCTTCTTGGCGACGGCGCCGGTCGTGCCGGTTCCATTAAACGGGTCGAGCACAAGGTCGCCCGGCTTGGAACTCGACAGGATCACCCGAGCGAGCAGCGCTTCAGGCTTCTGGGTCGGGTGCAGCTTCTTGCCGTCGGCGCCTTTCAGGCGTTCGGAACCGGTGCAAAGCGGGAAGGTCCAGTCGGAACGTACCTGCACATCGTCGTTGCCGGCCTTCAGCGCCTCATAGTTGAAGGTGTAACCCTTGGCGTTCGGGTCGCGCGAGGCCCAGATCATGGTCTCGTGCGCGTTGGTGAAACGCCGGCCGCGGAAATTCGGCATCGGATTGGTTTTGCGCCAGATCACGTCGTTCAGGATCCAGAACCCCATGTCCTGCATGATCGCGCCGACGCGGAAGATGTTGTGGTAGGAGCCGATGACCCAAATGGTGCCGGCGGGCTTGAGTACGCGGCGGCAGGCGGCCAACCACTCTTTGGTAAACGCATCGTAAGCGGCGAAGCTGGCGAACTTGTCCCAGTCGTCCGTCACGGCGTCGACATGACTGTCGTCCGGCCGCTTCAGATCGCTGGCAAGCTGCAGATTATAGGGCGGATCCGCGAAAATCAGATCGACGGAACCAGCCTGAAGCTTCGACATCTCGTTGACGCAGTCGCCAACAAGGATGCGATGATCGGGGGTCTTTGAAAGACCACGGGGCGCCCGACCGGGCGCCCCGCGACGCGACTCAACCATGACTCAACTCTGACTCAAGGACGACGCGGTCGGCTGACGCGGGACCTACAAACCGACAGGCCCGCATCATGCGCAGGCCAAGGTGAAAAAAACCTTTATGGAAAAATTCTTTGGAGCGAATTCTGCTAGTTTAACCGCGAGTTAGCAGAGGTTAACAGTCTGCCAAGTATTGCCGCAATCAGTCGTGCTAAAGAAGGCAATTCGGGTGGCGTGGGCAGGAGACGGCTTGAATGCGTTGGGATGACTTTCGGCGCAGCGACAACGTTGAAGACGATCGCGGTGGCGGCGGTTTTGGCGGCGGTGGCGGCGGTTTCAATCTGCCGGTGGGCGGCGGTGGCCTGGGTATCGGCACGGTCGTCGTGCTCGGCCTGATCGGCTGGGCGCTCGGCATCGATCCGAGTTTGCTGATCTCCGGCGCGGAGATGCTCAACAATGGCCGGCCATCGCAACAGTATGAGCAACGTGTCGATCGGCCCGCGCAACGCACCGGCGCGCCCAAAGATGAGATGGGCAACTTCGTCGCCGCGGTGCTCGGCAATACCGAAGATACCTGGAGCAAGGTGTTTCAGGACGCCAACCAGCAATACCGCGCGCCGCGCCTGCGGCTGTTCACGGGGCAGGTGAGCAGCGCCTGCGGCATGGCGAGTTCGGCGAGCGGTCCGTTCTATTGCCCGCCGGACCGCCGCATCTTTCTCGACACATCGTTCTTCGATGAAATGCGCACGCGCTTTCGCGCCTGCACCGGCAAGAGCTGCGAATTCGCCCAGGCTTACGTGATCGCGCACGAAGTCGGTCATCACGTGCAGAACCTGCTCGGCATTCTGCCCAAGGCCCGCGAGGCGCAGCAATCCGCCGGCGACCGCGCCGCATCGAACCGCATTCAGGTGCGCGTCGAATTGCAGGCCGATTGCTTTGCCGGCATCTGGGCCAACCAGTCCAACCAGCGCTGGAATTCGATCGAGGCCGGCGACATCGAAGCGGCGCTGCAGACGGCGGCCGCGATCGGCGACGATCGTTTGCAGAAGCAGGCGAGGGGCTATGTCGTGCCGGACTCTTTCACGCACGGCACCTCGGCCCAGCGTCAGCGCTGGTTCACGACCGGCTTCAAGTCCGGCAAGGTGTCGTCGTGCAATACCTTCGCGGCGAACGCGCAGTTGTGAGCGCGGCGTAGCGACAATACTCGGTGTCATGCCCGGCCTTGTGCCGGGCATCCACGCCTTAAACTGGCTGGCCTCGTGAAGTCGTGGATGGCCGGGACAAGCCCGGCCATGACGGAGAATAGGAAATGCCCGGTATCGATGAATCCAAGCAGTTCGTGCCGCTCAAGATAGCCGTGCTCACGGTGTCGGACACGCGCGAACTGGCCGACGACAAGTCCGGCAACACTTTGGTCGAGCGCATCCGCGCCGCCGGGCACATGCTGGCTGAGCGCTCGATCGTGAAGGACGAGGTCGATGCCATCCGCGGCAAGGTGAAGGCCTGGATCGAGGACAAGTTCATCGACGTGGTGATCTCGACCGGCGGCACCGGCTTCACCGGCCGCGATGTGACGCCGGAAGCGGTCGAGCCCTTGTTCGAGAAACGCATGGACGGCTTCTCGACCTTGTTCACGATGGTGAGCTATCCGAAGATCGGCACCTCGGCGATCCAGACCCGCGCCACCGCCGGCGTCGCCAACGCGACTTATATCTTCTGCCTGCCGGGCTCGCCCGGCGCCTGCAAGGATGCCTGGGACGAGATCCTCGTGCACCAGCTCGACTATCGCTACCGGCCGTGCAACTTCGTTGAGATCCTGCCGCGGCTCGACGAGCATTTGCGGCGGCCGAAGGCGCAGGGCGCGACGGCCTGAGTAACGGTCATTCCGGGATTCGCCGAAGGCGAGCACCCGGAATCCAGAAACGCATTCGGGTGTAGAGAGTTGGATTCCGGGTTCGCGCTTCGCGCGCCCCGGAATGACAATGTAATTACAGTTCCAAATCCCAGAACTCCGCCACGACATTCTGACCGAAGCTCATCTTGTTCTGGCTCGAGGACAGGGTGAAGCCGCGCTTCTGGTAGCAGCGGCGCGCCGCGGTCAGGCATTCGTGCGTCCATAAAGTGATGGCGCGATAGCCCTTGGCGCGGGCAAAGGCGATGCATTCGTCGGTGAGGCGCTGGCCGAGACCGAGGCCGCGCGCCGTCTCCGATACGATGAGCAGGCGGATGCGCGCGACGCCGGGCTTGTCATCCTTCACCAGCATGACCGAGCCGACCGGCTCGCCATCCATCTCGGCGATCCAGCAGCGCTCCATCGCCGGATCGAAGTTTTTGGCGAAGTCGGCGACGATCTGCGCGACCAAGGCCTCGAATGAACTGTCCCAATTGTATTCGCGCGTATAGACGCGGCCGTGCTCGGCGACGATCCAGCCAAGATCGCCGGGCTTGAGATCGCGCAAGGTATAAGTCCGCTCTGGGAGTGAGGCACCGTCTCGTCCGAGCAATGTTTCGATGGTGCCCATGGCGCGCACCAGTTCGCTCTGTTCCCGCTCGCTGAGCGCGGCCAGCATTTCGGCGACGTCGTGGTCGGAGCGCTTCTCGGCCGGCGCAAAGAACTTACGGCCCTGCGCGGTCAGGGACAGGTGACTCTGCCGCGCGTCGTTCTTCGACGTCGTGCGCTTGATCAGGCCGCGCTTTTCGAAATTGCGCAGCACCCGCGACAGATAACCGGCGTCGAGATCCAGCGCCTGGCCGATATCCTTCGCCGTCGGTTGCGCGACGCTCGGATGCGCCAGTTCGTGCAGCACGCGCATTTCGCCGAGCGAGTAGGGCGTGTCGAGATAGGTTTTGCGCAGGAGGCCGATCTGGCGCGTGTAGAAGCGATTGAAGCCGCGCACCGCGGCGACGTGTTCGGGCGCAATGTCGGCTTCGGCTTTCGAGGATGGTCCGGCGGCAGGCATGGCCGCAGCGTCAGGCAACTAGTTGACAAAGTCAAGCAAGTCTCAGGCGACCCGCCGGGCCCCGGCCCCGAGCTGCGCAACCTTGCGGCCGAGCTGAGCCAGCAGCCTCGCCTCGGCCTCGGCCTGCGCGGGGTGGCCGCCGACCGCCTCGTACAGGGCGCGCGAAATGATCAGGCCCTGATCCGGCGACGGCTTGCGGCCGGTGAACACGGCGCGGGCCAGTGCAATGACGTCGCCAAGCCCCGGCTGCGCCGAGGTGGTGGCAGTGGCGCGGAACACCGCGGCGCGCGGGGCGCTGTCGGCAAAGGAGGCCGCCTGCATGAAGGTCTCGCTGGCCCCCGTCCAGTCGGCGTCGAGCACGATTCCGGCGCGCAGGAACATCAGCCAGGGTGTCCGCGTGCTCAGCGCGGCGGCCTTGAGCCGCTCGCCCAGCGGCGCATCCGAGGCGATGAAGCGGCAGCCCGCGATATCGGCGACTTCGGCGGTGGCGTCCTTTGATCCAGCGTCCGCGACCACGACCTCGGTGACGAGACCGGACATCGCTCCCGGCACCAGCGCCGACAAAGTCGGCACCAGAGCGTGCTCCGATTCGTGCGTGGCGACGATGACGCTGAGCATGGCCCCCCAAGGCGGCAACAAGCGGAACACAACCACTGTCCCCAAGGTTGCTACCACATCATGTGCGGAAGGGAAGGCGGGCCACGAAAGGCAGAGCGCGCCAAAAAGCCGGCACAATGTTCTTGTTATGTTCGCATTTCGTGACTAGGTAAGGACCATGGCTCAACGACCTGCAGCCTTGAAACGCCCGCCGGCGGACCCCGATCGGACCGCCATTTCCGACCGCGGAACGGAGCTGCCCTCCGCGCCGGCGGGTGCAAAGGGCGAGCGCGTCGACGATCTCACCGGCTTGCTCGGCGTCGTGGTCGAGCACGAGCGCCGCCGCGGCCGTGGCGCGCAGTCGAACGCCTCGGGCCGCTACGAGCCGCATGCCCGCATCGCCTTCGACGACGGCTGGCGCTCGCTGGAAGAGTTGCCGCCGTTCCAGACCACCGTGCAGGTCGATACCACCCGCAAGGTCATCACCCGCAACCAGTCGCCGGACATCGGCTTCGACCGCTCGATCAATCCCTATCGCGGCTGCGAGCATGGCTGCGTCTATTGCTTCGCCCGGCCGACGCACGCGTATCTCGGCCTGTCCCCGGGGCTCGATTTCGAATCCAAGCTATTCGTCAAGCCGGAGGCAGCCGACCTCCTTGAACGTGAGCTGTCTTCGCCGAACTATTCGCCGAAGGTGATCGCGATCGGCACCAATACCGACCCGTATCAGCCGATCGAGCGGCGCTACAAGGTGATGCGCCGCATTCTCGAAACGCTGGACCGCGCCGGCCACCCGGTCGGCATCGTGACGAAATCGGCGCTGGTGACGCGCGATCTCGACATCCTCGCGCGCATGGCAGAGCGCAACCTCGTCAAGGTGGCGCTGTCGGTGACGACGCTCGATCCGGTGCTGGCGCGCAAGATGGAGCCGCGCGCGGCAACGCCGATGAAGCGGCTCGAGGCCTTGCGGCAGCTGTCGCAGGCTGGCGTGCCGACCACGGTGATGGTGGCGCCGATCATCCCGGCGCTGAACGACAGCGAGATCGAACGCATCCTCGACGCGGCGGCCGCCGCCGGCGTGAAGGAGGCGGGCTATGTCATGCTGCGCCTGCCGCTCGAAGTGCGCGACCTGTTCCGCGAATGGCTGGAAGCCAACTATCCCGACCGCGCCGGCCATGTGTTCAAGCTAGTGCGCGAAATGCGCGGCGGCAGGGACTACGACTCCGAATGGGGCACGCGCATGAAAGGCAAGGGGCCTTACGCCTGGCTGATCGGCCGCCGTTTCGAGCTTGCATGCGAAAAGCGCGGTCTCAACGTCGCCAAGCGCAGGCTATCGACCGAGCACTTCAGGCATCCTAAGGCGAACGACGCGCAGATGAGTTTGTTTTAGGTTTCTGCGTCGTCCTCCGCGAAGGCGGAGGACCCAGCGCTGTTTTCCGCGAAAGCGCTGGATCGCCCGCCTTCGCGGGCGATGACGAGGTTTCGCGGGCGATGACGAGTCCTGTCCCCACTATCCACCCGCGGACGTGAATAGGGTTGAACGGGGCCCCGAGTCGGGCGTAGGCATCGCCCATGGCTCCCGCCCCGAAAAAGAAAGCCGCGGCGAAACCGGCCGCGAAGTCTGCCGGCAAACCCGCGGCCAAACCCGCGGCCAAGGTTGCAGGCAAGGCTGTCGCCAAGGCTGCCGCCAAGGTTGCAAGCAAGCCGCAATTGCCGCTGGCTGAGCCGGCTCTGCGGCCGACCTTCCGGCGCGAGCGCCGCGCCTTCAAGGCGGGCATCTTTCCGGTCGCCGGCTGCGACGAGGCGGGGCGCGGACCGCTGGCCGGGCCGGTGGTGTCCGCCGCCGTCATCCTCGATCCCGACCGCATCCCGCGCGGGCTCAACGATTCCAAGAAGCTCGACGCCGAAGCGCGCGAGAAGCTTTACGACAAGATCTGCGCGACGGCGCAGGTTTCGGTCGCCTTCGCCTCGGTCGATCGCATCGATCGCGATAATATCCTGCGCGCCTCGCTGTGGTCTTCGGCGCGTGCCGTGAAGGCGCTGCCGGTTCGGCCCAAGCTCGTCTTTATGGACGGCAACATGAAGATCGACTGC
The DNA here is from genome assembly GCA_035556455.1 of Pseudolabrys sp. Classification (GTDB taxonomy): domain Bacteria; phylum Pseudomonadota; class Alphaproteobacteria; order Rhizobiales; family Xanthobacteraceae; genus Pseudolabrys. The sequence continues at coordinate 44,603 of DATMEX010000026.1, forward strand.
GGCTGCGATTGCGAGGCCGTGGTCTCGGGCGACGCGCTGGTGCTCTCGGTGGCGGCGGCCTCGATCGTCGCCAAGGTGACGCGCGACCGCTACATGAAGCGGCTGGCCGAAGCCTATCCGGGCTACGGCTTCGAGCGGCACATGGGCTACAGCGTGCCCGAACATTTCCGAGCCTTGCAGGCGCTCGGCCCGACACCGCACCACCGCCGCTCCTTCGCGCCGGTGGCGGCCAAGTTCGCCGCAATGGGCGAGCGGCTGGAGGATGTGCCCGACGAGGCGCTCGCGGCCGTGTTGCCACTTTAGGCGGCGTTCTTTATTGCTTTGCTTGCTTCGCTCTGCCCGCTTGCGGGTAGAGGCAACGAGCAGGCCCAATGCACCACGTCTCCCTGATCATCGAATTCCTGCGCGGCCGGCCCAAGGTCGTGTTCTGGTTCGTGGCGCTGTCGCAGGGCGTGCTGTGGTCACTGATCCCGACGCTGTTCTTTTCATCGCCGCCCGGCGACGTGCCGCTGGTGCTGGCGGTCGGCCGCGAATTCATGCTCGGCAGCTATCTCGGTCCGCCGCTGGCGTTCTGGCTGGCCGAGATTGCGTTCCGCGGCGCCGGCATGTTCGGCCTCTATGCGCTGTCGCAGGTCTGTATCGTTGTCGCGCTGTGGGCCGTCTTCACGCTCGGCCGCTCGGTGATCGGCACGCGCCATGCCGTGCTTGCCATCCTGCTGATGGTCGGCATTGCCGCCTTCACGGTGCCGAGCCCCGCTTTCGGCCCGGCGGTGCTCGCCATTCCGTTGTGGGCGCTGGCGCTGATGCATTACTGGCGCGCGCTCGGCGAGGGCAGGCGCGGCAGCTGGTTTCTCGTTGCCGTCGATCTCGGCCTGCTGCTGCTCACGCATGACGCCGGAGTCGTGCTGGTGGTGCTGATGATCGTGTTCACCCCGCTGACGCGGCGCGGTCGCGAGGCGCTCGGCCATCCCGAACCGTGGCTGGCGCTGCTGTTGCTCGCCGTGGTGATCGCGCCCTATGCCGCCTGGCTGAGCCGGTTCTGGCCGCAGGTCGCCGCGACGCTTCAGGAAGCCGCGGCGGGCGTATCAGCCTTGCGGCTCACCGGTGCGCTGGTCGCGGTGCATCTCGGCCTGCTGCTGCTCGCCATGCTCTCGACCGGCATCGGCCGCGGCCGCAATGAGCGCGCACCGGAGATCGACCGCAGTCCCGCCGAGCCGGCAGCGCGCGCCTTCGTCTATTTCTTCGCGCTGGCGCCGGCGCTGGTCGTCATCGCGCTGGTGCTGATCGGCGAGCGCGTGCCGCAAGCCGCGCTGCTGACGTCATTCGGCGCGCTGACGACATGGTCGGTGCTGGCGCCGCTCGCCCTGTTGTCCGGCATGGCGGTGGTGCTCGTCGCCGGCAACCGCGTGCTCATCTACCGCGAGCGGCTGGTGTCGTCGTCATGGTTGGCGCTGCTGGTGGCGCCGCCGCTGCTGCTCGCCTTGAGCCTGCTCGTCGTGCCGTGGACCTTCGCGCGCGATACCCGCCTGGCACAGCCGTCCGGCGCCGCGGCGCAGTTCTTTGCCGACACCTATCAGCGCCGCACCGGCAAGCCGCTGCAGTATATCAGCGGCGACGCGAGACTGGCGCCGCTGATTGCCATGATGGCGCCGGGCGGGCCGGAAGGCCGGCCGCATGTGTTCTTTGCCTGGGCGCCGCAGCGCAGTCCCTGGGTCAGCGTCGATGACATTGCGGCCCATGGCGGCGTGCTGGTCTGGCCGGCGGCTGCGAACAACGCCGTGCCCGAGGATCTGCGCACGCAGTTTCCCGGTCTGGTGCCGGAACTGCCGCGTCAGTTCGATCGCGCCGTGCAGGGCCGCCTGCCGCCGATCCGCATCGGCTGGGCGGTGCTGCGCCCGCCGGCGCAGTAGTTTCACGTCGTTCCGGGGCTGGCCGAAGGCCAGAACCCGGAATCCAGCAACACATTCAGAGCCTGTTTCTGGATTCCGGATCGACGCTTCGCGTCGTCCGGAATGACGGATCAGTGATAGCTCTCGCCCTCGCGCACCTTGCCGCGGAAAATCCAGTACACGAAGATGACGTAACCGATGACCATCGGCAGCAGGAACAACGTGCCGATCAGCATGAACACCTGGCTGCTCGCGGAGGCCGCGGTGTCCCAGATCGTCAGTGACGGCGGCACCAGATACGGATAGTTCGAGATCACCAGCCCGACATAGCCGAGCATGAACAGCGCGATCGACGCCAGGAACGGCGGCACTTCGCGGCCGCGCTCGATCCAGTGCCAGCAGGCGAAGGCGATGAGCGCAGTGATCGTCGGCACCGGCCACAGGAAATAGAAGTTCGGCAGCGAGAACCAGCGCTCGGCGATGCGCGGTTCGGCGAACGGCGTGTAGGCGCTCACCGCCGCCATGCAGACCAGCACCGCGATCAGCCAGTACTTGGCCTGCGATTGCGCGCGCGCCGCGACCTTGCCGTCGGTTTTCATATGAAGCCAGGTGGTGCCGAGCAATGCATAACCGGCGATCAGCGACACGCCGCACAGGAACGAGAACGGCGTCGCCCAGTCGAAATGACCGCCGGAGAATTCGCCTTTGGTGACCGTGATGCCCTGCACCAGGCCGCCGAGGATGACGCCCTGGGCGAAGGCCGCCACCACCGAGCCGACCGTGAAGGCGAAGCTCCAGCCGGTCTTGCTGTGCGACACGGTGCGGAATTCGAAGGCGACGCCGCGAAACACCAGCGCCACCAGCATCACGATCACCGGGATATAGAGCGCCGGCATGATCACCGAATAGGCGCGCGGGAAGGCGACGAACAGGCCGACGCCGCCGAGGATCAGCCAGGTCTCGTTGCCGTCCCAGAACGGCGCGATGGTGCGCATCATCTGATCGCGTTCGGTCTCGCTCTTGGTGAACGGAAACAAGACGCCGATGCCGAGATCGAAGCCGTCGAGGACGATATACATCGCCACCGCGACGCCGATCAGCGCGGCCCAGATCAGCGGGAGATACATTTCCATGGAAGCCATGGCGCGTCCCCTTCCTCAGATGTCGCGATCGGCGGGCTTGGCGGCCGCCATGCGGTTGCCGGCGAGGAAGCCGGCGTCGTCCGCGCCGTGGCCGCCATTGTCGGGCCCCAGATTGATCAGCTGGTTCATGTAATAGATGCCGAACGAGAACACGATGCCGTAGGCGACGATGAACAGCGCCAGGGTGCCGAGCACTGTGGCGCCGGGCACGGGCGACACGCCGTCGGCGGTTCGCAGGATATTATAGACGAGCCAGGGCTGACGGCCGCTTTCGGTGACGACCCAGCCGGCGATCACGGCGACGAAGCCGGCCCACCAGGTGTTGGCGACGATGCGCAGGAACCAGCGCGTCTCGAACAAGGTGCCGCGCCACCACAGGAAAGCGCCGTACAGCGCGGCCGCGATCATGAAGAAGCCGATCGCCAGCATGATCCGGAAGGCGAAGAATACCGATACGACCGGCGGCCGCTGATCCGGCGGCACGCTGGTCAGACCGGGGATCAGGCCGTTCCATGAATGTGTCAGAATGAGCGATGAGCCGTGCGGGATCGAAATCTCGAAGCGGTTCTTCTCGGCCTTTTCGTCGGGCCAGGCGAAGATATGGAAGTCGGCGGGCTTGGAGCCGTCCCAGTGGCCTTCCATGGCCGCGACCTTGATCGGCTGATGTTTGAGCGTGTTGAGGCCGTGCTGGTCGCCGATGAACAGCTGCAGCGGCGCCAGGATCACGGCGAGACCGATGCCCATGCGCAGCATGGTGCGGCCTTCGCGCAAGTGGCGGCCGGCGAGCAGGAAGCGCGCGCCGACCCCGATCACGACGAAAGCCGTCGTGAGATAGGCCGCGTTCAGCATATGCGCGAAGCGATAGGGGAAGCTCGGGTTGAAGATGATCTTGAGCCAGTCGACCGGCACCGCGACGCCGTTCTCGATGGCGTGGCCGGCCGGCGTCTGCATCCAGCTATTGGCGGCGAGAATCCAGAACGCCGAGCTCATGGTGCCGAAGGCGACCACGGCGGCGGACAACGTGTAGAGCCACGGCGGCACGCGGCTGAAGCCGAACAGCAGAATGCCGAGGAAGGTTGCTTCGAGGAAGAAGGCCGCCAGCACTTCGTATCCGAGCAGCGGGCCGATGACATCGCCGGAGAAGGCGGAGAAGCGACTCCAGTTGGTGCCGAACTGATAGGACAGCACGATGCCGGAAACGACGCCCATGGCGAAGGACACGGCGAAGATCCGCACCCAGAAGCGCATCAGGCGCTGATAGCGCTCCTCGCCGGTGTAGACCCACAGCCCGCCAAGCGTGGCGAGCCAGGCCGACAGGCCGATGGTGAAGCTGGGAAAGATGATATGAAAGACGACGGTGAAGGCGAATTGCAGGCGAGCGAGCAGGACTGGATCGGCATCCATCATTGCGATCTCCCGGCGGCCGCCCCCACGCGCGACCACGGCTTGAATTTACGCCAGCTCTATATCTGAATCCAGCGCGGCGAGTTATGCAGCTGGCGTTGTTCCGACCTGCGCGGTTCGATGCAAATGGTACTTAATGCCGGATATCGGGTAGTTGGGTGTCTAATGCGCCGACATGACGCATGGCGCGATCGAGGACGAGCATGAGCATCTGGTCATCCTGGCAGGTCTGGGCGGTGCTGTCGGCGATGTTCGCCGCGCTCACGGCGATCTTCGCCAAGGTCGGCATCGAGAACATCAATTCCGACTTCGCCACCTTCATCCGCACCATCGTCATCCTGATGACGTTGGCGCTCATTCTGTTCGCCACCGGACAATTCCAGTCGCCGGGCAGCGTCACGCCGCGCACTTATGTCTTTCTCGTGCTGTCGGGGCTGGCGACCGGCGCGTCGTGGATCTGTTACTTCCGCGCGCTCAAGATCGGGGAGGCGGCCAAGGTCGCGCCGATCGACAAGCTCAGCGTGGTGCTGGTCGCGATCTTTGGCGTCATCTTCCTGGGCGAACGGCTGTCGGGACCGAATTGGCTCGGCGTCGCCTTGATCGCGGCGGGGGCGGTATTGGTGGCGTATCGTTAGGTTCGTAGCCCGGGTGTAGCGTAGCGAAACCCGGGTCCGCCGTTCCCGGATTTCGCTACGCTCATCCGGGCTACAAAGGCCACGCTGCTATCCGTTCTCCAGCGCCTTCTTGATCGCCAGCAGATCGCGCCAGGCGAAGCGCTTCTGCAATGGCGAGCGCAGCAGGAAGGCCGGATGGAAGGTGGCGATAGCCTTGATGTCGCGCTTGCCGGTGTTGAAAGTGACCCAGCGGCCGCGCGCTTTCGTGATCGGCTCCATCAGTCCGAGCAAGGTCTGCATCGACGGCTTGCCGAGGCAGACCAGGACATCCGGATCGACCAGTTCGATCTGTCGCAGGATGAAGGGCAGGCAGACCGCCGACTCATGCGGACTCGGATCGCGATTGCCGGGCGGCCGCCACGGCACGATGTTGGCGATGTAGGCCGAGGTGCGGTCGAGCCCGATCGCCTTGAGCATCTGGTCGAGCAGCTTGCCCGAGCGGCCGACGAAGGGCAGGCCCTCGATATCCTCGTCGCGGCCGGGCGCTTCGCCGACCAGCATGATCCGCGCCTCCGGGTTGCCGTCGGCGAACACGGTGCGCGTCGCCGTCGCCTTCAGCGCGCAGCCGTCGAACTTCTCCAGGATGGCGCGCAGCTCGTCGAGCGTCGCCGCGCTCCTGGCCGCCGCGCGTGCCGCATTCGCGGCTTCGTCGGGCGCTTGCGGTGCCGGCCGTGCCGCGGGAGCGGCGGCGACCGGAGCGGCCTCGCGCACGAGGGCGGGCCGGTCGGGCGCTTTCGGCGGGGCCGGGGCCTCGACCGCGGCAAAACGGTCCACCGGCTCCTCGCCGACAAAGGCATCGGCCCCGGCGTCGAGATAGAACTCGATCAGGTCGCGCGCGTTGAGGTCGGGGAATTCCGTCATCTGGTTATTCTAGCACAACGAAATCGTATGGCCGGGCGATTGCCCACGCTGTGCAAAAATGTTCAATAGAAGCGTTATGAACTGCGTTTCGGGGGCAGAGGCAGCGATTTTCGCGCCGTTCGCCCATTTCAGGAGGCCTCGATGACCGATCTGCCCGCCCGCGAAGCTATGGAGTTCGACGTCGTCGTGGTCGGCGCCGGCCCCGCCGGCCTCGCCGCGGCCATCCGCCTCAAGCAGATCAATGCCGACCTCTCGGTGGTCGTGGTCGAGAAGGGTTCCGAGGTCGGCGCGCACATCCTGTCCGGTGCGGTGATCGACCCGTCCGGGCTCGACGCCCTGCTGCCGGACTGGCGCTCGGAAGACACGCCGATCAAGACCAAGGTCACCGACGATCGCTTCTACTGGCTCGGCCATAGCGGCGCGGTGCGCCTGCCGAACATCATGATGCCGCCGCTGATGAACAATCACGGCAACTACATCGTCTCGCTGGGCGATGTGTGCCGCTGGCTCGGCACCAAGGCCGAAGGCCTCGGCGTGGAGATCTATCCGGGCTTTGCCGCCGCCGAAGTGCTGTACGACGACAAGGGCGCCGTGGTCGGCGTCGCCACCGGCGACATGGGCATCGGCAAGAGCGGCGAGCCGAACGCCAATTTCACGCGCGGCATGGAGCTGCGCGCCAAGTACACATTGTTCGCGGAGGGCGCGCGCGGCAATCTCGGCAAGCAGCTGCTGGCGAAGTTCAATCTGCAGGACGGCCGCGAGCCGCAGAAATTCGGCATCGGCCTCAAGGAGCTGTGGCAGGTCGCGCCCGGCAAGCACAAGAAGGGTCTGGTGCAGCATTCCTTCGGCTGGCCGCTCGACAATTCGACCGGCGGCGGCTCGTTCCTCTATCACTTCGACGACAATCTTGTGTCGGTCGGCTTCGTCGTTCATCTCAACTACAAGAACCCGTACCTGTCGCCGTTCGAGGAATTCCAGCGCTTCAAGACGCATCCGGCGGTGCGCGACACCTTCGAAGGCGGCAAGCGTTTGTCCTATGGCGCGCGCGCCATCACCGAAGGCGGCTACCAGTCGGTGCCGAAGCTGACCTTTCCCGGCGGCGCGCTGATTGGCTGCGACGCGGGTCTCGTCAACGTGCCACGCATCAAGGGCAGCCACAACGCCGTGCTGTCCGGCATCATGGCAGCGGAAGCGGCGAGCGCCGCGCTCGCCGCGGGCCGTGCGCATGACGAACTCAGCGACTACGAGAACGGCTGGCGCGATTCCAAAATCGGCAAGGACCTCTGGCGCGTGCGCAACGCCAAGCCGCTGTGGTCGAAGTTCGGCACCTATATCGGCATCGCTCTCGGCGGTCTCGACATGTGGACCAACACGCTCGGCTTCTCGCTGTTCGGCACGCAGAAGCACGGCAAGCCTGACTTTGCGACGCTCGAGCCGGCGGCCGATAGCAAGCCCATCGACTATCCCAAGCCGGACGGCAAGCTGACCTTCGATCGTCTGTCATCGGTGTTCCTGTCGAACACCAATCACGAGGAAGACCAGCCGCCCCATCTCAAGGTCAAGGACATGGCCTTGCAGAAGTCGTCAGAGCACGACGTGTTCGCCGGTCCGTCATCGCGTTACTGTCCGGCCGGCGTTTATGAGTGGGTGGAAGAGGCGGGCAATCCCAAGTTCGTCATCAACGCGCAGAACTGCGTCCACTGCAAAACCTGCGACATCAAGGACCCGAACCAGAACATCACCTGGGTGCCGCCGGAGGGCGCGGGCGGCCCGAACTATTCGGGGATGTGAGGCCGGGGCGGAGCCGTCGGCGAACGCGTTCCGCGCAGCTCGACGCTCAGCATCCATTCGGCGGCCTTGATCAACCGCGCGCGCTCGCGCCAGTCCGCTTTCATCCATTGCTTGGTCAGCAGAAGGCGCGCCGTCTCCAGGACCGGGGTGGATGTGCCTTGTATCTGGCGCAGCCGCATCAGCTGCTCGAAAAGCCGGGCGCGCTCCTTGTCGATCCGGCCCTGGTCTGTCGGCGTCCGCGGCGGATGCTTCTTGGAGTGGATGAGCTGCGGGCGGTCGGAATTCGGCACGGTCGAACCTCCCCGTCATGTGGCGCGGGGATTCGCACGCAAAAGACGAGTGCTTCGACGCTACCGAGGGTGGCGTAGCGCGGCGGTGAGCAAGTCGGCTCTGGGCGTAAAAATTCCGTAACAGCGGTTCGGCAGGCCCTGTTACCGGGCTTCGCTTCCGCTCGCCAGCCGGTAGCCGACGCCCAGTTCGCTGATGAGGATCTGCGGCTGCTTCGGATTCTTTTCGATCTTGGCGCGCAGCCGGCGAACGAGAATCCGCAGATAATGCGAGTTGTCGATGTGGCGCACGCCCCACACCTCTTTCATCAAGGTGTTGTGCGTCACGACGTTGCCGGCGTGCTGGGCAAGCACCTGCAACAGGCGATACTCCTTGGGCGACAGCGTGACGCGCTCTTCGTCGAGGAATACGGCCCGGTTCGCCAGATCGATCGAGAGCGAGCCGGACTTGACGACCATCTCGCCATGGTCGGTTCGCGTTTGCCGGCGGATGGCCGCTCGCGCCCGCGCCACCAGTTCGACCATGCTGAACGGCTTGACCACGTAATCGTCGGCGCCGCTTTCGAGCAGTTTGACCTTGTCCTCGTCGCTGGCGCGCACCGACAGAACGATGATCGGCACCGTCGACCAGGCGCGCAGGCGCTCGACGATGTTGCTGCCGTCGATGTCGGGCAGATTGAGATCGACCACGATGAGATCGGAACGGCGCAAGGTGGCGGCGCGCAACCCTCCCTGGCCGGTCGGCTCCTCATGCACCGCGAAGTGCTCCATGTCGAAGCCGGCGCGTAGAAAGCGCCGGATCTGCGGATCGTCATCGATGATCAGGACGGACGGGCGGCTGTCATTCATCGGCATTCTCGTCGGCGGCAGGTTGTGTCTTCACCGGAAGTTCGAGACGAAAAGTCGTTCCTGTCCCATGATCGGGAACAAGCGCGCGGATGCGGCCGCCGCAGGCTTCAATCAGCGCGCGGGCGATCCATAGGCCAAGCCCGGATCCGGGTATATTCGTGGCATGGGCCGCGCCGCGATAGAAGCGCTCAAATATCTTTTCGAGCTCGGCATTCGCTACGCCCGCGCCCTGGTCGCTGACATCGATGCGGATCGCCGCGCCGGCCTGCTCGGCTTTGATTGCGATTGGCGAGCCGGCAGGAGAATATTTTATCGCATTCTCGATGATCTGACCCAGCGCGGACTGGATGAGGGTGGCGTCGATGTAGGCCAGCGGCAGGTCGTCGGCGATCGACAGGTTGACGGGGCGCTCGGCGAGCGCGCGGCGTTTGCTGGACAGGGCGCCGCTGATCAGATCTTCGGGGTCGACCCACGCCATGCGGGGCCGCAGCCCTTCGCTGCTGATGCGCGTGGCATCGAGCAAATTCTGGATGTCGCCATTGAGCCGATCGGCCTCGTCACGAATGACGTGGACCAGAGAGGCAAGGTGCTCGTCCTTTTCGATCTCGCGCGATTGAGCCAGGATGGATGCCGAGCCGGTGATCGCCGCCAGCGGCGTGCGCAGGCCGTGCGACACCGACCCGATCAAGGCGTCGCGCAGGCTCTCAGCCTGGGCGCGGATCCTGGCCTCGCGAGCGGCGATGGCGATGCGCCCCGTGATGGCCGCAACTGCAATGAACAGCACGATATCCGCGATCTGGGCCGGACTTTGAACGCGCAGATCGAAGAAGGGCGCGTAGAAGAAATAGGCGACACCCGCAATTCCCGACAGTCCGGCGAAAACGGCGGGTATCGCGCCCCAGCGCAACGACGCGATAATGACCGGGATCAGGTAGACGATCGTCACATGCTGGATCGGCAGCCACACGAAGGCCGCCGCGAGAAGCACGGTCAGGAGCGCGACGATGGTCAGGGCGACGAGAATGCCGGCGAGTTGTTCGCGCAGCCAGCGCCCCCGCGGACTGCCGAGGAATGCCCGGAGATCGAATAACATGGCGCGCATTGGACGTCGGTGACCCTTGTGCCGGCGTCAACATGCACGATCATCCGGTCTTTCAACAGCGTGCGTTGGCCGGCGACCGTTGCGGCCTGGAAGTCTGCCCCCGGCAAAGTGGCGCTGGTTCCGGAGGTGTCTGGACGAGAGAGCGGGGCGGGCGCGGTCTCCGCGTGCTGCCGGCATCGGAACGCGACTGGCGGAAACGTTGCATAAATATCACGCGCCACGATGAGGCCACCGAATCGGCCCTCTTTTCTTACGGTCAGGCGGTACGGTTGTGAGGTCAGATCAGGCCTGCCGGCCATGCTGCTGCCACACCGGGGCATTCAAGCTGGGGGTGGGGGCCCCTTGGCGTACGACTGGGCTATTCTTGCGGTTGCGGCGCAAAAGGGTCATTCTGAATCTGACCTCAGCGAGTCAGCGCGGTGTTTCGCGCGGCCGCTCATCGGAGCAATGCCAGTGAAATCATCGAGCCGGTTCCGGGCTGTTGCGGCAGGTGCCGCCGTTGCTGCTTTTGCGGCTGCTTCTGTTATTGCCGTGCCGGCCTCGGCCACCGCGCAGGCCTCGCGACCGCCCGCGCCGTCCGGTCAGATCGATCTGTCGGGACTGACCGCCTCCGGCAGCTATCTCGCCGCCCGCCATGCCGGCCGCCAGCAGGATGCGCTGGCCGCCGCCACCTATTATCGCGCGGCGCTGCGGCGCGACCCGAAGAACCTCGAACTGCTCGATCGCGCCTTCATTTCGCTGCTCGTCGGCGGCGACGTCGGCGAGGCGGTGAAGTTCGCCGAACGCGTTGCCCAGACCAATAAGTCGGACCGCGCGGCGCGGCTTGTGCTCGGGGTGCACGATCTCAAGGTCGGTCATTTCGCCACAGCGCGGCGTAGCCTTGCGCAATCCGTGCGTGGCCCGATCACCGATCTGACGGCGGCGCTGCTGTCGGCCTGGAGCCAGGCCGGCGCTGGCGATACCAAGGGCGCGGTGGCGACGATCGACCGCCTGACCGGCCCCGAATGGTACGGCATCTTCAAGGATCTGCATGCCGGCCTCATTCTCGATTTCGCCGGCGATGCCAAAGAGGCGGGCAAGCGTTTCGAGCGCGCCTACAAGCTGGATTCCTCGGCCCTGCGTGTCGTTGAGGCCTATGGCGGCTGGCTGTCGCGCAACAAATCCGCCGAAGAGGCACTCGCGGTCTATGTCGCGTTCGACAAGATACTGCCGCGTCATCCCCTCATCATACAGGCGATGGGCAAGTTGAAGCCGGCGGATGCCGGCGCGCCCAAAGCGGCTGAAGCGAAGCCGGCTGAAGCGAAACCGGTTGATGCCAAGCCGAGCGTACCGCAGCTTGCCGCTGACCGCACGTTGTCGCGCGGTATGAGCGGCGCCGACGTCACCGCCTTGCAGACGCGCCTCGGTCTGTCGGCCGATGGCCGCTTCGGCGCGCAGACCGTCACCGCCCTGCGTGAGTTCCAGTCGCGCCACGGGCTGAAAGCCGACGGCGTCGCCGACGCCAGGACCATTGCCAAACTGAACGAGGGCGATGCACCGGCCGTGGCGACCGCCAAGGCCGGTACGAAGGCCGGCACCATTCCGCTGATGGTCACCAATGCCCAGGCCGGCGCGGCGGAAGCGCTTTACGGTCTCGGTGCCTCGCTCGGCCGCCGCGGCGGCGAAGACCTCGGCCTCGTCTATCTGCAACTGTCGCTGTATCTGACGCCGCAGCACGAACTCGCGCTGCTGTCGCTCGCCGATCTCTACGAGGCGATGAAGAAGCCGGACATGGCGATCAAGGTCTACGAGCGCATTCCGCATTCTTCGGCGCTGCACCGGAACGCCGCCATCCAGATGGCCGCCGATCTCGATGCGCTGGAGCGCAGCGAGGAAGCGCAGAAGCACCTCGAGGAGTTGATCAAGGACGATCCGAAGGATCTCGAGGCGACGCTTGCGCTCGGCAATCTGCTGCGCGGCCACAAGAAGTTCTCCGAATGCGGCGACGTCTACTCGAAGGCGATCGACCTGATCGGCACGCCGGACAAGGCCCACTGGACCGTCTTCTACTTCCGCGGCATCTGCTACGAGCGCTCCAAGCAGTGGCCGAAGGCGGAAGCCGATCTGAAGAAGGCGCTCGAGCTGTTCCCCGATCAGCCGCACGTCCTCAATTATCTCGGCTACTCCTGGATCGATCAGGGCGTGAACCTCGATCAGGGCATGGAGATGATCAAGAAGGCGGTCGCGCAGCGGCCGGACGATGGCTACATCGTCGACTCGCTCGGCTGGGCCTATTACCGCCTCGGCAATTACGAGGAGGCGACCAAGGAGCTCGAGCGCGCCATCGGCCTCAAGCCCGAGGATCCGACCATCAACGATCACCTCGGCGACGCCTACTGGCGCGTCGGCCGCAAGCTGGAAGCGACCTTCCAGTGGAATCACGCCCGCGACCTCAAGCCCGATCCGGAAGAGCTGCCGAAGATTCTGGAGAAGCTGCGCGTCGGCCTGCCCGACGAGACGACGTCGCAGGCCAATTCGACCGACAAGCCGGCCGCGCCCAAGCCGGGCAATGGCGGGTGATATTGCGCCTACCGCGAACATTTAACTCCGTCATGCCCGGCCTTGTGCCGGGCATCCACGTCTTTGGGCTAGGCTAAGGCGTGGATGGCCGGGCATAAGGGCGTTTACGCCCGTCTTCGACGGACTATGCCCGGCCATGACGAAAAGGGTGTTCGACTTGCCTGCACCTTTCACCGACACCGCCCGCGCCAAGATCAACCTGACCCTGCGCATCGTGGGGCGGCGCGCCGACGGCTATCACGAGCTCGAAAGTCTCGTCGTCTTCGCCGATCTCGCCGACACGCTGACGCTTGAGCCGGCCGCGCATACGTCGCTCGACATCGCCGGGCCTTTTGCCGGCGCCATCGATGCAGCCAGCGATAATCTTGTCCTCAAGGCGTTCAATGCGCTCGCCGCGCTGGCGCCGGGCCTCAAGGGCGGGCGCTTCCGCCTCGACAAAAATATTCCGGTGGCGGGCGGCGTCGGCGGCGGCTCGGCCGATGCGGCGGCGGCCTTGCGCCTCGCCGCGCGCCTCAACGGCATCTCGTTCGACGATGCGCGGCTGATGACCGCGGCGTTGCGCACCGGCGCCGACGTGCCGGTGTGCTTTGCCTCGCGCGCCTGCGTCATGACCGGCGTCGGCGAGCGCCTGTCGCCGCCGCTGCCTTTGCCGGAACTGCCGGCGCTGCTGGTCAATCCCCGTGTCGGCGTGCCGACCCGCGACGTCTTTGCCGCACTGGCCAAATCCGGTTCACCGAAGGACAGCGGCCCGCTCGGCATCGTTCCGCGCGACGCCGAAGGGCTCATCGATTATCTGCGCCGGCACGGCAACGATCTGACGGCGCCAGCCATCTTCTGCGCGCCGGTGATCGGTGACGTGCTCAAGGCACTTGAAGCCCAGCCGGGCGTCCGGTTGGCGCGCATGTCGGGCTCGGGCGCCACCTGCCTGGCGCTGTTCGCCAAGGCGGCCGAGGCCAAAGCGGCCGAGGTGGCTCTGACCGCCCGGTATCCGGGCTGGTGGGCGGCGGCGACGATTCTCAATGGCAAGTGATGCCTTGAATTCCTCGCCTTTGCCGGGAACTGTTGCCGCCTGCGTGATTTGCCGGTACAGCGGCGGCGTTCCTAACGGAGAATTTCCATGAACTGGCGATGGCTGGCGATTGTTGCGACAGGTCTTGCCGTGTTCGGCGCCTCGGTTGCCGAACCGGCTTTCGCGGCCAAGGCCAAGAAGAAGACAAAGGTCGCCCGGTCCGTTTGTCAGGACAATGTCGGCGGTCCGACCTTCCGCGGCATCTGGTTCAATGGCGAACCGCGGCCCAATGGCTGCGCGCCGCCGGTTTATTACGGCAGCCGCTTTATCGGCCAGGATCCCGATCCGTTCATCCGCTCGCAACTGCTGCGCCAGCCCGAGACCGGCTTTACGATCACGAAGTAGTTGCTCCTTCACCTCTCCCATAGGGAGAGGTCGACCGCCGTAAGGCGGTCGGGTGAGGGGTTACGAACTATCGAGCTCACATACCCCCTCACCCCAGCCCTCTCCCCACAGGGGAGAGGGAGCGCGCCAAGTTTGCCGCGCTTAAGGTGAGAAGTCTCCGACGGCTCAATACGCCCGCGCGATGCAGAACGCGACCGTCTCTTCCAGCGCCGTCTTGATCTCGCAGTCCGGCACCAAGGCCAGCGCTTCGGTGGCGATCGCGCCGTAGTGCCGGGCGCGGCCGAGCGTATCCTCGATGGCGTGATGCTTGGTCATCAGGCCGATGGCGTGATCAAGATCGCCGTCCTCGACCTTGCCTTCGCCGAGCGTGCGATTCCAGAAGGCGCGTTCGCTGTCCGAGCCGCGGCGGAACGACAGCACCACCGGCAGCGTGATCTTGCCCTCGCGGAAATCGTCGCCGACATTCTTGCCGAGCTTGGCCGACTTGCCGCCGTAGTCGAGCGCGTCATCGACGAGCTGGAAGGCGATGCCGAGATTCATGCCGTAGGAGCGGCAGGCGGCGATCGCCGCCTTGTCGCGGCCGGCCAGCACCGGGCCGACCTCGCAGGCCGCCGCGAACAGTTCGGCGGTCTTGCCGCGGATCACGGCCATGTATTCGTCTTCGTTGGTGGCGGTGTTCTTGGCGGCGCCAAGCTGCATCACCTCGCCCTCGGCGATCACCGCCGCGGCCGAGGAGAGAATGTCGAGCGCCGTGAGGTTGCCGACCTCGACCATCATCTTGAAGGCTTGGCCGAGCAGGAAGTCGCCGACCAGCACGCTGGCCTCGTTGCCCCACAGCATCCGCGCGGCCTGCTTGCCGCGGCGCATGTCGCTCTGATCGACGACGTCGTCGTGCAGCAGCGTCGCGGTGTGCATGAATTCCACGGCTGCGGCGAGCTTGATGTGGCCGTCGCCGCTGTAGCCGGTGAGCTGCGCCATGGCCAAGGTCAGCATCGGCCGCAGGCGCTTGCCGCCGGACGAAATCAGGTGGTTGGCCACCTCGGGGATCATGGTGACGTCGGAGCCGGTACGGTCGAGAATCGTGGCGTTGACGCGTTCCATCGCCGGGGCGAGCTGCTTGACCAGCCGCTCGATCGAGCCCTGCGGATTTTCAAAGGGGACCACAACGGCCAAGACGCATTCTCCTTGAGGCACTTAGGGCGGAATTTCCGGCCCTCGACGACGGGCAAAGGCGAGCATAGAAACGCTGTGCTAAAGCAGCAAGACCTCGCCGAGTCACGAGGTCGGGAGCAGGGGCGGCAATGGACGAACGCACGGACGGTACCGTGACCGGGGATACCGGGGCGCGGCAGGCCCTTCGGGTCGCCGTGCTTGTGCCCTGTTACAACGAAGCGGCGGCCATCGCCAAGGTGGTGGCTGATTTCCAGGCGGCCCTGCCGGACGCCGTCATCTACGTCTTCGACAACAATTCGACCGACGATACTGCGACGATTGCGCGCGCCGCCGGCGCCGTGGTGCGCAAGGAGATGCACCAGGGCAAGGGCTTCGTGGTGCGCCGCATGTTCAGCGACATCGAGGCCGATATCTACGTGCTGGTCGACGGCGATGCGACCTATGACGCGCCGAGCGCGCCGAAGATGATCGACCTTTTGCTGCGCGACCACCTCGATATGGTGGTCGGCCAGCGTATCGACCAGGAAGTGGCGGCCTATCGCGCCGGCCACCGCACCGGCAACTGGCTGCTGACAACCTTCGTCGCCACCGTGTTCGGCCCGACTTTCAATGACATGCTGTCGGGCTACCGGGTGTTCTCGCGCCGCTTCGTCAAATCGTTCCCGATGCTGTCCGGCGGCTTCGAGATCGAAACCGAACTGACGGTGCACGCGCTTGAACTCGGCCTTGCGGCCGCCGAAGTCGAAACGCCTTATTACGCGCGGCCGGAAGGCTCGACCTCCAAGCTCAATACCTGGCGCGATGGCTTCCGCATTCTGTGGACCATCGTGCAGCTTTATCGGAGCGAACGGCCGTTTGCGTTCTTTGGCGCCGCCGGTGCCGTACTGGCGCTGATTTCGGTCGGCCTCGCGATCCCGATCGTCATCACCTTCCTCGAAACCCATCTGGTGCCGCGGCTGCCGACCGCCATCCTGGCGATGGGTCTGATGCTCCTTGCCTTCCTGTCGATTGCCGTCGGCCTCGTGCTCGACACCGTCTCGCGCGGCCGCCGCGAGATGAAGCTGCTGGCCTATCTCAATCACCGCGCGCCGGGTGATGAGCGGCGCCGCGCGGACCTTTGACGATGAAAGAAATTCTCCGCACCAACGACGCCGTGCTGGTTTCCGTCGTGACCGCGCTGCTCGATGGCGCTGACATTGGCCACATGGTGCTCGACCAGAACATGAGCGTGCTCGAAGGCTCGCTCGGCGTGCTGCCGCGCCGCGTGCTGGTGGCGGACGACGAGTTCGACGCCGCGCGCCGGCTGCTCATGGACGCCGGGCTCGCCCACGAATTGCGTCCGCATAACCCGTAAGCGATATGAGCGCCGCAATCGAAACCACCGACGACGCCGTGCTCGGCGGCCGGCTGCGGCTGCTGCAGCCCAAACGCGGCCATCGCGTCGGCCATGACGCCATTCTGCTGGCGGCGGCGACAGGCGGCCATGCCGGCGAGCACGCGTTCGACTTCGGCGCCGGCGTTGGCGGGGCCGGGCTGGCGCTGGCATGGCGCGTGCCGGGGCTGCGTGTGAGCCTGATCGAGATCGATCCGGCCCTCGCTGCGCTGGCGCGCGAGAACGCCCGCCGCAACGGCATGGCCGATCGCGTTCAGGTCATGGCCGGCAATGTCGAGGATGTCGCGGCGCTCGGCCTCAAGGAGGCCAGCGCCGATCATGTGCTGATGAATCCGCCCTTCAACGATCCCGCCACCCAGCAGAGTTCGCCCGACGCGGGGCGGCGGCTGGCGCATGTGGCGGATGGCGACGTGTTGAAGCGATGGCTGGCGAGCGCGGCGTGGGTCTTAAAGCCGCGCGGCACGGTGACCCTGATCTGGCGCGCGGCCGCGCGCGATGCTGTGCTCGCGGCGCTGACGCCGGCCTTTGGCGATGTCGTCGTCATGGACGTCATGCCACGGCCCGGCGCGCAGGCCATTCGCGTGCTGGTGCGAGCGGTCAAGGGCGGAGCGGGGCGGCTACCTGATCCGCCGCCGCTGGTGCTGAATGAGGAGGGCGGCAAGCCCTCAGTTGCCGCCGAGGCGGTGCTGCGCGAGGCAAATCCCCTCGCGCTCACCCGCTAGCGGCGCCGGTCGCCGCGGATTTGCCCGCGAACGCGATCGAAGGTGCCATCGGCGAAAGCCGACAAGGTCGTCACGGCGCCGATCAGCAGGAATAGAATGGCGAGCTTCGGATCCATTTTTGTTTGCTCCCTCTTTCCCAGCCACCTGAAGTTAAATCCGTGTATCGCAGTGCACAAATCATCTTATAGTAAAAAACGCGCAACTTTCGGTGATGGCAACTCCTGCGAATGTCGCAGTCGTCCATGCGCGCTCTTACCTGAGTACCGTTCGTCTGCCTCTGCTGCGCTTTGACTAAGCGGCCTCTGGCTGGGTAACTAATGCCATGGCCTCATTCGTCGAAACGCTGCTCGCCCCCTTTAACGCTTTGATTCCGGCCCGGTTCCGCTCGGACAGCCCGGTCGTGCCGGTGGTGCGGCTGTCCGGCATGATCGGCGTGAGTTCGCCGCTGCGGCCGGGCCTGACCTTGGCCGGCCTGACGCGCACCCTCGATCGCGCCTTTGCCGTGCCGCGCGCGCGGGCGGTGGCGCTGGTGATCAATTCGCCGGGCGGCTCGCCGACGCAGTCGCACCTGATCTTCCGCCGCATCCGCCAGCTTGCCGAGGAGAAGAAGCTCCCGGTCCTCGCCTTCATCGAGGATGCGGGCGCTTCGGGCGGCTACATGCTGGCCTGCGCCGCCGATGAGATCATCTGCGACGACTATTCCATCGTCGGCTCGATCGGCGTCATCGGCGGCTCGTTCGGCTTTCAGGAGCTGATGAAGAAGATCGGCGTCGAGCGCCGCATCTATACGTCGGGCGAGCGCAAGGCGATGCTCGATCCGTTCCGCGAGGAAAACCCCGAGGACGTCGCGCGCATCAAGGCGATCCAGGCCGACATCCATGCCCACTTCATCGAACTGGTGAAGAAGCGCCGCGGGACCAAGCTCAAGGGTGACGACAAGGTGTTGTTCTCCGGCGAGTTCTGGACCGCCGACAAGGCCATCGATCTCGGCCTTGCCGACAGCCGCGGCGAACTGCGCTCGGTGCTGCGCGAGCGCTATGGCGACAAGGTGCGCACCCCGGTCATCGCCACGGAACGCGGCTTCCTCGGCCGCCGGCTGATGGGCTCGCGTTTGCCCGACATGGTGCGCGGCCGCGGCGGCTTCGCCGACGATCTCATGACCGCGCTGGAAGAGCGTGCGTTATGGTCGCGCTACGGGCTGTAATTGCGCGCGTTTCCCGTCGCGAAATAGCCCAGATTGTTCCGGACCATCGCCGGATCGAACCCCAGGAGCCGACATGCCCGCGATTCTGTTTTCGCCTCTGGTGAAGTGGACGCTTGCCGCCGTAGGCGGTGCGATGGTCGTGCAGTGGGCGGTCAAGGAAGCCCGCCGCATCAACGACGAACTCGAGGCGCAGCGCCGTGTGCGGGTGCGCATCAAGGATCGCGAGAATCGCCCGACCTTGCGGCGCGATCCTGTGACCGGCGAGTATCGGCCCTAAGCGATCGGCAATTGAGATTGAGTAAGGGCGGGTATGAGGGCTGGATGAGCCGGCGCGTCAGCGCGCCGTGCCCGGGCTGCCGGTGACGAGTGCGCCGAAGAACAGCGCCAGAAACACCATCCCGATGACCTGAAAAGTCAGCATTGAATATCCCTGCAACCTTTTCTTCAGCCTGTCTCAGTTGTGTCTTTATCGGGCCGGTTTCAAGATAAGCTGAAGGTATAGGTTACAACTGTCTCGATCCGGCCTCTTGTGACGGAGGCTTGTCCGGCAGCTTGACCCCAATTGGGGCCGCCGATAGGGTCCCGCCGCGCCGTTACCCTTTGAAATCAGTAACAAACGGCCGCCGGAAAACCCCTGACAGGCCCGAACGTTCCATGCCCGCTGCGCAAGCCAATCTCGACCCGTCGCGCTCATTCCAGGGCCTGATCCTGGCGCTGCAGGAATTCTGGGCCGGCCAGGGCTGCGTCATTCTCCAGCCCTATGACATGGAAGTCGGCGCCGGCACCTTCCACCCGGCCACCACCTTGCGCGCGCTGGGCCCGAGGCCCTGGAACGCCGCCTATGTGCAGCCCTCGCGCCGGCCCAAGGACGGCCGCTATGGCGAGAATCCGAACCGGCTGCAGCACTATTATCAATTCCAGGTGATCCTGAAGCCGTCGCCGCCGAACATCCAGCAGCTCTATCTCGACTCGCTGAAAGTGATCGGCATCGCCTCCGACCTGCACGACATCCGCTTTGTCGAGGACGACTGGGAAAGCCCGACCTTGGGCGCCTGGGGTCTCGGCTGGGAATGCTGGTGCGACGGCATGGAAGTGTCGCAGTTCACCTACTTCCAGCAGGTCGCCGGCGTCGAGTGCGCGCCGGTCGCCGGCGAACTGACTTACGGTCTCGAGCGCCTCGCCATGTATGTGCAGGGCGTCGATCGCGTCTACGATCTCAACTTCAATGGCCTCGACGGCGACAGACGAGTCACCTACGGCGACGTCTTCCTGCAGGCCGAGCGCGAATATTCGAAGCACAATTTCGAAGTCGCCGACACCGGCATGCTGTTCGAGCAGTTCAAAATGGCCGAAGCGGCCTGCAAGAAATATCTCGACGCCGGCTACAACGCCGAGCGCACGCATCATGGCATGGCCTTGCCGGCCTACGACCAGTGCATCAAGGCGAGCCACGTTTTCAACCTGCTCGACGCCCGCGGCGTCATCTCGGTCACCGAACGCCAGAGCTATATCCTGCGCGTGCGCGAACTCGCCAAGGAATGCGGGCAAGCTTGGTTGAAGACCGAAGCCGGTGGGGCACAATGAGCGGCGCGAAGACACTTTTGCAGTTGGCCGGCGTTACGCCGTCCGTCGCCCGTTTGTCCGAGGCGGCGGTGGTGATCATCGACGCGCAGAACGAATATGTCAGCGGCCGTCTGCCGCTCGCCGGCGTCGATGCCGCGCTGGCGCACATTGCCGATCTGCTCAAGGCGGCGCGCGCGGCCGGCGCGCCGGTCATTCACGTCGCCCAGCGCGGCCGTCCCGGCGGGCTGTTCGATCCGGACAGCGAGAATTTCCGGTTCGCTGCGCAGGCCGCCCCCACCGGTTCGGAAGCGGTCGTCGAAAAGCCGCTGCCGAATTCCTTCGCCAAGACCGATCTCGATGCGAAACTTCAGGCGACCGGCCGCAAGAGTTTGATCGTCGCCGGGTTCATGACGCATATGTGCGTCAGCGCGACCACGCGGTCGGCGCTCGACCACGGCTACAGCGTCACCGTGCTCGCCGACGCGACGGCGACACGGCCTTTGCCCGATCCGCTCGGCGGCGCCGATCTGCCGGCCGACCAGATACACCGCACGGCCCTGGCCGAACTCGCCGACCGCTTCGCGACCGTGGCGCGCATCGCCGACATCAAAGCCTGATCGCGCCTTCCCCACCGCCGGTTCGAAGCGTTCTCGGGAGCAATCCCGGCGCGGACAGGCCGCCTACGGCATTATCGAAACATTCACCAAGCGCTGGCCCGCACCGGAACGGTGACGGTGCGCTGTTCGTTGTGTCGTCGCAAACCGGGGGCTGCACGACGAAGCTGACGAGACGACAGAGTAATGAGGGCGACCTGGTTTGAAGTTGTACGTGAAGGCAATGCCTGGGTGGTGCGGTCGCAGTCGGTGGAATACGGGCGCTTCTGGACGGAGATGGAAGCCTTTCATGTCGCGGTCGCGCAGGCGCGCGCCCTGAAGAGCAAAGGCCGGCGGGCGCAGGTGCGGGTGGTGCGCGATCCGCAGCAGGCCAACCGCGTTTATCTGGACGTGCCCTGAGTTCGCGGGCGATGAGTTCTGGCGAGAGACGGTCGGGGGCAGAATGCTTCCGGCCGTTTCGATTCATCGCCGGGCGGGGCGGCAGGTGACAATCCGGCCGCTCCCTGCTACCTGCGGACGCTCCCAATCCAGCCTTCGCGACGGCCCAAAATGCCCGACCTTCTGCTCGAACTGTTCTCCGAAGAAATTCCCGCGCGCATGCAGGCGCGGGCCGCCGATGACCTGAAAAAGGTGGTCACGGACCGGCTGGTCGCGGCAGGTCTCGTCTATGAGGGCGCCAAGGCTTTCGCCACGCCGCGGCGTCTGGCGCTCACCGTGCAGGGCGTGCCGGCGCGCCAGCCCGACCTCAAGGAAGAGCGCAAGGGCCCGAAAGTGGGCGCACCGGAGCAGGCCATCGCCGGCTTCATGAAGGCCGCCGGGCTCACCTCGATCGACCAGGCCAAGGTGCAGGCCGACAAGAAGGGCGACTTCTATGTCGCCATCACCGAGAAAAAGGGCCG
Organism: Pseudolabrys sp.; assembly: GCA_035556455.1. GTDB lineage: Bacteria > Pseudomonadota > Alphaproteobacteria > Rhizobiales > Xanthobacteraceae > Pseudolabrys. Next base: position 66,143 of record DATMEX010000026.1, read on the forward strand.
CGACGCCACCGAAGTCATCGCCGAGATGATCCCGGAGATCGTTCGCACTTTCCCGTGGCCGAAGCAGATGCGCTGGGGCGCGGATTCCGCCAAGTCCGGCGCGCTGACCTGGGTGCGGCCGCTGCATTCCATCATCGCCACCTTCGGCCCCGAGACCGAGGACCCGGTGGTGCTCGCGTTCGACATCGGCGGCATCAAGGCCGGCAACGAAACGCGCGGCCATCGCTTCATGGCGCCCGCGTCGTTCAAGGTGCGGCGCTTCGACGATTACGTCGCGGCGCTGGAGAAAGCCAAGGTCGTGCTCGATCCGGCGCGGCGCATGGACATCATCCGCACCGACGCGAAGAACCTCGCTTTCGCGCAGGGTCACGAACTCGTCGAGGACGAAGGCCTCACCGCCGAAGTCGCCGGCCTCGTCGAATGGCCGGTGCCGCTGATGGGCTCCTTCGACAAGGACTTCCTCAACATCCCCGGCGAAGTCATCCGCTCGACCATCCGCGCCAACCAGAAATGTTTCGTGCTGCGCGATCCGTCGTCGAGCAAGCTGGTCAACAAGTTCATCCTCGTCGCCAACATCGAAGCGACCGACGGCGGCAAGGCCATCGTCGCCGGCAATGAGCGCGTCATCCGCGCGCGCCTGTCGGATGCCAAGTTCTTCTACGAGACCGATCTCAAGACCAAGCTCGAAGATCGCCTGCCGAAATTCGAGTCCATCGTGTTCCACGAAAAGCTCGGCACCCAGGCCGAGCGTATTGCGCGCATCGTCTCGCTCGCCGGGCAGCTCGCGCCTCTCGTCGGCGCCGATGCGGCGAAGGCCGAACGTGCGGCGCAGCTCTGCAAGGCGGATCTGCTCACCGAAGTGGTCGGCGAATTCCCCGAATTGCAGGGCCTGATGGGCCGCTACTACGCCGAGGCGCAGAACGAGGACGAAGCCGTCGCCCATGCGATCGAGGATCACTACCGGCCGAAGGGCCCGGAGGATCTGGTGCCGGCCGATCCGGTGTCGATCGCGGTGGCGCTCGCCGACAAGATCGATACGCTTGTCGGCTTCTGGTCGATCGACGAGAAGCCGACCGGCTCGAAGGATCCTTATGCGCTGCGCCGCGCCGCGCTCGGCGTCATCCGCATCATCATCGACAATCAGCTCCGCCTGCCGCTGCATCGTCTGCTGTGGCGTCACTTCGGCGCGGTGGCGCGCGACGAGGCGCTGGCCTCGGCCTTCGCCGCGCTGCATCCGATCCATGACGACATCGCCAATATCAGCGCCACCGATATCGAGCTGGCGATGAAGCTCGAAGTGCTGGTGTCGGCCAAGGAGCGCAGCGTTGTGTCGCCGAAGCTGATCGAGGCGCACTCCTTCGTCGGGCCGACGCGCGATCTCATCGCCTTCTTCGCCGATCGCCTCAAGGTGCAGTTGCGCGAGCAGGGCGCCCGGCACGATCTCGTCGATGCGGTGTTTGCATTGGAAGGCCAGGACGATCTGTTGATGGTCGTGCGCCGCGTCGAGGCGCTCGGCGCCTTCCTCGAAACCGACGACGGCAAGAATCTGCTCGCCGGCGTCAAGCGCGCCTCGAACATCCTCGGCATCGAGGAGAAGAAGGACAAGCGCACCTATAGCGGTGCGGTCGATGCGTCCTTGCTCAAGGCGCCGGAAGAAAAAGCGCTCGGCGCTGCCGTTGCCGCCGCCAAGTCCGAAGCTGCGGCCGCAGTCGCGAAGGAGGATTTTGCCGCTGCCATGAGCGCGATTGCGAAATTGCGTCCGGCCGTCGATGCCTTCTTCGACAAGGTCAAGGTCAATGACGACGACAAGGCGGTGCGCGCCAACCGCCTGACCTTGCTCAACGAAATCCGCGAAGCCACCCGCGCTGTCGCCGACTTCTCGCGCATCGAGGGGTAGTCGCCCTTGTAGCCCGGATGAAGCGCAGCGAAATCCGGGGGCGACGGATTGATCCATTCCCGGGTTGCGCTTCGCTCCACCCGGGCTACGGGGGCTCCGTCATTCCGGGGCGCCACGCAGTGGCGAGCCCGGAATCCATATCCCCGGCGCTGCGGCGTATGGATTCCGGGCTGACAAACTCCGTTCGCCCCCGCGAAAGCGGGGGCCCAGTCTTTCTTTTCTGATGCCGCAAAGTCTGGGTCCCCGCTTTCGCGGGGACGAACGGAGTAAACCTCGCCGGCTAGAAAATAGTCCTTGACTGTTATTCCTATCATAGGATAGCGTTCATCCGTCCTGCTCGGCCGGGGACGTCATCTAGAGACGTCTTGATGACGGAGCAGGGTGTGGCGCCTGCGGGCGGGGCTCGTAACCCCGCACCCGGGAGGCCGCGGGTAGCCGTCCGGGCCCACTACGGGGCTCTGCCTTCAATGGCTGGACGGGGGTTCGGTGAAGGCGGGCGAAAGCCTGCCGGAGGCTGTGTCCCGAAAGGGCCGGCCGCTGACCGGCCGCCGGAAGTGCG